>NZ_JBFTNF010000002.1:290642-477823 GCF_056397345.1 Cupriavidus sp. 05N38
GCCGTAGGCCGTGCCGTCGCGCTCGGGCGCGAGCGTGAACGGCGCCGGCGGACTGAGCCGCACCACCAGCGGCGCCACCGTGGCGGCACCGCCGAGCTGGCGCGCGTCCAGCGCGCTGACGCCCAGGTAGAGCGTGCCTTCGGGCAGGTCCTGCAGCCCGGCCTCGGCGCGACGCACCAGCTGCGAGGACAGCAGTTCCGTTTGCTCGGCATCGCGCGAGACCACCACCCGATAGGCAGCTGCCTTGTCCACCGGCGTCCAGCCAACCGTGACGCGGCTCGCCAGCAACGGCGACGGCAATGGCGACAGCGCCGGCGCGGGCAACAGCGCGGCCGGCCGCGCCAGCACGCCGGCGGCCGATACGCTGACGCCGTAGCCGGCCACCACGGCGGCCTGCTGGCCGCGCCGCGAGCGGGCCTGCACGCGGCCCTCCAGCACCGCGCCCTGGCTGGCGCCGTCCGCCGTGCCGACGCGAAAGCGCGTGCCACGCACGCCGGTCACCAGCGACGGCGTGCGGATCTCGTAGCGTCCCACGCCGGTGCCGCGCGGCGCCACGCGGGAATCCACCTCGCCCCGCCCGACGCCGATCACGGTGTCGGTCAGCCCGCTGCGTGCGAACACGCGCAGGCGCCGGACCTCCACCGCGGAGCCCGGCGGCACGCTGATACGCGAGCCATCGGCCAGTTCGATGGTGAGCGCGGCGCCGGCATCGGTTTCCAGGCGCGCGCCCTCGGCCAGCGTCATGCCGGCCTGCAGCGCGCGGCCATCGGCGCGCGCCGCGCCGGTGACGAACACCACGCGCGCGCTGCCGGCGGCAACCGGAATGCGCGCCAGCGGAATGCGCAGGCGCATGCCGGGCGGCAAGCGGTACGGGTCCGCCACCCGGTTCAGCGCCTGCAGCTCATGCCAGCCGCCGGGACTGTCCATGAACTGCCCGGCCACGCCGATCAGGGTGTCGCCCGGGCGCACCAGGTAGATGAAATCCGCGCCGTCCGCGCCCGCGGCCTGCGCCGCCACGCCGCCCGGCCAGCCCGCGGCGACAATCGCAAGCAAGCCGGCCAGCCCGGCCGCGCCCGTCGCCCCGAGCGCCTTGCCCACGCGCGGCATGCGATGGCCTTCCATGCCGCGCCCGATACTGCGCCGCGCACCGCCCGGCATGCCGCCGGCTACCATGTCTGACCACTTCATAGACTCAGTCTTCCTGCTTGTCGCCATCTGCCGTGGCCTCGAAGCGATAGCCATGCGAATACACCGAGGTCAGGCGCACGCCGTTCTCCGGCCGCAGCGCCAGCTTGATGCGCAGGCGCGAGATATGCGTGTCGAGCGTGCGCGAGCCCGCGCCGATGGCGCGGCCCCACACGGCCTGCTCCGCCACCTCGCGCGATACCAGGCGCCCCAGGTTGCGGAACAGGAACAGGGCCAGGTCGAACTCGCGCGGCGAGACCTCGGCCTTGGCGCCGCCCACTTCCACCGTGCGCGCCTGCGTGTCGACCCGGTAGCTGCCCACGTGGAGCACCGCGTTGTCCTGCTCTGCCTGCGGATAGGTGCGGCGCAGCAGCGCGGATACGCGCGCCACCAGTTCGGCGCGGCGGATCGGCTTGATCATGTAGTCGTCGGCACCCGCGCCCAGTCCCGCGACGATGTCCTCCTCCAGCGAGCGGCTGGTGAGAAACAGGATGGGCGGATTGCGCCCGGAGTTCTGCCGCACCCAGGTGACCACCTCGAAGCCGCTGGTATCGGGCAGTTGCCAGTCCACCACCAGCAGGTCGAACGACTTCTCGCGCAGCGCCCGCAGGAAACTGCCGCCACTGGCGAAGCATTCGCACTGATGGCCGGCCGAGTTCAGGATCTGCTGGATCAGCTCGGCCTGGCTCTTGTCGTCTTCCACCGAAGCTATTTTCATACCTACCTCTATACGCGCCGCGTGCGCCCGGCGCCGCAGCGGCAAACATACGAACCGGCGTCCCCCTGCGCGCCCGGGCCAAGACCGGCCAGGCACGTGCTTGAAGGGTACAGCTTCGGGGGAAGCCGCGCCAGCCAAGGCGCGGCGGGCTGCCGGGGCCCTCTGGTCATTGCAGCATGTAGGTCTCGTACTCGAGCCGGTCCAGCTTGCGGTCGAGCAGGTAGATCGCCAGCGCCACCACCACCAGCAGCGAGACCGCGAAGCCGTAGCCGTACCACGCCGGCCCGAACTGCAACGTCAGCGAAGTCAGTGCGAGATTGAGCACCACGAACAGTCCCGACAGCAGCAGTACCTCGCGGCGGCGGTCGAGGTAGAAGTAGATGTTCAGCACGCCGAGCAGCACCACCTGCAGGCTGGCGCCGATCACGTCCACGTACAGCAGCGGCAGGTACAGCTCGGAGATGCCCAGCAGCGCCAGCACGTAGCGGCCCACCACGAACAGCAGCAGCGCGGCGATGGCCTGCACCTTCACGATCTCGTACAAGCCCAGGCGGATCGTCTGCACCATGGTGTTGCGCATGTCCTCGATATGCTCGAGCGAACTGCCGCCGCGCACGGCGTTGTAGAACGCGTCGTAGTATTCGACGAAGTCGGTCTCGATGCGCACCAGGAACACCGCCATGCCGGGGATGATCGCCAGGTAGGCCAGGAACACCGGGATGTCGTAGATGATCGATGCGTGCAGCGGCCCGATCACCTGCTGTCCGGTGGATGGCGCGTACCAGAACATGAACTTGTCGAGCCAGATGCCGAGGTTGTAGAGCAGGCCGATGGCCATCAGGCTCGGATAGGCGTTGCGGCGCTGGAACACCTCGAACGACATGAAGCGCTGGCTGGTGTAGTTGCGATAGATCAGCACCACCATCGCCGTGAGCAGGCTCAGCTGGCCGGCGACGAAACCGGACAGCAGGCCTTCGAGCCCGTAGTTGCGCAGCGCCAGCGCAGCCGCCACGGTCAGCGTGTAGCCGAGCAGGAAGGTCCATACGATGGCCTTGTACTGCTTCATGCCCGACAGGAAGATCACCGCGATCCAGATATTGCTCATGACCACGAAGCCCGCGATCATCAGCAGCCGGTACAGCACCGATTGCTGCCGGAACGCAAACAGCGCGCACGCCAGGCCGATCGCGCCGGCCAGCACCGTCACCAGCAAGGCCACCGCGTGGAAATTCGACAGCACGAGGTGGGACCGCTTCTCGAACAGCCGGTCCGACGTGAAGCGCGTGAAGGCCAGCTGCATCGGCCCGGTGAGTATCAGGCTGACCGCGATCAGGTAGGTCACCGACACCTGGAATTGCGTCACCAGGCTGCCCGGCACCACGAAGGGCAGGCTCAGCACGCCGATCAGCAGGATGCCGACGATCGACAGCACCCACGGGCCGGAACTGATGATGCCGGCGTAGGCATAGGCGCCGAGCATGCCCGACAGGCTGTCCCGCCGCAGCATCTTGCGCAGTTCGAAACCAATCCCCGCCATCTCAGCGACCTCCCTTCATGGGGCAGCCCGCGGCCTGGGCCGCCGTCATGGGCGAGCCGGCCGTTGCGCCCGGGACGCCCGCGGGCGCCCCGGGCGGCTGCGCCATCAGGCGCGTGTACAGCTCGCGGTAGCTGCCAACCATCATCTCCTGCGTGTAGTAGCGCTCCACGCGCTGGATACCGGCCTGCTGGGCGGCGTGCCAGGCCTCGGGCGAGCCCAGCAGGTCGATGGCCTTCTGCGCCAGCGCGGCCGGATCGGCAATGCGCACCACCGCGCCCGCGGCGCCCAGCCCGGCGTCCTCGCCGGGCTGGCCGAAGATCAGTTGCCGGCACGAGCCCACATCGGTGGTCACGCACGGCACGCCGGCGGCGAAGCCTTCGAGCACCACCAGCGGCAGCGCCTCGGAGATCGAGCTCAGCACCAGCACGCCCACCTTGGGCAGCAGGTCGTCGATGCGCTGGAAGCCGAGGAACCTGACGCGATCGCCCAGCCCCAGGCTCTCGGCCAGGCTGCGGCACTCGCGCGCGTACTCCGGATCCTCGTCCTCCGGGCCGGCAATCCAGCCTTCGGCATCCGGGTACTGGCGAACCACCGTGAGCATGGCGCGGATAAAGGTCTTGATGTCCTTGATCGGCACCACCCGCCCGATCAGGCACAGCACCGGCGGCACGCCGGGCGCGCGCTGCGCGCGCAGCGCCGCCAGCCGCGGCAGGTTGATGCCATTGGGAATATTGCGCGTGCGCGCGGCGCTGGCCCCGTCGGTGACCTGGCGCTGGCGGTTGCCTTCGTAGAGCGCCACGATGGTGTCGCCGGCGTCGTAGCACACGCGGCCAAGCGTTTCGAAAAAGCGCACCCACAGCTCGCGGAAATAGCTGATCTGCGAGATGTCGCGCTCGAACACATTGCGGTTGTCGCGGATCCACTGGCTCTGGAACAGGTCGATCTTGCGTTCCTTGGTGTAGATACCGTGCTCGGACACCAGCAGCGGGCGGCCCGTGCGGTAATGCAGCATGGCGCCGAGGAAGCCGGCATAGCCGGTCGACACGGTATGGTAGACCTTGGCCGGCAGCAGGTTCGTGGCGACGCGGGCAAGCTGCCACAGCGGCTTGTGCATGATGCGCACGGTCCAGAAGTAGTCCGTGAAGGACGGGTCCGTGCAGTACCGCCGGTACTGTTCCGTGATGGTCTGCCAGGCGTTGCGGCTGTACAGGAAGGCGTCCTCCGACAGCCTGCCGCCGTCGCTGAGTTCAGGCATCAGCGCGCGGATCAGTTCTCCGGCCGCGGCCTCCTGCCCCGGCTTGCGCAACACCTCGTGCAGGCGCGCCGAGGCGGCAAAGGCGGTGGCGTCGCCAGCGCTGCCGTGCACCAGCGGCGGCGGCGCGAAGTCGTACAGGAAGTGGGTTTCCAGGTGCACCACGTTCTCGGGCAGCGCGTAGACCATGTTGCCGTAGTCTTCGCGGCGGCTGCCGATGAAGACGATGGCGAAGCGGATTTCCGGGAAGGCCCGGATCATCTGGTTGACCCAGCTCGACACCCCGCCGCTGACATACGGGAAAGTGCCTTCGAGCAGCAGGCAGACGTCGGCCGAGTCGGCGCGGGGCAAAGGGGTATCGCTCATGATTGCCAGTAACGCAGCATGGGCCGCACCAGGGGCAGCGGCGATGGGCTGTCGAACGACAGCAGGAGGGCGCGCACCGCGGCATAGTCGCGTTCGAGGTAGGCGGCTTCGGCCAGCAGCGGCAGCGTGCGCTCGCGCGAGAAGCCCAGCCGCTCGGCGCGCTGCAGCCACTCGCGCGCCTGCGCGGGTTCGTTGCGGGTCAGCGCCAGGCGCCCGCGCATGTACCACAGGCCCGCCTGGCTGCCGTCCACCTCCAGCGCGGCGCGGGCGTGGCGCTCGACCTGGTCGGCGGTGTAGCGATAGACGTCGCCCTGCACCAGGTTCTGGTAGATCAGTTCCCAGTACAGGTCGGCCACGCGCTTGTGTATCTCGGCGCGCCCGGCGTCGTCGCCGGCGTCTTCGAGACGCGGCAGCTCGGCCAGGATCCGCTGCGTGAGGTGCTTCTCGGCGCCGTCGAGCATGCCATAGGCCAGCAGGCGCACGTCGTCGGCGCTGTCGGCCAGCAGGTCGCGCAGCACCGGGCTGGAGGTGCGCGCCGGCATCGACTGCATGGCCACCAGCGCGGTCATGCGCTCGGGCAGCGGTGCGCGCGTGTTGCCCAGCTGGGCGCGCAGGCGGGCGCCGCCGCCGTGCGTGACGCGCGAGATCAGGTGGGTGACGAACACCGGCAGCCCGACCAGGCCGATGCCGCCCGCTTCGTTGCGCCCGGGGAACAGCCGCGCGATCAACAGGCTGCCCACGCAGACGACGGAACCCGCCAGCGGCACCAGCAGGCAGAACGCGAACAGGTAGCCGTAGCTCCATGCGAACGGCACGCGAAAGCGGCGCGGCAGCAGGCGCCACAACACCATGGCGATCATCGCGGCGGACAGGGCTTGCATGCCCAGGAAGGTCAGCAGCAGCGCGGTGCTGTTGCCGGCGCGCGCCAGCAACGCCAGGGCGGCGATTTGCGCGGCGACGCCGCCGATGCCGAGCTTACCCACGGCCAGCCTCGCCCAGTGCCACCGGCACCGGCACCGGCGCCGGCTGTACATCCACCTGGCAGCGGTGCAGCAACCGCACCAGTGGCTCGACCGGCGCGCTGGCGGGCACGGCCAGCGTGTGCACGCCGATGCGCGCGGCCTCGAAATCGGTGCCGAACTGGGCGCGCAGCATGTCCTCGATGCGCACCAGGTAGGCCGAGGCGGCCTCGCTGCCGGACAGCGGCATCAGCGTGAGCAGCGCGCGCTGGTGCGCGCTGCTCAGCGGCCATGCCACGTCGAGCGCGCGGCGGCTGCGGATCACCTGTTCGAACAAGGCATCGCGCGATTCGTCCAGGTCGAACACCAGCGCCACGATCGTGCTTTCGATGCCGCTGTCGCGGCGCAGGCGCGACAAGCGCGCGTAGTCCAGCGCGAAGTCGTACGGGCAGCCGGGAATCGCCGCCGCGATGGCGCGCGTGGAGACCGCATGCTCGACGCCATCGGCGTAGTAGCCCATCAGCACCATGAGCAATTGCAGGTTCTCGTAGCTGAGCGACAGGAACGGCATGCGCTCGACTACCAGCAGGCCGACCAGCTTGTCGGCGCCGGACAGTACCGGCGCCACCGCCACGTAGCGGGTCTGCGGGTGATCGGCCGGCTGGCGCGCCACGCCGCCGCTCTGGAGGTGCGCGAGCTGCCGCGTCTCCAGGCAATGGCGCACCAGCACGTCGTCGCGATCGAACTCGAAGTCCGGGCCGATCCGCGCCGATGCCTCGGCGTCAACCGTATCGCCACGCACCGCGTAGAGCGCGGCCGCCTCGAGCTGGCAGGCCTGCGCCACCACCTGCAGCATCGGGCGCGCGCCCACCAGGAGGCCGCCACCGCCGCCACTGTCCTCGAGCGATACCGCGCGCATCTGCGACAGCGTGTCGCGCAGCGTGGTCGGCTTGGCCAGCAGGTCGTTCTCCAGGCGCGCATGGGACACGCGCAGCAGGTAGTGGTTCTTGGTGAGCGCGGCCAGGCGCTCCTCCAGGTAGCGGTTGAGGGCGCGTGCGCGTGCCAGCCGCGTGCCCCAGACATCGCCGAACTGCCCGGCCACCAGCACCGTCAGCAGGCCGCCGAGGAAGAACAGGCGCGGGAACTCGCCCGGCTGCGCCCCCATCTGGTGGAAGAAGAACCAGCCACCCAGCATCATCAGCACGCTGCCCACGCCGATGAGCGTGCCATAGCGCAGCGCCAGGATCAACGGCAGCAGCCAGGCCCAGGGAAAGCCGAGCCCCAGCAGCAGGGGGTTGCCCGGCAGCACCAGGTAGCCCGCGCCCAGCGCCAGGACCATCGTCACCACCAGCTCGACCAGCGCGACCGGTCCGCTCGTGGCAGGCGCGATCAGCCGCAGATAACGGCCGCCCGCGCCAATGCCCTGTCCTTCCCGTATCTTGTCGGCTGTATTGGCCACGATCGCGCTCTCCCGCGTCTCAACCCTGGCGCAGCGGCGCCAGCAAGCGGCGCAGCAGCTTCTGCGCGGTGCCGGACAGCGATTCGCGGCTCCAGCCGCTGTCGCTGCCGGTGGCGGACCACACCACTTCGCCCGTGCTCACGTCGAGCAGTTGCAGCGAGATGCCCACCGCCGGCTCGCCGTCCACGCCGACCTTGTAGCGCCATTCCTGCACGGCGCCGGTCAGGGCGTAGCGCACCTTCTGCGTACGCGCCCATTCCAGTGCCTTGCCCACCGCTTCGCGCTCGGCCGGCTCGAACAGCGTTTCCGGGTTCAGGCTGGCCGGGTAGCGGCGCACGCTGGCGATGCCGCCGGTCTTGAGCAGGCTCTCGGCGATGGCCTCGGCGCGCAGGCCGGCCTGCGGCGTCTCGGTGTAGTTGACGATAGGCAGGACCGCCAGTGCTTCGCCGGCGCTCAGCGCAGGTGCGCGGCCCACATCGGTCACCGCGCAGCCGGCCAGGCACAGGGCCGCGCCCATTGCGCCGCACCAGCCCAGCAGGCGTGCCACGCGATGCTGCTTCTTGCTAGTTGTTTCCATGACGCTTTTCCCCTAAACGATTGAATCCCGATTGCATGCGGTGAACCGGCGCGGCGTGGTGCCCGCCCGGACTAGAACAGCCATCTGTAGCGCACGCCGACTTCGGTCAGCGGCGTGCCGCCATTGCGCGCGGCGGTTTCGTGCTGCACATACATGGACAGGTGATCGTTGCCGAAGACCGTGCCCGCGATGCCCAGCTGCGCGCGGAAGTTCTGCCCCGCGCGGGTGTCGTGCAGCAGCCCGAGCTCGGCGAACGGCCGCCATTTGTGCGTGTAGTCGTCGAGCAGCTCGGTGCCGAAGCCGACCGTGACGCCGGCCTGCGTGAAGCCTCCGGGCATGTAGAACGCCGGCGTGGCGGCGTCGCCGGCGGGCACCAGCGTGGCCAGCTTGCCGCTCAGCGTGCCGCCGCGCGTGTTGTAGCTGGCATGGGTGCCGACCATCCGCACGGTGTAGTCCGGGTAGGCGGTGCGGATGCGGTAGCCCAGCTCGACGTCGTACACCACGCCGTTGCCCAGCGACGAGCCATCCTGCCCGCGGAAGCGGTTGTACTCGACGCGCGCGCCGGCGAACTCGCGCAGGCCGAAGTTATAGCTTGCGCCCAGCCCCAGCACGTCCTTGGCGCCGCCGACGCGCAGCGCGGCCGATTCGTCCGCGTTCTGGTTCAGGCCGGCCACGGTGGTAAAGCTCACGCGGTTTTCCTCGCGCCACGCGCCGGTGAAGCGCGCGGTGGTCATGCTGTCGAGGCCGTCGCGCCGTCCCACGGCGAGCCGCCAGCGCTTGTGCAGATCGCGGTAGCCCAGCGAGAGCTCGCCACGCTGGTCGGAGCCGGGCACGCCGGTGAGCTGGGCCTGGTCGACGCTGCGCTGGCTGCGCCAGACGCCGCGCAGGTTGAGGTCATAGCCATCCCACAGGCGCACGCCGCCGGCCAGGCTGTAGTCGAAGTAGGCGAGCGGGCTCTGGCGCTGGTAGGTCACGCGCGGCTCGATGGCCTGCGCATTGAACAGCAGCGTGTCCTGCAGGGTTTCCTGCAGCTTGTCGTCGGCGCGGGCGATGTCCTGCGCATCGAAGGCCTGGGTCTGCGCGGCGCCGAGGCGGCCGAGCTGCACGTTGGCCTCGATCTGGTTGTCCACCGGCACCCGGCCGGCCTGGCGCTCCAGCACGCGGTCGAGCGCGTCCAGGTCGCCGCCGGCCAGCGCCAGCGTGACTTCGGCATAGGCCGGGCGCAGCAGCTGGCGTGCGTACTGGCGGGCCAGCCAGGCACGCGCGAGCGCGTTGGACTCGTTCGACAGCGCCCACGCCAGCGCCACTTCCCTGGCCGCGGCGGAGACCACCGCCTGCTGGCGCGCCTCGCGCTGCGCCATGTCCTGCGGCAACCTGAGTTCCAGCGGCGGCAGGCCCGGGATCTCGCCCAGGCGCGACTTCGGCGCGGCCGGGCCGGTCCAGTCGGCGGCGCGGGCGCCGGCCATCACGCTGCGGTCGGCGCCCAGCATCTCCATCACCAGCCGCCGCGAGACGTCGCCCGAGGCGAAGATCTGGCCCAGCGCCACGGTCTGGCGCCGCAGCTCGGCCGGGGCCGGGCCGCCTTGCGCGTCCGCTTCCTCGGAGGCGGGGCCGAGCGCGCGCGGGTCGGAGGCGCGGCGGCCCTGCGGGCTCTTGTCGCTGTGCAGGTCGATCCAGGCCTGCCGGCGCAGGCGCCAGCCGGTGTCGGTCTGGCCGATGGCGTCGCAGGCATCGGCGGCGAGTCCCAGCCAGAGCGGGTCGGCGCTCTTGCCGCTGGCCATCTTGCGCAGGTAGTGCAGCGCGCCGCGGCCGTCATGGAAGCGCATGCTGCCGGCGGCGAAGGCGCCCCACAGGTCCGGGTTGTCTTCGGCCTCGCCCCTGAGGCGCAGCATCATGGCGCGCACCTCGGTATCCGGGCCCAGGTCCACCAGCGACCACATCAGCGCGGCCAGCGTCTCGCTGCCGGCGTCGGGCAGGCTGGCGGCGCGGCGCAGGTCGGCCAGGGCCTGGTCGCGTTCGCCGCGCGCGCGCAGGTATTCGGCGCGCATGGCGAGGAAGCGGCTGGCCTGCTCGGCCTGCCTGAGCTGCGCGGGCGTCATGGCCTGCAGCAGGCTGGCGATGCGGTCGTAGGCGCGCGCGCGGGTGTAGTAATTGATGGCAAGCTCGAGCGACTCGAGCTTGCCGCCCTTGCGCCAGCCGGCTTCGGCGATGCGCCCGGCATCGATGGGCGAGCTGTCGTAGAAATCGATCAGGTTGGAGAAATCCGATTCCTCGCTGTCGCGCACGTCCTCCAGGCAGTGGTTGCGCCCGGCGCCGGGCGGCATCTTCAGGCAGTGGTCGTCATGTGTCCCGGCCATGGCCAGCGTCAGTTGCCGGTAGCCCTGCTCGAGCAGGTCCTCGCGCTGGTTCAGGCGCGCCAGTTCCGTGAGCGTGCGCCAGAAGTCGATGTCGGTGGGGCCGGCGGCGGGCATGGACGGCACCATCGCCTCCAGCGCCTGGCGCAGCGCGCCGCGCACGTAGAGCAGGTTGGCCCGCTTGAGCGCGTATCCCGGGCGCGGGCCGAAGCGTTCCTGCAGGGACGTGTACAGCGCGAAGGCGCGGGCGTCCTTGCCGGCGCGCTCGGCCAGCTCCGCCTGCCGCTCCGTCACCTGGCGCGCGTTGGGGCCGCGGCTGAGGCTCTCCAGGAAGGCCATGCCTTCCTCCGGCTCGCCCAGCCGCTCGTAGGTAGCGACCACCTCGTCCACGGTGGCGAGGTCGCCGGTGCCGGCTCGATGGCGCAGCGCGGCCAGATAGGCGCGGTCGTCGTTCAGGGCCGGGGCCAAGCGCAGCACCGCCTTCCAGGCGGTCTCGTCGTTGCTGGCCTGCGCATACTCGAGCCAGCTCTTGAGCGCGACCGTGGGCTGGCGGTTCCACTCGGCCACCTGGGCCAGGCGCTCGCGCCAGCGCGCCGAGCCGGGCAGGTGCTTGACCGCGGTCTCGGCCACGCGCTGCGCGTCGTTCAGCTTGCCGGCCGCCAGGAAGACCTGGAAGGCGAGTTCGTAGTCGTCCGCGTTGAAGGCGCGGTCGGCCGTGTCCGGGTCTGCGGCGGCGGGCGCCGCGACGGCGGCCGGGGCGGCCGGCCTGCCCTGTACATCGGCCACGCGCCGCAGGCGTGGCATGCCGGCTTCGCCCATGGCGCGGCGCAACGCCAGCCCGCGCGGTCCGTCGAGGAATACCACGCCTTGCGCGGCCCACGGCTGGCTGCCGGCGATGCCCCGAATCCCCGCCCGCTGCGCGGCGGCGCCCGCGGGCATGCCTTGCACGCTCGGCGGCTGGCGCAGCAGCCGCTCGACGTAGCGCGCGGCCTGCTCGGGGCGGTTGGCGGCCAGCGCCAGCCTGGTCAGGTAGCGCAGGACTTCCGCGTTGTCGAGCAGCTTGCCGCCGCGTTGTTCGGCCTGGGCCAGCGCCTGGTCCAGCAGGTTGCCGGATTGCAGCGTCTTCAGCCCGGCCAGGAACAGCCTGCGCTGCTCGGCCGGATCGGTGGCGCGCGCCTGCGCGCTGAACAGCGCTTCGGCCGCCTGCTGGTAGTCGCCGCCGGCAAGCGCCGCCGAGGCGGCCTGCGCGTTCCACAGGTCGGCGCGGGCGGGATCGCTCCTGGCCAGCGCGCGGTAGAACACCTGGGCGGACTTGAGCGCATTGATCGCGCGGGCGGTGGTCGCCAGGTCTTCGAGGTCGGCGCGCGTCCATGTCATCAGCGCGGCCTGGCCGAGCAGGCCGGCAAGGTGCTCCACGTGCTGGTTGCGCTCGGGCGTGTCCGGCGGCGCGGCAAAGGCGCGCTGCTGCGTGATCTCGATGCGGGTGCGCAGGATCTGGCCGGGCAGGTCGGCGTCGGCGGGATTGCGCACAGGGCCCTGGCGCGCGGCGTTGTAGCGCGCTTCGAGGTGACTGAGCATGCGTTCGGCCTCGTCCAGCCGGCCGGTGCGCGCGTATTGCTCGGCCAGCACCGCCATGAAGCCGTTGTCGTCCGGCGTGGCACGCCACCAGGCCTCCAGGTAGGCCATGCTCAGGCCATCGACCGCGCGGCCTTCGCCCAGCAGGCGTTCGCGCAAGGTCTCGCGCGGGAACATCAGCGCCAGGCCGATCCCCACCATGGCGGTGAAGGTCAGCACGAACGCAGGCGGCAGCAGCCGCTCGCGCTCAGGCGCCGCAGGTGATTTCAACGCTTTGCTTGGCATTGCCGGGATTGGAGACGGGCGTGGTGTCGAAACGCAGCGTGCCACGCTCCCGCACGCCCGCTACCGCCTTGCCGTCGATGGCAACCCGGCAACGGTCTGCGCCGGCGAGGCGGAAAAATGGCCTGGTGTAGCCGCTGAAGTCAAAACGGATCTGTTGCGCGCTGCCCTGGCCACCGCGCCGCCAGCCGCGCACGAAGCCGCTGGCCTCGACGATCTCCGGCACCGCCGGCATCCTGGCCGCGTCGTCGCGCATCACGATGCGCGAAGCGCCGTCGACGAGGTGCACGTAGACGCCGCCGCCGGGCGCCGGCGAGGTGCCGGTCACATTGTGCGAGCCGGCCACGTCGGGTACGCCGGCGCCGGTCCAGCGCACATTGCGCAGGTTGCCGTCGCCGCGCACGATCCACGCGGCGGGCTGCCTGCCGTCGCCGCCGGCGCCGATCTCGCGCGCCACCGCCATGCCCTGCCAGTCGATCACCTTGCGCGCGTAGTCGCTGGCGTGCACCGGCATCAGCGGCTGGTTCAGCGCGTAGTCGTAGACCTTGCGCAGCGCCTTGAGGGAAGCCGCCTTGGTACCCGAGTAGCTGTGATAGTAGATGTTGACCGACTTGAAGCGGTACGGCCGGTCGGTCAGCTCATAGGTCTCGATCACGCGCTCGAAGCCATAGAACGGGCCGTGCCACAGGTTGGTGTAGACGTTTTCGTTCTGGTTGGGCGCAAAGACCTGGAAGGTGCCGTCGGCCTTGTTCACGCCGATCGGCGAGATCGCCGTCCAGCTAGGGTTGCTGCGCGTGATCAGCGTGTCGCCGCCGTTCATGTTGAGCACGCCAGCCTGGTCGGCCAGCTTGATGGCCTCGGGCGGGGGCTGGCAGTCGCCCGACCACAGCAGCATGCTGACCGGCTTGCTGGCGGGCGCGAGCGTGCGGTTGATATAGTCGATCGAGCCGCCGATCTCGCGCCGCAGGTCCATCTGGTAACCGGGGATCGCGAGGTGGTAGTCGTCGTCGCCCTCGGTGGGGTTCTGCGCGTGGGTGCCGTCGGGCACGGTGCGGCCCCATTCGAACGGGTGCGAGTAGGTGTGGCTGGCCACCTCGACGTACGGCTGCGCGAAGATCTTGCGCGCGATCGGCTCGAGCTGCGCGGTCAGCTTGGGGTACATGCCGTCGCTGGCGACTTCGCCCTGGATGATGGACATCGTCATCGGCAGGCGATAGCGGTCCCAGATCTCGCGGAACAGCACTTCGCCGGAGAAGCCGCCGCCGGGGATCTCGGCACGCGAGGCAAAGCCGTCGCCGTCGACGTGGATGGTCAGCAGGCGGCGAGCGTTCTCGGTGGTGACGTCCGGCACCGGCATGGCCGGCAGGCGCAGCGCCTCGCGCAAGAAATCCAGCGGCTGCACGACCCAGCGGTTCTGGTCGTTGGCGCTGCGGCGCACGGCGTAGGGGCCGAGCACGTAGCCGCCCCAGGGCGTGATGGCGGCGGCGTCGTAGGTCAGCGTGCCCGAACGCAGGCGCAGTAGCGAGCGAAAGCCCGGGCCGTCGCCCACCTGCACGGCAGCGGCCTGGGTGCGGTCCGGCGCCACCGGCATCTCGAAGCCCATCATGGGATCCTTCGATACGACCTCGGCGGTCTTGCCGACCTTGCCCTTGACCGCATTGAGCTGCAGCGACGAAGCCAGCGAGCCGCCGATGCGCGCGCCGAAATCGTTCAGGAACACGACGGGGATGCCCTGGCCGACCATGCGCTGGATCCAGCCGGAGAAACGGCCGGGCTGGTCGCGCACATTGCCGCCCATCCAGACCACGACGCCGGCGTAGCGGTCCGGGCCGATCTCCGGCAACGGCTGGCTGGCTTCGGCGAAGTCCACGCGATAGCCCAGGTAGTTCAGCGGCATCGCGACGAAGCGCACGCCGGCGGAGTCGTCGATCGAGACGCCGGCCTCGCGGTCCTGCACCACCAGCACGCGGCGCGGCATGACCTCGATGGCGCCGATGCCGACGGCCTGCAAGCCCGGGTCGGCCACGTAGGGAATGATGTCCAGCGCGCGGATGCGTGCGGCGGTGTCGCGCGCGCACTTGCGGTCGGCTGGCGGGCAGTAGTCGATGGAAATCACCGGCAGGCGGTATTGCTCGCGGATGATGCGGGCCTGGCCGAGCAGCCAGTTGCGGTCGGCTTCGCTCACTTCGGTGTAGCGCTTGTTGCCCTGGTCCCAGCCGCGGTACAGCGACTCGAACGCGACCGCGTAGGCGAGCTGGTGGACCTGCGGCAGGATCTCGAAGCCGCGGTTGAAGATCAGGCGGGCGTCGGGGTAGCGCGCCTTGATGGCGCGGATCACGGCGACCATGCCGGCTTCCTGGCTGGCGCGCGCCGCGTCGGTCTTGGCCACCAGCTGGTAGGAGTCGAGCGTGTCGAGGAAGAAGCCGCGGTAACCGCGCTCCCACAGCGGCGCAATGACCTTGTCCACGTAGAACGGGGGCCAGCCCGGCGCGGCCTGGTCCACCACGCGGGCGCCCCAGGCATCGTTGTTGCCGGTCAGCCAGGCCTTGGGAAGGTCCTTGAGGTAGGAGCGCGACGGCTCGACCTCGCCCACGCTGACGTAGGCGAACCAATCGGTACCGGGGGTAGCGGCGCGGCGCGGGTCGAAACCGCTGTCGGGCTCGACCACCGCGATATCGAAGGCCTGCAGGGCATCCACCGGCGGCTTGCTGCCGTAATGGAAGGCGATATTGGGCGCGCGCGCGCCGGGGACTGCAACCGCTCGTGCGGCCGCTTGTCCGCCCGCTTGTCCGGCCACCTGTCCGGCCACCTGCGCCTGCGCCGGGCCAAGCCAGGCTGTGAATACGGTCAGCAACGCAGCAAGCCAGGCCCACGTCATCGTCGTGCCCGCACTCGCGCCGCACAAGCCGGCCATGCGACGCATGAGGCCGTCCAATCGCAACAATTTCACCTACTGACCCCTGTTGTTCTTCATTCTTATGCCCCTCCCGGAAGAACCCGCCTGTCTGACTTGCGGCACCGTCCTTGCGGTGCCCGGCAAGCGATGCGTTCCAGGCGTGAATGTTCCGTTGCACCCGCGCTGCCCGAGTCCCGGGCAGTCCCCTGCGGTTCATTTTTATGTGCTTATTTAAGCACTAAATCGGCAGATTCTGAAGCATGTGGATGGTCATGCCTATAAGTATTTAGGACTAGGGAGATGCGTAATGACGTAATGACGCAATGACGCATGCAATCTCCTGTCGCACCCGGGCAGCATGCCCGGTCCTGCGAAAGCCGCCGGCACGGAAGGACGCCAGGCAAACCCGCGCTCCGCGGCTGCAATGCGTTGATGACCCTGAGCACGCAGGCGAACGGGCTTGCTGTCCGTCCGACCCCGCGCGGCAGTCTTCCGATACGGAAATGCAAAATGCCGGATCACCGTTTTCTGCATTTTTATTGTTTTGCGCACTGACGACCATAGCACGGCGTGGTTCAGGCAAATCGCCGGGTAGCCGCATAAACAACAGAAACGGGCTGCGCGCCGGAACGCGCAGTGCTGCCTTGGCCGGCACGACAGCGAAGCGAATGGTAGGTCACTCGTTTCAAACCTAATGTCAACAATTGTCACGCCGGGCGACGACGCGGTTTTTGCAGGCTGCCGCTGTGTAGAATTTTCCCAAACAAGAAGACATCTGCTCGGCGGCCACCTCGCACCGGACCACGCTCCGGCCGCGCGCCGCATTCGGAAATGTCGAAAGCCAGCTCGTGGCGCAGACGGGCCGCGCGCATGCGCATGGCTACCTTCGAAGGCAAACAACGGCGCGTCGCCGACGCGCCGCACCCCATGGGGAACGCATGCTGTCAGATGAGAGCACTGCCGTGATGGCACTGCTGGTCCTGTTCACCGCCATGCAATGCATTCTCTCGGCCCTGATGCTGGCCCTGCGCCGCAGCGCGGCGGGCCGCGCCTGGGGCGCAGGACTGGTACTGGCTTGCGCCGCTGGCCTGCTGGTGATCGACGCGCGCAGCGGGCCCGCGTGGTTCCTGCTGGTGGCGCCGGCGCTGGGGCTGGTAGCCCAGTTGCTGATCCAGCGCGGCATCACCCTGACCGATGGCCGCACGCCGGCCGCGCCGGGGTCGCTGACGGCCGGGGCGGCCGCCACGCTGGCGGTGCTGGCCGCTGCCGCGCTGGGCGCGGGCAGCCGCCAGGCCGAAGTCGCCGGCTACATCGCCGCGGCCGTCGCCGCGGCCTGCACGCTAGCCTGGCTGCTGCAGCGGCCGCAGGCGCCGACCCGCCGCAGCCGCCCGCTGGTCCTGGCCGCCAGCGGCCTGCAAGTGGTGGCGCAGTGCTGCGGCCTCTATGCGGCGGCCGCGCCGGGCAGCCCGGTGGCGGACCCGAACGCCGAGGCATTGCTGCTGCTGCGCCTGTTGCCCGCGTTCGTGGCCATCCTCGCGGGTCTGGCCGCCTTCACCCTGATGACCATGGAAGGCATGCTGGCGGCACAGGAGAAACAATCCCGGCTCGACGCCCTTACCGGCCTGCTCAACCGCGGCGCCATCGACGCCGCGGCCATGGTGCTGTCGGCCGAATACGCCCGCCACGGCCATCCGCTGAGCTGCCTGGTGATCGACATCGACCGCTTCAAGCGCATCAACGACAGCAGCGGCCACCGCGCCGGCGACTTGGTCCTCCAGCAGATCGCCAGGGTCCTGGCCGAGACCCCTCGCGCCACCGACCTGGCCGGCCGCTACGGTGGCGAGGAATTCTGCGTGCTGTGCCCGCATACCACCGAAGCCGACGCCGTGCTGCTGGCCAACCGCATCCTGCGCGGCATCCGCGCCATTGCCCTGCCGCCGGAAATCGGGGGCTTCGCCAGCGCCAGCATCGGCATCGCCCAGATCCACGACGGCCAGGGCGGCGGCGCGGCGGCGTGGGACTGCCTGTTCGGCTGCGCCGACCGCGCCTTGTACGAGGCCAAGCGGCGCGGCCGGGGCCGCGTGCTGAGCGCGTCGTCGCTGGAAGCCCCTCCATCGGGCTGCGGGCCCGAACTGCGCCTGCCGGCGCGCCGAAGCCTGTCATTGAGCCTTGCCATGCGTGGCCACCGGCACTTGCGGAAATCGCAAGACTGCCGGTCCGCCGGCTAGAATCCTTCCCTGCATGCGCGTACGGACCCGCCCGCGGTCCGTATCGAAACCATCCAAGGAGATCCCGAATGAAGGCTGACAACATCCTGCAGACGATTGGCAACACACCGCATATCCGCGTCCAGCGGCTGTTCGGCGATACGCATCAGGTCTGGATCAAGTCCGAGCGCGCCAATCCGGGCGGGTCGATCAAGGACCGTATCGCGCTGTCCATGGTCGAGGCGGCCGAACAGGCGGGCCTGCTCAAGCCCGGCGGCACCATCGTCGAGCCGACCTCGGGCAACACCGGCATCGGCCTGGCCATGGTCGCCGCGGTCAAGGGCTACAAGCTGGTGCTGGTGATGCCCGACAGCATGTCGGTGGAACGCCGCCGGCTGATGCTGGCCTACGGCGCCACCTTCGAGCTGACCCCGCGCGAAAAAGGCATGAAGGGCTCGATCGCCCGCGCCGAGGAGCTGGTGGCAGCCACGCCGGGCGCGTGGATGCCGCAGCAGTTCGAGAATCCCGCCAATATCGAGGTCCACGCCAGGACCACCGCGCAGGAGATCCTGGCGGATTTCCCGCAGGGCATCGACGCGCTCATCACCGGCGTGGGCACGGGCGGCCACATCACCGGCTGCGCGCGCGTGCTCAAGCAAAAGTGGCCCCAACTGAAGGTATATGCGGTTGAACCGGTGGCTTCGCCGGTCATTTCCGGCGGCGCGCCCGCCCCGCACCCGATCCAGGGCATCGGCGCCGGCTTTATCCCGCGCAATCTCGATACCGCGCTGCTCGATGGCGTGATCCAGGTGGACGCCGAGCCGGCACGCGAGATGGCGCGCCGCGCCGCGCGCGAGGAGGGCATGCTGGTGGGCATCTCCTCCGGCGCCACCCTGGCCGCCATCGCACAAAAGCTGCCCGGGTTGCCGGCCGGTGCCACCGTGCTTGGCTTCAACTACGACACCGGCGAGCGCTACCTGACGGTAGAGGGATTTCTGCCGGCCTGAGCGGAATCTTCCGCCGGCGGCATCGCGCCCGGTGAACCATACTAAGACGGACCGGCAGCCGCGCGCAGGCATGCGCTGCCACTTCATCGGCCTGACTGATTCGCCGACGATCCAATACAGGCGGCAACGCCGGCTTGCCAGTGCAGGCCGGTGCCGCCGCCGGCACAAGGAGCAGAAATGACCATACCTAGTTATGACGTTGCCCGCCTGGCGTCCCTTGCGGTACGGCTGGCCTTGTCATCGGGGCTGTCGCACGAGGAGATGCAGGCCGCACTCAGCCTCGCTGCCACGATGATCGAGCAGGACGAAGACGCCACCCCCGACGACAGCGCGGCGGCCAAGGCCATGCATGCCAAGGTGACGCGCACGATCCACTGAAGGCTTGCGCCGGCAGGCCCCCTCACTCAAGCCAGCGCTCCCGCCCAGTAGAGTTCGGCCGCCGCCAGCACTGCGTGCATCTGCGTGGTGTGAGCCAGGCGGAAGGCGTCGTCGTAGACGGTCTGGTCCGGGAACTCCGTGACCAGCATGAACGGCACCGTGGAGCGATGGTCCTCGACGATCATGCAGGGAATGCCGTTGAGCACCGGGAACGGCACCGCGCCCGCGTGCGCGGCCCAGGTGGCGAGCTGCCGCGCGTTGAACGCGGCCAGCTCGGGCGACGTCGCCAGCTGCGCGGTGAGCGCCTGCATGAACGCCAGCGCCTTGTCCTCGCATCCGCCATGGTGGCGCAGGATCAGGAAGAATCCCTTGGGAATGGTCCAGGTTTCGAACCCCGGAGGGACGTAGCCGGTCAGCGGGCGCGTCCACTCGTGGGCAGGATAGCCGTGCAGGCTCATGTGCAGCCCGGCGCCGGTGCGCTCGGCCGCCTCCAGCCGGACCGCCTTCTCGCCGAACGGCTCCGCCGTGCGCGCCTCGAGGTCGTCGCCCAGCGCGGTGTAGCGGGCGGCGTGCGACATATGGCGCGGATTGTCCTCGCGCAATTGCATATGCAGGGCCGCGCCATCCGGGTTCTCCAGCCCGATCACGGCGAAGTTCGCCTGCTCGCGCCGCCTGAGCACATGCGCCGCGCGCAGCGCGCCGACCACGCCGGAGCTCTCGTTGGCGTGCTGGCCCCCGGAGATCACCAGCCCGGGCAGCGTACCTTCGATATGCGTGCCGTGGACCGCGCGCCCCTGCGCGGATTCCACGCTGAAGCGATGGCCGCCCAGCGCATGCATCTCGACGGCAACCTCGTCCGGTGCGAGCGGGCGGGCGAGCGCGGCCAGCGCTTCGGCGGACATCGGCTTGCGGCCAGGCCCGGGCAGGGGCAGCTGGTGCGGCAGCACTTCCACGCGCACGCGCGTGGCGCCCTCGCCCGCGTGCACATCGGGGACGATCTGGCCCGGCTGCAGGGTACGGTCGCCACGCGGCAGGCCGGCGCAGTCCTGGAAATACTCCAGCACCGAGAAATAGAGATCCTCATGCAGCGCCTCGCGCGTGCTGATGCATTCGTCCTGGTATGCCAGGCGGCGTTCGATGCCGCCGGTGGCGATGGCGACGTGCAGCACGTCGAAGTACGGCGCCTGCGCGCGCCAGCCGTGCGCGCGGATCGCATCCATGGCCGCGGCGAATGCGAGCTCGTATTCCGTCGCCAGCGGCGTGTCCTCGACCAGCTCGTCGCCCCGCCACACGCGCAGCCATCCGCACGGCGCGCCCGAGGTCGCGCGCGGCACGAACACGCGGTGCCGCCCGCCGCCGGATTCGACCACATAGTGTCCTTCGTCATCGCCATCGACCAGGCGCAGCTTGTCTTCGGGCAGCAGGCCGGCCAGCGGATAGGCTTCGAGACGCAAGCGCTGCGCGTCCTTCGGCGTGGCGGCCGCGGGCAGCCGCACCGTCACCGTGCGCGCGGCGCCCGCCAGTGCGTCCAGGTCCTGTTCGTCGAGAAAGAAATGCAGCAGCGGCTTGTACGCGCTGCGGATCTCCGCCACCACGCCGGCGGCGGCAAGTTGCCGCACGGCCTCGAGACGCGCGGGGGCGTCCTCGAACACCCAGGCCTGCACGCGCGCGCCCGGCGTGGCCGCGAAGCGTTCGACCAGCGCATCGAGAGTGCGCGCGAAGGAAGTGTTGAGCAGGAGGATAGTCATGGCGTGACCGGGGCCCGAGGGCGATTGGTGTGCGGTTGGAATGCGACCGGGCCGCGGCGGGGATGAGACCTCGTCACGCGCCGCACGGCCGGCTGGAAGCAGGAACGGGTCACATTATAGAAAAGGCGGCGCGAACGCGCCGGGGAGCCTCCGCTTCGCATCGGCTCGTGCACATTTCCTTACAACCCGGACACACGCCCGCGCCGCACCATGGCTAAGCTGCACCGTTGTGCAAGCGCTGCCTTGCCTGTCAGAAGGAAAGTCCGCATGAACCACACCCGTTCGAAGCCGCCCGCGTGGCACCGCGCGCCGGCGTGCGCCCGCTGCCGCATCGGTCCCGCCGCGCCGCGCACGGCCTTTGCAGCGCGGCGACGGCAACTGCAATGAAGTGGTCCACCATCGTGCTGGTCCTGCTGGGCTGGCTTGGGACCTGCGCCGCGGCGGGATGGCTGGTGATGGCGTTCTCCGGGCTGTTGGCGCGATGAATTCGTGACGCAAGCCTGCCGCGCATGCCACCGCGCGCGCCCTGCCAGCACCATTACACCGTTTCCGCCCGCCATTTCCGCCCGCCATTTCGTAACCGCGTATTTCAGCCGATACGCGTGGACCGCCCGGGATCGTCTCCCGGGATCGTCCCCGGAGATCCCCTCCGTACCTGACCACCGCCGGCCCGTTTGCGCCAGGCAAGGAGAGAACATGTACGATCGCACCGCCGCCCTCCGGCGCCCCCCCGCCGCTGCCCATGCAAGCCACGCCGCGCACGCCGCCCGTGCCGCGGGCGAGTTGCTGATGTCCGATATCGGCCCCCTCAAGCTTTGCCGCAACTGCGACGAATACTGGCCCGCCGACGGCGAGTTCTTTTCGCGCGACGCGCGGCGCCGCGATGGCCTGGAGCATGTGTGCAAGGCCTGCCGCAAGGAACAACGCATTGCGCGCTAAGGGGCGCCGCCCTTGTGCATGTATGCGCCCTCGTGCATGTATGAAAACTGAAGGCCGCAGACAGCCAGGACCCGGCCTGCACGCGACTGGATGGCACCGAGAGCGGCCTTATATCCCCTTGTTATGACTGCGTTTTTCAGCCTTACCCTAGGGTTTTCCCGGGCAATAACGCAAAAATGCCACCGGAGCACGATGTTCGTTTTGTCCTTTTAATGGTTCGTTCTGTCTATTCCCTGTGCGTCGCGGCGCCGCTATCGTTGTGCCCAACAACAACCAGCCCCCCGCACAGGAGACAACACGATGCGCACACAAGTCGCCATCATCGGCGCGGGCCCTGCGGGCCTGCTGCTCGGGCAATTGCTGGCCAAGGCCGGTATCGAAGCTGTCATCGTCGAACAGCGCAGCCCCGACTACATCCTCGGCCGCATCCGCGCCGGCATCCTCGAGAGCGTGACCGCCGATGCGCTGGAACGCGCGGGCGTGGCCGGGCGCCTGCATCATGACGGCCTGGTCCACCACGGCATCGAACTGTCCTTCGGCGGGCAGCGCCACCGGATCGACTTCCACGAGCTGATCGGGCGCTCCGTCACCGTGTACGGCCAGACCGAAGTGACGCGCGACCTGATGGCTTCGCGCGAAGCCTGCGGCGCGCGCACCATCTACGACGCCGAAGACGTGAGCGTGCACGACTTCGATACGGCCACGCCCGTGGTGCGCTACCGCAAGGACGGCCAGCTGCACGAACTGCGCTGCGATTTCATCGCCGGCTGCGACGGCTTCCACGGCGTCACGCGGCGCAGCGTACCCGATTCTTCCAGGCGCATCTTCGAGCGGGTCTATCCGTTCGGCTGGCTCGGCGTCCTCACCGATACCCCGCCGGTGGCAGACGAGCTGATCTACGCCAGCCATGAACGCGGCTTTGCCCTGTGCAGCATGCGCTCGCTCACGCGCAGCCGCTACTACGTGCAGGTGGGCGCCGCCGAGCGCGTCGAAGACTGGTCCGACCAGCGCTTCTGGGACGAGCTGCGCGGCCGCCTCGACGCGAGCGCCGCCGAGGCCCTGGTCACCGGCGACAGCATCGAGAAGAGCATCGCGCCGCTGCGCAGCTTCGTGTGCGAGCCGATGCGCTTCGGCAACCTGTTCCTGGCCGGCGACGCCGCGCATATCGTGCCGCCCACCGGCGCCAAGGGCCTGAACCTGGCCGCCAGCGACGTGCTCTGCCTGGCCGACGGCCTGATCGCCCGCTACCTGCACGACGACGCCGGCGAGCTCGATGCGTACTCGCAGAAATGCCTGCGCCGCGTCTGGAAGGCCGAGCGCTTCTCATGGTGGATGACCTCGCTGCTGCACCGCTTCCCCGACGCGGACGACTTCGCCGTGCGCATCCAGCAGGCCGAACTGGACTACCTGACCGGTTCGCGCGCGGCCTGCATGTCGCTGGCCGAGAACTACGTCGGCCTGCCGTTCTGACAGCAGTCCAGAGGCTGGACCAAGCAAATCGAAGCTAGTCGAAGCAAACCGAAGCAGGACGAAGGCAGGGCGAGGTCCGCGCGGGCCTGCCGCGCGCCTTCGCACAGCCAGCAGACAGATACACAGAATCCGCCGCCAACGAGCGGCCCCCGTGGAGACAAAGCATGACGCCCCCAGACAGCGGCCGCCCGGCCGCAACCCATGATTCCGCGCGCCGGCCCGGCGCATCCGTCGACGTCCAGCAGTTCATCGACAGCCAGCCGTTTTCGCGCTTCCAGTGGATGATCCTGGTGCTGTGCTTCCTGATCGTCGCGGCCGATGGCTTCGATACGGCCGCGATCGGCTTTATCGCGCCGGTGCTGGCCAAGGAGTGGGGCATCGCGCGCGCCCATCTCGGACCGGTGCTGAGCGCGGCCCTGTTCGGGCTGGCCGCGGGCGCGCTGGTGGCGGGGCCGCTGGCCGACCGCTTCGGCCGCAAGCGCGTGCTGGTGGGATCGGTGCTGTGCTTCGGCGCATGGAGCGCGGCCTCGGCCTTCGCGGGCTCCATCGAGGCACTGACCGCGCTGCGCTTTCTCACCGGGCTCGGGCTCGGCGCGGCCATGCCCAACGCGGTCACCCTGATGTCGGAGTACGCGCCCGCGCGGCGCCGCTCGCTGGCGGTCAACGCCATGTTCTGCGGCTTCACGCTGGGCTCGTCGGCGGGCGGCTTTATCGCGGCCTGGCTGATTCCGCATCACGGCTGGCATTCGGTGCTGCTGGTGGGCGGCGTCGCACCGCTGATGCTGGCCGTGCTGCTGATGCTGTGCCTGCCGGAATCGGTCCGCTTCATGGTGGCGCGCCGGGCGGACGCGGCGCGCATTGCCGCCGCGCTGTCGCGCATCCGCCCCGGCGCACTGCGCGGCGACGAGCGCTTCCACATCCAGGAGCAGGCGCCCGGCGACGGTGCGGCGGCGACCTCGTCGCTGCGGGCCATCCTGATGCCGCGCTTCGCCATCGGCACGGTGCTGCTCTGGACCACCTACTTCATGGGCCTGCTGATCTTCTACCTGCTGACGAGCTGGCTGCCGACGCTGATCTCGGATGCTGGCTTCCCCATCGAGAAGGCCGCGCTGGTAACCGCGCTGTTCCCGCTCGGCGGCGGTATCGGCACGCTGGCGGTGGGGTGGCTGATGGACCGCGGGCATCCGTGGCGCATCGTGGCGGGCACCTATGCGCTGACCGGCGCGCTGGTCTACGCGGTGGGCCACGGCGCCGGCGACCTGTTCCTGCTGAGCCTGCTGGTGTTTGCCGCGGGCACCTGCATGAACGGCGCGCAATCGTCGATGCCGACGCTGGCCGCGGGCTTCTATCCCACCCAGTGCCGCGCCACCGGCGTGGCGTGGATGCTGGGCATCGGCCGCTTCGGCGGCATCGCCGGCGCGCTGCTGGGCGCGCAGATCCTGAGCATGGGATGGAGCTTCGGCAAGATCTTCGGGCTGCTCTCGCTGCCGGCCTTCGTCGCCACCATCGCGCTGCTGGCCGCTTCGGCGCGGTACTCTGGCGCCCACACCACCGCCAGCGCCATCGCCTCGAAAACGACATCGTGACCGCATGCCCGCACGCGGGCCGCGACCCGACGAAAATCTGAGCCCGCCGCCGCCGCCGCCCCGTCCCCGCCCCCCTTGCCGGATCCCGGGGCCGCCGCGCGGCTCGCCCTGCCGTTGCGCGGAGGGCCGCTGCGCATCTGTGCGCCTTCGGCATCAAATATGAGCCCGCTTGGTTCGCTGGCCCACATACCCTGCATGGCTACAGGCAGTAATCGCCACTACCGGCTTTGCCTGGCGCGGATGCGGGGCTTACCATGCAGAAACAGCCCGACTACAGGGCGGATGCACAGAGAGAAATCGTGGTGAGGCGGGGACATTTTGGCCAACTATCTGGAAGAGTACTGCTCGCGCATCCGGCGCGGGGCGGCTGCGTCCGTGATCGACAAGCCTGTACTGGTTGATCGCGATCGCATTTATTCAATGACCTACGTGCCGTTCGAGCACACGCATGCGGACGCACGGCTGGTGCTGGTAAGCACCACGCCCGGACATACCCATGTACAGCTCGCCGCGGAGCTGACCGAGCGCCTGCTGCAAAGGCACGCGCCCGGACGCACCATCCAGCGCGAGAACAAGCGACAGGTGGAGCTCGGCGGTCGGCTGGTACGGCCCAACCTGATACGCATGCTGGACCATTTCGGCATTGCGCAGCTGGTCGGCCTGCCGGGCGCCGCGGCGCTTTGGGGCGACGGCTTCGCGCAGCTGCAGCCGCTGGCCTTGCTGCCCTACGCCACCACGCGGCGTGGCCTGGCCTTCGATGGCGACCTGGAAGAACTGATGGCGGTGCCGATGCTGCGCGGCGTGTTCGAGGCGCTCTTCCTCGGACGGATCGGCCAGGCAGATCACGAAGTCCTGTATGTGGCGCTGGGGCGCACGGCGTGGTCCGCGCTGGGGCATGCCGTCGACCAGGGCCTGCTGCAGCGGCGGCAGTTGCTCGGCATGATGCCGGTGCCAGCGCGCGCCGGCAGCATGGTGAAGTATTTCCTGCGGCAGGTCAGCGCGGCCTCGCTTTCGCCGCGCGACCCGGTGCGCCACCGCACCGCCTGGCTCGACACGGCGCATGCCGAAATGACCCTGGCCGTGCGCCGGCAGCGCCAGCGCACGGCCGAAGCCGGCGCGGGTTCGCAGCACGCGACGGTGATCTGCCTGGAGGCCTGAAATCGGCCCGTATGCCGGACAAGTCACCCCACCTCGGTGGGGTGCATATGGCACTTTTGGCGGCCGTTAGTCTTCCGGGAGGGAATTGCCTCCCTCGTATTCCCGATCGGCGGCCCCTTGTGGCCGCCTCTTTTTTTCTTGCGCCTTTTCTTGGCCCTTTCTTGCGCCTTTTCTTGCGCCACAAGCCTCAGGCGCGCAGGTGCCAGACCCGCAGGTAGTGGAGCAGGTCCAGGCCATGCGTGCCATGGAACCACACATGGCGCGACAGCGACAACGCGCCGGCCCACGAAGCCGCCACCACCAGCAGGTCGCAGCGTCCGCTCTTCCACCAGTTCAGCGAATGCCGCCCGTAGATCCAGGGCACGCCCAGCGGGTTGGGCCAGTCAGCGAGCAAATGCATGATCCCGCCGCAGGCAAAGCCGAATGCCGGCGCGGCCAGCACGTGGCTGCCGAGCGCGCGGTGCGCGAACACCAGCAACGCGATCCAGGCAATGCCCCAGTGCGTCCACGTGCGATGCGTGATCCACAGGCGGCGCGACCTCGACCACCACGCCACCTCGAGCCAGTCCGGCGCGCCGCCGCCGGCCACGCCCGCCATGAAGGCCAGCGCGGCGCCCAGTTGATAGGCGCCGCCGGCGCCGGACTTGGCGACGACCGCGGCGGCGATCAGGCCCGCCGCCCATCCGGTGGCATGGTGTGCTTTGCTCGAAGCCATTGCGTGGGGCGCTTTGTGAAGCCATGAAAACGAAGGGGCGCAATGGTGGCAGATCGTCACGCAAAAGACCAGCGCGCCTTGCCTGCGGCCCGCCTGCGCGCTAAGTTGAAAGCGCTGGCGGCAGCGCCGCAGCAAATGCTCGCGAACGCTTGCGAATGCTTGCGATTGCTTTTGCAGGAGTTCACATGAAACAGCAGGCCAGGCAACTGCGCGCCACGCGGGTGGCCATGGGCTTCGCCGCGGCCCTGTGGCTCGCGCCGCCGCCCCAGGCCCAGCCGGTGGAATCCGGCCCGATGACGGTCGGCGGATCGCTGGTGGTGGAAGGCCCGCTCACCGTGCACGGGTCGCTCACCGCCGATGGCGGCGTGCTGGCGCATGGCCCGCTCAGCGCGGCGTGGTTCGCCACGCGGCCGCCCGTCTATGCCTTGCCGCCGGGCGCGCGCCCGCAGCGGGTCTTCCATGGCCCGCTCACCGTGCACGGCCCGCTGGTGGTGCAGGGCAATGTGCTGGTCAACGGCCCGCTCAATGTGGACGGGCCGATTTCCGCGTCGGGCGGAATCGAGGCGGACGGGCCCATGCGCGAACGCCGCGGCGGACGCTGACGCCGCCGCACGATCGCGGCGCAAGGTGGCCGGCAAACCCGCTCTTCTGCATTCCGATAAATAAATACTTCACAGCGGCGATGAAGGGCGCTACAATTGCGCCCCTCGCGACATGAAACAGCAAGGTGTTGCAAGCAGGTTTATGTCCCCTTCGTCTAGAGGCCTAGGACATCACCCTTTCACGGTGAGTACAGGGGTTCGAATCCCCTAGGGGACGCCAGTTTCGAAGGCATGCCGGCATGGCATGCCCCGACAAGCGCGTCGGAGACCGGTTTCGCCGGTTTCCACAAGCCAGTGTGGAGCGGTAGTTCAGTTGGTTAGAATACCGGCCTGTCACGCCGGGGGTCGCGGGTTCGAGCCCCGTCCGCTCCGCCACAGAAAACAGCCCGCCGTCAGGCGGGTTTTTTTCGTCTTCAGTTTTCAGTCTTCAGCTTTCGGCTTTTGCGTCTCGCGCGGCTTCGCGCGCCCCGCCCTTCAGGGCTGTGCCGCCGCGCGCGGCAGCCGGACCTGGAAACACGAGCCCCGCCCTTCCTCGCTGGTCACGCGGACCTCGCCTCCGTGCAGGTCGACCACCAGCCTGACCAGATAGAGCCCGACCCCCGCGCCCGCCGTGCCGGCCACGTTGCCGCCGCGCACGAAGCGCTCGAAGATATGGTCGCGGTCCTTGTCGGGGATGCCCATGCCGCGGTCCGACACCGACACGCTGAGCGCATCGGCGTCGCCTCGCACATACACGACGACCGGCGTGCCCGCGGGCGAGTACTTGATGGCATTGCCGATCAGGTTGCTGAAGGCCTGGAACAGCAGCCTGGCATCGCCATGGATTACCTCGCTGACGCCCGGGTCGACGATCTCCTCGATGCTCGCCGCCGGCGAGCTCTCGCGGTGCATGTCGCAGACTTCATGCACCAGCAGGCCCAGCGAAAAATCGACGCTGCGCAGCGTGGCCAGGCGCCCGCCGTCCAGCAGTTGCGAAGAGTCGAGCAGATGGTCGATGAGGGAGGTCATGCGGCGCACGGCGCCGCGGATGCGCCCGCAGCGCTCGGCCAGCACCTCGGCCGAAGGTGCTTCCTTCATGCGCATGAGACGCTGGGCATGGCCGTCGATGACGTTGAGCGGCGTGCGGAATTCGTGCGAGGCCATCGAGACGAAATTGCGCTGGAGCATGGCCATGCGCCGCTCGTTCTCCAGCGTGTCCTGCAGCATGGTGGTCTGCGCGGCCAGCGCGGCCTTGCTGCCCTCCAGCTCCAGCGTGTTGTCGCGAAAGCGCACCACCGCGCGCGCGATCTCGCCGATCTCGTCCTTGCGGCCGGCGCCCGGTATGTCCACATGCGGATCGTTGTCGGTGATGCGGTGCATGCGCTCGACCAGCGCCGCGATCGGGTTGGATACCGCCATGACCAGGTAGGCCACCGCGGCGATCACCAGGCAACAGGACACCAGGATGGCGCCGGCGATCAGCCGCCGCGCCTCCTGATAGGCATCGGCCTCGCGCGCGGTCGCATCGGCCGCGCCCGCCACGTTGCGCTCGGTCAGCACGCCGAGCGTGCCGTTGGCCCGCTCGAATGCGCGCCGCGACTCGCCGCGGTACAGCGCCACCGCCTGCGTGGTGTCTTTCTGGTGGGCCAGCGACACCACCTCGTCCACGCGCTGGCGGTAGGCCGACCACTGCGCGATGAACTGCTCGTAGAGCGCCCGTTCGGCCGGGTCGTGCGCGATCTTGCCGTAGCGCCCCTCCACTTCCTTGATTACGTCGTCGAGCTTGCCGATCTGCTCCTGCGCGGCGCGCAGGTCGGCGCGCGTGGTGGCGATCAGCGCGTCGCCCTCGAACGCGCGGTAGTCGGAAATATAATTATTGAGGTCGCCGAGGATGCGGTTGCTCTGCAGCCAGCGCCCGCTGATCTGCGCCGATACGCTGTGGAAGCTGCTCAGGCGATTGATGCCGAACAGCCCCACGCCTACCACCAGCAGCAGGAACAGCACGAAGACAAGCGAAAGCCGCACGCGTATCGGCCTGAGCATCGGCACCGAATCGGGCAGCCGGGCAAGCCGCCGCCCGAGCCCGCGGCGCACGCGGCGGCGGCCAGATGCCGGATGAAGCGAGTGATTCATGAGACTTTTATCCTGAAATTCGCTACGCTCTGCGCGTCCACCCCAGTCAATCAAGGATCGCCATGCCAGACGCCAGCCGCAAGATACTCTGCATCGAGGACGATGCGGAAACGGCCGCCCTGATTGCCGAGGAGCTGGTCGAGCGCGGCTTTGCCGTCAGCATCGCGCATGACGGCGAACAGGGATTTGCCGCCATCCTGCGCGATACGCCGGACCTGGTCCTGTGCGACGTGAGTATGCCAGTGATGACCGGCTTCGAACTGCTGGAGAAAATCGTCTCGCTGGCCCCGCGCTTCGCCGACATGCCGTTTGTCTTTCTCACCGCGCTGGCCCAGCGCGAAGCCGAACTCAAGGGCCGCAGGCTCGGCGCCGACGACTACGTGACCAAACCCGTGGATTTCGACATCCTCACCAGCATCGTCGATGCCAGGCTGGCCCGCGCGGCGCGCACGCGCCCGGGGCTGCACGCGGTGCAGTTGAGCGAGCGCGAGGTGGAGACGCTGGTATGGTCCGCGCGGGGCAAGACCTCCGGGGAGATCGCCAGCATCCTGGGCTTGTCCAAGCGCACCGTGGACTTTCACATCGACAATGCCCGCCAGAAGCTGGGCGTGGCCACGCGCATCGAAGCGGTGGTGAAGGCGGCTTCGGCCGGGATCATCAAGCCGTAAGGTGCGCGCAAGCCACGCGCGCGTCACACCGGGCGGCACGGACCCGCTCCCGGGCGGCCGCCCACTGTGATCAATCACAGTTTCGACCGCTCCCCATCCCAAATAGAATCTGCGCACTTTCACCGCTCCCGGAGCATGGGCCGGTTCGCCCGTGCCGACGTAATGAGCAGATTCCACCCGTCCCAACCTACGGCGACAGGCCACGACCTCGTCAGCGCGCATGCCCTTGTCCAGGAGCCGCGCCGCGCGACCACGCTGATCCATATCGGCGCGCGCGCGACGGGTGCGGGCGGCGACGCCGACCTTGCCACCTTCCTGCTGTCCGCCTGGCGCCGCCTGCACACGGCGAGCCGCCGTCCGCCGCGCTGCCCGCGCTGCGGCGAGCGCGCGGCCTTCCACAGCACGGACGAGGGCGGCCTGCCCCAGTTCCAGTGCACCGGTTGCCGCCAGCCGTTTACCCGCCTGACCGGCACGCCGGTGGGACGCCTGCGGCTGGGCGACAAGGCCGAGGCATTCTTTGGCCTGGCGTCGCGCCAGATCACCGTGGCGGAAGCCGCGCGGCGGCTCCTGATCAAGAGCGAGACCGTCAGGCACTGGTCGCTGCAGACCCGCCTGTGGCTGCTGTCGCTCGATCCGAAAGGCGACTGGGAGCGACGCATGCTGCTGGGCGTGCGCTACGCGGTGCTGCCGGAAGGCGGCCAGGTGAAGACGCTGGCCGCCACGCGCGAGTGCCGCTGCGCCGTGGCATCCGACGATAGCGATGCGCTCGCCGAAATCGAAAACCCGCCCCTGCTGGTGCGGGTGTGCCCTGTCTGCGAGCTGAAGGCGCACTAGCTCCGCACGAGGCCGCACCCCGCTGCGGCGGGACGCCGTCCCTGCGGCATTGCCCCGGCAGTCACGGCGCGGGCGTGGCGAGGTCCTCCTCCACGAAGCGCAGCAGCGCTTCCGCCAGGGCTTCGCGCGGGTAGGCATTCTGGGTGACGAACAGCGAGCCGACCGTGGGATGCGTGCGGGCGACCGGCACCGCCATGGCCCAGTGATCGGCATTCACATACCCCATCAAGGTGCTCGCGGGCACCACCTGGTCATAGAAGATGACCTGGCTGTCGTTGCGCGGATCCACCCGCGCGAGCTTGTCGTAGCTCGATGACAGGATCGACGAAATGCGCTCCGGCCGGGGGAACGTGACCAGCGAGTAGTAGTGCAGCTCGCGTGGCAGCGGATTGCGTGCCAGCCAGGCCTTGCGCACGGCGGGCCGCAGGCTTTGCACCGCGCCGCCGTCGCCGGACTGGCAGGTCGCGCCCGGGAAATGGCGCAACAGGTCCGCCTGGTATTGCTCGGCGTCGTTGGCCAGCGGCGAGCCGCCGACCGCCCCGGCCACGCTGACCACCGCCGCCAGCCGGCTGCGGATCTCCGGATACGCGACCACCGCTTCGAGGATGTCGGGCGCCCCTTTCGAGTAGCCAACCAGCACCAGGCGCGGCGCGCCCTCGGTCTGCGGCATGGCCATGATTGCATCGCGCACCTCGCGCGCATTGGTTTCGATGCCGGACAGGGCGTCGACCTCGAGCAGCCTGGCGTCATAGCCGAACTGCTGCACGTGCGTGGCGACCGTGCCGGGCGTCTTGAGCCACGGCGCGAAGCACTGGTAGCCGATGCCGGGCACCAGCAGCGCGACCAGGCCCCGCCTGGACTGGCCCAGGTCCACGGGCCGGCCGGTGCCGGCGGGCTCGTCGCCCACGCGGGTCAGGGCGTCGTCGCAGGGCCGCGCATCGGGCACGGCAGCGCCGCGCGCCTGCAGCACCGCGCAGTAGATCTCGCGAAAACGGGCCCGCCCGTCGCGCACGCCGGCCTGTGCCGCGGGCACGAGCGCAAGCGGCGGCGTATCCGCCGAGTAGGGCGTGAGCGGCTGGCCGGCGCATGCGCCAAGCGCGAGACAGGCGGCGATGACCGCGTTACTTGTGCGCATTGCCCTTCTCCCCGCCGGCGGCAGCGGCGGCGTCGCGCCGCTCCAGGTACGGCACCCAGTCCAGCAATTCCACGTCGGAGAGGCTCAGCGGGCGCGTGGCGAAGAACATCACCGCCCGCAGGCCATCGGTATGGTAGGCGGCGCCGGCCAGCGTCGCCCTGGGCTGTGCCCTGGGTGCCTGGCCCACGCCCTCGACGAAGCCCAGCTTGTCGAGGCCGCCCGAGTAGATCATGTCCTGCACCAGCAGGTTGCGCGCTTCGTCCACGTCCGGGTGCAGGACGAGGCTTGCCTGGTCCGGGGGCGCGAAGCGTCCGCCGAGCGGCCGACCGACCTGCACGAGATAGACCGGCTGGCCCTGGAAGCTGACCGGCGCGAGCCACACGCGCATCCACGTTGCCGGCGCGCCCTCCTGCGCCTGCTTGCGCAGCACCGTGTCCGGCGCGCGGCCGAAGACGTACTGCGCGGAATCGGCTTCGCGCGGGTCGCGCCGATAGTTGCGCCGCACCGCCGCCGTGCCGAGGTCGGCCAGCGCGCCGATGATCACGACATTGATCGGGTCACCCCGGGTGTTCCTGCTCGCATCCGTGGCGCAGGACGGCTGCCGCTCGAGCGCGCCGCGCAGCGCGGCGAGATCGCTGTAGTCCGTGACCCCGCCAGCCGGGTATTGGAACATGGTCTGCGAGAAGCGCGGGCTGGCCGCGTCGTCCGGCACGATGAGGAACAGGGAGAACGGCACGAGCGTCCTGGCCCCGAGCAGGTCGATGTTCACGAGCTTGGTGCCGCGGTCCGGATTGGTGAAGACGATGCCCGAGCGGGTCCCTCCCGGCGGAATCGGGTTCTTGAAACCGAGCCCGTTGAAGTGGGCGTCGATGCGTGCATTGGTGGCCCCGCCGAGCGGCGAGTGCATGGACCACGCCACTTCGAGCGGCGAGAAGTAATCCGGGTCGGTGCCCGAGCGCAGCAGCCACAGCACCTGCGGGCCACCGTTGTGCACTTCGACCCAGATCGGCTGCACATTGGTCTTGTTGACGTCGGCGCCGAACATGCGCTTGCTGTCGTCGGTGCCCAGCACCGCCGCGCTCACGCGTACGTCCTGCCTGTCGGCGCTGACGGCGCGCGCGCGCAGCGGGGCATCGTCCACGTCCTGCGGCGCCTGCCAGGTGGCACAGCCGGCCAGGCCGAGCAAGAGGCTCGCCATGCGCGCCGTGCGATACCACCGCCCCGGCCCGCTCATGGCCGCGCGCCGCCGCTCGCGGTTGCGGTTGCGGACGTGTCTCCCACGCGCCACGGGAAGTACTCGATATCGGACAGCGACGTGGGCTTGCGATCGAATATCAGCAAGGTACGGTACCCGTTGGTGTAGTAAGGATCAGTGGTCAGGTTTTCCCGCGGCTTGTCTTGCGGGGCGGCACCCACGCCCCCCACGAAGCCGAGCTTTGCGAGATTCTGCGAGTAGGCCATGTCTTCGGTCAGCGCCGTGCGCGCCTCGTCGACGTCCGGGTCGATCTTGTGCGTCGTCAGCGTGGGCGAGTGGATGGTGAGGCGGCTGCCGATATCGCGGCTGATCTGGCCCACCCACACCGGCTTGCCGTGGTAGCGCATGGGACTCAGCCAGAGCCGCAGGTGATTGCGCTGGTGAATGGTGCCGCGGCCCTTCTGCAATGCCAGGTCCTGGGCCCGCCCGTACAGGAAGAGGTCGCTCACCGGCGCATTGAGGTAGCGCTCGCCGGACAGCGCGGAAGTCACCATCCGCGTGATCGCGCCCGCCCACCTGGCCTCGGTCGGGCGCCAGCCGCGGCGCACCAACGCCGGGAAGGCATCGTCGAGACCGCCCACGACCACCAGGTTCAGCGGATCGCCCAGTTTCGTGCCGTCCTTGTTGCCTGCGCAGCAAGGCAGGGCCTCGAGCGCGGCACGAAAGGCGTCGTCGTCCGTGTAGTCCACGATCTGGTCCGGCGCATAGATCTGGCGCCGGAAGACATCGCTGGCCTTGTAGTCGGCGCGAAAGCCCGGTACCACCATAAGGATCGAGAAAGTCGTTGCGCGCCCGCTCGCGACCAGGTCAAGCTGCACGAGCCGTGCCCCCTCGCTGGCGTTGGTCAGCACGAACCCCGTCACGGACTGGCCAGGCGCCACCGGATTGTGGAAGGCGAGCTGGTCAAAGCGCCGGGCGAGGTCGGCGCGCGTGGTCTGGGCGTCGGCCGGGGCAAACGCTTCGGCCGCCTCGGAGGCGGGGAAGAATGCCGGATCGAGGCCCGGCGACAGCAAGTAGTAGCTCTGGGAACCGCTGTTGCGTACCTCGACCCAGACCGGCTGCACGCCTTTTTGCGCCAGCGGAACGCCATACACCTCCGCGCTCTCCGCATCGGAGAGCACCGCCGCCGATACCTGCAGGCCATTCTCGCTGCGCGTCAGGGCGCGGCTCTTGTAGTCGCCTTCCGGCGCGGGCGGTGCCGCCGGCATGCAGCCGGCGAGCGCGCCGGCCACGGCGACTGCGCCCAGCGCTCGAATCACGATGCGGTCCATCGCGTCACCTCACTGCGGCGGGTAAGGGCAGAGGTCTTGCCGGCAGGGCCGGCGCATGCACCGGTCGGTGTCGCGCGGATGCCTGGAAAAGTATATGTCTCGCCGGGCGGCGCGGCGGGCCCCTTCAGGCCGCTTTGCGCGCGGTGCCTCAGCCGCCGGCGCGCTCGAACACTTCCCGCAGCCATTGCACGAACACGCGCACGCGGGAGGAGAGCTGGCGGTTCTGCGAATACAGCACCGAGACCGGCATCGGCGGGGGCGGAAATGCACCCAGCACCACCTGCAGGCGGCCCAGCCGCAGTTCTTCGGCCACGCGGTAGCGCGGCACCTGCACCAGCCCGAGCCCGGCCACCGAGGCACCTGTGTAGAGATCGGCGCCGGTGACCGAAACGGTGGCCGCCAGTTGCACCGCCGTCACGCGGCCATCCACGGTGAACTCCAGCGGTACCGCCTTGCCCGTGCCGCTGGAAATGTAATTGACCGCGCGATGCGCCGCGAGCGCCTCCGGGTGGTGCGGTTCGCCGTGCCCGGCCAGGTAGGCGGGGCTGGCCACGGTGACCTGCTCGAGCAGCGCCACGCGCCTGCCCACCATCGACGAGTCCTGCAGGTTGCCTGCGCGCAGCACGCAGTCCACGCCTTCGCGCACCAGGTCGACCAGGCGATCGTCCTCGCCGATATGCACCTCGAGGTCCGGGAACTGCGCCAGGAAGCCCGGCAGCGCCGGCACCACGAAGTGCCGCGCCAGCGTGCCCTGGAGGTTGACCCGCAGCAGCCCCTTCGGCGCCGTGTTGCGGAACGAACCTTCGGCTTCCTCCAGGTCCGCTATCAGGCGCACGCAGCGGCGGTAGTAGGCGTCACCGTCGTGCGTGAGGCGTACCGTGCGCGTGGTGCGCTCCAGCAGGCGCGCGCCCAGGCGCAGTTCCATGCGCTTGATCAGGTTGGTGATGGTGGCGCGCGGGATGCGCAGATCTTCCGCGGCCTGGGTGAAGCTCTGGCGCTCGGCGATGCGTACGAAGGCCTGCATTTCCTGAAAGCGGTCCATACGGCCTCATTGTTAAAGCAAACGGAGCAATGATATCAATTTAACGCCGATTATCTGCAGACCGGAATAGTCCATGATTCATTTCACCAACCCACCACTGCAAGGAAATGCATCATGAACACCACTGCAAGCACCGCGACCACCGCCACCACCAACGGCAAGGTCGCCATCGTCACCGGCGCCTCGCGTGGCATCGGCGCCGCCATCGCGCGACGGCTTGCCCGCGACGGCTTCGCAGTAGCCGTCAACTACGCCTCCGGCGCGGCGCCGGCCGAAGCGCTCGTGGCCGAACTCAAGGCTGCGGGCGCCACCGCCATCGCCGTGCGGGCGGATGTGTCGGATGCCGGGGAGGTGCGCCGCATGTTCGAGATCACCGAGCAGCAGCTGGGCAAGGTCGACGTGCTGGTCAACAACGCCGGCGTGCTCAAGACCGTTCCGCTCGCCGACACCAGCGACGCGCTCTACGACCAGACCTTCGACATCAATGTGCGCGGCACCTTCAACACCCTGCGCGAGGCCGCCGCCCGCATGGGCGAAGGCGGGCGCATCGTCAACTTCTCCAGCACCACGCTGGCGCTGAACATGCCCGGCTATGCGGTCTACAACGCCACCAAGGCAGCGGTGGAAGCGTTCACGCACGTGTTCGCCAAGGAACTGCGCGGCCGCAATATCACCGTGAACGCCGTCGCCCCCGGCCCGATCGCCACCGCGTTGTTCCTCGACGGCAAGACCGACGAGCAAATCCGGGCCTTCGCCGGGATGGCGCCGCTGCAACGCCTCGGCCAGCCGGAAGACATCGCCTCGGTCGTCGCCTTCCTCGCCGGCCCGGATGCCGGCTGGGTGAACGGCCAGATCCTGCGCGCCAACGGCGGCATTGCCTGATCCCTGCCGCGCCACGACAGGCCACCACGCCGACGCTCACCATATCCAGGGAGAACCACCATGCAGAACGCCAGCCGGCAAGTCATCCTCGTCACCGGTGCGGGCACCGGCATCGGCAAGCTCAGCGCCCGGGCGCTGGCCGAAGCGGGGCATATCGTCTACGCCACCATGCGCGACACGGACGGCCGCAACCGCGAGCACGCCCAGGCACTGCGCGCGCTCGCCACGTCCAGGAAGCTCGCGCTCCATCCGCTTGAACTCGATGTGCTGTCGCAGGAATCGGCCGATGCCGCCGCCGCGGCCATCGTGCGCGAGCAGGGCCGCCTCGACGTGGTGATGCAGAACGCCGGGCATCTGGTAGTCGGTCCCACCGAGGCGTTCACGCCCGAGGAAATGATGCGCGTGTTCGACACCAACCTGTTCGGTGCGCAGCGCGTGAACCGCGCGGTGCTGCCTTACCTGCGCCGGCAGGAAGCCGGGCTGATGCTGTGGATCAGCAGCACCACGACCAAGGGCGGTTTCCCGCCGTTCATGGGCCCCTATGGCGCGGCCAAGGCGGCCATGGATTCGCTGGCGGTGACGCTGGCCTACGAGCTGGCGCGCTTCGGCATCGAGACTTCCATCGTGGTGCCGGGCGCCTTCACCCGGGGCACCGCGCACTTCCCCAGCGCAGGCAAGCCGGCCGATGCCGCCACGGCCGCCGCCTACAGCCGCTACGACGGCGTGATGGACCAGATCGGCGAACGCCTCGGCGCGCTCACGCCCGAGGACGCCGATCCCCAGGCCGTGGCCGACGAGATCGTGCGCATCGTGGGCCTGGCCGCCGGCACGCGCCCGATGCGCTCGGTGATCGATTTCGTCGGCGACGGCGCGCGCGAAGTGCTGGAAGTGTCGGAACGCGTGCGGATCAGCTTCGCGCAACGCATCGGCATGGGCGACCTGCTCGAGGCCCGGATCTCGCGCTGAGCCCCGCGCGCCAACCATCAGGCGGGCCGCGCATGGCCCGCCGGCACACCCCCGGAGGGGCCATGAACCGATGGATCCGACTCGCATTCAACCTGCTGCTGCCGGCCCTGCTCGCCTCGTGCGAAGCCGGTCCCGCGGCGCACGCCGATGCCGCTCTCACCCAGGGCAAACCCATGAAAGCCTCGAAGACCTATCTGTACCTGCTGCGCAAGACGCCGTTCTTCACCAGCCTGGACAGCGAGCAGTTGCGCTGGACCATCGACCATTCGCGCGAATGGGAGGCGCAAGCCGGCACCGTGATCGCACAGTGCGAGCGCACCGGCGCGGCCGGCGGCGCGGACAATGCCGACGTCTGGATCCTGCTCGACGGGGGCTGGCAACTCGAGCACGCAGGCAAGGCCTATCCCGCCGGCCATGCCGACCCGGGCAACTGGTTCAGCGCGCGCCAGGCCACGGGCGACTGCCGCCTGGTCGCCACCGGGCACAGCTACGTCATGCGCATCGCACGGGCAGAGTTCGACGACATGGTGGCGCGGGGCTTTGCCTTCGGCCGGCACCTGGATGCAGGGATGCGCCACTACCGCGCGATCTTCGGCGCCGCGGCGCAGGCCGCCGGCAGCCCCGGCGCGCAGGCCGCGCCGTAGCGCACCAGGCCGCCGCGCGGGCAAACGCGGTGGCCCCTGCCTACAATGGGAGTTACCCTCCACGACCGACAATCACCCACACATGACCATGCATCGGGCTTCAAGGCGGCCTTCCTGGATCAAGCGACTGGCGGGCCTGCTGGCCTGCAGCGTCCCGCTGTGGGCAGCCGCGCCGGCGCATGCACAGTCCGCGCAGCCTGGCGTGGCATTCTCCGCGGGCCAGCCCGGCGGTACGCTGCCGGCGGGCTGGAAGAACCTGCCGGTTGCGCAAGGCAAGGCATCGACCCGCTACAGCCTGGTGGCCGACGGCCGCACCACCGTGCTGCAGGCGGACGCCACCGCCTCGGCCTCGGCGCTGATGCATGAGGGCGACATCGACCTCGTCGCCACGCCCCAGCTGAGCTGGCGCTGGAAGATCGATCAGCCCATCGCCAACGCCGACAACCGCGTGGCCGCCCAGGAGGACGCGCCGGCACGGCTGGTCTTCATGTTCGACGGCGACAAGGGAAAACTCTCGCTGGGCGACCGTACCGCCATGCGGCTGGCCAAGACGCTGGCCGGCGAGGAATTGCCCTATGCCACGCTGATGTACGTCTGGTCCGACAGCGCGCCGGCCGGCACCATCATCGACAACCCGCATACCTCGCGGGTCAAGATGATCGTGGTGTCGGGCAGCCCGGACGGCGCAGGCAAATGGCTGTCGCTGAGCCGCAACGTGGCGCAGGATTACAAACGCGCCTTCAACGAAGCGCCCGGCAAGCTCACCGCCTACGGCCTGCTCACCGACACCGACAACACCGGCGCGACCGCGCGCGCATGGTACGGCGATCTCCGCTTTTCGGCGGGGAAATGACGCCGGACGGGGACAGCGGGCGGATGGCCGGCCTGTACTTCCTCAATCCGCGTGGATTCCCCGCTCGCGGATCAGCTTGCCCCACTTCTGGGTCTCGTCGGCCAGGTGCTTGCCCAGTTGCGCCGGCGTGCTGCCGATCGGCTCGGCGCCGATGCCGGCCAGGCGGGTGCGCACCGAAGGCTTGGCCAGCGCGGCCACCATGGCCTGGTTCAGGCGCGTGACCACGGCGGGCGGCGTCCTGGCCGGCACGAAGGCGGCGAACCACGGCGACAGGTCATATCCCTTGACGCCGGCTTCGGCCATGGTGGGCACGTTCGGCAGCGCGCTGGAGCGCTTGCTGGTGGTGACCGCGATCGCCGTGAGCTTGCCGGCATCGATATGCGGCTTGGCCGAGGTGATGCTGTCGAACATGTAGTCGACCTGGCCGCCGAGCAGGTCGGTCATGGCGGGGCCGCTGCCCTTGTACGGCACGTGCAGCATCTTGACCTCGGCCAGCGAGGTGAAGAGCTCGCCGGCCAGGTGGATCGAGGTGCCGTTGCCGGCCGACGCGTAGGTGTACTTGTCCGGGTTGGCGCGCGCCGCGGCGATCAGGTCGGGCACCGTGGCCGGCAACTTCTTGACCTTGCTCGTGACCAGCACATTGGGCACCACCGCCAGCAGCGAGACCGGGGCGAAGTCCTTCACCGGGTCATAGTTCAGGCGGCCGTACAGAGCCGGATTCACCGCCATGCCGTTGGCCACGATGATCAGCGTGTAGCCATCCGCGGGCGAGCGCGCCACCATCTCGGCGCCGATATTGCCGCCCGCGCCGGGGCGGTTTTCCACCACGATGGCCTGGCCGAGCGAGGCCGACATTTCCTCGCCCAGCGTGCGGGCGATATTGTCCATGGCGCCGCCGGCGGGGAATGGCACGACCCAGCGGATCGGCTTCTCGGGCCAGGTGCCGGCGTGGGCCGCGGGCGTCGCGGCCAGGGTGGCCAGTGCGCAGGCGGCGCCCATGGCAAAGGCGCGCAGGAATGGCAGGCGCATCAAAGTCTCCTCTTGGATTTATGGAATCGGGATCGGGGGCCAGAATGGAAAGCGGCGCGCAGGCAATGCAGGCATCCAGGCGTTGCGCGGCGCCGCCGTGCTACTTGATCGACGAGGGATGCTTGGCCAGCGGCGTGACGTGGATCTCCATGTACGAGAACAGCGGCAGGCCGGACAGCATGGCGTGCAGTTCGTCGTTGGTCTCGGCATCGAAGACGCTGTAGTTGGCGTACTCGCCCACCACGCGCCAGATATGCGGCCACTTGCCCTGGCGCTGCAGGTCCTGCGAATACGCCTTCTCGCGCGCCTTGATCTCGTCTGCCTGCGCCGCCGGCATGTCGGCCGGCAGCTTTACGTCCATTCTCACCAGGAACAGCATGTTCTCGTCCTTGTTGCGTTCTTTGCGTTAATCGATCGCCGCGGCCAATCAGGCGCGGCGGTAGTGCGTCAGCTTGTCTTCATCCAGCGTCAGGCCCAGCCCCGGGCCCTCCGGCAGGTGCAGCGCGAAGTCGCGGTATTCGGGGCGTGCCGTCACCACGTCGTCCTTGAGCAGCAGCGGGCCGAACAACTCGGTGCCCCAGGCCAGGCGCGGCAAGGTGCAGAAGCCATGCGCGGCGGCGATGGTGCCCACGCTGCCTTCGAGCATGGTGCCGCCGTACAGCGCGATGCCGGCGGCATCGCCCACCGCCGCGGTGCGCAGCATCTCGAAGATGCCGCCCGACTTGGAGATCTTCAGCGCGAACACGTCGGCGGCGGCCAGGCGCGCCAGCTCCATGGCATCCTCGGGTCCGCACACCGCTTCGTCGGCCATCACCGGCACCACGAAACGGGCCGCCAGGCGGGCCAGCGCGCCGCGCTGCTCGCGCGGCACCGGCTGCTCCACCAGATCGATGCCGGCGGCTTCCAGCATGGCGATGCCGGTGGCGGCGTCGGCCTCGTTCCAGGCCTGGTTGACGTCCACCGTGACGCGGGCGCGGTCGCCCAGCGCGCGCTTGATGGCCGAGACGTGCGCCACGTCGTCACGCACGGAACGGCGGCCGATCTTGAGCTTGAAGGTGTTGTGCCGGCGCGCCGCCAGCAGGGACTCGGCCTCTTCGATGTCGCGGCCGGTATCGCCGCTGGCGAGGGTCCACAGGCAGGCCAGGTTGGGACGCACGGCGCCGCCCAGCAGTTCGGACAGCGGCAGGCCCAGGCGTTTGCCCTGGGCGTCGAGCAGCGCGCTTTCCAGCGCCGACTTGGCAAAGCGGTTGCCGCGCGCCACCGAGCCCAGGCGCTGCATGGCGGCGTGGATATTGCACGCGTCGATGCCGGCAAGCGCGGGCGCCAGGTAGGTATCGATGGTCAGCTTGATGCCTTCGGGACTTTCGTCGCCGTAGCTCAGGCCGCCGATGGTGGTGGCTTCGCCGATCCCCTCGATGCCGTCGCTGCAGCGCAGCCGCACGATGACCAGGGTCTGGCGCTGCATGGTGGTCATGGCCAGCTGGTGCGCGCGAATGGTGGGCAGGTCCACCAGGATGGCTTCGACGGAGGCGACGGTTGCTTTCATGCTGAGTGACTACCTTTATGTCTACCGGGGTATGAAATCGCTGGCGGTGCGCCGGCAATACGCTCCCATGCAGTATGTGGCTTGACATTGCGGGTGTCCAAGACCGAGTATGTCCCGATCAATACCTTGAAAGTATGAAAGGACATGGCCATGGAGCTTCGCCACCTGCGCTATTTCCAGGCCGTCGCGGCCGAGCTCAACTTCACCCGCGCCGCCGAGCGCCTGCATATCGCCCAGCCGCCGCTGTCGCGCCAGATCCGCCAGCTGGAGGATGAGCTCGGCACGGTGCTGCTGGACCGCTCCTCGCGCACGGTGCGCCTGACCGAAGCGGGCCGCTTCCTGCTGGAGCAGTCGCTCCAGCTCAACCAGCGCATCGACGAGATCATGGAAGGCACGCGGCGCATCGGCCGCAACGAAAAACACTGGTTCGGCATCGGCTTCGTGCCGTCGGTGCTATACGGCTTCCTGCCCGAGCTGATCCGCCAGGTGCGCGGCTCCGACACGTCGCTGGAAGTGAGCCTGTCCGAACTCACCACGGTGCAGCAGGTAGAAGCGCTCAAGGCCGGGCGCATCGATATCGGCTTTGGCCGCATCGTGCTGGATGATCCCGCCATCACCCGCAGCGTGGTGATGGCCGAGCCGCTGATGGTGGCGGTGCCGGGCGGCCACCCCGCGCTGGGCCGCGCGCCGATGACGCCGGACCAGCTCGCCACCTATCCGTTCGTGCTCTACCCCGCGCGGCCACGGCCGAGTTACGCCGACCATGTGCTGGCGCTGTTCCGCACGCGCGGCCTGCAATTGCGCGTGGTGCAGGAAGCCAACGAGCTGCAGACCGCCATCGGCCTGGTCGCTGCCGGGCTGGGCATCTGCCTGGTGCCGGCCTCGGTGCAGCGGCTGCATCGCGACGACGTGGCCTATGTGCCGATCAATGCCCCCGGCTTCACCTCGCCGGTGATGATGAGTTACCGTGCCGACGACCGCTCGGCACTGCTGGCCGAGGTGATCGCGCGCGTGGGCGAGCTGGCGCAGGCGCCGCGCCAGGGCTGACCGGCACGCTCCGGGGACGCAAAAAAGCGGGGTCTATCCCATGAATGGGTGATGCGCCCCGGCGGGCCGCTTTGTAGAGTGGTCGCGCAAAAAAGATACGGGGAAATCATGCCGCTGCACTCGGGGCCGCTCATGGGCCATGTCGCTGGCCGACGACGTGGCCGTCATCCGCTCATCACGCTGTTCCATGCCTGCGCGCACACCTTGCGCGAGAGCTGGCGCGACATGCAAGGTGAGGTAGCGCTCACCGTCGAGACCCGGCCGGCACGAGCGGCCGGGCAGGTCCGGCACGGCGCCTGGCGCCTGCAGCTCAGCTACGACGACACCCCGCTCACGCCTGGCGCGCCGCGCCTCACCGCCACCGCCGCGCTGCTGCGCGCGGACGGCACCGATGTCACCGCAAGCCAGCCGCCCGCGGCCTGGACCTGGCGCCAGGCTTCCGGCCTGTCGATGCGGGCCGGCTATGGCGCCGTCACCGTCGATACCGATGGGGCGGCGAGCGCTGTTTCCGTGTGCCCGCGCGGCGTCAGCCTGTCGCTCTCCGGCACCAGCCGCCCGGCCTGCCAAGACCTTGCGGCGGGTGTGGAAGTCACGGTCCTGCTGGCCAGCGGCGAGCGCCTGAGCCAGCGCGTCCAGGCAGGGCTGCCTGGCACGGAATAGAATTTCCGCGGGCGTTCACGGACGTTCGCGGGAATTTTCACGGATTTCCGGAGCGATCCGGACATCGAGATGTGAGGAGAGCCCGCCACCAGAAGTGGCGGGCATCTTTCAGGCCGGCGTCGAATCCGGCAAGCGGTTATTGTCCGCGTTGCCGTTTTCTTCGTCGGGCCAGCTGCGCCCGACCATCCATTCGTACAGCGTGGGCAGCACGATCAGCGTCAGCATGGTGGCCGTGATCAGGCCGCCGATGATGACGATCGCCAGCGGCCGCTGGGTCTCCGAGCCGATGGCGCGCGAGATGGCCATCGGGAACAGGCCCAGCATGGCCAGCAGCGCGGTCATCAGCACCGTGCGCAGGCGGTCCATCGAACCGGTCAGCACGGCCTGTCGCACCGGCATGCCCTCGTCGCGCAGCTGGTTGAAGTAGGTCACCATCACCACGCCGTTGAGCACGGCCTGGCCGAACAGCGCGATAAAGCCGATGGCCGCCGACACCGACAGCGGAATGCCGGTGAGGAACAGCGCGAACACGCCGCCGATCAGCGCGAACGGAATGTTCGAGATGATCAGCGTGGCGCTCTTGAACGACTTGAAGGCGTTGAACAGCAGCAGGAAGATCACCAGCACCGACAGCGGCACCACGATCGACAGGCGTGCCATGGCGCGTTCCTGATTCTCGAACTCGCCGGACCAGCTGATCTTGACGTCGTCGGCCTTGACGTTCTTGGCCACCAGCGCCTGCATGTCCTTCACCACGCTGCCCATGTCGCGGTCGTGGATGAAGATGCCGATCGACGTGGTGCGCTGGCCGTTCTCGCGGCTGATGTTCATCGCGCCCGAAGCGGCGCGGAAGTGCACCAGTTGCGACAGCGGCACCTGCGCGCCGTCGGCGGTCTGCATGAAGATGTTCGGCAGGTTGGGCAGCTCGCGCTCGCCCGGCTTCAGGCGCACGGCCACGCTGAAGTGCTTCTCGCCTTCCCACAGTTCGGTGGCGGCCTTGCCGGCCAGCGCGGTCTCCATCAGGTCCTGCACGTCGGCCACGTTGATGCCGTAGCGGGCGGCCTGGGCACGGTCGAAGTCCAGCACGTACTGCGGCAGTTCGCCGTCGCGGTCGATGAAGGCGCGCATCACGCCCTTGACCGACTGCACGTTGGCGAGGATCTGGTCGGCCACGCGCTTGTTGTGCTCGAGGCTGTCGCTCTGCACCTTGATCACGATCTGGCCCTTGATCTGGGAGATGCTCTCGAGGATGTTGTCGCGCACCGGCTGCGAGAAGTTGGGCTCGATGCCGGGCAGCTGGCGCAGGTTGGCGTTGATCTCGTTGATGATCTTGCGCTTGTCGTAGCCGGCGCGCCACTGCTTGTCGTTCTTCAGGTCGACCAGGATCTCGACGGTGTTGATCAGCTTGGGATCGGTGCCGTCGTCGGGGCGGCCCACCTTGGAGATGGTGGTGTTGACCTCGGGCGTCTTGCGGATCACGGTGCGCAGGCGGCGGGCCTGGTCGCGTGCCTCGTCGAGCGAGACCGAGGCCGGCAGGTCGAAGCTGACCCACATCGAGCCTTCGTCCAGCTCGGGAAGGAACTCGCTGCCGAGGAATTTGCCCACGCCGACGGTGGCCACCAGCAGGCCCAGCGCGATGCCCACCACGGTGCGCTTGTGGTCCAGCGCCCAGGCCAGCATCGGTTCATAGATGCGCTTGCTGTGGCGGACCACGAAGTTGTCGTCGTGCGCGATGTTCTTGGTCAGCAGCAGGTGGCACAGCAGCGGCACCAGCGTCAGCGAGATGATCAGCGAACCGATCAGCGCGCCCGTCACGGTGTAGGCCATCGGCGCGAAGATCTTGCCCTCGTGGCGCTGCAGCGTGAAGATGGGGATGTGCGCGGCGATGATGATGATCATCGAGAACACGGTCGGGCGGCCCACCTCGGTAGTGGCCTGCAGGATGGCGTGCATGCGCGCGCGGCTGTCCTTGATCTGCGCTTCCTTGAGCTCGCCGAGGCGCTTGAAGATGTTCTCCACCACGATCACCGCGCCGTCGACGATGATACCGAAGTCCATTGCGCCGAGCGACAGCAGGTTGGCGGGGATGCCCACCCAGGTCAGGCCGATGAAGGTGGACAGCAGCGCCAGCGGGATCACCAGCGCCACGATGGCCGCGGCGCGCACATTGGCCAGGAACAGGTAGAGCACGGCCATCACCAGCAGCGCGCCCTCGACCAGGTTGCCGAACACGGTGTGCAGCGTCTTGTCGATCAGCGTGGAGCGGTCGTAGTAGGGCACGATCTTCACGCCCTTGGGCAGGATCGTGCTGTCCAGCAGGTCGATCCTTTTCTTGAGCCCTTCCAGCACCAGCGAGGGATTCTCGCCCTTGCGCATCACCACGATGCCCGAGACGATGTCGTCCTCGTCGTCCTGGCCCATCAGGCCCTGGGGCGGCGCGGCGCCGATCCTCACCTCGGCGATGTCCTTGACCAGGATCGGCGTGCCGTTGTTCTCGGCCACCACCACGTTGGCGATGTCGGCCGAGGTATAGAAGCTGCCGAGCGAGCGCAGCAGGTACTGCTGGCGGCCGTGCGCCACGGCGCCGCCGCCGGCGTTGGCGTTGGCGCGCTGCAGGGCGGCGAAGAGTTGCGACAGCGAGATCTTGGAATCGCGCATCTTCGCCAGGTTGGGGTTCACCTCGTACTGCTTGATGGTGCCGCCGATGGTGACCAGGTCCGCCACGCCAGGCACCTGGCGCAGGTTCTTCTCCACCACCCAGTCCTGCAGCGTGCGCAGCTCCTGCGCGCTATAGCCCTTGCCGGTCAGGCGAAAGCGGAAGATTTCGCCGATCGCGGTGGACAGTGGCGCCAGTTCCGGGTGCACGCCGTCGGGCAGGTCCACGCCGCGCAGGCGCTCGATCACCTGCTGGCGGGCCACCACGTCGGTGGCCTTGTCATTGAAGGTGACCATCAGGAAGGACAGGCCGAACTGGGTGTGCGAAAACACCCGCACGGAATTCGGCGTGCCGGCCAGCGCGGTCTCGATCGGGATGGTGACCTGGCGCTCGATTTCCTCGGCGGCGCGGCCCGGGTACAGCGTGATGACGTTGACCTGGATGTCGGAGACATCCGGGAAGGCTTCGATCGGCAGGTTCTTGAAGGCCGCCAGGCCACCCCCGATGAAGATGGCAAGGCCGAGCCAGACGAACAGCTTCTGGTGCAGCGCGAAATGGACGATACGCGAAATCATGTGGCGGTCTTCCTTACTGCTTCGCGCCGGCGTTGCTGGCCGCGCCGCCCAGGGCCGCGTTGACCGCGGTGGCGTCGCGCAGGATGTCCTGCAGGTAAAGATTGCCCTCGGTCACCACCACATCGCCTTCCTTGAGTCCGTCCACCACCTCGGCGGTACCGGGCAGCGTCACGCCCAGCTTGATCTGGCGGCGCTCGAAGCGGTTCTGCGCCGTGCGCACGAACACGTAGTTGCGGTTGTCGGCCAGGAACACTGCCTTGGACGGCACGCCGATGCCCTCGAACGAAGCGGCTTGCAGCTTGGCGGTCACGAACATTTCCGCCTTCAGGCGACGGTCCTGGTTGGGCACGGTCAGGCGCACCTTGACGCTGCGCGCGGCGGGGTCGACGTAGTCGGCGACCTTGATCACCTTGCCGGTGAAGGTCTCGCCGGGATAAGCGCTGGACACCAGGCGCACGCTCACGCCGGGCTTGAACAGCGCGAGATCGGCCTCGGTCGCGTCCACCTGCGCCCACAGCTCGCTCGGGTCGGTGACCAGGAACAGCGGCGCGCTGGGCGGCTGGTCGGGACGCAGCTCCATGCCGACATTGATATTGCGCTCCACCAGCAGGCCGTCGATCGGCGTGCGCAGGGCAAAGCGCGCCATGCCGCCGCCTGCCGCGGGCGAGCCGTACTGGCGCAGCGTGGCCTGGGTGCGGGCAAGGTCGGCGCTGGCGCGCGCGGCGTCGGCCTGGGTCTGCTCGAGGTCCTTCTGCGCTACCACGCCGGCGTCGTACAGCTCGCGCTGGCGCGCCAGCGCCTTGCCGGCGTAGGCGGCGTCGACGGCGGCCTTGCGCGCGTCGGACTGGGCCACGCCGAAATCGGTGGAGGTCAGCATGGCCAGCGCCTGGCCCGCCTTCACGCTGGTGCCCGCCTGAGCCATCACTTCGGTCACGCGGCCGGCGAACGGCGTCGACACGCGCACGGTGCGGTCCTCGTTCCACACCAGGCGGCCGGGCAGGCTCAGCATGCGTTCGCCGCCGCGCTTGACGCTTTCGCCGGCGATGCCCGGCAGGGCCTTCACGGAGGCCGGGAATTCGACGGTGTTGCCGGCGACCTTGGGCTCGTCGCTGGGCGCAGGGGCTTCCTGCTTGCCGCAGGCGGCCAGCGCCAGCGTCACCAGCGAAAGCGCCGCGAGGCGCGCGCGCAGGCCGTGGCGCGCGGGGGTAGTCGAAGCAGGCGTAGCAGTCATCGGAGACATCGAAGCGGACATCAAAGCAGACATCGGAGCGGACACTTGATTAGGGGCGCGGCACATCGGTACGAGCCTGGGCATTGGATGAGGACTGCAGGGCGGCACGATAGGCCGACAGGGATTTGGCGTAATCGCCTTGCGCGTTGACTGCGTCCAGGCGCGTCTGGCGCAGCGCGCGGCGCGAGTCGAGCAGGTCCAGCACGCTGGTGGCACCCTTGGCATAGGCGAACTCGGCGCTGCCGGCCACGCTTTCGGCGGCGGGCACCACGCTCTGGACCATCTGCTTGAGCGACAGGCGCGCGGCCTCAAGCTGGTTGCGCGAGCGCTCCAGTTCGTTCTGCGCCTCGAGCAGCACGCGGTTGCGGTCGTCCAGCGCGGCGTAATAGTCCACCTCGGCGCGGCGCGCCTCGCCGCCGAAGCTGTGGCGCACGAACAGCGGGATCGACAGGAACACACCGAAGCTGTTGCCGCTGCCGGTCTGGTTGGCTTCCGAAACCGGATAATGCTCGGCCTGCGCGCCCACCGTGACGTCCGGCACGCGCCCGGCGCGCGCCAGGTCACGCGCGCTGGCCGCGGCCGCCAGGCGGGCTTCGGCCGCGGTCACGTCGGGACGGCGCTGGACGGTATCGGCATCGGGCTCGGGCACCGGCACGTCGAGCGCGGGCCAGTCCGCCACCAGGCGGTTGTCGACCAGCGTGCCGGGCACACCGATGGCCTGGGCCAGCGCGGCCTTGTCGCTGGCGTGGTCGGCCATGGCGGCGCGCAGGTCGGCCTGGGAGCGCAGCACGTCGAGTTGCAGCTTGGTCACATCGGCGCGGGACACGTCGCCGGCCTTCAGGCGCGTCTCGTTGGCCTGCTGGGTGCGGCCGTAGAGCGACAGGGTCTCGTTGAGCACCGCCACGCGCTCCTGGCTGACCAGTGCCTCGTAGAACGCCTGCTCGGCGGCGCTCGACTGCTGGGTGACGACGGCCTGCAGCACCTCGCCGGCGGCGCGGCTCGAAGCACGCGCGCCTTCCACGCGCAGGTTGCCCTTGTTGGCGGTCTCGATCACCTGGTCCACGCGCAGCGTGGAATCCACGGTCTTGTTGCGCGGGCCGCCGGAATTGAAGCCCTGGTGCGGGTTGATATTGGCCACGCCCAGGCTCAGCACCGGGTTGGGCCGTTGCGAGGCGATCTGGATATCGGCCTGGCTGGCCTCCTCGCCACGGCGCGCGGCGATGATGTCGCGGTTGCAGCGCACGGTATCGAGGCGCACTTGCGCGATGGTGAGCGGCGCCTTCGCGAGTGGCGCCACGCAGGGGCCGTCGGCCGGCAGCGGTGCACTCGGGGGCACATTCGTGCCGGCCACGGCGGCACCGGCGACGGCACTCAGCAGGCTGGCCAGCAAGAAACGAGGAAAAGAAAAAGACACGATAAATCAGGCTCGGTTCGACTCAGTGTGCGGTAAACGACCATGGCGACTATTCGGTGCACCGGGACGGCGAACTTTCATGTATCTCCACGGAACGCGTAGTGTACGTGCCGCATCCGGAGCGGCCGCAACGTCCCGTGCGCATTCAAACCGAAACGCATTACAAACGGCTTTCATAAATGCAACAAAAAACCGTGTAAACGTACGAACGGTCCAGTTTCAAGGGAAAACCCTGACGAAGAAGGCGCTTTCCCGACAAACTGCGCGGGCGCGGCGGCCCTGGTCAAACGCCCGTATCATTACGCACTTCCGTGACGGCAGGCAGCTTTTGCGACGAGGGACGCCACGCGACCTGTTGCCACACCGCATCCGGGCGCTTCGCCTGCTGCGCTGCACACGCTATCCCGGGCACGTTAGGCCGGGACAGCCGGCTTCCCCGGCCAGGCGCGCCGCGCGCCCTTGTTGCCGCGGTTGTTCCCGGCCTTGTTCCCGGCCTTGTTCCCGCCCTTGTTCCCGCATTGCCAGCCTTGCGCCCCATCTCTTTTCTCCGCCTTCTTCCATGCCTGACCATTTGTTGCTGTCCTCCCTGATCATTTTCGGCCTGGGCGGAGTGCTGGGCGCGGTGGGCGGGCTGTTCGGCATCGGCGGCGGGCTGATCGCCATTCCGGCGCTGGGCCTGCTGTACGGCATGGACCAGCAACTCGCCCAAGGCACCGCGCTGGTGATGATCGCCCCCAACGTGATGATCGGCTTCTGGCAATACCGCCGCCGCGCCGATATCGCACTGCGCACGGCGGCGGTGCTCGGGCTGTCGGCGGTACTTGCCACCTATGCCTCGGCCCGGCTCGCCACCGCCATGGACGCGGTGCTGCTGCGGCGCGTCTTTGCCTGCTTCATGATCGCGCTGGCGCTGTATTTCCTCTGGCGCCTGCAGCCCGGGCGCGCGGCCACCGCGCAGCGGGCGCGCCTGTCGCCACGCTGGATTCCGGCGCTGGGCGCGGTGGGCGGCGCGTTCTCGGGCTTTTTCAGCGTGGGCGGCGGCGTGGTGGCCGCACCCGCGCTGGTCGGCCTGTTCGGCTTCCGGCAAGCGGCGGCGCAAGGACTGGCGCTGGCCCTGGTCACGCCGGGTGCCGTGGTGGCGCTGGCCGCCTATGCCAATGCCGGCCATGTGGACTGGGCCAGCGGTATCCCGCTTTCGCTGGGCGGCATGCTGACCATCTCCTGGGGCGTGGCGCTCGCCCACCGCATGCCCGAGCGGCGCCTGCGCGCGCTGTTCTCGCTGTGCCTGATCGCCACCGCCGCCATCATGCTGGTCCGCGGCTGAGGGTGGCGCGCGCCGCCGGGGCACCGGGACACCGGGACCCCTAGCGCTGCAAGCCTTTGCGCCGGTGCCACTCGGCCAGCGACTCCGACGGCCAGGTGCCGCAGTGCACGTGGGCGCGCCCCCTGGGTACGTCCACCCAGGGCGCCGCGAAATCCAGCGCGGCTTCCACCACCTCCGGCGGCCTTGGCAGGGGCGTATCGATGGCCGACGCATGCGGGTGCACCAGTTCCGGCCACCCCGGATCCCACAGCCACAGCGCGCTGCCGCACTTGAGGCAGAAATGCCGCTGCGCGCGGGAGCGGCGGGCGCGCTTGCCGGGCTCGCGCATCACGGCGTGATAGATCCCGACATGCTTCCTGCCCCGGACCTTCAGCGTGGCGGCGTCGCCGCCGAGGTTGATGGCATAGCCTCCGCCGCCCGCCGTCTTGCGGCAGATCGAGCAGTGGCAATGCATGAAGGGATAGGGCGAGTCGGACTCCAGGCTGAAACCGACCGCGCCGCAATGACAGGAACCTTCGAGATGCATGGGATCTCCCGTTAGGTGGCAGGGCGCTGTTCATTCTAGGCAAGCCAGCCGGCAACCCAGGCGCGCGAGACGCCCTGCAGGCACCGGCCCGGCTGGACTTTGCGCACCCGCCATGGCATAAGGACCGGTCCGGCGCCAGCCATCGTGGCTGCCCGGCCGCCGCCCCGATCCCAAGCCCCATGCCCGTCGCCACCACCGTCCCGCGCCATCGCGCTGCCTGCCGGCCTGCCGCGCAAGCCGCGCCGGCGTTCGCGTGCGCGGACAACAGCAAGGGTCATGCCGCCGTGCTTTTCCTCGCCGTGCGGGGAATGCAGGATTCGCCCACGCTGTCCTGACCTCCCCGCACGGCACTTTGCCAGCGGGCGCGCGCGCGCCTTGTCCAACGTGCAGTCACGACGTGCAACCAGGAAAAAACAGCCCATGTCATCGATCTATCGCAAGACCCTTTGCGCCATCGGCGCTGTCGCAGTGGCCTACCTGCTGATCAATCTCTGAGCGCGCGGGACGCCGCCCGCGTCGTCCGGGCCGGCGTCCCGCTCCATCTTGCGGCGCCTTTTTCCCCGTCGCCCCGGCCAAATCTGTTTCGCCGCGAAACAACTCGCCTGGGCGAACGGATGAAATTTACGAAGTCGCATCTCAAGTTACAGATATGTTGCAACTTAGGCCGCATACGGCACTGCAGATTTTTTTGGTTGCGTCGTAATCTTCAAACGTGCCAACGACGGCGCTGCAACCAAAACAGGAAATCATGTCTGAACGCCTCATCATGCTTGACGTCCCCGGTGTCCTTTATTCGGGCCGCTCCGAGGCCCGGCTGGGCGGGATTCCCGATACTGGCACCCTGCGCGACGTCCGCTTCTTCGACCCGGTCGCACTTGGCTTCGTGCGCCGCCTGTTCGGCCTGGCCGGCGCCCGCGTGGTGGTATCGGAGGCATGGCGCCGCGGCGTGCCCGCGGCGATCCTGCAGCAGCTCGACCTGCAGGTCGAAGGCATGACCCCCGACGTGCCTGGCGGCCACGCCGCGCGCATCGCGGCCTACTTCGCCAGCCGGCCGGCGCCGCAGGCCTTCGCCATCCTGACCTGCGACACGGCTTCGCTGCAGGACGAACGGTTCGCGCACCTGCGCGCGCACGCAGTGGCGGTGAATCCCGCCGATGGCCTGACGCCGGCCAATTTCAAGCAGGCGCTGAACCTGCTCGGCGTGGCCTGCCCGTCCACGCTGTGCCTGGACACCCAGCCCGATGCCGGTCTCGAAGCCCGCCTGCAACGCCTGCGTCGCCTGGCCCGCGAAGCGCCCTCGCGCTTCGAGGCCGGCGCGACCACCGCGCCGCTGCTGCAGGGCGTGCCCGAGCTGGTGCTGCCGGCGCAGCACGCAGCCGCGGCACTGGCCCACGCTTGACCGGTGCCGGCGCGCCGGCCCGGCGCGCCGCACCGCGGAGCTAGCGCGTGCCCGCCCGCCCGAAGACCAGCACCAGTCCGATCACGATGGCAGCCATGCCGGCGATGCTCGACGCCGCGAGCCGGTTGCCCAGGAACAGGTAGTCCATCCATGCCGTCACGCCGGGCACCAGGTAGAAGAGGCTGGTCACGCTGACCAGGTTGCCAGCCTGGATCAGCCGGTACAGCAGCAGCGTGGCGCCCACCGAGATCACCAGCGCAAGCCACGCCAGCGAAACGATGAAGCCCGCCGCCGGCGTCACCGCCAGCGGCTGGAACGGTACGAACAGCAGGCATAGCGCGAGACCGGCGCCGTATTGCAGCGGCAGCACATCCAGCGGCGCCTGGCGGATGGACTTCTGCAGGATCGCGCCGATCGTCATGCACGCCAGCGCCGCCAGCGCGAAGCCCATGCCCAGCGGTGAGAGGCGCGCCTGCCCGATGCTTTCCGACACCACCGTCACCAGCCCGCACAGCGCCGCCGCCAGGCCGGCCAGCCGGCGCAGGGAAAAACGTCGCTCCACCAGCAACAGGGTCAGGATCGGCTGCGCGCCCAGCACGGTGGCCAGCACGCCTGGCGTCACGCCGCGCGCCAGCGCGAGCAGATAGCAGATCGAATAGGCGCCGGTCAGCAGCAGGCCGGCGGCCATCACGCGCATGCGCGTGCCCGGCTCGGGCAGCCAGCGCCGCCGCCATGCGGCCAGCGCCAGCAGCACCAGCAGCGCGAGCGCGAAGCGCGCGGCCAGCAGGGCAAAGGCGGTTGCGTACTCGAGCCCGAGCCGCGCGAAGATTGCACCGCTGCTCCAGAGCAGCACGAAGAGCGCGGTCGAGCCATGCGCGGCCAGCGCGGTTTTGTTCAAAGCCATGAAATTCACCTGTCACGAAAACGCCGGAAAGCATCCGGAGTTCATCCTGAAACTTCGGCCAGCCGGCGCCAGGCTCACGTGCGCGGGCGCAGGAAGACATGCGCGCGCCGTGGCACGCCGCCGGAAAAAAGCCGAAGATGGAAAAAGACGGGCTGCGGATCAGCCCGGCGTGAACGGGGGCGGCGGTGCAACGCCGGCCCGCGCGCGCGGCGGGGAGGTGACGGGCGGAGGAGAAGCGGCGAGAGCCGCGCACGGCAGCTCAGCGCCCGCCAGGGTGGCGTCGACGGCAAGCGTGTGGTGCGTGGCTGAAATCATGATGGATCAGTGCATGCGACCCGTGCGGGCCGGCGGAAGGCCTAACGTTACACCGGGCCGCGCGGCCCGGCAAGCGGCGCGAAACGCCGCCTGGGCTGTCTTACAATGCGCGGCCGCAAGCCCGCGACGAAATCTGAACAATGGAGAACACGCCATGGAATCCCGCCTGACCGAACTCGAGATCAAGGTCGCCTTCCAGGACGACCTGCTCGAAACGCTGAACCTCGCCGTGGCACGCCAGCAGCGCCAGATCGACCTGCTCCAGGAGCAGCTCCAGGCGCTCTACCAGCAGATGCGCGCGAGCGGCCCCGGCGGGCCGGACAACGGATCGCAGCACGAGATCCCGCCGCACTATTGAGCGCCGCGCGGTGGAACGATGCCGCCGCCACCGCGTCTGAAAGCTGAGCCTGATGGCCGATGCGAGCGCCAGCGCCGCAGGCCAAACCCGGAGAAACCGCAGCATGCCGACCAAGCCGACCGCCATCCGAACCATGCGCGCCACCGGCGCCGCCCGCGCCGCCGGCCGCATCGCCCTCTGCGGCGCACTCGCCCTGCTCGGCGGCGCCAGCGCCTGGGCCGGCTACAACGTCTGGACGGGCGACTACACATTCTCGCGGCAGGAACTGCAGGACGCCGTGGACAAGCGCTTTCCCGCGCGGCTGCGCTACGGCCAGGTGGTCGACGTGCAACTGACCAATCCGCGCCTGGTGCTCGACGATGCCAACAACCGCGTGAGCACGCAGATGGACGCCCAGGTCAGCAACACGCTGCTGCCCGCGCCGCCGATCAATGGCACTTTGTCGGTCAGCAGCGGCCTGCGCTACGATCCGGCCAGGCGCGCGGTGCTGCTCGACAATCCCGCCGTCGAGCGCGTCCAGGTCAGCGGCATGCCGGCGCAATACGGCGAACAATTGAACGCGATCGGCGCCGTGGTGGCGCAGCAAGTGCTGCGCGACTACCCGCTTTACACCTTCACGCCGGAACAATTGCACATTGCCGGCAAGGACATCGAGCCCGGCGCGATCACGGTGCTGCCCGACGGCATTCAGGTAAAAATCAATACCCGCTGAAACACGCGGAACATCGAAAAAGCCAATACGTCGGCCATATTCGCAGCGCGCGCCATGCGCCAATGCCGGATAGAGATGTTGTATTCGCGCACACTTTTCCGACAGAAAACACACGCACTTAATGGATCGTGTGCTAGTCGTGTCGCGCGAAAGGTTATACTCCGCGCTCTACAAACTAACGGGTAAATAATCATGGCCGTGACCACCAAGAAAATCGTAAAGACCAACGCAGCAGCCAAGGCAAAGCCGGCCGCCGCAAAGAAGGCAGCTGTGCCCGCGAAGAAAGCCAGCGTCCTGGCCCGCGAACTGGCAGCCGCCAAGAAGGCCCTGCTGAAGCTGCGCGCAGATTCGAAGAAGGCCATCGAAACCGCCAAGCGTGAAATCGTGCAAGCCGCCGCAGCAGCCAAGAGCGCTGTGCTGGCCGAGAAGCAAGCCGCCAAGGAAAAGCTGGCTGCGCAAAAGGCAAAGGCCAAGGCCAAGCCGGCAGCGAAGAAGCCGGTGGTGAAGGCCGCCGCCAAGCCGGCAGCCGCCAAGAAGCCGGCAGCGCCGAAGGCAGCCGCAGCACCGAAGGCAGCAGCAGCACCGAAGGCCGCAGCAGCGCCGAAGGCAGCAAAGAAGCCCGTCGCAAAGAAGCCGGCAGCGCCCAAGAAGGCCGCTCCCGTGAAGACCGAAGCAGAAGCAGCACCCGTCGCAGCGAAGTAAATCGCGCAAGGGCCGGCGCGGCAGGCGGCCCGGTGATGCGCACGGCGTATCCGTGCCGCGTCCCGCGCCATGCGCCGCGTTTCGTTCCGCCGCACCACGTTTGTGCAAACCGGCTGGTGCCTTGCACGGCCAGCCGGAAATCCTCAGTTGAATTCCCCGCGGTTTACTCCCTGCCGCTTACTCCCTGCTTTCCCCGCCGACTTCCGCTTTCCGCCACCTGATTGGCGCACGGCGTCTTCGCTGGCATTGCCGGCTTTCTTATCGCGCCTTTTCCGCTTGCGAAGTCCTTTCGCCGTAGCCGCGGTCACGGCAGCGCATTCCCGGCAATCCCTTATTTGCGAAATACCAGGCTGAAATTGTTCGCCGGCATCGGGATTGGATCGTCCATGCGCAGGCCCGCCGCCTCCCCGAGCACGACTATATCTTCCATATCGCGCACGCCCCATTGCGCGTCCGCGCTGCGCAATTGCGCGTCGAAGGCGGCATTGCTCGGGGCCGTGTGTTCGCCATTGCGGCGATAGGGGCCATAGAGGTAAAGCACGCCGCCCGCCGGCAGCAGGCGCGCGGCGCCGGCGAACAGCGCTTCGGCCGCCGCCCACGGCGCGATATGGACCATGTTGATGCAGACCAGCGCCTGCGCGGCTTCGATGCCCCAGGGCTGCCGGCGCACGTCCAGTGCCAGCGGCGGCAACACGTTGGCCAGTCCGGCATGCGCGGTCCAGCCCTCGATCGAGGCGCGCGCGGCCGGCTCCGGGTCGCTCGGCTGCCAGGTCAGCGCCGGCAGCGCAGCCGCGAAGTAAGCGGCGTGCTGGCCGGTGCCGCTGGCGATCTCCAGCACCAGGCCGCCGGACGGCAGGACGCGGCGCAGCACATCCAGGATGGCGTCGCGGTTGCGGTCGGTGGCCGGCGCCATGCGGCGTGCGTGCAGTGGCTCGTCTTGCTTGGGCATGCTGTTTCTCCTGTTTTGCGGGGTCCGCACAGGAAGGCCGGGCGCGGGCTTCCCATGGCGGTTTGCCGCAAGCGTAGCAGGCAGGCGCCGCGGCACAAGACAAAACGCCCCCGGCGATCTCTCGCCAGGGGCGTTTCGGGCAACCCGCAAGCCGCGGCCCGGCGGCCGCGGCGTCAGTGCGCTCAGGCCTTGGCGGTCTTGACGCTGGTAGCGTCTGCCGTCAGGTAACCGACGGCCGCGCCGAAGCGGTCCTTGTAGTTGGCGCGCACCAGCGGATCCAGCGTGGCCTGCACCTTGGCGTGCAGGCCGCCCCAGTCGCCGGCGTGCTGGAAGTTGTTCATGACATAGGTCCAGCCGTTGATCTCGTCGACCGCATGCAGGCCGGTCGACTCGGCACCCGACGGGGTGGACAGCACGCGGTTCAGCTTCTTGGTGTCTACGTTGTAGGCCCAAAGGAAGTTGTTGACGTGCTGGCCGCTGTCCTCGCCGATGAACAGCGTGCGCAGCTTTTCCGAGAACTTCAGGTTATCCGGGTTGGCGATCGTCTCCGGATCTGCCGTATTGCCCAGCGCGTCCGCGGCGATATCCTTGCCCACGATCAGCGCCTGGGTATGCACCGGCACCCATTCGCTGTTGATCGCGGCGCCGTCCAGGTCCTTCTGGCCGCCGGCCAGCTTGTGCTGCATCACGCCGCCGGCCTTGAGCGCCACATCGACCGAGATATTGCTCTGCGCATTCCATCCCTTGGCCGTGTTGTTCTTGACCATCGAGTCCTGGATGTTCTGCAGCGCGGAGTAGGCGACCTTGTCCTTGATGTTGACGGTGGTGCCTTCCATCTTGGTAAAGCCCATGCTGCCGCCGGCCAGGTAGGCATAGCGGTGGGTTTCCAGGAACGCGGCGACCTTTTCCTTGCCCGGCTTGATCTTGATCCAGTTGGCGGTGCCGCCCGTGAAGATCTTGGTGTAGCCGGTGTTCAGCGGATCGGCCAGGAGCGGATCGGTCAGGCTGACGTCCATGATGTCCGTCGGGCGGTGCGACTTGGCCAGGGCCTCGATTTCGGCGCTGGTGGCATGGCCGAGCTTGACCCAGGTCAGGTCGGCGCCCGGCTGGGCGGGATCGATGGAGAAGCCGGTGCCTACCTTGGCCACGTACAACGTGCCGGCGGAGAGGTCCTTCTCCTTGTCCGCCACGAACATGAACAGGCCGCTGTTGGTGGCGTCGTCGCCCATCAGCACGGTGCGGTTGTCCGGCATCACCTGCACCAGCTCGTGCGAGATGCGGCCCAGGCAATAGTGCTTCTTGATGCTGGCGGTGCCGTCCGGGTTGACCGTGACTTCGGGCAGGTGGCCATAGAAGTACGGATTGGCCAGCGCGCCGGCGTAGCCGAGCAGGTTTTCGCTGTACTTCTGGAACTGCGCGCTGGCGGCCGCGGTGAACGCATCCGGCTCGTACTCTTCGCTCGAAAGGTGGGTGTTCCACGGCGACAGGCTGGCGCCGCAGGTGATCCACAGCCCGTTGGCCGGCGACGTGTCCACGTTGTGGTACTTCACCAGCGTGAGCTTGCCGGTGGCCGGGTCCTGGTCCAGCGTCAGCACGCCGATCGGCGAAGGCAGTTGGCCGTAGGTATCGGTGCCGAGCTGGTTGCGCGTGGTGTATTCGAACTGGACCACGGCAAATACCGTGTTGCCCTTTACGCCCGCCACCTTGGCGCCGTCGATCTTCAGCAGCGAGGTGCCGTCGGGCGCGTCGGAGAAGAACTGGCGCTCCTTGCCGGCCACCGACTTGTCGATGATCGGCTGGTTGTTGATGTCGAAGTAGCCGCCCGCCAGGATCTTGCCGCCGTTGCCGTCGGGCACCTGGTCTCCGGTGATGAAGAACGGCTGGTAGGCCAGCTTGTAGACCTGGCTGCTGCCGTCGCTGAACGACACCTTCAGGCTTGAGCCGACCGTGGTGGTCGCCATCGCGGCCGGATTGGCCAGGTTCGGCGCGGCCATGCCGGTGAACTCGGCGGTGGTGAAGCTCGCGGGCGTGGCCGGCGTGGGTGCCGGTGCCGGAGCGGCGACTGCGTCGCTCTCGCCGCCGCAACCTACCAGCAGGGCAGTCGCGCCGATGCCCAGCGGCAACATCGGTGCGCCAGCCAGGAGTTTGAGCGCCTTGCGGCGGGAAGCATCCGGTTTGTCGAGCATTCTTCTTTCCCGTTTGTTATGTGAGTGAATGGGCGGCGCCGGTGGCGCCACCATGCCGCGCATTGGTGAGGACCGTCACGCAGCGATCAGGCCGAGTCGCATGCTATGAACCATTTGTGACAGCATGTTGAAAGTGCCTTACTTTGCAGACATCCAGGCGCCGCCCCGCGTTGCCGCGGCGCGACCGGGCAGCGCACAGGGCCGGCCCGCGCGCTGCGGTACACTGACGCACGCTCGCAGTCCGCAGCCCAGTCCCTTAGCTTTCCGCCCGCCGTCGCGCCGCATGGCGCGGCCTTATCCGTGCCGACCTACACCCTCGCCTCGCCCCTCCAGGCCGAACTGGAAATCCGCAAGAGCCGCTTCATCGGCTACGCCATCCCCGTGGCCGACCGCGAAGCGGCCATGGCCGAACTGCAGCGCCTGCGCACCGAGCATGCCACCGCCACCCATGTCTGCTGGGCCCTGCTGGCCGGCGGACATTCTGGAATGTCCGATGACGGCGAGCCGTCCGGCACCGCGGGCAGGCCCATCCTGGAGGTCCTGCGCCACCATGAACTCGAAGGCGTGCTGGCGGCCGTGGTGCGCTACTACGGCGGCATCAAGCTCGGGGCGGGCGGCCTGGTGCGGGCCTATACGGATGCCATCGCGGTGGCGCTCAGGGACGCGCAGCGCATCGAGCGCATTGCCTATGCCGCGCTGGTGGTGGAAGTGGACTACGCCGACGAGGCGCGCGTGCGCCGCTGGATCGAACAGGCCGGCCACGTGCTCGCGCACGGCGAGCATGGTGCCGCCGCCCGGCTCACCATTCGCCTGCCGGCCAGCGAGGTGGACGCAGCGCGCGTCGCGCTGCGCGACGCCACCCACGGACGCGCGCGCTTTCCCGACGCCGGCCACGGCGAGGACCAGCCGTGAGCGAAGGCCCGCCGATGACGCAGGCACCGGTGTTCCGGGCGCGCGTGGAGCCGCTCGGCCACGAGTTCGCCGCGCCGGGCACGCAAACCCTGCTGCAGTCCGCGTTGCAGGCCGGCTTGCGGCTGCCCAGTTCCTGCCGCAACGGAACCTGCCGCGCCTGCCTGTGCCAGCTTTCCGCGGGACACGTGGCCTACCGCATCGAATGGCCCGGCGTCAGCTTCGACGAGCGCGACGAGGGCTATATCCTGCCTTGCGTGGCTTACCCGGAAAGCGATGTCGTCATGCAAGCGCCGCTCGCCCGGCAGCAGCCGGACGAACCCGCCCCCGCGCCGCCAGGCACTGCATGAAGAACTGCCAGGCGATACGCAAGGCGTCGGGCCCGGACGGATCGCTGAAGGCCTGGCCGGACGCGCCGCCGCTCCACGCGTGCCCGAGTCCCTCGATACGTACCAGCCGGAGATAGGGCCGCCCCTCGTCCGACCACGCGAACACGGTGAAGGGCCGGCGCTGGCCGCGCTGGATGCGCCGCGGCGCGGCCAGCGCCGGCGCCTTCGGCAGCAGTTGCTGCCATAGCGCGGCCGCCGCGAGCGCATTGTCGAAATGCACCACGTGATCGGCATCGCCGTGCAGCAGCAGCAGGGGTGGCGGGCGGCGGCCGGCCAGCGACGACCGTGCGGCGTGCATGTCGGGATGGCCCTTGCCATGCATGACCCGCGCCGCCTGCGCGGCATTGCCCGCGCTGAGCGCGACCGCGCCGGAATGCGAGCCCACCGCGGCGAAGCGGTCCGGATAGCGCAACCCCAGCGTCTGCGCCATGGCGCCGCCCGCCGACAAACCCAGCGCGAAGACCTGGTCGGCGCGCACCAGGCGCCGCTGGCAGACCTGGTCGACGATGGCCATCAGCAGGCTGGCTTCCGCCGCCACGCGCGCAGCCGAACGGAACCAGTTCCAGCAGCGCTGCGCATTGGCGTGGGAGGATTGCTCCGGCATCAGCACCACGCAGCGGGCGCTGCGCGCCAGCACGGCGGCGCGCGTGCAGGCGGCAAAGCTGGACGAGTCCTGGCCGCAGCCGTGCAGCAACACCAGCAAGGGTGCCGGCCGCGACGCGCTCACGCCGGACGGGATGAACAAGCGGTAGCGGCGCTGCACCAGCGGCCCCAGCCCCCCGCTGCCCTCCTCCCAGCGCCCGCCACCGCGGCTGACCGGCGCCGGCGCCGGCGAGGCGACGCCGCTCAGCACGCGCTGCGCGGCCTGGCTCATGGCTTCGCCCTGCCTGACCGCCGACTTGATGGCGCTGCGCGTGACGGTGCGCTGCGCGCGCCGCACATTGCGCGTGGCGATCTTGCTCAGCGTATTCCAGAGCGTGGCGCCGCTGCTTGCCCGGCGGCGTGTCATCGGCGATCTGCCATGAGACCTCTCTTCCACGGGTTGCGGAGATGCGCCGTAGTATGCGGCCCGCCAGCGGTTCCTGTCAGGTCCTTTGCGCGCACGCCGACCATGTCGGCGCCACCCGCACGGCGGGTCGTCCACATTTGCCAGGCACCGGCGACCGGCACCTGAGACGATCGGGCAAACTCGTGAGCCTTGCGGGCGTTCACCCGCGACTGCCGCCGCCCTACACTGCGTGCGTGTCGCTGCGCGCCTTGCCGCACCGGTGTGCCGCGAGGCGGCGGGCGACCCGACATTCCACTCATGACTTTGAAGGCAATATGAAGATCGGCCCCCTGGTGCTCCCTGTCGCACCGTTGATCCTGGCGCTTGGCGTCGCCACCGCAGTGATGGTCGGGCGCCGCCTCGCCAAGGACCGGGACAGCATCGAAGGCGCGATATTGCGCATCGTGCTGGTCGGGCTGGCGGCAGCGCGGCTGGTCTTCGTCATGCGCTACCTGCCCGCCTATGGCGGCAAGCTTCCCGACATGCTCGACATCCGCGACCTGGGCTTCGACCTGCCCGCGGGTGCACTCGCCGGCGCGGGCATGCTCGCCTGGTATCTCCTGCGGCGCAGGCCGCAGCGCCTGGCGCTGCTGGCCGCGGCGGCCGCGGGCACGGTCGCCTGGAGCGCCGCCACCGCGGCGGCAAGCCTGTCGGCCCCGCCGCAGATGGTCCCCGCCGTTTCGCTCGCCAACAGTGCGGGCCAGTTCCAGCCGCTGGCAAGATCGGACGGCAAGCCGATGGTGGTGAACCTGTGGGCGACCTGGTGCCCGCCATGCCGTGCCGAGATGCCAGTGCTGGCCAGGGCGCAGGCGGACAATGCCTGGGTGCACATCGTGTTCGTGAACCAGGGCGAGCCGCGCCCGCTCGTGCAGGGCTACCTGGAGGACAGCCAGGTCCGGATCGGGAACCTGCTGTTCGACGCCAACCTCGAGGTCGCCAAGGCCGTGGGCGTGACCGGGTACCCGACCACGCTCTTCTATGACGCGCGCGGGCATCTGCTGGGCACGCACCTGGGCGGCTTCAGCCGCGCGACGTTCGAGAACGCGCTTCACCATTACTATCCGGCCGCTTCCGCGGCGAACAAGGAGCAACAGAAATGAAGACACCGCGCCCGGACCGCCGCGCCCTCGAGCAGGGCGCATTCACGGCGGTCGCATGCTGGACGCTGCAGGCCATGGAAACACAGGCGCAGGCCTCGCCCGCCACGCCGGCGCGCCATGCCGCCGAGGCGACCACCGTGGGTAGCCGGCTCCTGTCGCGGGTAGGCAGGCTGCTGCGCGGCGCCGGGAAGTAGGCGCACGGGTGCATCACGGGCCGCATGCGCACCCGTCCGGGCGCCCCGGCCACGGCGTGCTCCTCCGATCGAGACGATGGAGCAAGCTAATGAAACCGGCGGTCATTTGCGGTGCGGGTGCGGACTCCTACAGTACCCGTATCGATGACGGCACCCAAGGCCCGCCAGCCCGCAAGTGCCGCCGCCAGTTTCGAGGAGCTTCATGATGCGCGAAAGCCGTGGTCCGATTCCCGTGTCGTTCTTCGGCACCGGCGCGACGCCCCGGCCGCATGCTTGCTGATGCCGGCCACATATGCGTTGCTCACGCGCAATCCTCACACACGAAACGAAAGGAGTCCCAGACATGCCCCCGATCGAAACGCTGCTGCCGTTCTTCGGCATCTCGGTGATACTTGGACTCACGCCCGGCCCGGATAACGTCTTCGTGCTGCTGCAATCGGCGATGCGCGGTCCGCGCGCGGGCATGGTCGTGGTGCTTGGCCTGTGCACCGGGCTCCTGGTGCACACCGCCGCGGTGGCGTTTGGCCTGGCCGCGCTGTTCGCGGCTTCCGAGGTCGCGTTCGCGGCGCTGAAGATCGTCGGCGCCCTGTACCTGGCTTACCTCGCGTGGCAAGCGTTCCGCGCGCCGGTCGGCGCCATGGCCGACGGCGGCGCGGACAGCACGGGAGCCGGGCATATGTACCGGCGCGGGGTGGTGATGAACCTCACCAACCCCAAGGTGGTCATCTTCTTCCTTGCGTTCCTGCCGCAGTTCGTCGCGCCGGCCCATGGACACATCGCGCTGCAGATCCTGCTGCTGGGGCTGGTCTTCATCGTCGCCACGCTGCTGGTGTTTTCGGTGATCGCCTACTTCTCGGCGATGTTCGGTGCCCTGCTGCTGCGTTCGCCACGCGCGCAACGCGCGCTGAACTGGTTCGCCGGCATCGTATTCCTCGGACTCGCCGCGCGCCTGGCCACGGCCCATCTGTGACCCGCATCTGACCTGCATCTCGTGTGTGGCCGGCCGCGTTTCGATACCATATCGAGCCGGGCCGGGCGCTACCCGACCCGATTCCCCGATTTCACAGGACCGTTCCTGATGCCCCTGCATATCGAAACCCCGTTACTCGAATCCTTTCCCTTGAGCCAGGCCGCGGGCCGTTCCGTCTGGCTCAAGCTCGAGTCCTTGCAACCTGCCGGCTCGTTCAAGCTGCGCGGCATCGGTGCCGCCTGCGAGGAACACGCGCGCCGCGGCAAGCGCCGCTTCATTTCCTCGTCCGGCGGCAATGCCGGGATCGCCGTTGCCTACGCCGGGCGCTGCCTCTCGATCCCGGTCACGGTGGTGGTTCCGGAATCCACCACGGCGCGCGCGAAGGACCTGATCCGCCAGCAGAATGCCGAGGTGATCGTCCATGGTGCCAGCTGGAACGAGGCCAATACGCTGGCGCTGTCGATGATCGGCGAAACGGAGGCATTCCTGCACCCCTTCGACGATCCCCTGCTCTGGGCCGGCCACGCGACCCTGGTCGACGAGATCGCGCGCACGGCGTTCAAGCCGGACGCGGTGGTGTTGTCCGTGGGCGGCGGCGGGCTCATGTCCGGCGTGATCGAAGGCCTGCAGCGCAACCAGTGGGGCGACGTGCCGGTCATTGCGGTGGAAACCCGGGGCGCCGACTCCCTGGCGCAATCGATGCAGGCCGGCAAGCGCGTCACGCTGGAAGCGATCACCAGCATCGCCACCTCGCTTGGCGCCAAGCAGGTCTGCGAGCGGGCGTTCTCGCTGACGCAAGCCTATCCTGTGCGCAGTGCCGTCGTGTCTGACCGCTCGGCGCTCGCGGCGTGCGAGCGTTTTCTCGATGACCACCGCATCCTGGTCGAACCTGCGTGCGGCGCCAGCCTGGCCCTGGCCTATGAGCGCGCGCCGGAACTGGAGCCGTTCAGGAACGTGCTGGTGGTGGTCTGCGGCGGCGTCACGGCCACCGTCGACAACCTGCGGAGCTGGGCGCAGTCCTGAGCCGGGTCGCGATGCAAGCCGGGCGCCTCATCGCGGCAGGGGCGCATGCACGGCGCGGCTGTCCGCCGGCGCCTGGTCGCGCTCGTCGAGCCCGTAGTCGCGCAGCACCTGCGCCACGCGCAGGCGGTAACCCGCGAACACCCCGCCACGCCCGGCCGACTGCGCGTGGCGGTGCTCCTCGGTATTGCGCCAGGCCTTGACCGCGGCTTCGTCGCGGAAGAACGACAAGGACAGCAACTTGCCGGGGTCGCTCAGGCTCTGGAAGCGCTCCACCGAAATGAAGCCGTCGATGGCCTCCAGCGTGGGGCGCAATTGCGCGGCGATGCTCAGGTAGGTGTCCATCCGGCCTTCGGCCGGTATGACTTCGAAGATGACTGCGATCATGGCGTGGCGTGTGCTTGGGGGTTGTTCGGGCCCGGCGCGGCCGGGTCAGAGGAATTGCGGAATGCGCGCGTTGAGCGAAGGCCGGTAGCGCGATGCGCGCGCCAGCGCCGCCGGGCGCGCGCCGCGTGCCAGCAGCACTTCCACCACGGCCTGCGCCACCGCCGTGGCGAGCGCGTCGCCGGGGCAGGCGTGGCGGCCGCGGCCGAAGGTCCAGGGCGGCGAGCCCGCATCCACGCTGTCGTCCAGCGATGCGGCGGCCAGCACCACCAGCACGGCGTCGCCGGCCTTGAGGTCCGCGCCGCACAGGCGTGCATCGGCGGCGAGAAAGCGGCGCGTGTTCTGCACCGGCGGATCTTCGCGCAAGACGCGCGCGGCGAGCTCGCGCAGGTCCGCGGCTTGCGCCGCCTCGCCGGCATGCCGGCGTCCCAGCCACAGCAGCATATTGCCGACCAGCCCGGCAGTGGCCTCGCACGACTGGATCAGCAGGCCGATGGCGTTGGCCGCGATGACATCCCGGGCAATGCCGGCGGCCTGCGCGTCTCGCACCAGCGCATCGAGCGGGCGACCGGCGCCCGGCAACTGCGTGCGCATCCAGGCCTGCAGCGATTGCGCGGCATCGCTGCCGCCGGCAATCTCCTGCGGCGTCGCCAGCGGCGACAGCGCGCGCGCGAAGGCCGCCACCTGTCCGGCGACCGCTGCGCCCTCGCCGGGCGCGCCGGCCACCGCCATGCCCAGCGCATCGGCCACCGCCAGCACCGGCAGCGCGAACATCCAGTGGTTGACCGCGGCTCCTGCCTGCGCGGCATCGAACGGCAGCGCCTGCGCGAGCGCCGCCACGCGGGCGCGCATGCCGCCCGGATCCAGGCCAGCCAGATGCTTGCGCAGCACATCCTTGAGCGGCGCCTGCCATGCGGCATCGTTCATGCGCACGAGGCCACCGAACAGCACGCCGGCAGCGCTGCCCACCAGCGCCGGCGGCACCGGCTGCGCTGGCGGACGTACACGGCAGGCGGGATGCGCCAGCACCGCCGCGACCTCCGCCGCGCCAGCCGCGACCCACAGCCCGAGCGCTTCGTCGCGATAGAACGGTCGCTGCGCGGCGAGGGCGCGATAGTAGGCCGCGGGATCAGGAGCGGTCACGGCGGCGAGGGGATCGGACGGCATGGATGGATGCATGGGGGCAAGGGAGCGAAGTTGGCGTCGGGCGCATGCCGCGGACGTGCTTGCACGCGTCGCGCGGCAAGCGCCGGTGTCACGGCAGCTTTGGCCTAGTGTGCTACCCGCGCGCATCACGATGGTTCATCGTGGCCTGAACTATGCAATGCAGGAAATGCCGGATGCGCCCCGGGGAGCCGGCCGGGCGCCGGGCCGCCTTGCGCGCGCGGGGCGGCGCGTGGTCCGCTTCGCTTTGGTCGCGACGACACCGGCGGCGCGGCGGTCACGGCGTCGCCGCGGCCCGCTCGACCCGATACACCTTGCCACTGGTGGCCGAGGTGGCCGGATCGGCCAGCACATACAACTCCTGCGCGGCATCCTGGCCGAACGAGAGCACGCTGCCGCCGGCCGTGACCTGCCAGTCGACTTGCTCGGTCACAGCGCCGTCGCGGTACATGAGGCTGAGCAATTTGCCGGCGCAGAGGTCGGAATAGAAATAGCGTCCCTGCAACTCCGGAATCGCGCTGCCGCGATACACATAGCCGCCGACGATCGCACAGTCGCCGGCGCTGTGCGCGTAGTCGGACACCGGCAGCGTCAGGCCCGCCGTGTTGCAGGGCTTCGCTCCCTCGCACAGGACGCCCTCGGTACGATTCCAGCCGTAGTTCAGCCCGGCGCTGGAGGCAGGGGCCACGTCGATCTCTTCGCGCTGGTCCTGTCCCACATCGGCGATATAGATCAGCCCCGTCGTATCGAACGAGAACCGCCAGGGGTTGCGCAGCCCCAGCGCCCAGATCTCGCCGCGACCGCCGGCCCCACCGGCGAACGGATTGGTCGACGGCATGGTGTACGGCTGCCCGCCCGCGCCACTGACATCGATGCGCAGCATCTTGCCGAGCAGCACATTCGGGTTCTGGGCATTGCCCGATGGATCGCCCGTCCCACCACCGTCCCCGGTGCCGATATAGAGCATGCCGTCCGGCCCGAACGCGAGCTGGCCGCCATTGTGATTGTTGAAAGCGCTGTGCGGGATCGCCAGCACCACAGTACCGGCCGCATCGGCGAGGTCCGGGTTGCCGGCGGAGACGCCGTAGCGGGCGATGGTGATGGCACCGTTCAGATCAGTGTAGTAGACATAGAAACGCCCATTGGTGGCATAGCCCGGATCGAATGCCATGGAAAGCAGGCCGCGCTCGCCATCGTTGGTGGTCAGCGCGCCGATATCCAGGAATGGCGTGGCGGACAGCGCGCCGTTGCGCACGATACGGATGCGTCCGGGACGTTCGACCACGAAGACCCGCGCGTCGCCGCCCGGCGCCGTCAGGAATACCGGCGACTGGAGGCCGCCTGCCACTTCGTTCAGGGCCAGCCGGAGATCCACGGGCGGACCGTAGATCACGCCGGCCACCGGCGCGGTGCCTGGCGCCACCGCAATCGTCTGGACGGGCAATTGTGGCCGGTACGACGCGGAACTCGTCAGGACGTTGGCTGCGGTCACGGTATAGGTGCCCGCCACCAGGTTCGCCAGGGTCGTCGATACGCCCAGCGTCTGCCGGTAGCCGCCGGGGCCGGTGACCGTCACATTGGCGGGAATCCCGGCCGGCAGCCCCGATATGACGACCGAGAGCGTGCCGGTTCCGCCGCCGCTGACACTCACCGCACCGTCGCCGCCACCGCCGCATGCGGCAAGGAAAAGGCTGCAGGCGCCGAGCAGGCGGCACAGGGTATGTCGGAGTGTGGCTATCATGGCTGGCTCCCGTCATGGTCTGCGGCAATGGGATCGCGGGCGGGCGGCAAGCCCTTGCCCCCTGCCGGGGGCCCGGCAGCGCCGGCAGGCTTTACAAGCCGCGGTAGAAAACTCGCCGCGGCGCCAGCTGCCGGACATTGTCGCCGGGCCTGGCGCCCGGGCGAAGGTGTGGCGTGCCGCCGGCAATCCGCGCATCGCCAGCGTGCGCCTCCACGTAGCGGCACGCAAGGATTCGGCCACTACAGCCCCCCTTAGGCCGCACATATGGGCCTCACATACGGGCGCAGGTTAGCCCGGGCCCCTTCGGCATGACGCCACGCGCGACCACTCGCAACCTTCAGCGCCACTTCATCTCAAATCGTCGCAGTCTTCTGGCGCCAGCCTGAGGCCTGCTGCGTTCACATTTTCCTCAAGGTGACTGATGGATTGCGTGCCGGGGATGGGCAGCATGACGGGTGACTTGGCGAGCAGCCACGCAATAGACAATGCGGCGTGCGTGAGCCCGCGACGCGTGGCGACCTGCTTCACCTTGAGCGCCCGTAGCCCTCGCTTGCCACCCAGCGGATACCAGGGCAGAAAGGCAATCCCGAGGCGCTCGCATGCGGTGAGGACGTCCTCGCTGGTCTGGTCTCTCAGGTTGTACGCGTTCTGGACCGACACGATGGGCGTGATGCTGCGTGCCAGACTGAGCTGCGCGACGGTAACGTTCGAAATACCGATATGGCGGATTTTTCCTGTGCGCTGCAGATCGGCCAGGGCGCCTACCGACTCGGCAAATGGCACGTTCGGATCGGGGGCGTGGAGCTGATACAAATCGATGCGCTCCAGCCGCAAGCGCTGCAAGCTGCCGTCAACCGCAGTCCGCAAATGGTCGGGGCGTCCGTCCCGGACCCAGGTTCGACGAGCCGGTCGCACCAAGCCACCTTTCGTACCGATGACCAGGTCCGGAGGATAGGGATACAAGGCCTGCGCGATCAATGACTCATTGGCCTCCGGACCGTAGCTATCCGCAGTGTCAATGAAGTTCACGCCAAGCTCGATCGCTCGACGCAGGACTCGATGGGCCTGATCCCGATCCCTTGGTCTTCCCCAGGCCGAATCGCCACACAGACGCATTGCGCCGAAGCCCAGCCGATTGACTGTCAGGTCACCGAGGTCTATCGTGCCCGCGAGCGCTGCGCCGTTCTGTTCCATTGGAACTCCATCTTGTCGGCGTCCTCGATATGACGCGCGCAGGCAGTAATATGAGCGTTCCCTCCCTCAATTGGAATCCCGCGATGCAAGTACTGGTTGACGCCGACGCCTGCCCGCTTGTCGTCAAGGAAATGCTGTATCGGGCCGCGCAGCGTGTCGAAGTGTGCGTCACGCTGGTGGCGAACCGGTATTTGCGCACGCCGCCTTCGCGCTTTATCAAGGCACTGCAAGTGCCGGCGGGCATCGACGCCGCCGATGAGCGCATCGTCGAGCTGGCCGGCCATGGTGACCTCGTGATTACGGCGGATATACCGCTTGCCGCCGCCGCCCTCGACAAGGGTGCCTATGTGCTCGACCCGCGCGGAAGCTGGTTTACCCGTGAGAATATCCAGGAACGCCTGACCATGCGCGAGGTGATGGACCAGCTCCGCGGCTCGGGTGTCGATACCGGCGGTCCGGCACCGTACGCCCAACAGGATAGCAAGGCGTTCGCTGGCCAACTGGACCGATTCCTGGCAGGCCATGCCCCGCCAGGCGCGGCCGCCTGAAGCGTGCTGGCCTCGCGAACCGTGGTTGCTTCAAGACGGCGGCACGCCCAGGCGCGCAGGTTCAGCGCCACCCCGACACATCGCTGAAGCGCGCCTTCAGGAAATCGATGAACACCCTCACGCGGGTCGGCATGTGCTGGCGGCTTGGAAACACCGCGAAGATGTCCAGCACGGTGGGCTGGTAGGCCGGCATGACATGTCGCAGCCGCCCTTCGCGCAGGTCGTCGTTGACCATATAGGTCGGGTGCATGGCGATGCCGTGCCCGAGGATGGCCGCATGCCGCAGCGCTTCGCCAAAGTTCGCGCGGATCGTGCCGGTTACGCGCACTGACGTATTGCCCTCCGGCCCATTGAACGCCCAGGTATTGGTCGGCGATTTCAGCGCATGCACCAGGCAATCGTGCGCGAGGAGGTCCTGCGGCGTGGCGGGATAGCCGCGCGCGGCGAGATAGCGGTCCGACGCCACCAGGATCTGCGGCACCACGGCGAGCTTTTGCGCGACATAGCTCGTGTCGCGTAGCGATGGCGCGATGCGAACGGAGAGGTCGAGTCCATCCTTGACCAGGTCGGCCCGTCCATCGTCCAGGTGCAGGATCACCTGCACGTCGGGGTGCAGCACCGAGAACTCCGTCAGCAGTGGCACCAGGTGGAACGCGCCGAACGAAGGCGGCGTCCCCACCCGCAAGGCACCGCGCGGCGATGTGATCGATCCCTCGATCGCGGCCTGTGCCTGGTCGTATCGCTCGAGCAGGTCCGCCCCTGCTTCGAGCAGGGACAGTCCGGCATCGGTCAGCGCCACGCTCTTGGTGGTGCGCGTCAGCAGCCTTGCGCCCAGCGACGTTTCCAGCCAGGCCACATGCTTGGTCACATTCCCCTTGGACATGCCCAGCCGCTCGGCGGCCGCCGAGAAACTTCGGCCCCTGGCCACTTCCAGAAAGACCTCGATACAGCGCAACCGGTCCATATTGCCTCGTTGTTTCCAGTCCGGAAACAACAAATTCTCGTCCATGTGCTTCCCGGGCGCAAGCAGGGTCGGTAGTCTTGGCACAGATGCAGGCACTTTCGCTTGCTTCCAACGCGAAAACAATCAATGGCGCCCTCCCACGCCCTGCTGCCCCTTTGCCAGCAACTGCTGCACCGTTTCTTCCACTGTCTCGACCAGTCGGACTATGACGGCCTGCTCGCCCTGTTCGATCCGGACGGCGTCTGGCACCGGCAAGGGGTGGCGCTGCGCGGCCACATGGCGATGGCCGAAGCGATGCAAACCCGCTCGACGACGCAACGCATCCGCCATGTACTGAGCAACGTTTTCGTGCACAAGCATGACGACCACGTCGCCGAGGTGGGCGGGTACATGGCGGTCTATCGCTTCGACAACGGCCATCCGCAGGACGGCCTGGTGACGATCGACGGCCCGTCACAGCTGTACGCGGTGCAGGCCACGATCCGGCTCGGCGCGGACGATGCCACGCTGGTGGCGCTGACCATCACCCCCGAATTCCGCTTCGTTGCGGCGGCCTGACGCCATGAACGCGCACGAATTCGCCCATCAGTCCCTGCGCACGCGCCTGGTGCTGCGCGCCGGCGCCGTCCATGCGCTACGTGAAGAGCTTGACCGCCTCGGCGTAAAGCGGCCCCTGTTGCTGACCAGCCCGCGCACCGCCACATCGGCGCTGTATGCCACCGTGCAGGATCTGTTGCAGGATGGGGCCGCGCTTTCGGTCAGCGACATCCCGGCGCATTCGTCGGTTCAGACGGCGACCCGTATTGCCGTTGCCGCCCGCAGCGCACAGATCGATGGTGTCGTGGCCGTCGGGGGCGGCAGCGTCAGCGACACGGCCAAGGCAGTGACGCTGCTGCTGGCCGAGGGCGGCGAGCTGGCCCGGCACGCCAGCCGTTTCATACCGCCGCGCCAGGTGATCATGCCCGCGCTGCTGGCGCCGAAGCTGCCGATCGTCTCGATACCGGTCACCGCCTCGGGCGCCGAAGTGACACCGTCCTTCGGCATCCGCACCGATGCCGGCACCAAGCTGCTGTTCTGGGACGCGCAGATCGCCAGCCGCGTCGTGCTGGCCGACCCGGCGGCTACGCGTGATATCCCGGCAGCGCTGCTGCTGAGCACGGCGATGAACGGGCTGGCCCATTGCATCGAAGGTCTCTACTCGACGGCACGTTCACCGATCGCTTCCGTGCTGGCGCTCGACGCCACACGCCGCTTCGGCAGCGCGATGCGAGAACTGGCACGCGACGCGCAGAGCGAAGCGGCGCGCGCGGAACTGCTGCTGGCCGCACATATGTCCGGCATGGTGCTCGCCAGTGCGCGAAGCTGTCTCCATCACGCAATCTGCCATGTGCTCGGCGCCACGTTCGGCGTGCCGCATGGCGCGGCGAATGCGGTGATCCTGCCCCACGCGGTGCGCTTCAATGCGCCGGCAGCGCAGGCCGAAACCGATGCCGCCGCGCAAGCGCTCGGCGGCATCGACCTGCCGGCTTGCCTGACGGCCCTGCAGGCAGACACCGGCGTGCCCTCGCGCCTGCGTGACCTCGGCATCGCCCGCGACGCCCTGCCCGCCGTCGCGCATCACGTGATGGGCGAGCGCGGGCTGGCCTTCAACCCGCGTCCGGTGGCACGCCCCGACGACGTTCTTTCGATCCTGATGGCCGCCTGGTAAGGCGTCTTGCCACACAGGCCCCCGCACAAGCCCCCGCATCAGCCCCAACACGGAGACACACCTCATGAATATCGTGCCCAACGCCGACGGCTTCGGCGCCCGCATCGAAGGCCTGGACCTGTCCCTGCCGCTGACCGACGCCGGCCAGACGCAGGTCGAACAGGTGCTCGGACGCTACGGCGTGGTCAGCTTCCCGAACCAGTCGCTCGATGCCGCCAGCCTGAAGGCCTTCAGCGACCGCTTCGGCAAGCTCGAGATCAACGTGGCCGGCAAGTACCAGGAACCCGGCATCCCCGAGGTCATGATCCTGTCGAACATTGTCGAGGACGACACGCCGATCGGGCTCGCCGATGCGGGACAGGACTGGCATACCGACATGTCGTACAGCCGCATGATCGCGTTCTGCAACATCCTCTATGGCATCGAGATTCCGCACCGCGATGGCGAGCCACTCGGCTGCACCGAGTTCTGCAACATGCACGCCGCATACGACGATCTGCCGGCCGACATCAAGACGCGGCTCGATGGCATGACCGTGCTGCATGATTTCAACAAGTTCTGGGAAATGATGCGGCGCGAGAAAGGCAGCCAGCGCCCGCCGCTGACCGAGGCGCAACGCGCCGCGAAGCCACCGGTGTCGCATCCGGTGTTCTTGACCCACCCGATCACGGGGCGCAAGGTGCTCTATGCCAACCCGGGCTATTCGGTACGTATCAATGAGCTGCCGCCGCAGCAAAGCGACGAGATGCTGGCTTACCTGTTCGCGCACCAGTTGCAGGACAAGTACCGCTACCGCCACCGCTGGACCGTCGGCGATGTGCTGATGTGGGACAACATGGGCACGATCCACAATGCCGTGGCCGACTACCGCTCCGACGAGCGCCGGCTGATCAAGCGTTGCCAGGTCATGGCGAACCGCTTTTTCCCGGAGGCCACGGCATGAAGCTCGCGACATACCTGCAAGACGGCAGGCCTGGCATCGGCGTCGTGACCGGGGACGACCGCCTGCTCCCGGTGGCCGACTGGGTCAGGCAGACGCCTGTCACGCAAGCCGTCACGCTACGCTGCGCCGCCGCTGGCATCGAACCGGCGGCCGGCGGCATGCTGCGGCTCCTGCAGGCCGGTCCCCCGGCGCTGGCCGCGCTGGCCCTGCATGTGCAAGCCATGCGCGAAGCCGGCCACGCCGCGATGATTCCCCTGGATGCCGTGACGCTGCTGGCGCCGGTTCCGCGTCCCGGCAAGATCGTCGCCATCGGTCGCAACTATGCCGACCACGCGAAGGAAACGGGCGTGGCGCCGTTCGAGAAGCCGCGCATCATCGCCAAGCTGCCCTCGAGCGTTGCGGCACCGGGCACGGCAATTCCGTGCCCGCCAGACGTGACCAAGCTCGATTTCGAAGCCGAGCTGGCCGTCGTCATCGGCGTGCATGCAAGGCATATCGAGGCGCATGAGGCGCCGTCGGTCATCGCCGGCTACACCGTGCTCAACGACATGAGCGCGCGCGAGTTCCAGTTCGATGTGTCGCCGCCGCAGACCACGTTTGCCAAGAGCCACGACGGCTTCGCGCCGATGGGCCCGTGGCTGGTCACACGCGACGAGGTACCCGATCCCCAGGCGCTCACGGTAGAAGCCTGGATCAACGGCGAGCGCATGCAACATGGCCATACCGCCGACATGCTGTTTCCCGTCAACACGCTGATTGCCTACCTGTCGCGCTTCATGACGCTGGAGCCAGGCGACGTGGTGGCCACCGGCACGCCGGCCGGCAGCGGTGCCTTCCGAGATCCTCCGCGCTACCTGCGCGCCGGCGACAGGCTGCGCCTGTCGGTATCGGGCGTGGGCGTGCTGGAGCACGGCATCGCCTGACGCAGCAACAGCAATAGCAACAGCAGAACAGCAGCAAGCCGGCGCACCAGACGCCGCCCGCACGACACTCAAGGAGACAACCATGAAATGCCCCCCGCACATCACTGCCTGGCAACGAATGGCCGCCACGCTCGTGGCAGCCGGCGCACTGCTCGGCACCGCGCCCGCAGTCGCCGCAGCCACCGCCACCTATCCGTCAAAGCCGATCCGCATGGTCGTGGGCTTCGCGGCCGGCGGCCCGACCGACGTCATTGCGCGCGTGCTGGCGCAGGACATGAGCACCACGCTTGGGACATCGGTATTGGTCGATAACAAGACCGGCGCCAACTCGCTGATCGCCACCAAGGAAGTCAAGGCCGCCGACGCCGACGGCTACACGGTGCTGTTCGCCTCGCTATCGCACAACGTCAACGCGCTGCTGATGAAGGAGCGCGCCGGCTACGACCCGCTCAAGGACTTCGTGCCCGTATCGAACGCGGCGATGCTGCCGCTGGTGGCCGTCACGGCGGCGAATTCCCCGTATCACACGCTGCCCGAGCTGATCAAGGCAGCCAAGTCCGGCGACGGCGCCGTGAGTTTCGGTTCGGCCGGAAACGGCGGCTCGGGACACCTGGCCGCGGAACTGCTGGGGACGACGGCGAAAGTGCATATGACCCATGTACCGTTCCGTGGCAATGGTCCCGCGCTGACCGAAGTCATGGCCGGTCGCGTATCGTTCACCTTCTACCCGATCATCGGCATTGCCGAATACGTGAACCAGAAGCGCCTGCGCGTACTGGCTGTCGGCACCGCCAGGCGGCTGCCCGAGTTCCCCGATGCGCCGACGATGGCCGAATCCGGCTTTCCGGGCTTCGAGGAGACGGCACCGTGGGTGGGACTGCTCGCGCCGGCCGGCACGCCCAAGGAGGCCGTCGACAAGCTTCATGATGCGATGGTCAAGGCGCTGGCCAAGCCCGCGGTGAAGGAGCGCCTGCGCAGCCTTGGCGCGATCCCCGTTGGCGACACGCCGGCCCAGTTCGCCGCATTCCTGAAACAGGACCAGCAGAGGTGGCAGCGCGTGATCCAGTCGGCCGGCATCAAGGCAGAGTGAGCACCACGATGAACGCCCATTCGATTGCGGACCTGCGGGCGGCGGCGCGCAGGTATCTGCCGCGCGCCATCTTCGATTTCTTCGATGGCGGCGCCGAAGACGAAATCACCCTCGATGACAACGTGGCCGCGTTCCGGCGCATTCGCCTGGCCCCGCACACGCTGGTCGACGTGTCTTCGGTCGACACCGGCGCCACGGTGCTGGGCGCCCCGGCGGCGATGCCACTGGCCATCGCACCTACGGGTGCGGTCGGCTTTGGCCGGCACGGCGGCGACGTGGCCATCGCCCGTGCGGCCGCGGCGGCCGGTGTGCCATATACCTTGTCGAGCACTGCCACGGCCTCGATCGAACGGATTGCCGACGCGGCGCCGGGACGGCTCTGGTTCCAGGCCTACATCCTGCGCAACAAGCCGTTCCTGCATGCCTGGATGGACCGCGCCCATGCGGCCGGCTACGAGGCGCTGGTCATTACGGTGGACCTGCCCGTGGGCGGCAAGCGCGAGCGGGACTTCCGCAACGACTTCCGCGTGCCGTTCCGTTTCACGCCGCGAAACCTCCTGGACTTCGCGACGCGCCCACGCTGGGCAATGCGTCTGCTGACCCACGGCATGCCCGTGATGGAAAACCTGCAGGGCCTGGAGGCGGAAGCCCGGAGCGCCAGCGCCGTGGCATCGTCGGTCGGCCGAAACTACGATCCCGCATTCGACTGGGATGCGCTGGCCGCGCTGCGGGACCGCTGGCCGCGCAAGCTGATCGTCAAAGGCATTCTTCGTCCCGACGATGCATTGCGCGCGGCGGCGCTGGGCGCCGATGCGATCGTCGTGTCCAATCATGGCGGGCGCCAGCTAGACGGCGTGCAGGCATCGATCGATGCATTGCCTCCGGTGGTCCAGGCACTGAAGGGCCGCGTGCCGGTGCTGCTGGACGGTGGCGTCAGGCGCGGCAGCGACGTCCTCAAGGCGCGCGCGCTTGGTGCGCAAGCCGTGCTCGTGGGCCGCGCCACGCTCTACGGCGTGGCCGCGGCGGGCGAGGAGGGTGCGCACCGCGCATTGGCGATCCTGCAGGACGAGTACATGCGAACGATGCAACTGTGCGGTGTGACGCGCACCGAGGCGATCTCGCGCGACCTGATCCTCGGCGCGGGACGGATGGCCGATGGCGGACCGCGCTCACAAGAGCCCATCGCGCATTCCCCCGCTGCCGTCAGCGCCTGACCCCGGACCCGTCACATCACATGAGGTCGCCTGGAGACCTCGACCCTGCCATGCGCGCAACGAGGCCATCTCGTCAGAGGCGTGGTGCGCCGCCGTCAGGATGTGCCGGCACCGGATTCCACCGCCGCGAGCCTGAACACAGTCGGCGCACCATCCATGAACGCGCCCATCTGCCGACCGATGCGGCGATAGTGATCGGCCTTGACGTGGGCCTGGGCCGCAGCCTCGTCGGCATAGCGCTCGATAAAGACATAGACGCGGTCTTCATCCGAGCGCCACAGCTCATATGACAGGCAGCCTGCTTCACCGCGCGATGCGGCGACCAGGTCGGCCGCCAGCGCTTCGAACTCGGCCTCCCGGCCTTCCTGGACTTTGATCTTCGCAACAATTCCACGCATTGCCTTTCCCCCTGCTGGTATGTTCAGTATTCATGCAAGCGACAGCATCCCCTGCAGTCGCTTTGCAACGATGTCTTCCGCCTGGCGCATGATTCGGTCGATCAGTTCTCCGACCGTGGGTATGTCATGAATCAAGCCGGCGACCATGCCGCACGACCAGGCGCCCGCGTCGAGGTCGCCGTCTTTCATGACACGCGGATAGACGCCACCCACCTCCTCGGCGATGTCCGAGAAGGCGATGTCGGCCCCGAGCCGCCTTTCCTTCTCCAGCAGGCGCTCGACCCCGGCGTTGTTCAGCACGCGCTCGGTATTGCGCAGCGGCCGCATCACGAGCCGCGTATCGAGTTCGGTCGCCGCGACGATGGCCTGCTTCACTTTCTGGTGTACCGGCGCCTCGTGGGTTGCGACGAAGCGCGTGCCCATATTGATGCCGCCGGCACCCATTGCCAGCGCCGCCACCAGCGAGCGGCCATCGGCCATGCCGCCCGAGGCAACGAACGGCACCTTGAGCTCGTCCGCGGCGCGGGGCAGCAGGATGAAGTTGGGAACGTCGTCCTCGCCGGGATGGCCGCCACATTCAAAGCCGTCCACGCTGACCGCGTCGCAGCCGATGCTCTCGGCCTTCAATGCATGCCGCACCGACGTGCATTTGTGGATCACCTTGATCCCGGCTTCGTGCAGCATCGGCAGCCATTTCTGCGGGTTGTTGCCGGCGGTCTCGACGACCTTGACGCCGCCATCGATGATCGCGCGCACGTAGCCGGGGTAATCGGGCGGATTGCGCGCGGGCAGGAAGGTCAGGTTGACGCCGAACGGCTTGTCGGTCAGTTCCCGGCAACGCCGGATCTCTTGCGCCAGGGCCTGCGGACTCGGCTGCGTCAGCGCGGTGATGATGCCCAGCCCGCCCGCATTGGACACCGCGGCAGCCAGCTCCGCGAACCCGACGTAGTGCATGCCGCCCTGGATGATCGGATGCGCGATGCCGAACAATTCGGTGATCTGCGTTTTCATTGGCGAATCTCCTTTGAATGAATGGGTGAGAGCGAATGCTGGTCAGAACTGGTCGGCCGGCAACGCCATCAGGCAGGCCGCGCCGGTTTCCACGCGCTGCCGCAAGGCCGGAACCAGCGGCAGTTCGCGCGCGAACCAGTAGCGGGCGAGTTCCAGCTTGCGCGTGAGGAATGGCTTGTTTGCCGCCGCGGGCATGAGGCCGAGCGCCACATCCGCTATCCGCAGCCACGTCCAGGCGCAGGCGACGATGCCCATCATCGTGAGGAAATCGCTGGAGGACGCGCCGGCGTCGTACGGGTCGCGCGCCGGGTCAGCGAACCAAGTGGCGCAGGCGCGGATGTCCTGCACGGCTTGCCGCAGCGCATCGGCATGCGGGCGAAGCGGCTCGCGCTGCCCCGCTTCCGACGCCGTGCCCTCGACCAGTTCGAGGAAGTCAGCGAGCGCGCGGCCACCGCCGGCGGGCAGCTTGCGCAGCACCAGGTCCAGGGCCTGCACGCCGTTGGCGCCTTCGTAGAGCTGGAAGATGCGGCAGTCGCGCACCAGTTGTTCGACCCCGTTGTCGCGGATATAGCCGTGCCCGCCCATCAGTTGCATGGCGTCGTTGGCCGACTCGAAGGAACGGTCACTGAAGAACGCCTTGACCACCGGCGTCAGCAGGCTGCCGATCGCGTTGCGGCTGCCGCGCAGCGCTTCGTCCGGCTCGTCGAGCAGCGTCCTGACGAGCAATCCCAGGGCGCGGGCGGATTCGAGGAAAGCTGCCTGCTTCAGCAGCAGCCGGCGCACGTCCGGATGGACCACGATCGGGTCGGCGGCGCCGCCGCTGCGGTCTTCGGCCTTGGCCGCCCGGCCGGCCAGCCGCTCGCGGGCGTAGTCGGCGGCATGGCCATAGGCGCGGGTCGCCGACGACAATGCCTGCAGCCCGGTGCCGAGGCGCGCCGAGTTCATCATGTCGAACATGCCGCTCATGCCGGCGGACGACTTGCGCTGCGTCCCCGCAGGCTGGCTCGACTCCTGCAGCGGATACGCCAGCGCGTGCTCGAACGACATCGTGCAGGTGGCGCTGCCCTTCAGGCCCATCTTGTGTTCGATGCCGGCCACGACGACGCCGTTGGGGCCGCCCAGCGTGCCGGTGTCGGGGTCCACCACGCGCTTGGGAACAAGGAACAGCCGGACCGTCGAAAGGTCGTCACGGATATGGCCGCTCTCGTCCGGCACCTTCGCCAGCACCAGGTGGATGACATTCTCGGTCAGGTCCTGGTCGCCGCCCGAGATAAAGATCTTGGTGCCACTCAGCCGCCAGCTGCCGTCCGGCTGCGGCACCGCGCGCGTCTTCATCAGGCGCAGGTCAGTGCCGCAATGCGGCTCGGTCAGGCACATCGTGCCCGCCCAGCGTCCCTCGACCATCGCAGGCACGACGTGCTGCAGCATCCAGGGCTCGCCGGTGCGGCGGATCGTGGCATGCGCGCCGGCCGTCAGGCCCGCATAGAGGCCCAGCGAATTACAGGCCGACGCGGAGAACTCGCGCACCGCCTGTCCGATGGTCTCCGGCAGTCCGGCACCGCCGAGTGCCTCGGGCGCCGACACCCGGTTCCAGCCCGCCTCGCACAGCGCGGCGTATCCGGCCGGATAGCCGTCCGGCGTCCGTACCGCGCCGTTTTCGAAACGGCAGCCCTGCTCGTCGGCCGGGCCGTCCAGCGGCGCCCAGACTTCCTCGAAGAAGCGGGCGGCCTGCCCGAGCACCTCGCGTGTATCGTCGCGCGCGAGGTCGCCCAGTGCATGCGGCGCGACCGGCGCGATCACGTCATGCAGCAGGAAGACATAGTCGTCGACGGGAGCTTTGTATGTTGTGGACACAGCAATTCCTTGTTCGTGAATGCAATGGATGGCGATGGATGGCGATGGATGGCGATTGCCGGCGCTCAGGCGTCGCCCCGGCGATAGCCGATATCCCGGACAAACTTCGCCCACTCCGCGTTGGTCTGCTGGACCGACCGGTCCATCTGCGCCGGGGTCAGGGCTTGCGGCGGCAGCACGCCCAGCTTCGCCAGACTCTGGCGATAGGCCTCGGAAGCCGTGATGCCGGAGACGAGCCGGCTCAGCGCCGTGACCGTCTCCGGCTTCGTCCCCGCCGGCGCGAACATGCCGAAGAACCCGCTGATGGCCTCGACCTGGGGCAGGCCCAGCTCGCGGAAGGTCGGAACCTCCGGCGCATACGGGCTGCGTTCGGGGCTGGACACCGCGAGGGCCAGCACCTTGCCCGCCTTTACCTGCTCCATTGCCGGCTGGTAGGCGTCGATCATGAGTTGGACATGGCCGCCGATCAGGGCCTGCATCGCCGGCGCGCCGCCCTGGAACGGCACGTGCAGCATGTCGACCCCCGCGGACTTGCCGAGGATCACGCCGCCGAAATGCCCTTGCGTGCCTTGCCCGTACGAGCCGTAGGTGATCTTCCCGGGATTGGCCTTCATCCACGCGACCAGCCCCTTCAGGTCCTTCGCCGGGATGCCGGGATTGGCGTAGAGGAACAGCGGCGTGCGGCCCAGTTCCGCAACCGGGATCAGCGCCTTCAGCGGGTCGAACGGCAGTCCCTGCGTGTGCGGCAGCAACGTCACGGTGCTGCCCGTCGTCACCAGCAGCGTGTGGCCGTCCGCCTGCGCGCGCGCCACGAAGCCGGTGCCGATCGAGCTGGAGCCGCCGGGGCGGTTCTCGACGATCACCGGGGGCGTCTTCTGGCCCGACATGCCATGCGCCAGCGTGCGCGCCACCACATCGGTGGTGCCGCCGGCCGGATACGGCACCACCAACTGCAGCGTCTTCGATGGAAAGGCCGACTGGGCCAGCAGCGCGCGCGGCAGGCTCGTCGCGGCGGCCGTGGCGGCGCCGGCAAGCAGCCACTTGCCCGCCGTCCTTCGGTCAATGGATCGGCTCATGGTCAGGCTCCTTCGGCGGCTCGGACCGCATAGGGGATGGTGAAACTACGCAATGCGTCGGCCAGCACGGCATCGTCCGCCTCGCGCGCCGGCACGCGGATCTCGACAAAGAAGCCGCGGCTGCCGCGGTCGGTAGCTTGCACCGAGGCGTCCGCACCGCGGCCGATGCCGTCGAGCGCGGCCCGGAACATCCGCTCGATGGCGTCGACCCGCAGCAGGTTCTTCTGGATCTTCCCGACCGATGTCTTCGGCATTTCCGGCAGCACGAAGCAGTGCCGGGGCACCGCCGCACGCTCGGGCATGTGCTCGGTGGCGTACTGCAGCACGGTCTGGGCCGAAGCGCTTGCCTGCGGCTTCAGCACTACGTAGGCGACCGGCACCTCGCCGGCATGCGCGTCCGGCGCACCGACCACGGCGGCGTCCTGGATCGCCGGATGGCCGAACAGGACTTCTTCGACCATCTTCGGATCGATATTGTGGCCGCCGCGAATGATCAGGTCCTTGGCGCGGCCGGTGATCCACAGCCAGCCGTCGGCGTCGAGGTAGCCCAGGTCGCCGGTGTCGAGCCAGTCGCCGTCGAACCAGCGTGCCGCCTGCTCTTGCCCGAGGTAGCCGGGAAAGACCGAGGGCCCGCGCGCGATGACCAGCCCGCACTCGCCCGGCGCGCAGTCGCGCGCCACGTCGCCGTCCGGCTGCACGATGCGCACCTGCTGGTACGGCAGCCGCACCCCCGAGCTGCCGACCTTGACCTGCTCGCCCGGCGGCGTGACGCAGGTGACCGCGGTGGTCTCGGTCATGCCCCAGCTCTCACGGATGCGCAGGCCGGTCATCCGGTAGAAGGCTTGCGCGACAGTCGTCGACAGCGGCGCCGTCGAGGAGGCGACGTAGGTGAGCGTCGAGATGTCCGCGCCGTTGAGCGGGATCGACAGCACCTGGTTGACCAGCGTCGGCACCAGCGTCAGCATGTTGGCCCGCATGACCTCGACGATGTGCCAGATATTGGGCAGCACCGACGGATGACGGAAGCCCGCCGCGGTCATCAGGATCACGGTCGCGCCCTTGGCCAGCGGGCCGAAGCAGCCGACCACGGCGCCGGCGACGTGAAAGATCGGCACGCCGACCAGCCGCACCTCGGCCGAATCGAACCCCGTCAGGTATTTCGACGCCCACACCCAGAACACCTGGTTGCGGTGCAGGTGGCGCGCCAGCTTGGGCGCGCCCGTGGTGCCGCCGGTGTGAAAGAGGGAGGCGGTGTCGTCGGGCGAGAAGACGCGCCCCGACAGCAGCCGGTCGGCGGGATAGCGCTCCACGGCCAGGGCGAAGTCGATCACGGGTATGCCTGCGACCGCCGCCGGGGCAGTCCCGGTCCCGCCCACGCGGATCACCGCCGCCAGCGACGGCAAGCCATGGGCAACCGCCTCGGCCTTGGCCCAGATCTCGGCGTTGTCCTCGCCGCCGTAGGCGACCAGTACCTTGGTCCCGGCCGAGCGGAACATCTGCACCAGGATGTCGGGCTCCAGCATCCAGTTGGCCGGGTTGACGATGCCGGCGGCCTGCGCGCCCCACAGCACGAACTGCGATTCGGGGATGGCCGGCAACAGCACCGATACGACATCGTCCTTGCCCACGCCGAGGTCGCCCAGCAGGTTGGCCGTCTGGTGCACCTTGTCGCGCAGCTCGGCATAGGTGACCTGCCGCGCGCTCTCAAGAGGACGCGCGCCGTCGGTGAAATAGTGGATGGCGACCTTCGACGGCTCGACGGCGCAGCCGTCCATCAGCATCTCGTAGGTAGAGGCCGGCAGCTTGCGCTCGGCGAGCGGGACGCGCTCGAAGCAGGCCACGTCGGCTTCGCTAAACAGGACCTCGTCGGTCCAGTACTCAGGCATGGGGGCGGTCATGGATGACTCCGTTGCAGTGCTCATTCGCGTTCAAGGTTGATGTCGCGTGCCAGGCGCGCGAAGCGGCCGGACTCCTGGCGGTAGTACGAGGCGGCCTGGTCGAGATCCATCGCGGTCCCTGGCAAATTGCCTCGCTCCGCCACCCAATCGCGGAATGCCGCCTGGCCCACGATGTCGTTGGCCGCCTTTCCGATGGCATCGGCGGTGGTCCGTGGCAGCCTGGCGGACACGAAGAGCCCGGTCCACATCGAATAGTGGAAGCCGCGCAATGCCGCGATGTCGTCGACGGACGGAACCTCCGGCAGCGCGGCGTGCCGGTCCGCGGACAGGACGCCCAGCACCTTGATCTTTCCCGCTTTGGCGGCCTGGATGTAGGCAGGAATCAACGGCATGAAGGTGATGTCCACCTGCCCGCTCATCACGTCCTGCACCGCTGGCGCACCGCCCTTGTAAGGCACGTGGTTGACCGGGATACCGAGGCGCCTGCCGAAATCGACGCCAACCATGTGAAAGATCGAACCCACGCCCGTGCTGGCAAACGACAGCGGCTGCGCCCCGGGCAGGCGGGCCTTCCCGGCCAGTTCTCCCAGGCTGTTCGCCGGGTAGTTGGGCCTCGCCATCACGGCCAGCACGCCCGACGTCAGCAGCGCGACCATGCGGAAGTCTTCCGGCTTGTAGCGCACGCTCGTCATCGCCAGCGGCGGCAGCGTCAGTTCGTTCGGCGACGCCACGACCATGGTCAGTGTTTCGCTGTCGGCCTTAAGTAAGCGCTGTGCGCCAAGCGACCCTGACGCACCGCCGAAATTCTCGACAACCACCGTACGGCCCAGGCGCGTGCCGAGGTCCGGCTGAATCCGCCGCGCGACAATGTCGAACGAACTGCCCGCCGGGTAGGGAACGATCAGCGAGGCGGGCGTGCGGCCTTGCGCAAGCGCGCCGCCTGCGGGCGCCGCGCCGAGCATCAGCAGCGCCACGGCCGCAATCCGCGCGCGGCCGCCGCCGCATGCAGTAGTGATCATCTTGTTGTCTCCAGTCTTTTTCTTTCTTGGGGGGGCCGCCATCGCCAGGGCGAAGGAAGCCACGCCGCGCGACGGCATGCGTCGCGCGGCGCCGGGTGGCATGGCGCGTCGGTGCGGGAGTTGCCTAGAAGTAAAGCTTGGCCAGCGATTCCGCGATGCAGACCGGCCTGGCCGATCCTTCCATCTCGAACGTGACGTTCCACGTCACCTTCACGCCACCGTCGCCTTCGTCATCCACCGCTTGCAGGACCGCGCGGACGCGCACCTTCGCGCCGACCGGCACGGGCGCGGTAAAGCGGACGCGGTTCAGGCCGTAGTTGACCCGCGCCCGCACGCCCTCGAAGCCCGTCACCTGCGCCATCAGCATCGGCAGCAACGACAGCGTCAGCAATCCGTGGGCAACGGGGCCACCAAACGGCGACTCACGCCTGGCCCGCTCTGGATCGACATGGATCCACTGGTGGTCGCCGGTGGCCTCGGCGAACAGGTTCACCTCGTGCTGCGTGACCTGGTGCCAGTTTCCTGGCCCGGCCTCCTTGCCCTGGAACGCTTTCAGGGCTTCGATCGACGTGAAGGTTTGCATGGTGGTTTCCGTGTCCGTGGTGAAGGAGATTCGGCCGCCTCTCAGCGCCCCGTGAAGCGGGCCTCGCGACGCTCGACGAAGGACTGGATCCCTTCCCTGAAGTCTTCCGATGCGAAGACCTCCTCGCGCACCTGCGGGATGACCGCGATGGCTGCCTGCTCGCCGTGTTCGATATAGGTCAGCGCGGCCGCCTTGGTCGCGCGCAGGCCGATCGGCGCGACCTTGCTGATTGCCCGCGCGATTTCCATGGCGCGCTCGCGGTGCCGTCCGTACGGATGGACTTCCTGGACAAAACCGCAGCGGTAAGCCTCTTCGGCAGAGAATTCATCGCAGAGGAACAGGTGGTACATCGCATTGCCCCAGCCCGTGCGCGTGAGGTAACGGTAGTGCGCGCCACCGAGCGGGGCGATGCCGCGCTTCGATTCCATCTGGCAGAAACGTGCCGTATCGGCGGCGATCACGATGTCCGAAGCCAGCATCTGCTCGATGCCGATGGTGTAGGTGATGCCGTGGACCACCGAGATCACCGGCTTGCGGCAGCGCTTCCTGAGGCCGAAGGGATCGACCTGGTCGTCGGGAATCGGCTTGGCCGTGGCGGTCGGGCCGAAGAACTTCGGCATGTCGAGGCCGGCCGTGGTGTGCTCGCCCGCCGGGTCGAGCACCGCCACCCACAGGTTGTCGTCATTGTCGAACTCGGTCAGCCGCTGCGAGAGCTGCTGCATCAGTTCCGGGGTGATGGCGTTCTTCTTGCCGGCGTTGTCGAGCGAGATGATGGCGATATGGTCCTCGATCGTCATGCGGACTTCGGGCGTCGCTGCTGCGTTGCTCATGATGGTTTCCTTCGCTTGCGTTGGATTGGATTGCGGCTGGACAGCTTCAGACGGCGGTCAGGCCGCCGTCGACGGCGAGAATCTGGCCGGTAATGTGCTTGCCGGCGTCGCTGGCAAACAGCAGGGCTGCGCCCTTGAGGTCGTCGTCATCACCGATGCGCTGCAGGGGCGCGCGCTCCGACAGCTTCTCGACGCCGAGCTTCTCGATCGTTCCCTTTGTCATCTTCGACGGGAAGAATCCCGGTGCGAGCGCATTGACGGTGATGCCGTGCGGGCCCCATTCGCCGGCGAGCGCGCGCGTGAAATTGACGACGGCGCCCTTGCTGGTGTTGTAGGCGATGGTCGGCTGGCCCTTGGGGCCGTTACCCTTGAGTCCGGCAATCGAGGCCAGGTTGATCACGCGGCCGTAGCGGTTCGGGATCATCGACAGCTTGCCGATCTTCTGCGTCAGCAGGAAGATCGCCCGCACATTCAGGTTCATGACCTTGTCCCAGGCGGCCAGCGGATGGTCGGCGGTGGTCGCGCCCCACGTGGCGCCGGCGTTGTTGACCAGGATGTCGACCTTGCCCAGGCGTGCCATCGCCTCAACGGCGAGGCGCTCGATATCGTCCTCGGCGGCGTTGTCCGCGGCGATCCAGCTTGCGTCCACGCCCAGGCTGGCCAGGTGTGCCTGGGCAGACTCCAGCGCATCCGCCTTGCGCGCCGAGATCACCACGCGCGCGCCCTGCGTGCCGAGCGCCTCGGCGATCTGCAGGCCCAGGCCGCTGGACCCGCCGGTGACGAGGGCGGTGCGGCCCTTCAGGTCGAAAAGATTTGCCACAGCAGTCATTGCCGTCTCCTTGTTGATGGATGGATTTCGTCAGAGCACTTCGAACAAACCGGCGGCACCCTGCCCGCCGCCAATACACATGGTCACCACGACATACTTCGCGCCGCGGCGCTTGCCCTCGATCAGCGCATGGCCCGTCAGCCGTGAACCGCTGACGCCATAGGGATGGCCGACCGCGATCGCGCCGCCGTTGACATTGAGACGCTCATCAGGAATGCCGAGCTTGTCGCGGCAATAGAGCACCTGGCAGGCGAACGCCTCGTTCAGCTCCCACAGGTCGATGTCTTCCAGTTTCACGCCGGCGCGCTCCAGCAGGCGCGGTACGGCAAAGACAGGACCGATGCCCATCTCGTCCGGCTCGCAGCCGGCGACCGCGAAGCCGCGGAACAGGCCCAGCGGCTCGATGCCCCGCTGCTGCGCCAGCCTTGCGTTCATCACCACGCAGGCCGACGCGCCGTCGGAGAACTGGCTCGCATTGCCCGCCGTGACGACGCCACCCGGCAGCGCGGGACGGATGCGCGACACCGCCTCCAGCGTGGTATCGGCGCGGATGCCTTCATCGTGCGAGATCGTGACTTCGCGGGTGGTGACACGGCCGCCTGCGTCGACCACGCCCATGGTGGTCGTCATCGGCACGATCTCGTGGTCGAACCTGCCGGCGGCCTGCGCCGCCGCGGCGCGCTGCTGGCTGCGCGCGCCGTAGGCGTCCTGCGCCTCCTTGCTGATGCCGTAGCGCTTGGCGACCTGCTCGGCGGTCTGCAGCATGTTCCAGTACAACTCCGGCTTGTGCTCGACCAGCCACGGATCGCGCCGCATGTGCGTGTTGGCCTGGTTCTGCACGCACGAGATCGATTCGACGCCGCCCGCCACGATGGCCGGCGCGCCTTCCAGGATCACGCGCTGCGCGGCCATCGCAATGGTCTGCAGGCCGGACGAACAGAAACGGTTGACGCTGACCCCGCCCGTCGTCACCGGCAGGCCCGCTCGCAGGGCAATGGCGCGGGCGATATTGCCGCCGGTGGTGCCTTCGCCGAAGGTCCCGCCGATCACGCAGTCCTCGAACTCGGCCGGGTCCAGGCCCGAGCGAGCCACCGCATGGCGCACCGCATGCGCGCCGAGCGTGGCGCCATGGGTCATGTTGAAGGCGCCCTTCCAGCTCTTTGCCAGGCCGGTGCGGGCGGTCGAAACGATGACAGCCTCATTCATGATGGTTTTCCGTTGGGTTGGGGAATTCAGGCGTTGAAGGCGCCGCCTTCGTCAGCGATCTGATCGACCAGCGCGGCCGGCGTCCAGCTCGTGTCTTGCGCAGACAGCGCGCGCAGCGTGCGGCGGACATTGGTCACGCCGACCGTATCGGCGTAGAACATCGGGCCGCCGCGCCAGGCCGGGAAGCCATAGCCGTGCAGGTAGACGGCGTCGATATCGGATGCGCGCGCGGCGATGCCTTCCTCAAGGATCGCGGCACCTTCATTCACCAGCGCGTAGATCAGCCGGTCGACGATCTCCTCGTTGCTAAAGCGCTTCGGCGTCACGCCGTGCTGCTGCCAGTACGCCTCCAGCATGGCGCGCGTGCGCGCCGACGGCAGTGCCTTGCGCTGGCCGGCCTCGTAGTCGTACCAGCCTGCCCCGGTCTTCTGGCCAAAATGGCCCGCCTCGCACAGCTGGTCGCCCAGCGCGAAGCGCGGCAGCGACGGGGCTTCGGCATAGCGGCGCTTGCGGATAGCCCAGCCGATGTCGTTGCCGGCAAGGTCGGCCATCCGGAACGGCCCCATGGCGAGCCCGAATTCCTCGATGGCGCGGTCGACCTGTTCGGGCAGCGCACCCTGCTCCAGCAGCTCGCCGGCGCGCCGCGTGTATTTCGCCAGCATGCGGTTGCCGATAAAGCCGTCGCACACGCCGGACACCACCGCCACCTTGCCGATCCGGCGGGCCAGGCGCATCGCGGTCTGCAGCACATCAGGCGCGGTCTGCGCGCCGCGCACCACTTCCAGCAGGCGCATCACGTTGGCGGGGCTGAAGAAGTGCAGGCCCACCACGTCCTGCGGGCGAGCGGTTTCGGCGGCGATGCGGTCGACGTCGAGCGTCGAGGTATTGGTGGCCAGGATCGCGCCGGGGCGGGCCACTTCATCGAGCGCGCGGAAGGTGCGCAGCTTGACGTCCATGTCTTCGTAGACCGCCTCGATCACGAGGTCGCAATCGCCGACCCGGCCCAGGTCGACGGTCGGCTGCAGCAGCGCCATGCGCGCTTCGACGGCCTCCGCGGCCAGCTTGCCCTTCTTTACGCTCGCCTCGTAGTTGCGGCGGATGGTGGCGGCGCCCTTCTGCACCGCCTCTTCCGACACATCCAGCAGCACGACCCGCAGGCCGGCGCCGAGGAAGTTCATCGCGATGCCGCTACCCATCAGCCCGGCGCCGACGACGGCCACCTTGCCGATCGTCCGCTCGGCCACCGAGTCCGGCACGTCCGCCAGCTTGGCCGCCGCGCGTTCCGAGAAGAAGGCGTGGCGCAGCGACTTCGACACGGCGCCATTCATCAGTTCGAGAAAGAAGCGGCGTTCGAGCGCCAGGCCTTCGTCGAAGGGCAGCGTGAAGCTTGCCTCGATGGCGTCGAGGCAGCGCAACGGCGCCGGCAGGTTCTTGTAGCGGGCGGCAATGGCAGCACGCGCCACCGCCAGGTAGCCCTCGGGATTGGGATGGCGGACCGCGAGGTCGCGCACGCGCGGATGCGGCCCCGGACGCGCGGAGACCTCCCGCGCGAAAGCGAGCGCGGCAGCAACCACGTCGCCTTGCGCAAACCGGTCGAACAGCCCGGAGTCGGCCAGCGCCTCGGACGGGATCGACGTGCCGTGCACGATCATGTTGGTGGCCGCCTCCAGGCCGATCAGCCGCGGCAGCCGCTGCGTGCCGCCGGCGCCAGGCAACAATCCCATGGTCACCTCCGACAGCGCGATGCGCGCCTTCGGCACGGCCACGCGGTAGTGGCACGCAAGCGCCAGTTCGAGGCCGCCGCCCATTGCCACCGAGTGCACGGCGGCAACTACCGGCTTGGCGCTGTTTTCGATCGCCGCCAGCACCGTGTTCAGGCCCGGCTCGCCGCCAGTCTTCGGCGCATTGAATTCGCGCATGTCGGCGCCGCCGGAGAAGGCCTTGCCGGCGCCGGTCAGCACGATGGCCCTGACGCTGGTATCGGCCGCGGCGCGGTCGATGCCTGCGATGATGCCCACGCGCACGGCGTAGCCCAGGCCATTGACCGGCGGATTGGCGATCGTGATGACCGCGATGTCGTCGAAGACTTCGTATTGGGTGCTCATGGAAGGTCCTTTGCTGACGGGCGGCTTTGCCCGGCACTGGCTTTTGGAAGTGGAAATGGTCCGGATGCCCCGCTCAGGCGCGGACAGGCGTCGGGGCCGGCGTGCGCTGCAGGAAGCGCCGGAAGATTTCCTGCGCCTCCGGGGACTGGCGCAGGGTGTCGAAGGTGACCGTCTCCCGCCGGAGGCTGTCCTGCACCAGGGCCTCGGTCGCCTCGCGCACCAGGCCGCGCGTCGCCATCAAGGCCTGGCGCGGCTTGGCGGCGAGGCATTTGGCGACGAGCAGCGCCTCTTCGCCGGCCGCTTGCTGCGGCATGACGCGATTGACCAGTCCCGCGCGATGCGCTTCGGCGGCGGGGATGGTGGCGCCGAGCAGCAGCCATTCGGCGGCCTTGTTGCGGCCCACCACCTGCTGGAGCAGCAGCGTGGAGGCGAATTCCGGGCACAGGCCGAGATCGACAAACGGGAAGCGGATGCGCGCATCGTCGGAGGCGACGACGTAGTCGCAATGCAGCAGGACGGTGGCGCCGATGCCGACCGCGTGACCGCACACGCAAGCCACCATCGGCTTGCGCAGCGCGATGACCGCCTGCAGGAAAGGGACAGCGGGCGACGCCTTGTGTTCGGACGCCTGTGCGTTCACGAACAGGCCGATGTCATTGCCGCTGCTGAAGTTGCCGCCCTCGCCCTGGAGCAGCACGGCACGCACGTCATCGCGGCGATCGGCCTCGATGATGGCGTCGGCCAGCGCGCGGTACATCTGCGCGGTGATCGCGTTCTTCTTCGCCGGCCGGCTGATCGTCACGACCAGCACGCCGTCGTCCAGGTGCAGCAGCACGTCCGTGGCCATCTTTCTCTCCTTCGGTTCCGACTCCGGTGGAGTCATGTCGTTAAGGAGAGTGTGGATGCCAGGCGCGAATCCCGCTGTCGGAACTGGCTCTGCGCGCTGTCAGCGTTTTCTGAAGGTGGTGGAGGTTTCGGGAATCAGTCGATCAGGCGATGCTCGACGGCATAGCGCGCCAGCTCGGCGTTGCTGGCAACGCCGAGCTTCTTCAGGACGCGCGAGCGATAGGTGCTGACGGTCTTCACGCTCAGGAACATCTGACGCCCGATCTCCGTCAGCCGGATGCCGCGCACGATCAGCAGCATGATCTCGTACTCGCGCGACGACAGTTGCTGGTGCGGCGCGCTGTCGGCGACACGCCCAAAACCGTCGAGCAGGCAGTTGGCCACGGCGGGCGTCATGTAGCGCTTGCCCTTGGCCACGTTGCGGATCGAATCGACCAGCTCCATCGCGTCCATGTCCTTGGTGACATAGCCCGACGCCCCGGCCTGGAAGGCACGCAGCGCGTACTGCTCGGCCGGGTACATGCTCAGCACCACCACCGGCATCGCGGGTCGCTCGGCGCGCAGCGAGGGCAGCATCTCCAGGCCGCTGCGCCCCGGCAGGTTGACGTCGAGCAGCGCCACGTCGAACGACTGCTCGCGCAGGCGGCCAAGTGCCTCGGACGCGTCGCCGGCTTCGGCGACAACGTCAAACTCATCGTGCTCGGCCAGCAGCCGCTTGAGCCCCTGGCGGAAAATGGTGTGATCGTCGATCAGCAGCAGGCGAATCATGTCTCTCTCCGTCGATATGCGCCGGGTTGGTGGCGTATTCGTTTGCTTGTTCGTTGGTTTGTTCGTCGGTTTGTTCGTTGGTTTGTTCGTCAGTGCAAGGCGGAACCGGCACGCTCAACCGCACGCGCGCGCCGGAGCGGGGGCCGGTGTCCAGCACCAGCGTGCCGTCCAGCTCGCGCGCGCGTTCCTGCATGCCCAGCAGGCCAAGATGCCCACAGGACGCGGTGCGGTCGGAGTCGAAGCCGAGGCCGTTGTCCGAAATCTCCAGTTCCAGCCGGTCCGCCGCCCAGTCGAGGCGGACCGTCACTTCGGTGGCCATGGAATGGCGCGCGACATTGGTCAGCGCTTCCTGGAAAATCCGGTAGATGCCCATCTCACGGGAGCGGTCCAGTGCGCGCGGCGCACCGGAAGTCAGCAAGCGGGTGGCAATGCCGTAGCGCCTGTCAAAGCGTCCGAGATCGAGGCACAGGGTGTCGCACAGTCCGAGATGGTCGAGGGCGCCAGGCCGCAGCCCTTCGGATATCGTGCGCACGGCTTCAATCGTTTCCTGCGTGAGCTGAAGGGTCTGCGCCGCTGTGAGCGCCAGCGAGGCTAGCGCTGGCGCCGCCGCCCCGCCCTGCCTTGCGCGCGGCGCGCGCGAGCGGTCCAGCGCCTCGATGCCGCGCGACAGCCGCGACAGGTCGAATTTGATCGCCGTCAGCATGCCGCCGATGACATCGTGCAGTTCTCGCGCGACGCGGTTGCGCTCGTTCTCGCGCACGCTGTTGGCGCTGGCCACCAGTTCCTGCAGGCGCTCGCTGGCCTCGATCAGCTCGGCGCGCTGCCGCTCTCGCTCGGTGATGTCGATGCCGACGCCGACGATGGCCGGGCGCCCGTGGAACATCACGCGCGTGCCGTGGATTTCGAAGCAGCCGGGGTTTCGCGACGATGTCCTTCGAATGACGAACATCTCGGGGGCAGCGTATCCCCTGATCCTCCGCTGGTACTGGTTCAGCAGTGCCACGCGCTGCGAGGGATGGGCGACGTCGCGCAACCTGGCGCCGACCAGTCGCTCGCGCCTCAGCCCGCACATACGCGCGAAGGTCTCGTTGACATAGCGGAAGCGGCCGTCCTGCAGGATGTAGATGCCGGCGACCGACTGCTCGACGATGCCCTTGAAGGGAACCTCGTAATCGTCCAGGTCCGCGTTGAGTGCGTCGAATTCTGCCATGGCGGCGGCTCGCAATCTGCATGATGGTTGTCATTCTGGAGGATGACCATCACAATGCAGAATGTCAAGACAACAAACCGGGGATATGAATCATGGGCCACTCCCAGGCGGATAAGGCGCGCAGCAGGGAGCGCATCCTGAGCCAGGCAGCAGAGCAGATCCGGAATGCCGGACTGGAGTCCGTCAGCGTCGGGAAACTGATGCGCAGCGCCGAGCTGACCCACGGAGGCTTTTATGGTCACTTCGCGTCGCGCTCGGCGTTGCTGACACAAGCGCTGGAGCGCGCGCTGGATGATGGCAAAGCCGCATTCGAAGCGAAGAGCACCAAGGCGGCGCCAGACTTCGGCTCGACGGTACGCAGCTACCTGAGCCGCACGCACCGGGACTCGCGCACGACCGGCTGCGCGATCGCCGCGCTCGCCGGCGATGTGGCTCGGGCTGACGAACCGGCGCGCGAGGCCATGTCGGCCCACATCGAACGGTTTATCGGCCGGATGGACGAAGCACTGGGCGGTGAAGATCCCGACAAGGCAATGTTCGCGGTCAGCGCGCTGATCGGCGCCCTGGTGGTGTCCCGCGTGATGGCCGACGAGAAGCGATCCGACGCGGTGCTGGCCGCGGCCAAGCGCGAACTGCTGGCGTTGCGCGAGCGGGAATGAGCAGAACCGCCGTCGCCAAGGCAGCCCGGCGGGTCAGCTGAGCACAATGGCACGCGGACCGGTCATGCGCAATGTCGCTTCGCCGGGCATCCGGATGCCATGACGGCCAAGCATGCTGCTGAGCACCGCATGCCGGAATGCCACCGGATCACCAAGGAACAGGTGGTCATGCTGGATACCCAGGGCAAAACTGAAGATCTCGAACACGACGCGCTGAGGGTCGACTTCCGGAGCGATCTCGCCAATCCGCCTGGCATCCTTCAGTTGCGACACAAGCAAACCACGCCACGTGGTCACCGCCCGCGCAGTGCTGCGGCTGACTTCGTCCTCGGCCCGATTGGTGCATTCGCTCCCCGCACGCAGGATAAGACAGCCACCCCGCAGCACGTATTCGCCAAGCCAGACGTCCAGCATGCTTAACAGTCGACGCACCCCTGCGGGCGCCCGGGCGGCAGCGCTGGTCGCGTGGCTTGCAAGCGCCCCCCCATAGGCCAACACAGCTTGCGCCACGATGTCGTTGCGGGACTCGAAATGCCGGTAGACGCAACTCTTGGACACCCCGAGCGCTTCACCGAGATCGCTGATGGAAAAGCCATGAAGCCCCCCGCGCCGGGCAAGACCAATGGCTGCGGCCAGGACCGCAGGTCGCGCCGACCGATTCTCGCGTCTAGGCATGCTCGTGGCCGTAGACGGCGGTTAGCGTAGCGACCCGCGTCCCGGCCTCGAACACTTCGAATTCGTACTGGGCAAGCGCGCCAAGCCGGCGCTCGCACATTGGCGATACAGTCAGAGATCCCCGCTCCCGTGCAGGCTGTCCCATGTCGCCGAAATAGCGGATGGTGGACCATAGTGGAATCAAGGCTTCTCCGTCGGCACGCAACTGTGAATCCCTGTCACCCAGTCGCGCTACCCGCAAGCACAGCGCAATGTCATCGCCACTCCTTATCGCGGCGGGCCCGATCCCGCTACGCCATGGCACATAGCTCGATGAAGGTAGCTCGCCCTCCAGCACAACGTGCGCGCGACCCACAAGCATCCCCGCCTGCCTGAGCTCGGCCAGCCAGCGCTGCTGCCGGGCATCCGCATGCACCAGGCGTGCATCGAGGTCGAACCGGCCATCAAGCAATGGCCCGCCGACATGCACGGTCAGCATGAGCGGGCTCGCTGCACCGCATGTTGATTCCATCACGACACCTAGCAACAGCTCCGCAATACCCCGGTGGCGGATGGCTTCGTGTCGTGCCCGTCCTTGCTGTGCTATCCGCGACGTTGCAGCTCGTGAACCAATCGGCGTGACATCCATCTCTTCCTCCTGCCTTGTCGTTGGCGCCGCCAAAGCGCTCACCAGGCCCGACTATAGCGATGCGGTGTCCAAAAGAGAGTTGCCGGGAGAAATAGAGAAAAATCTGACACGATTTGTCGCCAGGCCATTTTCGACAGCGAATCAGGCATGGGATATCGCGATGAAAGCAACGGGCTCACGCCAGCCCGCGAGCCTCCTGGTCAGCGCGCCATCGAGCTCGATTCCCTTTTCCATATGTCCCCCTTCACGCGCCTCGGTTGTCCTTACGCGTGTTCAGTCTGGATGTGTGGGATGCGCGCTTCGCACGTGCGCTATTTGACCTTGACGAGCGCCGGCGGATAGTAGGTGCCGTTGGCAACACCGTCGAGCGGGCCGTAGTAGCGGAAGGTCAGGCGGTATTGCGTGCCGCGCGGCGTCGGCAGCCAGTTGCCTGCCGGCGCATTGGCCGGCTTCTCCGCGGCGAAGAACAGCGTCAGCGAGCCATCGGCGCCATAGCTCAGCCCGGACTGCTCATTGACCAGGTACTTCTGCTGCGGATTCGGCAAGACGCGGAAGCGGGCGCTGTCCACCGCGATCACGGACCAGAAATACTTCGCGAAGCGCGACGGCAGGGCGTCCTTGGGGAAGGTCAGCGTGTAGACGTGGTCGCCATTCAGAACCGCGCCGCTGGCATCGTTGCCGCCGCGGTAGTACAGCACCTCCGGTTTGATATTCGCCCAGATGCCGCCGTAGTTCACCAGTGCGCGGGTCACGTAGTCGATGCCGTACTCCCCCACGACGCCCGGGCGTGCCCACCCGTTATGCACCGAGCCGTGACCGATGATCGTACCGGCCTTTCCAAACGCCGGCAGCGCCTGCGTCCGTATCACCTGATCGATCCGGGCACGCGACGACGGGTCGGCGGCTGCCGCCGCTACGCGGCGCGTGAGCGCCTGCATCGGCTCCAGCCCCGCGTTCAAGTCGGGGCCGCTGTCCAGCGCCAGGGCCGCCGCATCGAACGCCTCCACACCGGGCAGTTTCTCCGGTTCGAACATCAGCGTGGCAGGAATCGCCGGCACGGCGGGCTTGCCGGTCTGCGTCAGCGTGAACTGCCGTTGCAGCGCGATCGCGGCATCGGGGTCGTTGCCCAGCGCCACGCGCGCCAGCACGCGCGCGGACTTGACCGGCAGATCGATCCGGATCGCGCCGGGCGGAACCGGCGCCTTCGCGCCCCTCAGGCACACTGCGAAATCCCCGGCCGGGCGCGCCGGAAACAGCCGCTCATTGATATTGGCCAGCGTCTCGCCCCAGCCGTTCAGGATCTGCACCGTGTAGTAGCGATTCTTCACCGGCGGCACACCGACCACCGTGCAGCTCGCGTCGTCGACGGCAAGCCACGCTTCGGAATAGGCCACGTCGAGATTGGGATTGGGCCAGTCCACCGCGCCGGGCTTCCGGTGCATGAACTGGTTCCATTGGAAGCCCTCCCGGAAGTCGAGTTGCTGCTGACGCGTCACCAGCAGGCGGCCCAGCAGATAGATGTAGGCATCGCTGATCTCGGTGTCGCTGAGCGCATCCGTGGCGGGCTCGGCCCCCACGGATGCATTCGCGGCAAGCGCGAGCGACAGCACTGGAATCCAAGCGCGCAGGCGAGCAGTCATGGCAGTACCTTTTATCAAGAGCGGGGCGGCGTGCAACGCATGGCGGGCCGACCTTGCCGGCGACCGCCGCAGCGGCTCCAACGTGGAAAAAAGCGGGCAACCGTCCCGGGTCGGACCGTCGCGCCACGTCGTATGGTGCGCAAGCCGCCTTCACCGGGCATCCCTCCATTATGGAGGGGCGCCACGCATACCGGTAGGCAGCTACGCTGCGGCCTTCGCGCTGCTGATCGAGAAACTCGGCGATGAATGCATAGGCTTCCTGTCACTGCCCGTCCGGCGCGGCAGCTTCCTGCTGATTGGCCGGAGCACGCTGGGGGTGCCCCTCTTTGCAGGTTGCCTTGCGGCGTGCCGCGCACACGTTCACACTGCTGCAGCATGACGTGACCATGGAAGCCGTGCAGGATGGTGAGCTCTGCGGATTCGGCATGTCCTTCGCGCGCAAGGCGATCGGTGCGCAGAACTTTCTGCATGAGATGCTCGTCCGGGTGTTCTGGCAGATGCTGGCCTGGCTGAACGCGTCGCGGCTGCCGCTGCGTCGCATCGATTTCAGCTTTCCGGAACCAGCCTACGCTGCCATCTACCCCATGGTGTTTCCGGCGCCGATCCGCTTTGGCCAGCCGCGCACCGCCGCATGGTTCGACGCCACTGCGCTGCAGGCGCCCGTGCGGCGCGACGAAGAGGCCCTGCGCGCCATTGAGCGGTTGATCACCACTGTCACACCGGTATCCCAGCTTGCCGTGCAGCTCGGCTTCGCGGACGCCACGGCGTTCAATCGTGCGTTCAAGGTATGGACGCGGAGCACGCCCGGAACCTACCGGCGGCGATAGCGGACACGGGTGGATTGCAGGCAGGCTGTGTTGCATCGGCCGGCTGAAGCCGCAGTCGAAAGCCGCCCGCCGTGGTCCCCGCCCGTGCTCACAAACGATTACAACCTCGTACGCGTGCTGGCAATATGCTCTCGGGCGCAGGCGGCCGCTGGGGCCGACGCGTCACGAGGAGAGAATCGATGGGCAAGATCCGGGCACTGGGTCTACTGGCGTCTGTTTTGGCGCTATTGAGCGGCGGGAGCAATGCGACCGCCCAGCAGGTGGCAGGGGGCATGGGCGAGCAGGTACATATCGGCGCGTTTGACGCGCGCGCGGAGAGCCGGCTTACGCGGCGCAATCCGCCGGAGAAGCCATCGGCAAAGGCCAGGCGCGCACGCGATGCCGGAATGCCCGAAACGCACGCGCGTTACGTGAAGCCGACCTTGCCGGGCAAGCATCTGCCTTAGTTTGCGATTGCCATGACGCCGTCCCCCGCCGACCCAGGGCTCCGGTCGCCGGGGAGAGTTACGGAGCCCCGTGCCACGGCGGCGTTGTCCGCGCCCTCCCCGGCGACGCGGCCCTGTGCCGGAGTCAGGGTGACGCGAGATCTTGGCTACGGATCGGCAGACGGTCGGCGCCTCGATCTCTTCGCTCCAGGACCCATGTCGGCAGCGCCCCTCCCTGCACTGGTTTTTATACATGGGGGCGGCTTTATGTATCGGCATCGACGATCCGTGCCATCCCGCCGAACGTGCAGAAGCGTATATGGATGCACGTTTAGCTTCGTTGGCGGCGCATGGCCGGCGCGGTAGCCTAGCAGATCTCTTTTCGTCGCTCCCGGCCGCTACCAATGCATCGTTGCGCAGGCTCCGGCATCTCGCCAAGCCGTGCCCGACTGCACCAGCGTGCCCCAATCCGATATGCCCGCTTCCCCTTTTGTCGAAGACGCCGCCGGTGCCCTGCCGCTATACGCGTGCACATCGGAACAGATCGAACCACTGCTCGATTCCCTGCCGCCTGCCCAGGCCCGCTGGGCCCGCGCCACACGCTTCGGCGCCGAGCCAGGCACCACGCTGCTGTTGCCTGATGCGAACGGCGACCTGGCCGGCGCCATCGTCGGCATCGATGCCGGGCAGCCGCTATGGCAACTGGCCGCGCTGCCACGGCAGCTTCCTGCCGGCCGCTATGCCCTCGCGAACGAAGAGAACAGCACCGACTTCACGCTGGCAGCGCTGGGCTGGGCCATCGGCGCGCTGCCCGGGTGGGACAAACAGCCGGTACAGCAGGCCGATGGCGCGCAATTGGTGCTGCCACGAGGTGCACAGGACGCGCTGCTGCCGCTGGCCGAAGCCGTGCGCGTGGTTCGCAACCTGGTCAATGCGCCAGCCAACCAGCTCGGCCCGGCCGAACTGGCGGCCGTGGTGCGCGCCCTGGCCCTGGAACACGATGCGGACTACGCGGAATGGGTGGGTGACGAGCTTCCGGACGCCGGCTTTCCGCTGGTGCACGCCGTGGGGCGCGCCGCGGCGCCTGAACAGGCACCGCGCGTGAGCGCGCTGCACTGGGGCGACCCTGCCGCGCCGCGCGTGGTTCTGGTCGGCAAGGGTGTCTGCTTCGATTCGGGCGGCCTGGACATCAAGCCCGCGCAAGGCATGCGCTGGATGAAGAAGGACATGGGCGGTGCAGCCCATGCCATTGCCCTCGCGCGCCTGGTGATGCAGGCCAGGCTGCCGGTGCGGCTGACGCTGGTGGTGCCGGCGGTGGAGAACGCCGTGGGCGCCGGCGCACTGCGCCCCGGCGACATCCTGCGGGCCGGCAATGGCAGCACGGTGGAAATCGAGAACACCGACGCCGAAGGCCGCCTGGTGCTCGCCGATGCCTTGCACCATGCGTTGCGGCATGACAGGAACAAGCCTGCCGCGCTGGCCATCGACCTCGCCACGCTGACCGGCGCCGCCCGGGTGGCACTGGGCCCCGACCTGCCGGCCCTGTTCAGTAACGACGACGGGCTTGCCGCGGAACTGCTGGCCGCAGCCGGCAAGCAGGCGGATCCGCTGTGGCGCCTGCCGCTCTGGCAGCCGTATCGCGGCATGTTGAAGTCCACCTTTGCCGACACCGCCAATGCTGGCGCCGCGCCGCTCGCGGGAGCGCTGACGGCAGCGTTGTTCCTGGAGGCCTTCGTGCCGAACGGCACGCCCTGGGTACACCTAGATCTGTTTGCCTGGAACCAGGAAGAACGGCCAGGCCGTCCGCGCGGCGGCGAAGCGCAGGGATTGCGGGCGCTGTTCTCGCTGCTGGCAACGCGCTTTCCCCCGGCCTGAGCGCCGCGCCGGGGCGAGGCCCGCGCGCCAGCACAACACAACAATAAACAACGGAAGAGAAACGATGATCAAACGAGTCACCCTGGCCACCCTGCTGGCCTCGGGCATTGCCATGACGCTGCTTGCGGCGCCCGCGCTTCACGCCGAGACGGTGCGTTGGGCACGCTCCGTCGACGCCTCCACGCTGGACCCGCACGCACTGAACAACGGCCCCAATCACAACCTGCTGCATCAGGTCTACGAGCCGCTCATCATCCGTACCGCGGACGGCAAGCTGCTGCCCACGCTCGCCACCTCATGGCAGCGCACCGAAGACCCCACGGTTTGGGAATTCCAGTTGCGCAAAGGCGTGAAGTTCCATGACGGCAGCGTGTTCACCGCCGACGACGCCGTGTTCTCGCTCCTGCGCGCCAAGTCCGCAACGTCCGACATGAAGTCGCTGCTGGTGTCCGTTACCGAGGTCACCAAGGTCTCGCCCTTCGTGATCCGCATCAGGACCGCCGGCCCCAACCCGCTGTTGCCGGACAACCTGACCAACATCCAGATCCTCAGCGCCGCATGGGCCAAGGCGCATAACGTGGAACAACCGCAGGTGGCTTCCGCCAAGGACGAGACCTACGCCACGCGCCACGTCAATGGCACGGGCCCCTACACGCTGGTTTCGCGCGAGCAGGATGTGCGCACCGTGCTCAAGCTGTTCCCGCAATACTGGGGCCGCGGCCAGTTCCCGCTGGAGATCGACGAACTGGTCTACCTGCCGATCAAGTCGCCCGCCACGCGCGTGGCCGCATTGCTGTCTGGCGAGGTCGATTTCGTGCAGGACCTGCCCATCCAGGACACCGTGCGCCTGCGTGCGGACCCCAAGCTGCGCGTCAACCAGGCGGCAGAAAACCGCGTGATTTTCCTGGGCATGAACGTCGGCAGCGCGCCCCTGAAGTACTCGGACGTCAAGGACCGCAACCCGCTGGCGGATCGCCGCGTGCGCGAGGCGTTCCAGCTCGCCATCGACCGCAACGCCATCAAGACCGCGGTCATGCGCGGCCTGTCCGTGCCGACCAACATCATTTCCCCGCCGTTCGTCCACGGCTATGACAAGGCCTTCGACGTCGTGGGCAAGCCAGACCTGGCGCGCGCCAAGGCGCTGCTGGCGGAGGCGGGCTACCCGAACGGGTTCTCCATCACGCTCCACTGCACCAACGACCGCTACCTGAACGACGAGGCGATCTGCCAGGCCACGGCCGGCTTCCTGGGCCGCATCGGCGTGAAGACCAATGTGGTGTCGCGCCCGCTGGCCATCCAGAGTGCCGCGATCAACAACCTGGACACCGATTTCTACCTGTATGGCTGGGGCGTTCCCACCTATGACGCGGCCTACATCTTCGACTACCTGGTGCACACGCGCGGCAAGAACGCGCGCGGCGCCACCAATGCCACGCGGTTCAGCGATCCGGACCTGGACAGCAAGATCGTGTCCCTGGCGGCGGAAGGCGACCGGAAAACGCGCGACGCCACCATCAAGAGCATCTGGACCACGGTGCAGAAGGAATTGATCTACCTGCCGCTGCACGACCAGATCCAGACCTATGCCATGGTGCGCAAGCTCGATATCCCGGTGAACCCGTCGAACACGCCCTACTTCAAGCTGTTCAAGCTCGCCAGATGAAGGCCGCTACCTTTACCGGTCCACGCCGATGCTAGTCCACCTTCTGCGCAGGCTCGGGCAATCGTTGCTGGTGCTGCTGGCCGTATCGTTCATCGCGTTCCTGGTGTTTCGCCACATCGGCGATCCCACTGTCAGCCTGCTCGGTGAGGATGCCTCGCTGGAAGACCGGCAGGCGCTGATCGCCGAGCTGGGCTTCGACCGCCCGGTACCGGTCCAGTACGCGCGATACCTCGGCCATGTGCTGCGCGGCGACCTGGGCATCTCCTACCGGGTCAAGCAGCCGGTGGCGGACGTCATCCTGGAACGTGCGCCCGCCACGCTGGAGCTGGCGCTGGTGGCCGCGTTCGTGGCCGTGCTGGGCGGTGTGGCATTGGGCGTGCATACGGCGATCCACCGGGACAGCTGGCTCAGCCGGGCCTGGATGACGGTCTCGCTGGTCGGCGTATCGCTGCCCACGTTCCTCATCGGCATCCTGCTGATCTACCTGTTCGCGGTGGAACTGCGCTGGCTGCCCGCGTTCGGGCGCGGCGACACCGTAGCCGTAGGCGGCTGGAGCACGGGGCTGCTGACCCGCTCGGGATGGGCATCGCTGGTGCTGCCGGTGGCCACGCTCGGCTTGTTCAAGCTGACGCTGATCATGCGGCTGGTGCGTGCGGAGATGATGGAGGCGCTGCGCACGGATTACGTGCGCTTTGCCCGCGCCCGCGGCCTCCCCGAGCGGCGCATCCGCTATGGCCATGCGCTGCGCAATACGCTGATCCCGGTCGTCACCATCACCGGCCTGCAGGTCGGTTCGCTGATCGCCTTCGCCATCGTCACCGAAACGGTGTTCCAGTGGCCGGGCGTGGGGCTGCTGTTCATCTCGTCGATCCAGGCGGTGGATGTGCCCGTGATCGCTGCCTACCTGCTGTCTGTCGCGTTGCTCTACGTGTTCATCAACCTGACGGTCGACCTGATCTACCTGTTGGTCGACCCTCGCTTGCGGCGGGCGTGACATGATGAGAAACCGCTCCACCTCAACGCTGTCCCCCACCCCGCGCCGACGCTGGCGGAACGCCGATTCCCCGGTGCTGCGATCGTTCGCGCGCTCGCGCCTCGTGCAACTGGCCGTGACCCTGCTGGCACTGTTGGTACTGGCCGCGCTGCTGGCACCGTGGCTTGCACGCCAGGATCCGTTCGATCCGGCCGCGCTGGAATTGCTCGATGCCTTCACCCCGCCCTGGCAGCAGGGCGCCTCGGGTGCGTTCTATCCGCTGGGCACCGACGACCAGGGCCGCGACATCTTTTCCGCGCTGCTCTACGGGCTGCGCATGTCGCTGCTGGTCGGCGCGGCGGCGGTGGCGCTGTCGCTGGTCATCGGGATCGTGCTCGGCTTGGTGGCCGGCTATGCCGGCGGCTGGTTCGATGCCTTGGTGATGCGCCTGGCCGACGTGCAGCTGACGTTTCCGGTGCTGCTGGTGGCGCTGCTGATCTTCGGCATCGCACGCGGGATTCTTCCGGCCGGCTACCGCGACGAGATGGCTTTGTACGTGATCATCGTGGCCATCGGCCTCTCGGAATGGGTGCAATACGCGCGCACGCTGCGAGGCGCCGTCATGCTGGAGAAGCACAAGGACTACGTGCTCGCGGCGCGCGTCTGCGGGCGCTCGCGCGGCAGCATCCTGTTGCGCCACATCCTGCCCAACCTGCTGGCCCCCGTACTGGTGATCGGCACCATCAGCTTTGCACTGGCCGTGGTAGCGGAATCCACGCTGTCCTACCTCGGCGTGGGCCTGCCGCCGACGCAGCCGTCTCTCGGCACGCTGATCCGCGTAGGCCAGGGCTTCCTGTTCTCCGGAGAGTGGTGGATCCTGTTTTTCCCCGCGCTGGTGCTGCTGGCGCTGGCGCTCTCGGTCAATCTGGTGGGGGATTGGCTTCGCGACGCACTCAACCCGAAACTGCAATGACCCGCATGGTGACCCCCCTGTCCTCCACCCAACCCGGGCCGCCCCTGCTGCGCGTTCGCGATCTCTCGGTGGAATTCGACACCCATCGCGGCACCGTACGCGTGCTTGACGGCGTGTCCTTCGACATCGCGCCCGGAGAAATCCTCGGCGTGGTCGGCGAGTCCGGCGCCGGCAAGTCGATGACCGGCAATGCCGTTGCCGGCCTGATCGAAGCACCCGGCCGGCTGGCGGCAGGCCAGGTCGAACTGCATGGCGAGCGCATCGACACGCTGCGCGGCGAGGATATGCGCCGGCTGCGCGGCAAGCACATAGCGATGGTGTTCCAGGATCCGCTGACCAGCCTGAATCCGGTCTACACGATCGGCCGCCACCTCACCGAGACCATCCGCACCCATCTGCCGCTGAATGCGGCGCAGGCGCGCCAGCGCGCGCTGGCGCTGCTGGCCGACGTGGAAATACCGGACCCCGCCGCCCGCTTCAACCAGTATCCGCACCGGCTGTCCGGCGGCATGCGGCAGCGGGTGGCGATTGCCCTGGCGCTGAGTGGCGAGCCCGAACTGCTGATCGCCGACGAGCCCACCACGGCGCTGGACGTGGTGGTGCAAGACCAGGTGATCGGCATGCTCCGGCGCGTATGCCGCGAGCGCAATACGGCGGCCATGCTGATCACCCACGACATGGGTGTGATTGCGGAGGCTGCGGACCGGGTAATGGTGATGTACCGGGGCCGCGTGCTCGAAACCGGTCCGGTGCGGGAGATCCTTGCCCGCCCGCAGGCGCCCTATACGCAGGCGCTGATGGCGGCGATTCCCTCGGTGCACCAGCGGCTGAAGCGGCTCCCGGTGCAGGCAGCGGGCGTGGCCGACGTGCCGGCACCGGTCCCCTCCGACATGCCGCCAATCGCCAGTCCGGCGGCCGCGCCGCTGCTATCGGTCCAGGGGCTGTCGCGATCCTACGACCTTTCCCCCGGGTGGCTGCTGCGCACCCTGGCACGCGAGCCGCGCCGCGTTCTGCATGCGGTGCGCGAGATCGGCTTCGAGATCCCGCGTGGCTCGACCTTCGGCCTGGTGGGCGAATCCGGCTCGGGCAAATCGACGGTCGCGCGAATGATTGCCGGCCTCGTGCAACCCGATGCCGGCACCATCGTGCTGGACGGCATCGAACGTGGCACGGATCGCGAAAAGGAGATCGCGCTGACGGGTCGTTTCCAGATGATTTTCCAGGACCCGTATGCCAGCCTGAACCCGCGCTGGCGCATCGACCGGATCATTGCCGAGCCGCTGGAGGTAAAGAGCCTTACCCAGGATGCCGACGAGCGCGACGAGCGCGTGGCACAGGCCCTGCGGCTGGTACGGATGTCGCCCGACGATGGACGTCGCTATCCGCACCAGTTCTCCGGCGGGCAGCGGCAACGGATTGCCATCGCCCGGGCGCTGGTCAGCCGGCCGGGCTTTCTGATTTGCGATGAGCCGACCTCCTCGCTCGATGTATCGGTGCAAGCCCAGGTGTTGAACCTGATGCGCGATCTGCAGGATGAGTTCGGGCTGACCTATCTGCTGATCAGCCACAACCTGGCCGTGATTCGCCAGATGTGCGATCAGGTCGGCGTGATGCGGCAAGGGCGGCTGGTCGAGTGTGGCGCGGCCGACGAAGTGCTCTCCGCACCCGCCCACCCCTATACGCGACAGCTGATGGCGGCTGTGCCCGACATCGGCCGGGCCGGGCAGGTCGTCAATGCCTGAGCGCGCATGCTAGCACAGGCGCCGGGCGCCCCCCTCGAGCCCGTGCCCGCCATGCGTGCGGCGCAGGCGCGGCTGCCCTCGCCGGCCCGCCGCATAAGCTTCGGCGAAAAGAATCGTTCCATTCCCGCACCAAACGCCTACCGTTTCAAGTTCGCCCGACTCCTCGCACCGCCGTGCGCCGAAGCCATGCACGCCAATGCAGACACGATATCCGACTGGTTGCTGTCCGGGCCAAAGAAGCGTGGCATGCAACGCCGACCCTCCCTGAAGGGCGAGGTTTGCAGCGCATCCGGTCAATAGGGCAGCGGCAAGCCGAGGTTCTCCCGCAGGGTTCCACCTTGATATTCGGTACGGGCCCGCCCTTGCGCCTGCAGCAGCGGAATTACCTCATTGGCAAAGTCGTCCAGGCCGCCAGGAAAATACGCGGGCATGATGTTGAACCCATCGGCGGCGCCTTCGTCCACCCAAGTGGTGATATGTTCCGCGATCTGCGCCGCGGTGCCCACGACGACCTGGTGGCCTCGGGCACTGGCAACCACGTGATAGAGCTGCCGTAGCGTCAGGTTACGGTCGCGCGCAAGCTTCTTCAGCAGCTGACTGCGGCTCTGGATGGATTCGGTGGATGGCAGCTCGGGCAAAGGTCCATCGAGCGGGTAGCCTGAAATATCGTGGCCCAGTTGCTCCGATAGCAAGGCGGTCGCGTTGGATTGATCGGTGCCATTCTGCAATACCGCAAGCTTCTCATAAGCATCTTGCTCGGTACGTCCGACAATGGGCATCAACCCGGGCATCACCAGGCAGTGCGCCGGATCGCGCCCCTGTTTCGCCACCTGCTCCTTTATCTCCCGATAGAACTGCCGGGCCGCCGCCAGGTCCTGTTGCGCCGTGAAGACAACCTCTGCATGGCGAGCGGCGAGTGCCTGGCCTGGCCCGGAAGATCCCGCCTGGATCAGCACCGGATGTCCCTGCGGGCTCGGCGTCACGTTTAGCGGACCTGCTACCTCGAAGAACCTGCCGCGGTGATTCAGCGCGTGCATCTTGCCCGTGTCGACATAGACGCCGGCCTGCTTGTCGCGCACATAAGGATCAGGCTCCCACGAGCGCCACAATCCCTTTACCACCTCGACGAACTCGTCGGCGATCGCATACCGCTCGGCATGGTCGGGATGCCGTTCCCTGCTGAAGTTCACCGAGCCATCGGCGAAGGTCGTCACGATATTCCATGCGGCCCGCCCCTTGGATATCTTGTCCACTGTGGCAAACATGCGCGCGAGGTTGAATGGCTCGCTATAGGTCGTGGATGCCGTTGCCGCCAGCCCGATGTGACGCGTCACCATCGCCAATGCGGCAAGCAGTGTCAGCGGCTCCGGCCGCGTGATCATCGACGGGTGCGACTCGGGCGTGGTCAGCAAGCGGTCGCCAAAGAACACCATGTCGAACCGGGCTCGCTCTGCTGCCTGGGCGGTCCGGATAATCAGATCGATGTTCTCCGTACCTGACTCGGCGTCGGGATGACGCCAGCCGGCGGCGTGATGACCGGCGGCCAGGAGAAACAGGCCTAGTTTGATCGGCTTTGGCGAAGTGATGGGCATGTCAGAGACTTCAAATTGGTGTGGCACTGGCGCCAAAGGCGCCTGGAGCTAGAGCTGGGTACCGCTGCTTTGTATGATGCGATGCGACAGGTCATGGACCGAGCGTATCGCTGCCTTGGTCTGCTCCGGTGTGAGCGAGCGGGCCTCCACCTCGACACGGGCGAGCGCCTGGATAGTCGCGGGCTCCCGCAGGATTTCGGTGAGCAATCCCCGCAACGCCGCGAGTACGCTCGCAGGCGTGTCCTTCGGTGCGGAGACGAAGAACGACCCTCCCAACGCATTCTCCCAGCCGGTGATTCCGGCCTGCGCAATCGACGGCACCCCTGGCAGTTCGGGCGAGGTCTCGCTACCGAAGAAGGCAAGCGCACGCAGCTTTCCTGCCTTGATGGATGCCGTACTGAGGGGATCGAACACTACGTCCACATGGCCGGCGATCACATCCGCCACGGCGGGCGCGCTGCCTTTGTACGGCACATGGCGCATGTCGATGCCTGCGAGCGATTTGAGCAACTCGCCGGCGATATGCCCAGGGGTACCATTGCCCGAGGTGGCGTAGGTCAGCTTGCCAGGATTGGCCTTGGCATAAGCGATGAGTTCCTTCAGGCTCCGGGCAGGCACGCCTGGATTGACTGCCACCGTCGCGCGTGAGTTGCCGATGTATGCCACCGGAACGAAATCCGCAAACGGGTCGAAGGTCGTCTTGACCAGTTGCGGCGCAATCGCGAGATTGCCGATCGACGTGTTGAGCAACGTGTAGCCGTCGGCTGGCGCATGGGCAACATAGCCCGCACCCAGGGTGCCGCCGGCGCCCGGCTTGTACTCGACCAGCACGCTCTGCCCGGTCTTCTCCGCGAGCCGTTTGCTGATGATGCGCGCCACATTATCGTTGGTACCGCCGGGTGCATAGGGCACGATATAGCTGATCGGCTTTGACGGATACGCCGGGCCAGCCTGTGCATGGGAGGATGTGGCGGCGACCGCCAGGATGATGGTTGTCGCGAGGCGAACGGCAATGTTGGACATGGCAAAGGCCTGCAGATAAGCGAGGGCCAAGTCTCACACGAGCGCACAGCCCGGCAAAAGGAAGCATTCCGCAGTAGATAAGTTGGAGTCGTTCCTTGACGCGGGAGCGGCGCAGAGGTACGCAGGCGCTTGGCCTGGTCCGATCAAGCCACGCTGCCGAAGCGCGGCTGGCGCAGGGTTGATGCCGGAGCAGACTAGGCCGCCACGGTCGCCGGCTGCAGCGCGCGGACAAAGCGGATCAGCCGTTCCACGCCCTGCGCGCATTCCTCCGGGCTGGCCACCAACGCAATGCGGATGTGGCCCGCGCCAGGGTTATGGCCGCGCACCGTGCGCGCCAGGTAGGTGCCTGGGACCACGGCAAGGTTCTGTTCGGCCAGCAATTCGCGCGTGAACGCCACGTCATCCAGCCCGCTGGCACGGATGTCCAGCCAGACAAAGAAGCCCGCCTGCGGCGTGTGCAGGCTCGCCACCTGCTGCAGGCGCGGGATGGCGAAGGCAAATTTCTCGCGGTACAGGCGCCGGTTCTCCACCACATGCGCCTCGTCCTGCCAAGCCGCGATGCTGGCGCCCTGCACGGCCGGACTCAGTACCCCGCCGGAATAGCTGCGGTACTGGCGCAGCCGCGCCAGCACCTCCGCGTCGCCGGCGACAAACCCGGAGCGCAGGCCGGGCGCGTTGGAACGCTTGGAAAGGCTGGCCACGGCCAGGATGCGCTGGCGGTCGCGGCCCAGCGCGCGTGCGGCGGCCAGCACGCCCAGCGGCGGCGCATCCTCGTCGAAGTAGAGCTCCGAGTAGCACTCGTCCGCCACGATATGGAAGCCGTGGCGCTCGGCCAGTTCCAGGACATGCGCCCAATCGGACAGCGAGTACACGCGCCCCGACGGGTTGTCGGGCGAGCACAGGTAGGCCAGCCGCACGCGCGGCCAGATGTCGGGCGGCACCGCGTCGAAGGCTGCGGCCAGCCCGCGCGCGGGGTCGATGTCCAGGTAATACGGCTCCGCCCCGGCCAGCAGCGCGGCACCTTCATAGACCTGGTAGCCGGGGTTGCTGACCAGCACCACTGGCGTACCCTGTAGTGGAAGATTGGCCCGCAGCACCACCTGCGCCACGCTGAACAACGCATCCTTGGAGCCATTGACCGGCACGATCTCGCGTGCCGCGTCCAGGTCGGTCACGCCGTGTCGGCGTGCGATCCACGCGGCAATGGCTTCGCGCAGCGCATCGCTGCCGGCCACTTTTGGATACTGGCCAATGCCCGCGGCGTGCTCGCCAAGCGCCTCCACGATAAAGCGCGGCGTGGGATGTTGCGGCTCGCCCCAGCTGAAACTGATGGGCTCCAGCTTGGTGCGCAACGGCGTCTGCGCCGCCAGCGCCACAAGTTTCTCGGTGGGATAGGGCTGCAGGCGCTCGTGCAGGGGGTGGCTCATGGTTGTTCTCCGGTGAGGACTCTCGGTGCGTTAGCGGCTAACGGCTGACGGCTAGCGGCTTGGCGGCCTGGCGGCTTCCGGCGCCTTCCGCCCCCCCGCTGCCAGGACACGGCGCGCCGGCGTACTCACGGGCGATCCAGCCCGTAGTGCGCCCGCAGCGTATGGGTCTCGTAGTCACGGCGGAACAGGCCCTTGCGCTGCAGCAGCGGCACCACGTGCTCGACGAAATCGTCGAGGTGTGCGGGCAGCACCGGCGGCATCACGTTGAAGCCGTCGGCGGCGCCACTGACAAACCAATCCTCGATAGTGTCGGCGATGCGCTCGGGAGAGCCTGCCAGGGCGAAGTGCCCGCGCGCGCCGGCAAGCTTGTGCAGCAGTTCGCGCAGCGTCGGGCGCTCGCGGGAGACCAGGCCGGTGATCACCACGGCCCGGCTCTGTGCCGCCTGCACCGTGGCGGGATCGGGAAAATCATCGGGCGACAGCGGCGTGTCGAGATCCAGGTGCGAGAAGTCGAACCCGCCGAAACGGTTGGACAACCTGGCACGGCCGACCTCGGGATCGGTCAGCGCATTGAGCTCGCGCCAGTTGCGCTGCGCCTCTTCATCGCTCGAACCGATCACCGGACTGATGCCGGGCAGGACCACGATCTGGTCGGCGCGCCTGCCGCTCTTCTCGGCCCCGGCTTTCAGCTCGTCGTAGAAGGCCACGGCGGTTTCCTTGTCCAGATGCGCGGTGAAGACCGCCTCCGCATAGCGTGCCGCAAACGCCTTCCCCGCGGGGGACGAGCCTGCCTGGACGAGCACGGGGCGACCTTGCGGCCCCCGGGGGATATTGAGCGGGCCGGCCACCTTGTAGAACGCGCCGGCATGCCCGATCGGCCTGATACGGCCGGGGTCGGCAAAGCGCCCCGTTTGCGCATCATCGACAATGGCATCGTCGGCCCAGCTGTCCCATAGCTTGGTGGCCGCCTCCAGGAAGTCGTGGGCACGCGCGTAACGCTCCGCATGCGGCGGCTGCTGGTCCAGCCCGAAGTTCTGGTTGGCGCCCTGGACCCACGACGTTACGATATTCCAGCCCACGCGGCCGTTCGTGATGTGGTCGAGCGAAGCGAACTGGCGAGCCAGGTTGAAAGGCTCTGAGTAAGTGGTGGAGGCAGTGGCGATAAAGCCGATCCGGCTGGTGGCCCGTGCCAGCGCCGCTACCGCGGTGATCGGCTCCAGCCCGGCGCCGGCGACGTGCCGGATGCCCTCCCCCAGTGCCAGCGCATCGGCAAGGAACACGGAGTCGAAGCAGCCTGCCTCCGCCGTGCGGGCGAGCGCCTCGTAGTAGCCGATATCGGTCAGCGGCAGGCGCGTGGCGCGCGCATGGCGCCAGCCCGCCTCGTGGTGGCCGCGGCCGTGGACGAACAGATTCAGGTGGAGTTGCTTCTTCGCCATGGGGTCAAGGGGTCGATGGATCGGGGAGGTGGAACGAGGCGCCTACACGCAGGTGTCCATGCCGAGGGCGGAAAGCAACTGGTCGCGTAGCTGATCAAAGCCCGCTCCGCTCCTTCTGCGCGGGTGGGACAGCCCGACTGGCCGGTCGAGCACAATGCGCCCCGCATCCATGACCATGACGCGGTCGGCCAGCACCAACGCCTCCTCCACGTCATGCGTGACCAGCAAGACCGCTGGCCGGTGCTTGCGGACCACATCGTGCAGCAGGCCCTGCATCCTGAGACGGGTCAGCGCATCGAGGGCGCCAAAGGGCTCGTCGGCCAGCAGAAGGGCCGGCCGGCGCACCAGGGATCGCGCCAGCGCAACCCGTTGCTGCTCGCCACCGGAGAGCGCATTGGGCCAGGCCTGCTCGCGGCCGGCCAGCCCGACCATGGCAAGCGCCGCCTTCGCGCTGGCCTCCGCATCTGCCTGGTGCAGGCCAAGCTTCACGTTGCCGAGCACGCTCTCCCACGGCAACAGACGCGAATCCTGGAACAGCACCGATCGGCTCTGCGGCACGGAGAGCTCCCCACTGCGGCCCGCGTCGGCATCGAGTTCCGCCAAGGCCCTGAGCAAGGTGCTCTTGCCGGAACCGCTCTTGCCTATCAGCGCGACGAACTCGCCGGGGGCGATGCTAAAGGAGAGGTTGTCCAGCACCGTGCGCTGGCCGAAGCGCCGGCTGAGGGCGCGCGCTTCGATGGCGACGCTCATGACCCGATCACCTTCCGATAGGACAGCGCCTTGCGCTCGCAGGCACGCACCAGGGCATCCGAGCCCAGCCCCAGCAGGGCGTAGATGCACAGGCCGACGACGATGACATCGGTCTGGCCGTAGTCACGGGCGCGGTTCATCAGATAGCCGATGCCCTCCGTGGTATTGATCTGCTCCAGCACCACCAGCGCCGTCCAGCAAGTTGTCACCGCGAGCCGCAGACCGGTGAAGAAGCCGGGCAGCGCCCCGGGTAGCGCCACCCGGCGGACGAACTCGGCCCGCGACAGCCCCAGGCTCTGTGCCAGTTCGACGTAGCGCATGTCGATGCTGCGCAGCCCGGCATGGGTATTGATATAGACCGGCACCAGCACGCTGGTGGCGATCAGGACGATCTTCATCGACTCGCCGTTGCCCAGCCACAGGATCGCCAGCGGAATCAACGCAAGCGTGGGAATCGCACGCTTGATCTGCACCAGGCTGTCGATCGACGCCTCTCCCCAACGGCTCAGGCCAGCCGCAAGCGCGAGCGTGACCCCAATCAGCACGCCCCAGAACAAACCGATGTAGGCGCGCTGGGCCGAGGCCCACAGATGCGGGCCGAGGGTCCCGTCGAGCGCCAGGTCCAGGCCGGTGACGACGGCGCTCGACGGCGCAGCCAGCAGCTTGGGCGGAAGATATCCGAGCCGCGAGGCCAGCTCCCAGGCAAGCAGCACGACCGCCGGCCCGAACAGCAAGCCCCAGGCACCGAGCTTGCGCGGCAGCAAGGCCGGCCGGGGTCCGGCGCCGCGCGCGGAAGGCCGCTGGCCCGAAGCCGCGGCGCGTAGCCAGGCGCCAGCGCCCTTGCCTGCAGTGGAAGCCTGCTGGTTCATGCCGTCCTCCTAGTTGGCTGCCGGCGGCAGCGAATCGACGGCAGCCTTGATCACGGGATCGAAACCAAGGTCGAACTCCTCGCGGGCGTCCAGGCGCTTCGGTATGTCGCCGGCATCGTGTATCAGGTCAACCAGTTGCTGCTGTGACGGGATCAGCGCCGACAGCAGCGGATAGTAGACTTTCCCCTCCGACCTGACGATGGCGAATCCGTCCTCCGGCTTCAGGCCCTGGTTCTTCACGTAGTAGGCCTGCACCCATTGCTGCGGATGCTTGACGGCCCAGTCGCTGGCCCGGATCCAGCCCTTCACGAACTGGCGGATCGCGGCGGCCTTGGCCGGGTCCTTGAGCGCCTTCGGGCTGGCATACAGGTAGGCCGTGCCGGTGGGCAGCGCGGCATGCTCGGCCGCGGGTATCGTGCTGGCCTTCTGGTCCGCGTAGTCGCGCAGGTAGCGGCTGAAGTGCGGCTCATTCAGGGCCGCCACATCGACCTGCCCGCTGTGGATCGCGGTGGGGAACTCGCCCGCGCGCAGCGGCACCAGCCTGACATCGCGCCGGGACAGGCCCGCCAGCTTCAGCGCGGCCAGCACGAAAGGCTGGCGGCCGGTTCCTTCGGCATAGGCGATCTTCTTGCCTTTCAGTTCCTTGAGCGTGTTGATCGTCAACCCTGGCCGCACGGCGAACTGGTAGTCCGGCGCCGAATTCTTCCTGGCTGCGACAACCGGCAGCGTCTCGCCTGCGGCATGGGCCTGAATCGGCGGCGTATTGCCAACCACTGCCAGGTCGAGGGCGCCTGCGCGGAAGGCCTCCAGGATCGCGGGGCCACCGAGGAAGTTGGCATAGGTGATGCTGGCGCCCACCCTAGCCTGCTCGCCGGCGCTGCGCAGCAGCGTCTGGAGGGCTTCGTTCTGGTCCGCTACAACCAGCTTCGTTCCCGCCGGGACCGCCGGATCCGCGCCGCCCGGCTGGGCCAATGCGTGCGCGCCGAAGGTGCCGCCCAGGGCGAGGGAAAACAGTATGCAGACGGCGCGCAAGCGAGATTTCTTGATAGACATGGAGGATACGAGCAGCACCGGCAAGGCGCCCCGTGAGACAGAGCAGTCCTGGATATTGCAACCGCGTGGAAGCGCGGGCAACGAAGCTTTTCGATCTTGCTTGCTACCATCTTCGCGGCAGGGTGGCCGGGCTGCGGCTCCGCCGCCCGGCGGGAATCCCCGTTGCAAACGGCTTGGTCTGCGGCCTGCGCCAGGCCTTCACCGGCAAGCCTGCCGTCAGGGCCTCACGCCCACCACTGCCCGCAGGATCACGGGGTTGTTGCCGCGCAGCGAACTGGCGCCGAGCACGGACCTCGCGTGGATGCCGACATCGCCGAGCACTTCGACGAGGGTATCGGAGGCACCATCGAGCACCAGGGCATGCTCTTCGAAATCCTCGGTGGCATTGACGAATCCCTGCAGTTCGAGCACCTGCGCAACCTTGTCCAACGATCCGAGTTCGTCCTTGAGGACGAGCAAGAGTTCGATCGCGGCGAGATGTGCGAAGTGCTTTCCCTCTTCGACGGAGAATTCCCGCCCGAGCTTCCCGCGCGGCGCCTTGCTGTCTACAGGCGCGGCGGATTTGCCGGAAAGAAACAGCAGGTTGCCCCATGCCGTGGCGTTCTGGTAGTGCGCCGCGGGCTTGCTGGCGGTTCGGGGTCCGGCGACGAATCTTGCAAGGCGTTCATCTGCGCTCATGGTGGTTTCCTCTGCTTGTACGGGTGGCGGCCCCCCGGGGCCGGACATCTGCGTTGAAACGCAACCGGTATCCATGCCTGCTCTCGCATGTCCACCGGGACCATCTAGAAGAACGCGCCGGTTGGCAGCAACGTGCCGTTCAGGTAATGGTCGCCCAGCACCCGCTCCTTGTAGAGGCGCGGGTTGTGCGAGGCAATGACCTTGATGTTGCGCCAGTGCCGGTCGAGCGCTGCCTGGGTGGAAACCCCGCTGCCGCTGGACACGTCGATCAGCAGGCTGGCCAGATTGGCGGCCACCTCGTCGGTGACCACCTTGGCCTCGGAAGCCGCCACCGTGGCGGCCAGCGACAAGCGATGCGCGTCCGGGCCATGGGACTCCCGCCAGGCAAGGTCCAGCGCTTGCACGGCGCGGTCGGTGACGGCGTGCAGGGCGCTGCGGTAGGCCGCGATGCGGCCGATCGTCGCCTGGATTTCCGGTTCGTCACCCGGCCGCTGCGCCAGCGCGTGATAGTAGTTGCGGTGCCGCGCGCGCACCAGGGCAACGGCATCCGCCAGTATCCTGCTGACGATGCCGGTGATGGCGGTGGTCAGGTACACCTGGTGGAAGGTGAAGCCATACAGCACGGGCCGGCCGTCATTCGCGCGGGCAGGCAGATCGTGCAGGTCCGCCTCGTTCACGTACACGTTGTCGAACACCGTGGTGCCCGAGCCTGTGAGCCGTTGCCCGAATCCGTCCCAGTCGTCGTCGAGCTTCACGCCGGACGCAGAAGATGCGATGAAAAACTGCTTGGTGCGCCCGGTGGCCGGCTCGATTGCCGTGGAGAACAGGTAGTCGGCGTACAGGTTGCCGGTCGAGTAGATTTTCCTGCCCGATATGCGCCACCCGGGCTCGCCGGGCACCGGCACGAGCCGGGTGGCCGGCACCTGGCCGAGGGAGCCGGCCGGCTCGCCGGTCAGTTCGTTGAAAGCGACGCCGAAGGTCTTGCCCTGTCCCGCCAATTCCAGAACATGCCGCGAGAAGGCGCCGTCCCTGGTCTTCAGGTGCTGCTCGACCGCGAAGAAGTGATTGCGGAACACGTGGGCGATGTTGGAGTCCGCCGTGGCGAGATCGCGTGCCAGCAGGAACAACTCCGGCAGCGTGATGCCCTGCCCGCGCTCGGCACGCGGCAACCGCACGGCGCCGAAGCCGCGTGCCTTGAGGGCGGCCGTTTCGGCGAAGGGGAGCCGGTGCGCCACGTCGCGCTCGGCAGCACCCGCCGCCAGCTCCCGGAACAGGTCTTCGTAGCCGAGCCGCCGTGTCACGTCGCTCCACGCGATCAGGTCGACCGATGCAACCTCAGACATGATCGGTCACTCCTTCGCGGCTGGCGGCCTGCGCGGCGACGCCCGGATCGCGCGGGTCCGCATACGCCGGCAGTCCCAGGTGGTCACGCAGTGTCGTTCCCGTGTACTCGGTGCGGAAGCGCCCCGCCTTCTGCAACACGGGGATCAGGTGGTCCACCACATCTTCGAGACCGCCCGTCTGTACGTCGATGTTCAGGTTGAAACCGTCCGCGGCGCGGCTGTCGACCCAGTGCAGGATGTCGGCGGCAACCTGCTCCGGCGTGCCTGCGATGATCCGGTGTCCGCCGGTGATATTGCTGACCAGCGTCTGGCGCACGGTCCAGTCGTTCGCGCGCGCCTCGCTGAGGATTTCCCGCCGATGCCATCGCGAGGCCACGGGCACCCGGCTTTCCGCCTGCTCGATCTTGTCAAAGGGCAGCTTTTCGTCCAGCGGCAGATCGTCCGGATCGAGCGCCAGGTGGTGCGCCAGTTCCTCGCGCAAGAATGCGAGATCGAGTTGCTCGTCCAGTTCCCGCTTGCGCCTGTGCGCCTCGGCCTCGGTGCCGCCCAGGATGGGGAACAGGCCGGGCATCACCAGCAGGTGGTCCGGATTGCGCCCGTAGCTGCGCGCCAGGGACTTCACGTCGGCGTAGAACGTCCGCCCCTTTTCGATGCGGCGCTGCCCGGTGAAGAGCGCATCGGCGAAGCGCGCGCCGAAGGCCTTGCTGTCATCTGACTGCCCTGCCTGGAAGATGACGGGGCGGCCCTGCGGGGTGGCCGGGGTGGACAGCGTGCCCTCGCTGCGGAAATGCTCGCCCCGGTAGCGGATCGGCCTCAGTCGTGCCGGATCCACGTAGACATGGCTGCGCGCATCGGCCACCACGGCGTGCTGCGGCAAGGAGTCCCACAACTGGACCACGATCTCCGCGAATTCGGTTGCGCGCTGGTAGCGCGCCTCCTGCTCGAAGCCCTTGTCGAGCCCGTAGGCGGCCAGCGCCACCGGCACCTGGCTGGTGATGATGTTCCAGGCGGAGCGCCCTTTGCTGATGTGGTCGAGCGTGGCAATCTGGCGCGCCACGATATACGGATGGCCGAAGAGACTGGATGCCGTCACCACCAGGCCGATGTGCCGGGTGGCCTGGCTCAGCGCGGCATGCAGCGCCAGCGGATCGAGCGCGCGCCACGGCCGGTGAAAGGCCTCCGGCACCAGCCCGCCCGGCCCGTCCGCGAGAAACAGCGCGTCGATCTTGCCGCGCTCGGCGATCCGGGCAATCTCGACGAAGCTGTCGATATCGGTGGACAGGCGGGCCGGATCTGGCAGCGTCTTCCAGGCGGCGTCATGGCGGCCGGAGGCGAGCACGTTGACGCCCAGGCGAACGGGAGGTGCGGATGACATGAAAAGGTCCTTGCGGTGGGACGGAGGCTGCGTATCGCGGCATATTGCTGCGATACCCCAGCCATGGCGCGGCAGTATCGGAATGGCGTGACAGCGCCCGGGCGCCGGAAGCGCCCGGACAGGAAACCCGGCTCACACTCTCACGGAGTACTCGGCCACGTTGACCCGCTTCGGCAGGATGCGGCGCTCGGCCAGCCAGTCCGCGGCCCGCTGGAACTGGCCGAGGAAGGCCTTGTCGTCGGCCTCGTAGAACTTGTTCTGGCGGCGATAACCGATCAGGTGGTCACGCACGGCATTACTGTATTTGCCTGCCTTCTGGGCGAAGGCCTCGGCCTCGGCAGCATGCTGGTCCGACCACGTTCCCTCGATGCGATAGGCGTCGATGACGGCGCGCACCAGGGCGGAGTTCTCCACCGCGAAGCGCCGCTGCGTGACCAGCGAGGAATAGTCGATCAGGAAGTCCAGGTCGGTGCCTTCGAAAAAGATGTCCTTGGCGTCGTACTGGCTGCGCGCGATGTCCACGCCGGGCGTCCACATGGACCAGGCATCGACCTTGCCCTGCCCGAAGGCGGGTGCCGCGTCCGGCGGATTCAGGTAGACGAACTCCACCTTCGCGCGGTCGACGCCATGCTTTTCCAGCGCCGCCACCAGCAGGAACTCTCCCAGGCCGGAGCGGTTCACCGCCACCTTCCTGCCGGCCAGGTCCTTGACCGAGTTGATGCCCGAGGTCTTCTTGACGATGATCGCGGTGCTGCGCGGGCTATAGACATTGAACTGCGCGAACACCAGCGGCGAGCCGGCGATGATCGCCGCCAGCGCTGGCGTCGTGCTGCCCCAGAAGCCGAAGTCGGCACTGCCGCCCACCACCGCCTGCAGCGACGGCGCGTGATTGGGGAAGGGGCCGACCCATTCCACCTTGATGCCCTTGGCCGCCAGGTTCTTCTCGAATTCGCCGCGTTCGCGCGCGATCAGCGGCAAGCCGCCGGGCCCCCAACCCACCCGCACCTTGTCGGTATTGCGGGTACCCTCGGCCAGGACGCCTTGCGGCAGCCCCAGGCCGGCGCCGAGCGCCAGGCCGGCCTGGACCAGTTTGCGGCGGGCGGGAGAAAACGGGGAATGCTGTGTCATCGGAACCTCACAAGGAATGGCAGAACCGGCGCGCATGGCCGGGACGGGAAGACTGGATCTCAGCTGGCTGGCCGGGGCCGGGCATCGACGCCCAGTTCCCGCAGCAGGCGGGCCCGCAGCGTGCCCCTTTCCTGCCCGGCGTCGGCGCCGACGCCGTAGGACGCGGCGATGCGTCCCTTGCGCATGACCAGGATGCGGTCGGAAATGGCAATGGCCTCGTCCACATCGTGTGTCACCAGCAGCACGCCAGGCTGGTGACGTGCCACGAGCTCCTTCACCAGCACATGCATCTTGATGCGAGTCAGCGCATCGAGCGCGGCGAACGGCTCGTCCAGCAACAGCAAGCGGGGCTCGCGCACCAGCGCGCGAGCCAATGCCACACGCTGCGCCTGCCCGCCGGAGAGTCGTCTGGGCAGGTCGTTTTCACGCCCGCCGAGGCCAACCTCGCGCAGAGCCGCCTCGGCGAGCGGCCTGCCCTTGTCGTCCGGGATGCCCAGCGCGACATTGCGCCATAGCGGGAACCACGGCATCAGCCGATGCTCCTGGAAGACCACGGCAGGCTGCGCGGGGCCGTCCACGTGGCCGGCGTCGATGGGGTCCAGACCAGCCAGCGCGCGCAGCAGCGTGGTCTTGCCGCAGCCGCTTTCACCGAGCAGCGCGACGAATTCGCCGGCGTCGATCTGCAGGTCGAGATCGTCCACCACCACATGTTCGCCATACTGACGGCGCAATCCACGGACGACGACCGCCGCTTCGCCGCGCTGGCGGGTTGCTGTTTGCGCGGACATCAGCGTGAACCCTTTGCGTCGTAGTTGGGATGCCAGGACAGCAAGCGGCGTTCCAGCAGGCGCGCCAGGCTATCCGCGAGCACGCCGATGGCGGCGTAAATCAGGAGGGTGAGTACGATGACATTGGTCTGCAGGAACTCGCGGGCATCCATGGCGAGGAAGCCGATGCCTTTCGTCGTGGCGATCGTCTCGGCGATGACCAGCGCCAGCCACGACACGGCGAGCGCATAGCGCACGCCGGTCAGGATGGACGGCATGGCACCCGGCAGCACGATCTTCGAGATCTGCTCGCCCAGGCTCAGGCCCGTCACTTTGCCAACCTCCAGCAGCTTCGGGTCCACCTGCCGGATGCCCAGCACCGTGTTGATATAGATCGGGAATAGCACGGCCAGCGAGACGAGGAAGATCTTGCCGCTCTCCTCCACGCCGAACCAGACGATGACCAACGGAAGCAGGGCAAGGAACGGGATCGCCCGCACCATCTGCACCGAGCGGTCCAGGACGGCCTCCGCCAGGCGGGAGAAGCCCACCAGGATGCCCAGGCCAAAGCCAATCGCGCCACCGATGGCAAAGCCGGTCGCCGCCCGTGCCAGGCTGTATGCGAGGTGAACGAACAGCGATCCGTCACGGATCATTTCCCATGCCGTCCGTGCGACGCTGCTGGGCGCCGGCAGCACCTGCGGTTCGATATAGCCCGCGCGGGACAGGAATTCCCATACGACCAGGACCAGTACGGGCGTGGCCCACGAGATCGCCAGGAACCCGGCATTGCCGAGCCTGCGCTCGCGGCCGCGGGCTTTCTCCTTCGCGGCTGGCGGCGCGGCAGTCCGCACGTCGAATGGCTTTGAGGCGCTGGATGTCATGGAAACTGGCTCGTCCCGCGACGAGTAGAATTTGAAACCGGGGCAACGCGGCAAGGCAGGACTGCCTCGGCCGGTGAGTGAGCGTCAAAGCTTACTGTCTGGCCAGTTACGCGGGAAATAACAAGTCTGGATATGCATATGTCTTTCGGCGCATCCAGCGAAGTGGAGGAGACATCCCGGCCGCGCCTGCGCGTTCATGCATTTGCGGCAGAGCGGCTTTTCAGGATGCCCGCGATTGGCTTTGAAATCGCGGATGGCAACGGTCTTTGCTGTTCGACAGAACAGGAGGCACCACAGGACGCGGAACCGGGCTATCGGCTTTCGGCTTTCGGCTAACCATTGTCCGGCCCGTCCCCTGTAGCGATTCCCTGCCATGCGTGCGTCGCCTCAGGCGGGCGTCTTGCGAAACTTCTCGTGCAGTTGGCGCAGCAGCGGCGTGGGCGTCATGCCGTTCTTCTTCTCTACGCCGATCAGCCAGCCGGTGCGATGCCAGTCCTGCACGATGCGGTCGATCACGGCCTGGGTATCGGTCTCACCCTTGCGCACCCAGATCACCGATGGGGACGGGATCAGGTCGCGCGGCGAAACGATCTCGTAGTCCTTCCAGTCGGCGTTGTTCTCCACCAGGTCGCGCAGCGTCGGGCTCACATGCACCGCCGCCACGCAATTGCCGCCCCTGAGCGCCAGCAGCGACTCGGGCTGGCCGCGGAAGGCCCTGATCTGCGCGCCGTACTGCTCGGCCAGCGGCTTGGTGAAGTTGCTGCCCTGCGAAACGCATACCGGCTTGCCTTTGGCGTCTTCCCACCTGGCGATGCCGCTACCCTTCCTGGCGATAGCGGCGCCACCGACCTCCTCGAATGGCGTGGGCACGAAGGACAGGATCTCGCTGCGCTCCTGCGTCCATTGCATATTGGCGATCAGGATATCGACCTTGCCCTGCTGCAGGAACTGCACGCGGTTCGAGGGCTGCACCTGGATGGTTTCCAGCGTGACGCCAAGGCCCCTGGCCACACCCTCGGACAACTCCACGTTATAGCCCACGTGCTTTTGCGTGGCCGGGTCGATGGTGCCGAAGGGCGGGCCGGAGAGGACCACGCCCGCCACGAGCTTGCCGCGCTGCCTGATCTTGTCGAGCGTGGCATCCGCATGCGCGACGCCCGCGGACAGGCAAAGCAAGGCGGCGACGATTCGGGCAAAGGACGAGAAGCGGAAGACGGAATTCATGCGGACCACGCGCCGAAGCAAGTGAAAGGGAGGCGGGCATCTTGCTGGATCACGCTGACGACCACAAGAAAGGGTTTCGGATATGGATATGCGCGACCCCGGGCCGGGCGCCGGGGCAATGAGGCGAGCTCAGGAATCAGCGTTGGCGTGAGAGCCCGAGCCCGGCGCATGCCATCCGCCGGTCCTGGTGCACACAGCTATCCGAGTAAGAACCTGCGCAAATACTCGTAGGAAAGCCGTAGAAAGTCATGCTGGAATCAGCCCTGGAGCGCTCTCCGATTCCAGCCACGGCTCACCACCCGCCGGCATCTTGAGCCAATACTGTCCGCATCCATCACCAGGAACCCTCATGTCGCAGCCCCGCAGCACCGAGCACGATATCCATCCGCTTTTCCTGCAGCGCTGGTCGCCGCGCGCCTTCACCGGCGAGGCGATCGAACCCGCCACGCTGCTGCGCTTCTTCGAGGCGGCGCGTTGGGCGCCGTCCGGCTACAACGCCCAGCCGTGGCGCTTCGTCTACGGGCGGCGCGATACACCGGCCTGGCAGCCGATTTTCGACGCGCTTTCGGAGTACAACCAAGGCTGGGCACGGAGCGCGTCGGCGCTGGTGGCCATTCTGTCGCGCAAGGTGTGGATCCCGCCGGGCAAGACCGAGCCGCAGGACATCGCCACGCATTCCTTCGACGCCGGCGCGGCCTGGGCCAGCCTGGCCTTCCAGGTAACGCTGTCGGGCTGGCACGCACATGGCATCGGCGGCTTCGACAAGGCGCGGTTGCGCGAGGCACTGGCGGTGCCGCACGACTATGCCATCGAGGCTGTGATCGCCATCGGCAAGCAGGGCGACAAGTCGCAGCTGCCTGAAGCATTGCAGGCGCGCGAGCAGCCCACCCAACGCCATCCGCTGTCGCACCTGGTGGCCGAGGGCCGCTTTGCGTTCGTGGAACAACCGGGCGCCTAGGCGTCGAAGGCTCCTCCCAGGAAGCCGGCATGAACGACAAAGGCCGCCAGCATTGCTGGCGGCCTTTGTCGTTCATGCCCCGAGCCGGGCTTAGAAGTCCAGCCCGCCCGGCAGCGCCGGTGCGGCATCCGCCTTGGGCAGCTCGATCACCGCCGCATCCGTGGTCAGGATCAGGCCGGCCACCGAGGCCGCATTCTGCAGCGCGGTGCGGGTTACCTTGGTCGGATCGACCACGCCGCCTTCCACCAGATCGCCGTATTCGCCGGTGGCCGCGTTGTAGCCGAAGTTGCCTGCCCCCTCGGCCACGCGCGCCACCACCACGCTCGCCTCTTCGCCAGCGTTGGTGACGATCTGCCGCAGCGGCTCCTCCAGCGCACGCAGCACGATCTTGATGCCGGCCTGCTGGTCGGGATTCGCGCCGGTCACGTCCTTGACCGCCTGGCGCGCGCGGATCAGCGCCACGCCGCCGCCGGCGACGATGCCTTCCTCAACCGCGGCGCGGGTGGCATGCAGCGCGTCTTCCACACGGGCCTTCTTTTCCCTGACCTCGACCTCGGTGGCACCGCCCACCTTGAGCACGGCCACGCCGCCGGCAAGCTTGGCCACTCGCTCCTGCAGCTTCTCGCGGTCGTAGTCGGAGGTGGCTTCGTCGATCTGGGTGCGGATGCGCTTGACGCGCGCCTGGATCTGATCGGCATCACCTGCACCGTCGATGATGGTCGTGTTCTCCTTGCCGATCTCCACGCGCGCGGCCTGGCCCAGCTGCTCCAGCGAGACCTTCTCCAGCGACAGGCCCACTTCCTCGGCCACCACCTGCCCGTTGGTGAGGATGGCGATGTCCTCCAGCAGCGCCTTGCGGCGGTCGCCGAAGCCCGGCGCCTTGACTGCGGCAGCCTTCAGGATGCCGCGGATGTTATTGACCACCAGCGTGGCCAGCGCCTCGCCTTCCACGTCCTCGGCGATGATCAGCAGCGGGCGGCCGGCCTTGGCCACCTGCTCCAGCACCGGCAGCAGGTCGCGGATGCTGGAGATCTTCTTGTCCACCAGCAGCAAGAAGGGCTGCTCCAGCACCACTACCTGCTTCTCCGGGTTGTTGATGAAGTATGGCGACAGGTAGCCGCGGTCGAACTGCATGCCCTCCACCACTTCCAGCTCGTCGGCCAGCGACTTCCCGTCTTCCACGGTGATCACGCCTTCCTTGCCTACACGGTCGATGGCTTCGGCGATGCGCTCGCCGATGGCGCTCTCGCCGTTGGCCGAGATGGTGCCCACCTGGGCGATCTCGCGGCTGGTGGTGGTGGGCTTGCTGATGCGGCGCAGCTCCTCGATGGCCACCGCCACCGCCTTGTCGATGCCGCGCTTCAGGTCCTGCGGGTTCAGCCCCGCCGCCACATACTTGACGCCTTCGCGCACGATGGCCTGGGCCAGCACGGTGGCGGTGGTAGTGCCATCGCCGGCGTTGTCGCTAGTGCGCGAGGCCACTTCCTTGACCAGTTGCGCACCCACGTTCTGCAGTCTGTCCTGCAACTCGATTTCCTTGGCCACGGACACGCCGTCCTTGGTCACCGTGGGGCTGCCAAAGCTGCGCTCCAGTACCACGTTGCGGCCCTTTGGGCCCAACGTCACCTTCACTGCGTTGGCAAGGATGTTGACGCCCTCCACCACCTTGGCCCGTGCCACGTCGCTGAACACTACGTCTTTTGCTGCCATTGCTATTGGTCCTGTGTCTTTGTCTGGTTGATCTTGATTGTTCGTGTCGCGGTACTTCAGCGCTCGACCACGGCGACGACGTCTTCCTCGCGCAGCACCAGCAGTTCCTCTCCGTCCACCTTGACGCCCTGGCCGGCGTACTTGCCGAACAGCACGCGATCGCCCAGGCGCAGGTCCGGCGTGATGCGTTCGCCGGCCTCGTTGCGGCGGCCGGGGCCGACGGCGACGACTTCGCCCTGGTCGGGCTTCTCGGCGGCACTGTCAGGAATCACGATGCCGGATGCGGTGCGGGTCTCGTTGTCGGACCGTTTGACGAGGACACGATCGTGCAGGGGACGAAGGCTCATGCTGGCTCCAGGGAAATGAAATGCAGGGAGTGGTAACAGGTCGAATCGGATCGAATCGAATCGGCAGATGAGCACACCGCGGTGACACCGCGATGTTTGCAATCAGCACTCAATGCCGGTGAGTGCTGAGTATAAAAACGATGCCGCGCACGGCCAACTGCTTGTTTCGCATTTCCATAGTCACGCGGCTTACGAGCCGGATCGCTCGCATTGTCGCCAGGTTTTTTTGCCCGCTTCACCGCCGCCAGACCGGTGGAACCCGCACGGGCCGCCGTGGCCGTCCGCTAACGCGAATGTTGAAATGCCGTTGTGGGTTGCGGATTCAACCGGTCAACGCAACAGCTTGATGGAATCGCTCCGCCGAGCAGCCTCTTTAAACCCCAAACATTCACGTCTAATCTGCCTGTCTTTTGCCAGATACATTACGAAATCCGGGGGGTATTCGTTGCCGGGAATCAATGCTGTAATTCTCCGCGGGTATATTGCGAATCAATCTAAATTAAAAAAACAAAATTTCAGGGAAAACATGCGAGCCATCACCATCGCTCTTGTTTATGCGAGCAGCCTTTTTGCAGGCTGCGCGTCCATCGTAAGCGGCACCAACCAGGTGGTTTCCGTGGAAACCCGTGACAATGATCAGCCGCATGCCGGTGCGAAATGCAAGCTGACCAATAGCAAGGGGACTTACTACGTCACCACTCCGGGCACGGTCACCATCAATAGAGCCTATGGCGATATCAACGTGCGGTGCGACAAGGACGGGCAAGAGCCGGGCCTGGCCACAGTGAAGTCGACGACAAAAGCCATGGCCTTCGGGAACATACTATTCGGTGGAGGTGGCGCGATTGGCGTCGCCGTGGACACCGCCTCGGGCGCGGCTTATGACTACCCTGAAGTCATCCTGGTACGCATGGGTGAAAACTCGATTGTCAGCATTCCGACAACGGGTGGTGGACTAGCGCACGTCGAAGCCTCTCTTCCCGCGGCCACCGGCTATGCTGACGCTGCCAATGTCGATGCCGTGCCCTATATGCGCGCACGCAAAGGCTACGCAACCTATCGTGAACGCAAGGCACCTAAAGCATTCGTGCTGGCCGATGGCGGACACTATGCCTTCTGGACCAACAACTCGAACGCCATCGACAAAGCCATGGCACGCTGCCGGGAAATGCGCTTCACCAATTGCCGCCTCTACGCCTATGACGACGTCGTAGTCTGGCCGCACGGGGTCGCTATCACACGAGAAGACCCGCCAGAAGGTGAATCCAGAAACAAAGTACTAAGCCGCTCTGGTACGCAGCCGTAACCGGAATCGCGCGCCAACCGTTTCCGCTCCGGCAAATCAAGCATCCTTGGGAGGAGAAAAAAACATGGAGATTTGTCGGGTCGAACTTGTCGAATGGATCGAAAACGCCGACGGACCACTGGGTTGGCTGAGTCCGTCGTCGGACAGTTTCGACCTTCGAGCCTCGAGAGACTCCTCGCATGATCAAGATTCGAGCGACAGGGTAGGAGACCGATGATCGCTTACGTCTCGAAACCGACCTTCAGGATTCGGTCCAAGGATGTATCAGATGGGTTGGGGCTTCAACCGCTCACTGGCAATGCGCTGATTAGCGAGCCTGCCCCCGAACTCATTGTGTAACATTGGAGCGAACACGACTTCACCATCTCAAGGCCTCTGAGCGCTGAAGAATCGCGGCGCAGCGTCGTGAGCGAGCTTCGCCTCACACGCTTTGTTACTTCAACTGCCTGCGGCTACGAAACGTCTTCGGACGCTGCCGTTGCTGCCCGAACATACGAAGCTCGAAAGCACCGTCGGCTTGGACACGATATATGCCTTCTGATTTTCCTACCAGCCTGCAGTTCGATGGCATCGCAGAGTTCGTGGCGGTAGCGCGACTGGGTTCCTTTACTTCTGCGGCCGACGAGCTTGGCCTGACGAAGTCCGCAGTCGCTCGCGCGGTTTCGCGCCTTGAGGCACGACTTGATGCGAAGTTACTTCACCGCACGACGCGTCGTCTTACGCTGACGTCCCATGGCGAAGCGTGGCTAGAACATTGCGCGGCCGCGCTGGATGAACTACAACGAGGCGAGGACATTCTGAAGGTCGCGCAGAACAGCCCGGCAGGTCAGGTTCGAATCGACCTCCCGACCGCGTTCGGCCGGCTATACGTGATGCCGGTCTTGCTCGAGGTGGCGGCCCGATGTCCTGCCTTGCAACTCAACGTCAGTTTCACCGACCGGCTGGTCGATCTGATCGATGAGGGCATCGATCTCGCAGTGCGTATTGGCGAACCAGGCGACTCTACCGATCTGGTCGCTCGAAGGCTGGGCGTGCAACAAATAGTCATTTGTGGATCGCCGGCGTATGTCGCTGCGCGTGGCGCGCCCCAGCATGCGGCCGACCTTGCCCGTCACGATTGCATTGCCAGCTGGAATTCCCCGCGTCGCATGGCCTGGTTGCTCAAACAGCCTGACGGCTCAGTCGTTCCGCATACCGTACCGATCAAGCATAGGGTGTGCGACTTCGAGATGGTGCTGGCGGCGATCAAGTCGGGACATGGGCTCGGTCAGCTCCCGCTATGGATGGCACAGGATGACATCAGAAGCGGCCATCTTGTCACCGTGCTCGACAGGATGTCGGGCAGCGAGGTGCCAATCAACCTGTTGTGGGCCCGGACACCCGCGTTGCCGGCGAAGGTTCGCGTTATCGTCGATGCCCTGCTCGACCGCGCGCGTCAATTTCCGGTAGCGGCGCCCGGGCGATAAGCCGCTTACCTCGTGTGACCGAAGTTGACGAGCCACGCCACGCTCCAGCGGTCGGACAACGGCGAATCCCTGTCTGCTCGCCGCGTTCACCAGATTGCGGGAAGGAACTTCAGGGCGGGAGATACGACGTGGTCCTACTCGTAGACCCCGTAGTCCGTGTAGCCCCGGGCTCCCGCCGTATAGAACGTATCCTCATCCCATTCATTGAGCGGCCAGCCGTTGCGCAGGCGCTTGATCAGGTCGGGATTCGCGATGAAGGGCTTTCCGATCGCAATCAGATCAGCCTCTCCCGAATCGACAGCTGCCTGTCCACTATCCCGCAGATAGCCGCCGGCGAGGATCACGGGTCCCCGAAAGGCGCCGCGGAACGCCCGTAGAAAATGTTCGGGAATGGCGACGTCGTCGGCCCATCGGGTCTGGTCGCTGATGTGCACATAGGCGATGCCGCGCGCCGAAAGCTCGGACGCAAGCGTCAGGTACGTCTCGGCCTCGTCATCGAAAGCCGGCATTTCGTTGTAGCGGCCAAAGGGCGACAGGCGGATGCCAGTACGCTCGCCACCGATGGCGTTGACGACCGCATCGACCGTCTCAAGCGTGAAGCGAAGACGATTCCCGATCGAGCCGCCGTACCGGTCGTCGCGGGTGTTAAGCGCTCCATTGATGAACTGATCATGAAGATAACCGTTGGCACCGTGGATCTCGATGCCGTCGAATCCACCTTCGCGAGCATTGCGCGAGGCCTGGGCAAACTCGCCGACGATCTGGGACACCTCCTCAGTGCGCAACGCGCGAGGCCTGCCTTGCAACAGAAAGGCCGGTTGGCCATTTTCGTCGAACGCCATCGAAATCGCTTTCGTCGCCCCAGTGTCGGTGGAGCTGACTGTGCGCTGGCGATTCGGCTGATGTGAAACGTGACTTGCGCGGCCACCATGCCTGATCTGCCCGAAGATCACCCCGCCATGATCATGAACCGCTCCGGTTACATGGCGCCAGGCTTTGATCTGGGCCGGGGTGTACAGGCCGGGCTCGAACGCCCAGGTGCGAGCCCATTCGCTGATGGAGATGCTGCCAGTGACAATGAGACCGGCGCCCGCGCGCTGCGCAAAATAGCGGGCCGTGTCGAGCTGCGGCGCCCAGTCCGCGTTGCGCGCGCGCGAGCGCTCCATTGGTGCCATGACAACACGGTTCTTGAGGCGAAACGGTCCAAGATCGTACGGATCGAACAAAGAAGACATAGAGTTGGCTCATTTGAAGTAGTCCAGAACGTGCTCACTCTAGGCCGGTCGATGCAAATGAATAACGGCCCGCGCCTCGACTCAGAGTTGCGTCGGAAGCGACAATGCCGTGGGTGTTTGCGCCTGGCCGACACGATGGCCGAGTGGCTGATCCGGGTGTCAAGGCAGTCCCTCTCGAACGGGCGTAGCGCTGCGGTACAGGTCAACTCGAGCGTGACAGGTCGGAGACAGGACGAAGTGCGCCGAAGGCGATGGCCACCTCGTACTTCCGCCCTGGCCATTCCCAGCTTACTCATCGCAGAAGTAGCAGCTCAGCTCACCCTCAATCCGACCTATACTACGATCGTCGTTTCACTGCAGGATGAACTATGGAATACGCTCCCAGCATCAGCCAGCTCGCCGGCCTGCTGGCGGACCCGGGGCGCGCCGCCATGCTGTGGGCCCTGATGGACGGCAGCGCGCGGCCCGCGGGCGAACTTGCCGCCATTGCCGGCCTCTCGGCTTCGTCCACCAGCGGTCACCTCGCGCGCCTGAGCGAAGGAGGCCTGCTGGCGGTGCAGACGCGCGGGCGCAATCGCTACTATCGCCTCGCCACGCCGGAGATCGGCGTGGCCATCGAAGCGCTGGCCAGCGCGTCGCTGGCCAGCCGTCCGACGCGCGCGCGCGCAGTGCCCACGTCGCGTACCGCGCCGGCGGCGCTGCGCCAGGCCCGCACCTGCTACGACCACCTGGCCGGCGAGCTTGCCGTCGCCCTGTTCGAGCGCATGGCGCGCGCCAGCTGGATCGCGGTGGCCGGCAATGCGGTGGAGCTCACCGCGAGCGGAACGCAAGGCATGGCGCAACTTGGCATCGACCTGGAGATGGCCAGGCGCAAGCGCCGCCAGTTCGCCTGCACCTGCCCCGACTGGAGCGAGCGCAAGCCCCATCTCGGCGGCGCGCTCGGCGCCGCGCTGCTGCAAAGCCTGATGGACCAGCGGTGGATCGAACCCACGTCGGCCTCGCGCGCCCTGCGCGTGACACCGCTGGGCCAGCGCGAGATCTGGCGCATCGCCGGCTGAGCCCCGGCGAGCCACCGGGCCAATGATTCTTCCGACCACACCAAGACCGCAGCAAAGGAGGTAGATGCGATGAGCGATGGACTGACTGACGAAGCGCGCGAGACACTCTGGCGCCTGATCGAACTGATCAACCTCGGCGACGCGGCCATGGCCGAGAAACAGCAAAAGCTGTTCGACGAGGCGCTCGCCAACGCCGACGACGCGGACGAGATCGCAGGCCAGGAACTGCTGTGGCTGCTCAAGGACGTGATCGACTGGGAATCCGGCTTCTATGTCGACTGGAAGGATTGCGCGTCCTTTATCAGTTGCCTGGACGAACTGTGCGCACGGCTGGACATCGAGATCGACTGGGGCGTCGAGGATCCGGAGGACGAGGACTTCCTCGAGAAGGCCACCGTTCCCGAACTGATGGAGCTGGCGACCGAGCAATTGCGGATGGCGGGCATCACGCTGTGGAACTGGAATACCGATGGGGATGCCTATGCCGGATGGATTGCCCGCGGCGAGGATGACGAGGAGATGACGAGCGCGGCGGAAATGCTCGGGCTCGATATCCGCGCCGGAGATCAGCCGTACTGAGGGCTCACCCCTTGGGCGGCGACAGCCGGGGATCGATCCGGCCCAGCGTATCCTCCAGCACATCGAGGAACACACGCACACTGGCCGGCATCAGCTTGCGCGCCGGCATCAGCACGAACACCTTCAGCGGTGATGTCGTATAGGCGGGCAACACCCGCACCACCCGCCCCTGATCGAGCTCGTCCTGTACGTAACGCGGCGACAGGCGCGCCACGCCCAGCCCGTCCAGCGCGGCCTTGAGGCGGAGCTCCGCACTCTGCGTGCGCATGCGCGGCTCCACCGGCAGGCTCGCGACCTCGCTGCCGTCACGCAGGAACTCCCAGCGGCGGTCTTCGGCATTGCCCAGTATGGGCCAGCAGACCAGGTCCTGCGGCGTGCGGGGCAGGCCACGCGCGCGGATCAGCGAGGGCGACGCAAAGAAGCCCCGTTCGATCAGCACCACGCGCTTGCTGGCGAACGAGCTGTCGTGCAGGCCGGTATCGGTCATGACGAAGGCCAGGTCGTAGCCGCGCTCGACGAGATCAGGCTGGTCCCAGGTCACGTCCACTTCCACGCGCAGCTCGGGATGCAGGCGCAACAGCCGCGTGATGACGGGCGACAGGTGCAGCGAGCCCACTTCGTAGGGCGTGGAGATGCGCAGCGTGCCACTGACCTGTTCGCTGACGGATGCGGCCTCGGCGCTGATCTCGCGCAACTCGGAGAAGAGCGGCGCGACGCGGTCGTAGAGCTGCTGGCCGCGCTCGGTCACGCGCACGCGGCGCGTGGTGCGCTCGAACAGGCGTACGCCGAGCTGCACTTCGAGCCGCGCCACGGCGGCACTGGCGGAGGATTTCGGCACGTCGGCCAGTTCTGCGCCCCGGGTGAAGCCGGCACCCTCCACCACCCGGCAGAAAATCTCCCAGTCCTTCCATTCGATCGTCTTCATGCGTCGTTCCTGTCGCCTCGTCGCGCACCTGCCGGCGCCGGAGCCATTGTCCCACAGGGCGAACAATGGCATGGGCGGCGGGCAGTGTCCGCGGAGGGGAAGAAACACCCCCGGCAAAAAATGCCTTGATAATTTACAACGTAAATATACACTGTAAATCATCGCTGCCCGGCACACCGGCCGGCCAGGCTCGTGAATCACTTTGCCGCGCTTTGCTGCGTATCCACCCCGTATCCGCGCCACCCGAACCATGGCAAAAAACCTGACCCAGGACGAAATCGACGCTTTCAAGGCACGCCTTTGCGCAGTGGCCGAACGGCGCTTCGCCGAAGGCGGCGTGGCCAGCGTCAGCATGCGCCAGCTCGCGGATGAACTGGGCTGCAGCCCGATGACGCCGTACCGCTATTTCCGCGACAAGGACGACATCCTGGCCGCAGTGCGCACCGCGGCATTCGATCGCTTCGCCGCCGCGCTGGAGGCCGCCGGCGCGGGCGCCAGCGCCGCCGAGCCGCGCGACCGGGCGCGCGCGGTAGGCCAGGCTTACCTGGATTTCGCCTTCGCCGAGCCCAATGCCTACCGGCTGATGTTCGAACTGACCCAGCCGGGCGATGCGCGCTATCCGGAACTGGAGCGCGCCGGGTCGCGGGCGCGCCGCACCATGAGCGCCCACCTGGAAGGCATGGCCGAGCGCGGCCTGATCCACGGCGACCCGCATGTGCTGAGCTACGTGATCTGGGCCTCGATCCACGGCCTGGTGATGTTGCGCCTGGCCGGCAAGCTGCCGGACGAACCCGGCTACCGCGTCATCCACGCCGAGATGATGCGCCTGCTGGGACAAGGCATGCGCATGCCGGTGGCCGGCCCGGCCAGCGCGCCCGCCGCGCACACGCCGGCCGCCACATCCGAAGCCGCCCCCGAAGCCGCCCCCGAAGCCAAACCCGAAGCCAAACCCCAAGCCAAACCCCAAGCCACCCCCACCGCCGAACCGGAACCGGCCCGGCAGCAGACCAGGAAAAGGAGCACGACATGAGCAAGCCGTTCCCGCCTTCGCCCTATCTCAGCGGCAATTTCGCCCCCATCCTGATGGAGTGCGACGCGCCCGACCTGCCAGTGCTGGGCGAATTGCCGCGCGCGCTGCGCGGCACGCTCTACCGCAACGGACCCAACCCGCAGTTCGCGCCGCGCGATGCCTTCTACCACTGGTTCATCGGCGACGGCATGGTGCATGCCTTCCATATCGAGGACGGGCGCGTGCGCTACCGCAACCGCTGGGTGCGCACCAACAAGTTCCAGCGCGAACAGGCCGCCGGCGGCGCCCTGTTCGGCAGCTGGGGCAATCCGGCCACCACCGACCCCGCGGTGGCGGGCCAGAACGACGGCGTGGCCAACACCAATATCCTGTGGCATGGCGCGCGCCTGCTGGCACTGGAAGAAGCCGACCTGCCGGTGGAGCTGGACCGCGAGACGCTGGCCACGCGCGGCGACGTGGACTACGGCGGCAAGCTGACGGGTCCCATGACCGCGCACCCCAAGGTGGACCCGGTCACCGGCGAGATGGTGTTCTTCGCCTACTCGGCCGACGGCCCCTTCACGCCCTCCCTGCGCTACGGCGTGGTGGACCGTGCCGGCCAGCTCCAGCGCCTGGAACGCTTCGAGGCGCCATATCCGAGCATGGTCCACGATTTCATGGTGACGCAGAACCACGTGCTGTTTCCCATCCTGCCGGTGACCGGCAGCATGGAGCGCGCCATGCGCGGCGAACCGGCCTATGCGTGGGAGCCGGAGAAGGGCTCGCATATCGGCATCATGCCGCGCCAGGGCGGCGTGGCCAGGATGCGCTGGTTCCGCGGCGAAGCGTGCTACGTCTTCCACGTGATGAATGCATGGGAATCCGGCAACAGGATCATCGCCGACGTGATGCAGTACGACACCGCACCGCTGTTCAACCCCAACGCCGACGGCGCACGCGCGCGCTTGTGCCGCTGGACCTTCGACATGGCCGGCAACTCGGACACCTTCACGCGCGAATACCTGGACGACATGGCGGGCGAGTTCCCGCGCTTCGACGAGCGCTTCGCCACCCTGCCCTACCGCCACGGCTACTTCGCGTTTCGCCAGCACGAAAGCAGCGCGCGGGGCAGCTATGACGGCCTGGCCCATATCGACCTGCGCAGCGGCAAGCGCACGGTGCACGTGCTCGACGAGGGCGACGCGGTCTCCGAGCCGGTATTCGTGCCGCGCGCGGCCGACAGCGCCGAAGGCGACGGCTGGCTGATCGCCACGGTCTTCCGCGGCGCGGAGAACCGCAGCGACATGGTGGTCTACGAGGCCGGCGCCATCGCCGACGGCCCGGTGGCCACGGTGCAGTTGTCGCACCGCGTCCCGTTCGGCTTCCACGGCAACTGGCTCGGCGCCGACTGAACCGCCGCCGCGCCTGCGGACACTTTCATTGCCACGCGGCCGGGCAACCATCGGGCCGCAAGATCCCCAAGGAGAACAGCATGGGAATTCTGACTGGTTTCGCCCCGTTCATCGCCTTCTTCATCGCCACGCGCCGCGTCTCGCCACTGGCGGGACTGGCCGCCGCCCTCGCGGTCTCGCTGTTCCTGTGCGCACGCATGTGGCGGCGGGGCGAATCGCTCAAGGTGCTGGAGCTTGGCACGCTGGTGCTGTTCGGGCTGCTGCTGGCCTATACGCTGGTGGCCGCGCCAAGCTGGACGATAGCCACGGTGCGGCTGGCGGTCGATGGCGGCCTGCTGGCCATCATCGTGATCTCGCTGGCGATCGGCAAGCCGTTCACGCTGCAATATGCGCGCGAACGGGTCGCGCCGGAGCTGTGGGACTCGCCCCGCTTCCTGGCGGTGAACCGCCACATCACGCTGGTGTGGGCGGTGGCCCTGGCCGTGCTGGTGGCCGCCGACGCGGCCGCCGAGTATGTGAGCGCGATCCCGCTGTGGGTCGACGTGGCGGTCAGCCTGGCCGCCATGGGCGGCGCGGTGCTCTTCACCATCCGCTACCCGCAGGCGGTGCGCCGCGCGGCCGAAGCGGCAGCGGCGAGCCAGCCGCAACGCTAGGCGAGCCCGGGACGGCGGAGCCCGCCCTTTCCTTTTGCCGGTTCGGCGCGCCGCGCTCAGTGCTCGAACATGATCACCGAGCGCGCGAGTTCGCCGCGGCGCAGTTCGTCGAAGGCTTCGTTGATGTTCTCCAGCGGCATGCGGCGCGAGATCAGTTCGTCCAGCCTGAGCTTGCCCGAGAGGTAGAAGTCCACCAGCCGCGGCATGTCCACCGGGAAGCGGTTGGAACCCATCATCGAGCCCTGGATGCGCTTCTCGGCCAGGAAATCGGTGCCCTTGATCTCGATCTTCACGCCCGGCGCGATCATGCCGATCACGGTGGCGGTGCCGCCCCGGCGCAGCATCGAGAAGGCCTGCTCGGCGGTCTGCTTGAGGCCGATGGCCTCGAAGGCGTGATGCACGCCGCCGCGCGTGAGCGCGCGCACGGCTTCCACCGCATCGGTATCCGCCGCGTTGACCACGTCGGTCGCGCCGAACTGTTTCGCCAGCTCCAGCTTGCCCGGCACGCGGTCGATTGCGATGATGCGGCCCGCGCCGGCGATGGCCGCCCCGTTGATGGTGGCCAGGCCGATGCCGCCGCAGCCGATCACGGCCACGGTCTCGCCGGGCTGCACGCGCGCGGTATGCACCACCGCGCCCACGCCGGTGGTCACGGCGCAGCCGATCAGCGCGGCGCGGTCCAGCGGCATCTCGGGGCGGATCGCCACCAGCGCATGCTCATGGATCAGCATCTGCTCGGCGAAGGCCGACAGGTTGAGGAACTGGTTCATCGGCGCGCCTTTGGCCAGCAGGCGCGGCTCCTCGCCCTCGCGGCGCCTGGTGTCGGGCTCCACGCATAGCGACAAGTGGCCGGTCAGGCAGTGCTCGCAATGGCCGCAATAGGCCGACAGGCAGGTGATCACATGATCGCCGGGCTTGACCGTGCGCACCTCCGAACCCACCTGCTCGACAATGCCGGCGGCCTCGTGGCCCAGCACCACCGGCGTGGGGAAGGGATAGGCGCCGTCCAGGAAATGCAGGTCCGAATGGCACACGCCCACCGCGGCCGTGCGCAGCAGCACCTCGCGCGGGCCGGGCTTGCCGATGGCGACGTCTTCGATCACGAGCGGGGTCTTGGGTTGATGCATGACGGCGGCTTTCATGGGTCTCCTCGTTGTCCGACAGGGTTCGAATGCGCATGCGGCGCCTCGCGCAGCAAGGGCTACCATACAGCCGAAACGGGATTCGGTGAAGCCGTCCGGCCGGCCCTCGTCAGGTGGCAGAGGCGGCAGGGGTCGCCGCTGCCGCTGTGGCGGGCGTCGCGGCTGCGGCCGCGGCCGCAGCCGCCTCGCCGCGCTGGCGGTGATACTGCCGCAGGATCTGCTGCCCGACCGACAGGCGCGAGGCCACCGGCACCGGGAAGCGCACCAGCGCGTCGAGCTTGTCCGCGGCCACGGCCTCGAACAGCACGCGCGGCTCGAACTGCGAGAGATCGAGGAAGCGCGAGCCGCCGTACTCCTGCAGGCTGTGCCGGGCCTCGGCCAGGAACGGCGCGCAGACCTGCTCGGTGATGGCGATCAGGTCGGCCTCGACGCGGTCCGGGTCGCATTTCTCCGGCAACGGCAGTCGCAGGGTATCCAGCGTGTACTTGCCGGCTTGCGAATGGTTGCGCACGGCCGAGGTCAGCAGCGTGCTGTTGGGGATCTGCACCGTGGACCCGGTGAACTGCCGCGTGCCGGCGATCTCCACCAGCGTGGTGGTGAGCGCGTCCATGTCCACCACCTCGCCGGAATATGGCCCGATCTCCACGATGTCGCCGAGCTGGAACGGGCGCGCCATCATGCGCAGGAAGGCGCCCAGGAAACACATCACCAGTTCCTTGCCGCCGATCACCAGCGCCACCGCGAAGGCGGTCAGCGAGATCGCCACGCTCTTGAGCTCGGACACCCAGATGCCGAGCAGCAGCAGGAACACCACCGCCGCGACCGCGTTGCGCGAGGCCACCGTCCAGGTGCGGTAGCTGCCGCGGTTGTCCTTGTCGGCGAGCTGGCGCGACTGGAAGAAGCGGTTGACGAACTTCACCGCCACCATGCCGGCGAGCACGATGGCAAGGCTCAGCCCGATGTGCAGCAGATAACTATCGTTGAAGGGCAGGGTCATGAGGATTAGTCCGAATACGGCTTGGCAGCGCTGCCGGCAGGGCCGCGCCTGCGCGAAGTCAAACCCCGATTCTAGCCATGCTGCAATGCACGATCGCAAAACATGGCTTCCCGCGCGCGACCCGGCACGCACGGAACCATGCCCCATCGCGGTGCGCGACCGCTTCCGCCGCGCCGCGTTTTCTCTTATGATGCCGCCGTATGTACCAGCCGGTGAATGTATTGCATGCCTGTACGCGGCATGCCAGCCGGGCTGGGTCGCACGCCGGCACCGCCGGCGAATGCGGGCGGTGCCGGCAGGCCCGGCCCTCCTGCCCCAACCCCTCTCGCCCATGACCATCGAGCCTCCCGCCACCGGCACCGCTCCGCCCGCCCTGCGCCGCACCTTGCGCGCGCGCCACCTCACCATGATCGCGATCGGCGGCTCGATCGGCACCGGCCTGTTCGTCGCCTCCGGGGCCACCATCGCGCAGGCGGGCCCGGGCGGCGCGCTGGCGGCGTATGTGCTGATCGGCGCCATGGTGTACTTCCTCATGACCAGCCTGGGCGAGCTGGCGGCCTATATGCCGGTGTCGGGCTCGTTCGCCACCTACGGCGCGCTCTACGTGGACGAAGGCTTCGGCTTCGCGCTGGGCTGGAACTACTGGTACAACTGGGCGGTGACCATCGCGGTGGAGCTGGCGGCGGCGCAACTGGTGATGCTGTACTGGTTCCCCGATACGCCCGGCCTGCTGTGGAGCGCGCTGTTCCTTGGCGTGATGTTCCTGCTCAATGCCATCTCGGTGCGCGGCTTCGGCGAGGCCGAATACTGGTGCGCGCTGGTCAAGGTGGTGACGGTGATCGCCTTTATCGTCATTGGCGTGCTGATGATCTTCGGCATCCTGCGCGGCGACGGCGGTGGCCTGCCGGTCGGCCTGCAGAACCTGACCGCGGGCGATGCGCCCTTCGTCGGCGGGCTGCCCGCCATGATCGGCGTGGCCATGATCGCCGGCTTCTCGTTCCAGGGCACGGAGCTGATCGGCGTGGCCGCGGGCGAATCGGCCGATCCGGCGAAGAACATCCCGCGCGCCGTGCGCCAGGTGTTCTGGCGCATCCTGCTGTTCTACGTGCTGGCGATCCTGATCATCGGCATCCTGATTCCCTACACCGACCCGAGCCTGCTCAAGAACGACGTGGAAACGGTGGGCGTGAGCCCGTTCACGCTGGTGTTCCGCCATGCGGGCCTCGCCTTCGCCGCCGGGGTGATGAATGCGGTGATCCTGACGGCGGTGGTGTCCGCCGGCAACTCCGGCATGTACGCCTCCACCCGCATGCTCTACAACCTCGCCACCGAAGGCCGCGCGCCGCGCATCTTCGCGCGGCTCACGCGCAACGGCGTGCCGCTGGCGGCGCTGCTGGCCACCACCGCGGTGGGCGCGCTGTGCTTCCTGACCTCGCTGTTCGAGAGCAAGTCGGTCTACCTGTGGCTGCTCAACCTGTCGGGCATGACGGGCTTCATCGCCTGGCTGGGCATTGCGGTGAGCCACTACCGCTTCCGCCGCGGCTTCGTGGCACAGGGGCTGGACCTGTCGCGCCTGCCTTATCGCTCGCCATTTTTCCCGTACGGCCCGCTGTTCGCCTTCGGGCTGTGCCTGGTCGTCACGCTGGGGCAGAACTACCAGGCCTTCACCGACGGCAAGATCGACTGGGTGGCGGTGACCGCCACCTATATCGGCATCCCGATCTTCCTCGCGATCTGGCTGGGCTATCGCATCGTGCGCAAGACGCATTTCGTACGCTATGCCGACATGAAATTCCCGCCGCTGCCACCTGCGCGAAGCGAGGCGGGCGGCCCCGCCCTTCCCGCTGCGGCGACGGCCGAATAAAGAGCACCAAGCAGTCATCCTGAGAGCCCATAAGAAAACCAAAGCGCTGTACCACAACAACAAGGAGAGTTGATTTGAAACACGCAATCCACAAGAGCCTGCTGGCGCTGGCCGCCGGCCTCGCGCTGTCGGCCCACGCCGCGCCCAGCCTGGTCGAATCCGTGCAGGGCTACACGCTGAAGAACGACCAGGTCGCCAGCTTCACCGGCCTTGTGTTCGACCAGGGCAAGGTGCTGGCCACCGGTGACGCCGCCGCGTTGCGTGCGCAGTATCCCGATGCGAAGCGCATCGACGGCCAGGGCAAGACCTTGCTGCCGGGCCTGATCGACGCGCACGGCCATGTGTTCCGCCTGGGCTTCAAGACCACCGAGATCTCGCTGTCGGAAACCAGGGACCTGCAGGAAGCGCAAGGCATCATCCGCGCCTATGGCGTCAGCAACCCGCAACGCAAGTGGTTGCTGGGCTATGGCTGGAACCAGGTCAACTGGAAGCTGGGCCGCTTTCCCACCGCGGCCGAACTGGACGCCGCCGTCTCCGACCGCCCCGCGCGCCTGGTGCGCGTGGATGGCCACGCCGCGTGGCTCAATACCAGGGCGATGCAGGCCGCCGGCATCACGCGCGACACCAAGGACCCGGCAGGCGGGCGCATCGAGCGCGACGCCAACGGCAATCCCACCGGCGTGCTGGTCGACAAGGCGATGGCGCTGGTCAACAACGTGATCCCGCCTTACTCCGACGACGACCGCCGCGCCGCGCTGGCCGCCGCGCTCGCGCATATGAACGCGCTCGGCCTGACCGCGGCGGGCGACGCTGGCGTGACCGCGCAGGAGGACCGCATCTACCGCGAGTTCGCCGACCAGGGCAAGCTGACCACGCGCATCTACGGCATGATCCGCGACACCGGCGACGACTTCAAGGCGCTCTCGGCCAAGGGCCCGCTCTCGGGCTATGGCAACGACCGCTACTACCTGCGCGCCGTCAAGCTGTACGGCGACGGCGCGCTGGGCAGCCGCGGCGCGGCCCTGATGGCGCCCTACTCGGACGACCACGTGCACAGCGGCCTGCTGTTCATGAGCGACGCCGCCATGCAGGCAGCCGTCAAGACCGCCATCAAGGCCGGCTACCAGGTCAATGTGCACGCCATCGGCGATGCCACCAACCACCAGGTGCTGGACGCGCTCGAAGTGGCCTACAAGGAAGTCGGCGGCCGCGAACTGCGCAACCGCATCGAGCACGCGCAAGTCGTGTCGCTGCCGGACATCCCGCGCTTCAAGAAGCTCGACCTGATCGCCTCGATGCAGCCCACCCATGCGACCAGCGACATGAACATGGCCGAGGACCGCATCGGCCAGGAACGCATCAAGGGCGCCTATGCGTGGCAGACCATGCTCAGGCAAGGCACGGTGATCGCCGGCGGCTCGGACTTCCCGGTGGAATCCGCCAACCCCTTCTACGGCCTGCACGCTGCGGTGACGCGCACGGACCACCAGGGCCGCCCGATCAAGGGCTGGCACCCGGAAGAAGCGATGACGCTGACCCAGGCCTTCCGCGCCTTCACGCTGGACGCCGCCTACGCGGAACACCAGGAGAAGACGCTGGGCTCGCTGGAGCCGGGCAAGTGGGCCGATTTCATCCTGGTCGACCAGGACCTGTTCAAGGTCGCGCCGGGCGAGATCTGGAAGACCCGCGTGCTGCAGACGTGGGTGGCCGGCGAACGCGTCTACGCACAAGGCGAACGGCGCTGAGCCAGGCCTGAATCACCGGGGCGGGCCGCCGCCCCGGAAAGACCCTGCGGCCCGGCAGGGTTCTGCAGACCGGTGATCCGTGCAAGAATACGGCCTATTGCACCGCAGCAGCGCTGCGGCGGCAACGTCCCCTGACGCAATCGCCCGGGAAATCGTTTCACGATGCCACCCGGGCGGCCAGACACAGGAGAAGCCACGCCCATGTACCACGGAGAACGCTTCAACGGTTACAGCCACCTCGCCGGCGCCGTCCTCGCGGCCGCCGGCACGGCCGTCCTCGTTACCTCCTCCGCCCTGTACCACGATGCCTGGAAGGTCGTCAGCTCGGTGGTCTACGGCAGCACGCTGGTGTTCCTCTACACCATCTCCACGCTCTACCACAGCCTGCGCGGCCGCCCCAAGGACGTGCTGCGGCGGCTGGACTACTGCGCCATCTACCTGCTGATCGCCGGCAGCTACACGCCGTTCGCGCTGGTGACGCTGCGCGGGCCGTGGGGCTGGACGCTGTTCGGGGTGAACTGGGGGCTGGCGCTGATCGGCATTGCGCAGGAGTTGTGGATCGGCAAGCGCACGCGCATCTTCTCGCTGCTGATCTACGTTCTGATGGGATGGCTGGTGCTGTTCGCGTTCGGGCCGCTGGTGGCGGCGCTGCCGGCCGCGGGCCTGTACTGGCTGGTGGCCGGCGGCGCGCTCTACACGGCGGGCATCGGCTTCTTCCTGTTCGACGAGAAGGTGCGCCATTTCCACGGGATCTGGCACCTGTTCGTGCTGGCGGGCAGCGCCTGCCAGTTCGCGAGCATTTTCTGGTACGTGGGATAGGCGCCGGCGGCGCCATCCTCACCGCACGGCGCCCGTCTCCCGCATGCTTTCGATCTCGGCTTCGCCGTAGCCATATTCGGCCAGCAGCTCGCGCGTGTGTTCGCCCAGGCCTGGCGCGGGCCGCACGTATTGCGCGGGCGTCTCCGACAACTGCACCGGCAACCCCAGCGTCTTGATCGCGCCGGCCACCGCATGCTGCTGCTCGACCACCATGCCGCGCGCCAGCGTCTGCGGGTGGGCGAGCGCCTCGCCGATCGAATGCACCGGCCCCGCCGGCACTCCCGCGCGGTCGAACTCGGCCAGCCAGTGCGCCGACGGCCGGCCGCAGAGGATCCCGGCCATGGCAGGCAGCAGGCTGTCGCGGTGGCGCATGCGGTCGGCATTCAGGCGGTAGCGCGGGTCGTCCAGCCACTCGGGCTTGCCCAGCACCTGCGCGATGCGTTCCCAGTTTTTCTCGTTGGCGCCGCCGACGATGATATGGCCGTCCTGCGTCGGGAAGGCCTGGTAAGGCGTGGCGAGGATATGCGCCGAGCCGCTCGGCCCCGGCGATTCGCCGGTGGCGAAATGGATGGCGGCGTGCCAGTAGAGCTGCTGCAGGCCGGCCTCGATCAGCGAGGTTTCGACCACCTGGCCGCGTCCGGTCTTCTGCTTGTGCTGGCAGGCGGCGAGGATGCCGAAGGCGGCCAGGATGCCGGCGTTGATATCGGCGATGGAGTTGCCGGTGCGCAGCGGCGGCCCGCCCTCCTCGCCCGTGATGCTCATCAGGCCGGCGAAGCCCTGCGCGATCAGATCGAAGCCGCCCTTGTCCGCGGCGGGGCCGCTGCGCCCGTAGCCGGAGATGGCGCAGTAGATCAGGCCCGGGTTATGCCGCGAGAGCGTGTCGTAGCCGAGGCCGAGCTTTTCCATCGTGCCCTTGCGGAAGTTCTCGATCACCACGTCGGCATCTTTCACCATGCGCAGGAAGACCTCGCGGCCCTCGGGCTGCTTCAGGTCCAGCGCAATGGCGCGCTTGTTGCGGTTGAGCATCAGGAAGGGCGCGGAGACACCGTTGATCTGCGGCTCGCGGTAGCCGCGCGCGTCATCGCCGCCGTCGGTCTTCTCGATCTTGATCACCTCGGCGCCGAGATCGGCCAGCATCATGCCGCAGGTGGGGCCGGCCATGATCTGCGCCAGCTCCAGCACGCGCATGCCGGAAAGAGCGCCGGGGCGGGGAAATGCGTTGGTATCCTGCATCGCGGGTGCGCTCCGTCGGGGCCTAGCTGCCGCTGAACCGCGGGGTTTCCTTGGCGAGGAAGGACTGGAAGCCGGTGCGGAAATCCCCGGTATCGAAGCAGTCGAAGGCTTCGTCCAGCTCGCGCGCGTCCAGCGTCTTGCCGGCTGCCAGCTGGCGCGCGAACTTCTTGTGCCAGCGCGCCACCAGCGGCGCTCCGGCGGCGATGCGCGCGGCGGTGGCGCGCGTCTCGGCGGCCACCTCGGCGTCCGCCACCACGCGCGACACCAGGCCCATGCCGAGGGCTTCGTCGGCGCCGATGATGCGGCCTTCGAACAGGATCTCCAGCGTGCGCGCCTCGCCCACCAGGCGGATCAGCGGCGCCATCTCGGCATGCGCCATCACCAGGCCGAGGTTCTTGATCGGCGCGCCGAAGCGGCTGCCCGCGCCGCAGATGCGGATATCGGCCATGGCCGCCACTTCCAGCCCGCCGCCCACGCAGATGCCGTGGATCTGCGCCACCACCGGGTGCGGGCAGTCGAGGATGGCCTGCGCGGTGGCGTGCATCACGCGGCCGTAAGCAATGGCCTGCGCCTTGTTGGAGCGGGCCGTGGCGAACTCGGAGATATCGTTGCCGGGCGAGAAGGCGCGCTCGCCGGCGCCGCGCACCACCACGCAGCGCACCGACATATCGGCGGACAGGGTGCGAAAGGCGTCACCAAGCTGCTGCCACATCGCCAGCGTCAACGCATTGAGCTTGGCCGGGCGGTTGAGCACCACGGTGGCGACGGCGCCGTCGCGTTCGAGCAGGAGCGGCGCTTCGCCGGTGGTGGCTGCGTTCGGGATTTCGTTCATGCGGGGTCTCCCTCTTCGGCTCAGGCCAGCGCGCGGCGGCGCTGGCGCAGGCCGCCGATCAGCGGCCACACCAGGCTGGTCACCGCCAGCGCCATGATGGTGCCGACCAGCCCGTTGGACCAGAACACCTCCATGCTGCCGGAGGAGATCAGCATGGTCTGGCGGAATGCGTCCTCGGCGCGGTCGCCCAGCACCAGGGCCAGCACCAGCGGCGCCAGCGGATAGTCGAGCTTCTTGAGCACATAGCCCACCACGCCGAAGATCAGCATCAGCCAGACATCGAACATGGCGTTGTGCACGGTGAAGGCGCCGATGGCGCAGACCACCAGGATCAGCGGCGCGATGATGGCGAACGGAATGCGCAGGATGGCGGCGAACAGCGGTACCGTGGACAGCACCACCAGCAGCCCGGCGATATTGCCCAGGTACATGCTGGCGATCAGGCCCCACACGAAGGTCTTCTGCTCGGTGAACAGGAGCGGCCCCGGCTGCAGCCCCCAGATCATCAGGCCGCCCAGCAGCACCGCGGCGGTGGCGGAGCCGGGAATGCCCAGCGCCAGCATCGGCAGCAGCGCGCTGGTGCCGGCCGCGTGCGCGGCCGATTCCGGCGCGATCACGCCCTCCACATTGCCCTTGCCGAAGCTGTCGGGGTCGCGCGCGAAGCGCTTGGCCACGCCGTAGCCCATGAAGGACGCGGCGGTGGCGCCGCCGGGCGTCACCCCCAGCCAGCACCCGATCACCGACGAGCGCAGCAGCGTCAGCCAGTAGCGCGGCAGCTCGGCCCAGGTCTTGAGCACCACCTTGAGGTCGATGTTGGCGCGCTTGCCGCGGAACGCGATGCCTTCTTCCATCGTCATCAGGATCTCGCTGATGCCGAACAGGCCGATCACCACCACCAGGAAATCGAAGCCCCGCAGCAGCTCGGTGGAGCCGAAGGTCATGCGCAGCGTGCCGGAAACCGTGTCCATGCCCACCGCCGCCAGCGCAAAGCCCACGCACATCGCGATCAGGATCTTGGGCTTGCTTTCCTTGCCCATGCCGATGAAGCTGCAGAAGGTGAGGAAGTAGACCGCGAAGAACTCAGGCGGGCCGAAGCGCAGCGCGAACTTCGCCACCATCGGCGCGAGGAAGGTGATCAGCAGCACGCCCACCAGCGCACCGACGAAGGAGCCGGTGAAGGCCGATGTCAGCGCACGCCCGGCCTGGCCCTGCTGCGCCATCGGGTAGCCGTCGAAAGTGGTCGCCACGGACCAGGCCTCGCCGGGAATATTGAAGAGAATGGAGGTGATGGCGCCGCCGAACAGCGCGCCCCAGTAGATGCACGACAGCATGATGATGGCCGAGGTGGGCTCCATGCTGAAGGTCAGCGGCAGCAGGATGGCCACGCCGTTGGGGCCGCCCAGGCCGGGCAGCACGCCCACCACGATGCCGAGCAGGATGCCGACCAGCATCAGCCCGACGTTGTGCCACGACATCGCCACGGCGAAGCCGCCCATCAGTGAGTTGAGTTCTTCCATGGCCGCCTCTTCAGAAACCGAACGCCGCTTCGAGCGGGCCCTTGGGCAGCGGCACGCGGAACTGCATCTCGAAGACCCAGAACAGCACCACGTTGATCGCCACGCCGGCCAGCACCGCCCGCCACCAGGCGAACTTGCCGATGGCCACCATGAACCCCGCGATGAAGACGGCCGACGCCACATAGATGCCAAGCACGGCGATCAGCCCGACGTACACGGTCAGCGGCACCACGATCACGCCGACCTGGCGCAGCTGCGGCCAGGTAACGAAGGGGGCGCCGCCGCCGTCCATGCGCCATGCCTGCCACAGCACCGCCAGGCAGGACACGAAGATAATGGCGCCGATGCGCAGCGGGAAATACCCGGCCTCCGGGCCGTCGGGCGCCCAGCCGGCACCGATGCGGTAGTTGCTCACCATCACCACCACCGCGCCCAGGGCGATCAGCAGCGCGACCGCGATCTCGGCGGTCCGCACCGAGATCGCCGCCGCGCCGGCATGGCCTTCGGGATGTTCGTTCATGCTGGGGTCTCCTTTTGCGAGGCTGCGGCCGCGGGCCGCGCCTGTCTTCTGTTGAAGGATGTGCAAGTACGCGGATGGTGCGGTGCCGTGTTCCCCGCTCCCGCGAGCGGGAGCGCGCAGAGGAGAGCGGGGAGCGGGGAGAAACACAGACAGAAGAAACCCGGCGAGGCGCCTGCGCCTACCGCGCCGCCACGAATCCCGCTTCCTTGATGATGTCCCTGTGGCGGGTCTCGTCCGCGCCGAGGAAATCGACCAGCTTCTGCCCGGCCAGGAAGTCGTTCTTGAGGGCGTTCTTCTCGAGGTAGTCCTTCCATTCCGGCGTGGCGACCACCTTCTGCATCAGCTCGACGTAGTACTTCTGCTGGTCGGGCGTCACGCCGCCCGGCAGCATGAACACGCGCAGCATCTGGTATTGCACGTCGAGGCCCTGTTCCTTGCAGGTGGGGATGTCGCCCCAGCTTTGCGTGGCGGTGATCTTGGCCGAGTAGTTCATCCGTGCCGGCGCGAACACGCACAGCGCGCGGTGCTCGCCGGCACGCCACTGGCCGATCGATTCGGACGGGTTGTTGACGTTGGCGTCGATGTGCTTGCCGGAGAGCTGCGTGGCGGCCTCGCCGCCGCCCTTGTACGGGATGTAGATGAACTTCGCGCCGGTCTTGCGCTCGACCTGCGCGGTGATGATCTGGTCCTCGCGCTTGGAGCTGGTGCCGCCCATTTTCATTTTTCCGGCCATCTTCTTCGCGTCGTTGACGAAGTCGGCGGGGGTCTTGTACGGCGCCTCGGCATTGGTCCACAGCACGAACTCGTCGAGCGCGACCATGGCCACCGGCGTGAGGTCGCGCCAGTTGAACGGGAGCTGGCTGATCATCGGCACGGTATAGAGCGCGGACGAAGTGACCAGCAGCTTGTGCGCGTCGCCGCGCGAAGCCTTGGTGTCCATCAGGCCTTCGGCGCCGGAGGCGCCCGCCTTGTTGAGCACGATGACGGGCTGCGCCATCAGCTTGTGCTTGGCGATGATGCCCTGGATGGAGCGCGCCATCTGGTCGGACGCACCGCCCGCGCTGAACGGCACCACGATCTCCACCGGCTTGGTCGGCTCCCAGGCCAGCGCGGGCGTGCCCACGGCGCCAAGCAGCGAGGCGCACGCAAGCGCGCGCAAGGTCAAACGCAAGGTCATGACTTGTCTCCTTTGGTTGGATCGCCGTGCGCTCTGTCGGCACATCGGCACATGCCGGGCGGCACCGCGGGGCCCGCCCGTGCTGCGAACCGCGCCTACCTTGCCGCCGCCTCCAATGCCACCGAGGACGCGCGCAGGCTGTCCATCGCCGCCAGCACGCCGCCGGCCCGGTGCGGGATGCCGGCCAGCGCCAGCCCCATCTCGACGCCGGCCAGCGTGCCCATCAGGGTCAGGTCGTTGAAATCGCCGAGATGGCCGATGCGGAAGACCTTGCCCGACAGCCTGGACAAGCCTTGGCCCAGCGACATATTGAAGTGCTGCAGCACGATGCGGCGGAAGGCGTCGGCGTCATGCCCTTGCGGCAGCAGCACCGCGGTCAGCGCCGGGCTGTATTCGGCCGGGTTCTGGCACAGGATCTCCAGTCCCCAGGCGCGCACCGCGCGGCGCGTGGCCTCGGCGTGGCGCTGGTGGCGCGCGAAGACGTTGCCGAGCCCTTCGGCGAACAGCATGTCGCAGGCTTCGGACAGGCCATAGAGCAGGTTGGTGGCCGGCGTGTAGGGCCAGTACCCGTTCTTGTTGGCCTCGATGATCTCGTCCCAGCCCCAGAACGCACGCGGCAGCCGCGCCGAAGCCGAGGCCGCGATGGCCTTCTGGCTGACGGCGTTGAAGGACAGGCCGGGTGGCAGCATCAGGCCCTTCTGCGAACCGGACACGGTCACGTCCACGCCCCATTCGTCGTGGCGGTAGTCCACCGAGCCGAGCGAGGAAATCGTATCGACCAGCAGCAGCGCCGGATGGCCGGCCGCGTCGATGGCGCGGCGCACGGCGGCGATATCGGAGGTCACGCCGGTGGAGGTCTCGTTGTGCACCACGCACACCGCCTTGATGGCATGGCCACGGTCCTGCCCGAGGTACGCGCCGATGGCGGCGGCGTCCACGCCGTGGCGCCAGTCGCCCACCAGGAACTCCGGCTGCAGGCCGAGCTTGTCGGCCATCTTCTTCCACAGCGAGGCGAAATGCCCGGTCTCGAACATCAGCACGCGATCGCCGGGAGACAGCGTGTTGACCAGCGCGGCCTCCCATGCGCCGGTCCCGGACGCCGGGTAGATCACCACCGGCTGCGCGGTCTGGAAGACCTTGCGCACATCGGCCAGCACCTTCTTGCCGAGCTGCTGGAACTCGGGCCCGCGGTGGTCGATGGTGGGATGGTCGATGGCGCGCAGCACGCGGTCCGGCACATTGGTGGGGCCGGGAATCTGCAGGAAATGCCGCCCGCTGGGATGGGAGTTCAGTCGGATCATGTCACCTCTCAGGCGTGGTTTTGAATTTTGTATTCAAAAAACAATGACACACTGCGGCGCTGCGATACGGGATAATGTAGTGCCGCCGCGCGTGCTGCAATCAGGGAAAAACCCCAGTAAATTCAAGGCCTATCGGGGAATTTGGCTGTGCTTTGGCGGGGCGGCGGCGGGGCCGCGGTGCGGCCCGGCAAGCTCGAAGCAAGTTCTTGCTTGCCCCAATGTAGATTTTGAATACAATATTGTCAAGCCATGAACATGATCTCGACCCCCGAAGCCATCGCCGTAGACCGCCAGATCCTGCATGTGGCGGTGGCGCAGCGCCTGCGCACGATGATCGTCGAAGGCGAGCTCGCGCCGGGCACTCGGCTCAACGAGCGCGTGCTGTGCGACCAGCTGCAGGTTTCGCGCACGCCGCTGCGGGAGGCCTTCAAGGTGCTGGCCAGCGACGGGCTCATCACGCTGCTGCCCAACCGGGGCGCCGAAGTGGTGCAGCTCTCGCGCGAGACCATCGACAACCTGTTCGAGATGATGGGCGGGCTGGAGGCCATGTCCGGCGAGCTGGCCTGCCAGCGCATCACGCCGGCGGAGCTGACCGAGATCCGCGCGCTGCATTTCGAGATGCTGGCGTGCCACGCGCGGCGCGACCTGCCGAACTACTACAGCCTGAACCGCCGTATCCATGACGCGATCAACGCGGCGGCGCGCAACCCGATCCTGGAGGAGACCTACCGCCGAATCAACCTGCGCATCCAGGCCCTGCGCTTTCGTTCCAACTTCGACCAGGACAAATGGGACCTGGCCGTGCGCGAGCACGGCGCCATGCTCGATGCGCTGGCCGCGCGCGATGGCGCGACGCTGCGCGAGATCCTGCGCCAGCACCTGAAGAACAAGCGCGATGCGCTGATCGCCGAACTAGATCGACTGGACGCGGCCTGAGGCACGCCGCGCCGCAAGCCAAGGCATGCGGCGCAGGACGGCGCCACGGCTGCGTTCCCTGCACCCACACCAGGAAGAGACAGCCATGGCATTGCCCACCGAGAACACCGCCGTCCAGCCACTGCGCTTCATCCCCCGCGACGCGCACGGCATGCAGGGCGCCGCGCGGGCCGGCTCCGCGCTCCAGCGCCGCCTTGCCGCCGAGCTGCGCGGCGATGTGCTGTTCGACACGGCCAGCCGCGGCCGCTACGCCACCGATGCGTCGATCTACCAGGTCATGCCGCTGGGCGTGGTGGTGCCGCGCGACGAGGCCGATGCACGCCTCGCGCTGGACATCGCGCGCGACCTGAAGGCGCCGCTGCTGCCGCGCGGCGGCGGCACCAGCCAGTGCGGCCAGACCGTGGGCGAAGCACTGGTGATCGACAACAGCAAGTGGCTCAACGAGGTCATCGCGTTCGACAAGGACGCGCGTACCGTCACCGTGCAGCCCGGCATCGTGCTCGATCACCTGAACGCCTGGCTCAGGCCGCACGGGCTGTGGTTTCCCGTGGACGTGTCCACCGCCGCGCAATGCACCATCGGCGGCATGACCGGCAACAACTCCTGCGGCTCGCGTTCGATCCAGTACGGCAATATGGTCCACAACGTGCTGGGCATCGACGCCATCCTCGCCGGCGGCGAGGAGGTGCGCTTCGACGCGCGCTGGCCCGGCGAGGGCGCCGCCCACCGCCATATCGCCGACGGCGTGCGCCGCATTGCCGAGCGCGAGCGCGACGCCATCGCGCAGATGTACCCCAAGGTGCTGCGCCGCGTGGGCGGCTACAACCTCGATATCTTCCATCCGCAAAGCGAGCGTCCCTACACGGCCGACGGCAGTGCCAACCTGGCGCACCTGCTGGTGGGTTCCGAAGGCACGCTGGCCTACTTCAGGCGCATCACGCTGCAACTCGCGCCGCTGCCGGTGCACAAGGCGCTCGGCGTGATCAACTTCCCCTCCTTCTTCCAGGCGATGGAGATGACGCGCCATATCGTCGGGCTGCGCCCCGCCGCGGTGGAACTGGTGGACCGCACCATGATCGACCTGGCGCGCCGCAACGACGCCTTCCGCCCGGTGATCGAACGCGCGCTGGTGGGCGAGCCCGAGGCCATCCTGCTGGTCGAGTTCGCCGGCGAGGCGCGCGCCGAAACCCTGCGCGGGCTGGCGCGGCTGGTCGAGCTGATGGCCGACCTGGGCCTGCCCGGCGCCGTGGTGGAGATGCCGGAAGCCGCGCCGCAGAAGGCGCTGTGGGAAGTGCGCAAGGCCGGCCTGAACATCATGATGAGCATGAAGGGCGACGGCAAGCCGGTCTCCTTCATCGAGGACTGCGCGGTGCCGCTCGAGCACCTGGCCGAGTACACCAGCCGCCTGACCGAGGTCTTCCACAAGCACGGCACGCGCGGCACCTGGTACGCGCACGCCAGCGTCGGCACGCTGCATGTGCGCCCCATCCTGGACATGCGCCGCGACGGCGCCACCAAGATGCGCGCCATCGCCGAAGAGGCCGCGGCCATGGTGCGCGAATACAAGGGCGCGTACTCCGGCGAGCACGGCGACGGCTTGTGCCGCGGCGAATGGGTGGCGTGGCAGTTCGGCCCCGCGCTCAACCACGCGTTCGAGGAAGTGAAGGCGCTGTTCGACCCGGAACACCGTTGCAACCCGGGCAAGATCGTGCGCACGCCGCGCATGGATGAAGCGGCGCTGTTCCGCTTCCCGCCTGGCTACACGGTAAAGCCCTTCGCGGGCGCGCTCGACTGGTCCGCGTGGAACGTCATGCGCGATCCGGTCACCGAGGCGGAAAGCGCGCCAGGCACGGGGCTCGATCCCGCCAACGGCTTCGCCGCCGCGGTGGAGATGTGCAACAACAACGGCCACTGCCGCAAGTTCGACGCCGGCACCATGTGCCCGAGCTACCGCATCACGCGCGACGAGCAGCATCTCACGCGCGGGCGCGCCAATACGCTGCGCCTGGCGCTGTCCGGCCAGCTCGGGCCCCAAGGCCTGCTGGAGCCGGCGGTGAAGGACGCGCTGGACCTGTGCGTGTCATGCAAGGGCTGCAAGCGCGACTGCCCTACCGGCATCGACATGGCCAAGATGAAGATCGAAGTACGGGCAGCCCACGCGCGCGCCGGGCGGCTGTCCGCGCGCGACCGCCTGGTGGCCTGGATGCCGCGCTACGCCGGCGTGGCCAGCCGCCTGCCATGGCTGTTCAACCTGCGCGACCGCGTGCCGCTGCTGGCCAGGCTGAGCGAAAGCGTGCTGGGACTGTCGGCCCGGCGCACGCTGCCGCGCTGGCAGCCCGCCTTCCTCCAGGGCGCGGACGCCCGCGGCACCTCCGCAAAGGCGGAAGGCGGCAAAGAGGTTCTGCTGTTCGTCGACACCTTCAACAACCACATGGAGCCCGCCAACGCGCGCGCCGCGCGGCGTGTGCTGGAAGCCGCCGGCTACACCGTGCATCTCGGCACCGCCCCGGGCCAGCGCGCGCTGTGCTGCGGGCGGACCTTCCTCGCCGCCGGCCTGGTGGACGAGGCCAAGGCCGAGGCACGGCGCACGCTCGATGCATTGCTGCCCCATGTCGCACGCGGCGTGGCGGTGGTCGGGCTCGAGCCATCCTGCCTGCTCACCATGCGCGACGAGTTTCTCCAGTACGGCTATGGCGACGCCGCCCGCCAGCTTGCCGGGCACGCCTTCCTGTTCGAGGAATTCCTGGTGCGCGAGCGCGCGGCCGGGCGCTTCGCGCCAGCCCTCGCGCAGCTCGCCGCGACCCAGGCGCTGCTGCATGGCCACTGCCACCAGAAAGCGTTCGACGCGGTGCGCCCCGTGCAGGAAGTGCTGTCATGGATCCCCGGCCTGAAGACCGAGTTGATCGAATCATCCTGCTGCGGCATGGCCGGCAGCTTCGGGTATGAGGCGGAGCACCACGACGCCTCGATGCGGATGGCCGAGCAGGCCTTGCTGCCGGCCATCCGCAAGGCGGATGCGGATACCCTGCTGGTGGCGGACGGCACCAGTTGCCGCCACCAGATCCACGATGGCGCGCAGCGCGAGGCGCTGCATGTGGCGCGCATCCTGGAGATGGCGCTGGCGGCGCCGGTGGCCTTCGCTTAGCCGCTTAGCCGCTTAGCCGCTTAGCCACGTTACTGCGGCACCAGCTCGACCTTCTCGCGGCTCTCCTTCTCCACGGCCTTGCGCGTGTAGAGCAGCGGGAAGTACTCGCCCCTGGCCCACAGCGGCGCGAGGTCGCGATAGTGCGGGCTGGCCGGATTGCCGGACTGGCCCGGCGTGTTGACCACGCGCGAGGCATCCCAGTTGCCGACGTCCAGCACCATGCGGAACGAGGCGCCCGCGGTGAGCTGGTAGTCGCTGTTGCGGTAGCTGGTGTTCATCGGCGTAAACGACGAGCCGCCGATGGGACCGGCGTTGACTTCGTAGCGCTGCCGCGCGGCGGCGTCGAGGATCGGGTGCAGCGGGTGGTCGAACACGGCGGTGTGCAGCTTGCCCCATTGCCACGTCTTCGGATCGGGCCCCAGCTTGCGCTCCACTTCCGTCATGGCGCTCTTGAGCGAACTCACGATGACATCGTTGCGGCGCTCCGCCGGCATCCACGGCTCGGGCCGCTCCAGCACCGCCAGCACGCGGCTGGCATCGCCGTAGCCGGCCAGGCGCGCGCCGTCCGCCGAGAGCGCCGCGCGCACCACCGCCGGGCGCAGGTATTTGCTGAACCAGACCTCGAACAGCGCGGCCGGCGCGCTGTCGGCACGCTCGTTGCCGTCCCAGCCGCGCAGCAGGTCCAGGCCGCGCTGGGCCTGCGCGTCGTCGCTGCGCACATTGGCCAGCAGCGCCACCACGCGCAGCGCGGGCAGCGAGGTGGTGTCGTTCTGCCAGGCCATGCTGTCGGCCACCGTCGAATGCGCATTGGCCGCGACCAGGCTCTTGAGGCGCCGCGCGCGCGCCGTGTCGCTCCACTCGTAGCCCACCCCCATCTTCGCAGCGGGATGCTTGGGCGGGATATTGTTCTCGTTGGCGGTCACCACGAAGCCGGCGGCAGGGTTGTAGGCCCACGGCAGCTCGTCCATGTTGCGGTAGCCGGCCCATTCGTAGCGTCCGTCGCCGGGCACCGGGGTAAGGCCGTCCCAGTTCGGGCGGATCACGGTCAGGCCGCCGGGAATCCAGCCGATATTGCCGTCGCGGTCGGCATAGACCTGGTTCTCGCCGGGCGCGCCCCAGCGGTTCATGGCGGCGCGGAACTGGTCCCAGTTCTGGGCCCGCATATAGTCCATCGAGCCGAAGTACGGCGCCATGCCGAGATCCAGCCAGGCCGCGCGCAACGCATAGGCGTGGTTGCCCTTGGCGTCGGCGTAGAGCACCGGACCGTGGCGCGTGAAGTCGATGCTGACCTTGCGCGGCGCGGGCTCGCCCTTGACGGCAATCTCCTCGGTCACGGCTTCCATCGGCTCCCAGCGGCCGCGGTACTTGTACTCGCGCGGCTGCGCCGGGTTGGTCTCGTAGACGTAGAGGTCTTCCTGGTCCATGTAGAAGCGCGTCAGGCCGAAGCCCACGGTGCCGTTGTGGCCGATCGAGATGCCCGGCAGGAAGGGCTCGCCGGCGCCGATCACCGACAGGCCAGGCGCGTTCAGGTGGCTGATATAGCGCAGGCTGGGCGCGCCGTGCGCGCGGTGCGGGTCGTTGGCCAGGATGGGCCGCCCGGTGGCGGTGCGCGCGCCGGCGATGACCCAGTTGTTGGAGCCCAGGCTGCGCGCGGTGTCGCTGTTGTTGTCGAGCACGGCGTAGAGCGCTTCGTGCGGGATGTTGCCGGCCGCGGCCGAGCTCCACCACTCCTTGGGGAACCTCGGCGCCGCGGTGGCCAGCTCATAGGCGCGGCGCAACTCGGCGGCGGGCAGCGCGCACGGGTCCAGGCCGTCCGGCAGCCTGGGCGTGACGGGCGGGTCCAGCTCGCGGCGCACCCAGTCGGCGCGCACGGCGTCGGGCTTCACGTGGCAGTAGATCTGCGCGCGGTCGATCTCGCCGGTGAAGTTGAGGGTGAGGCCATGGTGGCGGATGCGCACGATGTCCTCGGCGCGCCAGCGCGCCGGCTTGTAGTTCAGCACGCGAAACTCCGGCGGCAGCAGGTCTGGCCGCGCCTCGGTCTGCGCCACGTAGGCATTCACGCCGGCCACGAACGCCTCGGCCACGCGCTTGGCGTCGGAGCCATAGGCCAGCCACTCGCGGTACATGTCGCCGCGGAACAGCACGGCGCGCGCCGCGCGGTCGCCCTCCACGTAAGCGGCGCCGAAGTCCCTGGCCATCTCGCCCAGGCCGCGCTTGCGCCACAGGTCGATCTGCCAGAGGCGGTCGCGCGCGGCCATGAAACCCTGCACGTAGAAAGCGTCGTACAGCGTATTGGCATAGATATGCGGCACGCCCCAGCGGTCGATCAGGATGCTGGCCGGCTTTTCCAGGCCGGCCACCTGGTAGCGCTCGGTGCTGGACGCCGCGGCGGCGTTGTTGGCGGCCGGCGGCGCTGCCAGCGCGGTGCCGGCGGCGCCCACGGCGGCGCTCAGGCCAAGTACGGCGGCGAGGCGGCGGGCTCGGCGAACCATCTGGAATCTCCTGGAAGGGGCGGGTACGGCATGGGTTGGCCACGCCTGCCGGCGCGGCGAAATGCCGCCAAGGATAGCGGAAGACGGCGCTGGCGGTCGAATCCGGCGCCCGCCGGGCAAGCGCCCCCGCGTTCCGGCAAGGCCTTCGCACGAATTTCATCCCGCAAAACTTTGATGCAGCGCAGAATGACGAGGCCGGTACAGGCGTCTATAACCACCAAACCGGTTTCATTCCCTGAAACAATCCTCTGCCCGGAGTGCGCACGCGTGACGGTCCCGACGACTTCCCTACAGAAGGCCTGCAGGCTGCTGCGCGCGCTGTCCGACCCGCGCAATACGCGCCTGACCGACCTCGCCGGCGCGGCGGGCGTGGACAAGGCTTCTGCGCTGCGCCTGCTGGACACGCTGGCCGCCGAGGGCTTTATCGCGCGCGATGCCGACACCAAGGCCTTCTCGCTCGGCCCCGAATGGCTGGCCCTGCGCGCGACCAGCGTGCGCCGCATCGACCCGCGCTCCGCCGTGCGGCCGGCGCTGATCCGGCTGGCCCAGGCGTTCGAGGACACCGCCATCCTGTCGGTGCCGAGCGGCTGCGAATCGGTGTGCCTGGAGTTGCGCCCGGGCACCTTCCCGATCCGCGCGAACTACCTCGACGTGGGCAGCCGGCGTCCGCTCGGCGTGGGCGCGGGGAGCCTGGCGCTGCTGGCGGCGCTGCCCGATGCCGAGGTGGAGGCCGCCGTGCGCTGCATCGCGCCCGCGCTCAAGCGCTACCCGCGCATCGACAGCGCCCTGCTGCTGCGCGAGGTGGAGGCCACCCGCGCGCGCGGCTATGCGGTACTGCTGGATGTGGTGGTCGAGCGCATGGGCGGCATCGCCATCGCGCTGCCGGACCCCGACGGCTATCCGCTCGGCGCCATCAGCATCGCCGCGCTCAACGAACGCATCACCGAGCGCGAGCCGGCGCTGGCGCGCGCGCTGCGGCGCGAAGCCGAGATCGTGTGCGCGGCCTGGACCCCCCCCACGCCAAAATCATCCATTGCACGGCGGCCACGCAAGACGGCCGCCGCGCACGCAAACCCACAACCGGAGGCATAGAGCATGCGCTGGAAGCAACGACCACAGGGTTCCAACTGGGGCGATTTCGGGCCCGACGACCAGCTTGGCCGCGTCAACCTGATCGGCCCGGAGCAGGTCCGCAAGGGCGCCCGCGAGATACAGGCCGGGCTGTCGTTCTGCCTGTCGCTGCCGCTGGACTACCCGGGCGGCAACAAGCTCAACCCGCGCCGCAACCCGCCGGTGCTGCGCCCCACCTTCCGCGACGACATCCCCTACGTGAATTTCCCGCTGGCCAAGGTCGATCCCGCCGCCACCGACGTGATCAGCGACGACCAGGTGCTGCTGTCGCTGCAGTATTCCACGCAATGGGATTCGCTGGCCCACGTGGGCGCGCTGTTCGACGCCGACGGCGACGGCCGCGCCGAGCGCGTCTACTACAACGGCTATCGCGCCAACGAGCATATCGTCGGCCCGGTGGACTACGCCGAGGACGACCATTTCGCCGCGCACGCCTGCGGCCACGACCACAGCGAGGCGCGCGCGCTCGGCATCGAGAACTTCGCCGTGAAGGGCATGCAGGGCCGCGGCGTGCTGGTGGACCTGGCGCACAACTACGGGCAGGACTTCCGCAACGTGGGCTACGACGACCTGATGCGCGTGCTCGAAGCCGACCGCGTGGAGGTGGAGAGCGGCGACATGCTGCTGCTGCGCACCGGCTTTGCCGAGGTGGTGCTGTCGATGCAGCGCGAGCCCGACGAGAATGTGCTGCACCACAGCTGCTGCGCGCTCGACGGCCGCGACGACAAGCTCCTGAACTGGATCACCGATGCCGGCATCGCCGCGCTGATCGCCGACAACTACGCGGTGGAGCGCTATCCCGCGCGCCCCGCGCCGGCCGGCGAGACGCACCACCCGCTGCTGCCGCTGCACCACCACTGCCTGTTCAAGCTCGGCCTGCCGCTAGGCGAGCTCTGGTACATGAAGGAACTGGCGGCATGGCTGCGCGCCAACCAGCGCTCGCGCTTCATGCTCACCGCGCCGCCGCTGCGGCTGCCGGGCGCGGTGGGCTCGCCCACCACGCCGGTGGCGACGGTCTAGCCGCCGCCCGGTTCCCCGCTGTTTCATAGAAACCAAGAAGAACGCGGGCCACCAAGGCCCATGGAGGAGATCACCATGAACCGCAACCATCCGCTGCTGCGCCGCCCGCTGGGCGTGCTGGCGCTGGCCGCCGCGCTGCTGTGCGGCGCCGGCCAGGCCGGCGCGCAAGGTGCCAAGCCCGGCATTTCCGACGACGAAGTCAAGATCGGCCTGATCCTCGACATGAGCGGGCTGTACGCCGACGTGACCGGGCGCGGCAGCGCCACCGCGGCGCAGATGGCGATCGACGACTTCGGCGGCAAGGTGCTGGGCAAGAAGATCGAACTGGTGGTGACCGACCACCAGAACAAGGCCGATATCGCCGCCAGCAAGGCACGCGAATGGTTCGACACCGGCCATGTGGACGCCATCCTCGACGTGGCCGCGTCGGCGCCCGCGCTGGCCGTGCTGGAAGTGGCCAAGCAGAAGAACCGCATTGTGGTGTTCTCCGGCCCGGGCACCGAGCGCATCACCAATGACCTGTGCACGCCGGTGTCGGTGCACTATGCCTACGACACGTATTCGCTGGCCAATTCCACCGCGCGCGCGGTGGTGCAGCGCGGCGGCAAGACCTGGTTCTTCCTGACCGCCGATTACGCCTTCGGCCACACGCTGCAGGAATCCGCCACCAACGTCATCAACGAGACCGGCGGCAAGGTGCTGGGCGCCGCGCGCCACCCCATCGGCGCCAGCGACTTCGCCTCCTACCTGCTGCAGGCGCAGGCCAGCAAGGCGCAGGTGGTGGGCCTGGCCAACGCCGGCGGGGACGCGGTCAACGCCATCAAGGCGGCCAGCGAGTTCGGCCTGACCAGGGGCGGCAACCAGCGCATGGCGGGGCTGCTGCTGTACATCAACGACATCCACGCGATCGGCCTGAAGACCGCGTCCGGGCTGCTGCTGACCGAAGGCTTCTACTGGGACATGAACGATGCCACGCGCGCGTGGTCGCGCCGGTATTTCGAGAAGCTCAAGAAGATGCCGAACATGAGCCAGGCCGGCACCTATTCCTCGGTCATGCACTACCTGAAGGCCATCCAGGCCGCCGGCACCGACGAGACCGCGGCGGTGATGAAGCAGATGAAGTCCATGCCGATCAACGACTTCTTCGCCAAGAACGGCCGCATCCGCGAAGACGGCCGCATGGTGCACGACATGTACCTGTTCGAGGTCAAGACGCCGGCCGAGTCGAAGTACCCGTGGGACTACTACAAGCTGCTGGCCACGGTGCCGGGCGACCAGGCCTTCATCCCGCCGGCCAAGTCGCAGTGCCCGCTGATGAAGCGATGAGCGCCGGGCAATGAACGCGATGGACTGACCGAGACGATATGCAAAATGCAGCTTACCTGCGCGGCGCGGGCAATACGCGCTTCGGCCGCATCGAGGGCAGCACGCCGCTGACCCTGATGGCGGCCGCCACCGACGCCGCGCTGGCCGACGCCGGCCTGGCGCGCGCCGACATCGACGGCGTGCTGTGCGGCTATGCCACCACGCTGCCGCACCTGATGCTGGCCACGCGTTTCTGCGAGTACGCCTCGCTCGATCCGGCGTACGCGCACGGCGTGGCATCGGGCGGCGCCACCGGCGGCGTGATGGCCATGCTGGCGCGCGAGCTGGTGGGCGCGGGGCGCTGCCGCAACGTGCTGGTGGTGGCCGGGGAGAACCGCCTGAGCGGCCAGAGCCGCGACCAGTCGATCCAGACGCTGGCCCAGGTGGGCGAGCCCGACATGGAGGTGCCGAACGGCGCCTCGGTGCCGGCGTACTACGCGCTGCTGGCGTCGCGCTACCTGCACGAGACCGGCATGCATGCCGACGACCTGAGCGGCTTCGCGGTGCTGATGCGCGAGCATGCGGCCGGGCATCCCGATGCCCACCTGCGCGAGCCGGTGACGCTCGACGCGGCGCGCGCCGCCAAGCCCATCGCCTCGCCGCTGCGGCTGTCGGACTGCTGCCCGATCTCCGACGGCGCGGTGGCGGTGGTGGTGTCGGCCGAACCGGGAAATGGCGGCGGCAGCGGCAGGCCCGTGCGCATCACCGGCGCCGGGCAGGCGCACCGTCACCAGCACCTGTGCACGCTCGACAGCGTGCTGGCCACGGGCGCGGCGGATGCCGCGCGCCGCGCGCTCGGCGAGGCCGGCAACACCGTTGCCGATATCGACTACCTGGCGATCTACGACTCCTTCACCATCACGCTGGCGATGCTGCTCGAGGAACTCGGCGTGGCGCCGCGCGGCGCCTCGCCGCAACGGCTGGCCGCCGGCGACTTTGGCCGCGACGGCGCGCTGCCGCTCAACACGCACGGCGGGCTGCTCGCCTTCGGCCACTCGGGCGTGGCGGGTGGCCTGATGCACCTGGCCGAAGCCGGGCGGCAACTGGCCGGCAAGGCCGGCACGCGGCAGCTGCCGCGGCGCAAGCGCGCCCTGTTCCATGCGGACGGCGGCGTGCTGTCGTCGCATGTGAGCCTGGTGCTGGAGGCGCAATGATGCCGCCCCTCGCCAGCCCCCGGGTTCGCTCCCCCGGCCCCTTTCCCACGGCGTGGGAGAGGGGAGCAAACCAGCAGCAATGCACAGCGCCCCCGCGGAACCAGCCATGACCACCGACCAAGCCAGCCACACCTACCAGTCCGGCCTCGACGCCGGTATCGTGCGCTACCAGGCCTGCGATGATTGCGGCGCGTGGCAGCCGCTGCAGCGCCATGCCTGCCGTGCCTGCGGCAGCACGCGCCTGGGCTGGCGCGACGCCGGCGGCGGCGCCACCGTCCACGCCGTGACCGAAGTCGCGCGCGCGCCGACCGATGCGTTCCGCGCGCTGGCGCCCTACACGCTGGTGCTGGCCACGCTGGACGAAGGCCCGCGCGTGATGGCCCATGCCGAGCCCGGCGTGGCGATCGGCGAGCGCGTGCGCGCCGGCTTCCTGCGCCACGGCGAGCTCACGCTGCTGCGCTTCCGGCGCGAATAGCAAGACAGCGGCGACAAGCCGCAGCAGCAGGCGGCACCCGGCGCGCCGCCGCACGGCCTGCTTCACCAAAACCGAGGAGACTGACATGAACCGAACCTTGCCGCTTCGGCGGCCCGCGCTCGCCCTGCTGACGGGCGCCATCGCCGTCGCGGCAGCGCTGCTGTGCATGCCCCGCGCGCACGCACAGGACTGGCCCGCCAAGCCGCTGCGCCTGGTCGTGCCCTACCCGCCCGGCGGCCCCACCGACATCGTCGCGCGCGTGGTCGGGCAAAAGCTCGCGGAGCAGCTCAAGCAGCCGGTGGTGGTGGAGAACCGGCCAGGCGCGGGCGGCAATATCGGCGCGGAGGCGGCGGCCAAGTCGCCGCCCGACGGCTATACGCTGCTGGTGGCGACCACCGCGCACGCGATCAACATGACGCTGTTCAGCAAGCCCGGCTACAGCACCCAGAAGGACTTCGCGCCGGTGTCGCTGCTCACGCGCGGCCCGCTGGTGCTGGTGACGGCGCCGGCCACGCCGGCCAGCAACGTGACCGAGCTGATCGCGCTGGCCAAGGCCAGGCCGGATCAGGTCAGCTTTGCCAGCTCGGGCAACGGGCAATCCACGCATCTTGCCGCCGAACTGTTCAACAGCATGGCGGGCACGCACATGACCCACGTGCCGTACAAGGGCAGCGCGCCAGCGCTCACCGACGTGATGGGCGGGCAGGCCACCGTGATGTTCGACACCATGCTCTCGGCCATGCCCTTCGTGCGCGAGGGCCGGCTCAAGGCGCTGGCGATCACCGGCGCGGCGCGCTCGCCCGCCGCGCCCGACGTGCCCACCGTGGCGCAAGCCGGGCTGCCCGGCTACGAGGCCACCGCCTGGAACGCGCTGCTGGCGCCGGCCGGCACGCCGCCCGCCGTGATCGGCACGCTGAGCGCCGCGCTCAAGGCCGTGCTCGGGCAGGACGACGTGCGCGCCAGGTTCGCTACGCAGGGTTTCGCCGCGGAATGGACCGCGCCGGCCGCCACCGGTCAGTTCCTCGCGCGCGAGATCGACAAGTGGGGCAAGGTGGTCAAGGCCTCCGGCGCCACCATCGACTGACTCCCGCCCTCTCTCTCTCACACTCATCCTTTCGCCTTCACGCTGCAATTCATCATGAACCAGACCCTGCAAGCCTTGCTGGCGCCGCGCTCGATCGCGGTGATCGGCGCCTCCGACCATATCCACAAGATCGGCGGCCGGCCCATCCACTACATGCGCGAGCACGGCTACGCCGGCAAGCTCTACCCGGTCAACCCGCAGCGCGACACCATCCAGGGCCTGCCCGCCTTTGCCTCGCTCGATGCGCTGCCCGAGGTGCCGGAGCTGGCCATCATCGTGGTGAGCGGCGAGGCGGCGGTCGCGACCGTGCGCGACTGCGCGCGGCTGGGCGTGGCCGCGGCCATCGTCATCGCCTCCGGCTTCGGCGAGGCGGGCGAGGAAGGCCGCCGCCAGCAGGACGAGATGGTGCGCGTGGCAGGCGCCGCGGGGCTGCGCCTGGTGGGGCCCAACAGCCAGGGCCTCGCCAACTTCGGCACCGGCACCATCGCCAGCTTCTCCACCATGTTCATCGAAGTACCGCCGCAGGACGGGCCGGTGGCCGTGGTCAGCCAGAGCGGCGGCGTCAGTGCCATGGTCTACGGCCTGCTGCGCGGCCAGGGCATCGGCGTGCGCCACATGCACGCCACCGGCAACGAGGCCGACATCACGGTCAGCGAACTGGCGCTGGCCGTGGCGCACGACCCGGACGTGAAGCTGATCCTGCTGTACCTGGAGAGCCTGACCGACCCGGCGGTGCTGGCCGAAGCCGCGGCGGTGGCACGCCGGCGCGGCGTGCCGATGGTCGCCGTGAAGGCCGGCCGCTCCAGCGCGGGCCAGCGCGCGGCGGCGTCGCACACCGGCGCCATCGCCAACGAGGACCGCGCGGTGAGCGCCTTCCTGGCGCGCCACGGCATCTGCCGCGTCGACGATGCGCACGCGCTGGCGCGCTGCGCGCCGCTTTACCTGCGCGGCTGGCAGGCCGGCGGGCGGCGCCTGGTGGTGGTGAGCAACTCGGGCGCGAGCTGCGTGATGGCCGCCGATGCGGCAGAAACGCTCGGACTCACGCTGGCGCCGCTGGCCAGCGCCACGCAGGCGGCGCTGGCCGAACGCCTGCCCGGCTTCGCCGCCACCGCGAATCCGGTCGACGTGACCGCGGCGCTGCTGACCAACAGCGGCCTGTTCGGCGACGTGCTGCCAGTGGTGGCCGCCGACCCGGCCGCCGACTTGCTGCTGCTCGACATCCCGGTGGCCGGCATGGGCTACGAGCTGCCGCGCTTCGCGCGCGACGCCGCGGCCTTTGCCGCCAGCGCCGGCAAGCCCATCGCGGTGGCCGCATGGCAGCCGCCGGTTGCGGCGGCGTTCCGCGCCGCCGGGGTGCCCACCTATGACAGCGCGGCCGACGCACTGGCCGCCTTCGCGCAACTCGTCACGCACCAGCAGCAGTTGCGCGAGATCGCGCACGAAGACGCTCTGCCGGCAACGTACCGGCCGCGCGCAAGCGGCAAGGCCGCCGCGCCCGCGACACCCGCCACGCAAACCCTGAGCGAGGCCGCCAGCCTGGCCCGGCTGGCGGCGGCCGGCATTCCCGTGGTTGCCCACAAGCTGTGCCGCAGCGCGGACGAAGCCGTGGCGGCCTGGCGCGAACTGAAGGGCCCGGTGGCCGTCAAGGCCAGTTCGCCGCAGGTGCCGCACAAGAGCGAGCATGGCCTGGTGGCGCTCAACTGCAACGACGAGCATGCCGTCGCGCATGCCTACATCGTGCAGACCGACATCCTGCAAAGGATGGACGCCGCCTGCGAAGGCGTGGTGGTGGCGCGCATGGAACGCGGCGAGCGCGAATGCATGGTGGGCGCGCACTGGGACCCGGTGTTCGGGCCGGTGGTGCTGGTCGGCGACGGCGGCAAGTACGTCGAAGTGCTGTGCGACACCGCCGTGCTGCTGGCCCCGTGCAGCGAGGCCGCGGTGGCGCGCGCCGTGGCCGGACTGCGCATCGCACCGTTGCTGGCGGGCGTGCGCGGCGAGCCGGCCGTGGACGTGGCCGCGCTGTGCCGGATCGCGGTACGCGTGGGCCGGCTGATGCACGAGGCCGGTGGCGCAATCCGCTCGATCGATCTCAATCCGGTGATGGCGGGCGCGGACGGGGCGGTGGTGGTGGACGGATTGATGGAGGTGGCCGCGGCATAGCGCCGCGGCGGTCGGCCGCCTCAATAGACGTCGCGCCGGTAACGCCCGGCTTCGCCCAGGCGCAGCAGCGCTTCTTCGCCCAGCACCTCGGTGAGCGCCGCGTCGACGCCGCCGGCCATGCCTTGCAGGCTGCCGCACACATAGATGGCCGCGCCGTCTTCGACCCATTCGCGCAGCATGCCGGCGGCGGCGCGCACGGCGTCCTGCACATAGCGCAGCGGGCCGCCGTCGCGCGAGTAGACCAGGTCCATGCGCTGCAGCACGCCTTCGCTTTGCCACGCCGCGAGTTCGTCGCGGTGGAAGGCGTCGTGTTGCGCGGTGCGCTCGCCGAACAGCAGCCAGTTGCGATGGTGGCCGGCGACGGCGCGTGCCTTGAGGTGGGCGCGCAGCCCGGCCAGGCCGGTGCCGTTGCCGATCAGGATCAGCGCGCGCTCGTCGGCGGGCGGATGGAAGCCGCGGTTGGTGCGGATGCGCAGCGCGATGGCGGCGCCCTGCGCCGCGTGGGCGGTCAGCCAGCCGGAGGCGAGGCCAAGGCGGCCGTCGTCGTGGCGGGTCTGGCGCACCAGCAGTTCGAGCCGGCCCTCGGCAGGCAGCGAGGCAATCGAATATTCGCGGTGCGGCAGCGGCGGCAGCGTGTCGACCAGGCGCTGCGGCGCCACGCCGGCCAGCGCGACGAGATGCGGCTCGGGCAGCATGATGCGGGTGGCCAGCGCCTGCGCCAGCGTGGTGGCGGCACCGTCGCAGCGCACGGGCGTGATGCCGTCGAGCTTGAGCTTGTCCAGCATGCGGCCGACCTCGGCCGGCGCGAGCCGCGGGCCGATCTCGGCGATGTCGCCGGCCTGCCAGGCGGGTGCGCCTGCGGGCGGCAGCAGGGCCAGGTGGAAGGCGGGCGCGCCGGGGCTGCCGGAATTGAGCAGGCGGCGCTCGGCCAGGTGCCAGTCGGTGTAGCGGGGCTTGTCCCAGTCGGCGATCTCGACCCCGCCGCCCAGCGCGCTGAGGTGGTTCTGCCAGTGGCGCAGCGCGCCGGCGTCGCCGTTGTCGACTTCCACCATGTCGAACAGTGCCTGCGCCTGCTGGCGTTGCAGCCACGCCGAGAGCGCGCGGCCGAAGGCGCAGAAGTTGGCGTAGCTGCGATCGCCAAGGGCGAGGATGCCGTAGCGCAGTTCGCGCAGGCCGCCCGTGCCGGCCGCTGCCGTGAGGCGCCGCGCGTAGCCGGAGGCGCTGTCGGGGGCATCGCCCTCGCCCGTGGTGCTGACCACGAACAGGACCTGCCGGCAATGCGCCAGGCGCCCCGCTTCGAGCTGATCGAAGGCCAGGCATTGCGCGGGCACGCCGGCGTCCTGCAGCGCCTGCGCGGTGTGCAGCGCGACCTGCTCGGCAAACCCGCTCTGGCTGGCATAGGCAACCAGCGTGGCGCCTTCGCGCGGCTGTGCCAGCTGGGCCGGGCGCGCGTGCCGGCGGCGGTGCCGCGCGATCACGGCCGCGCAAAAACCAAGGTAGGCGACCACCACGCCGGCGGCCATGCCCGCGCGGCTGGGGGCGAGCAAGCCCAGGGCGACGCCGGCCAGCCCGGCAAGCACGCCCAGCGCGGTCACGGCCTGGTGCATGCGGCTGCGCCGGGCGGCCTGGCCGGCGTGGGCGCGCGGCGGCTCGGCCGCGGGGGCGGGCAGGTCGATCGGCAGGGAGGATGCGCTCTCGGGCGTGTTCATGGCGTGTTCATGGCGTGTTCATGACAACATGGCCTCGCAGGCCGGCGACAGGCGTTCGTCGAAACCGCCGCTGTGGCGGACCAGGAAGCGGGCGGCAAGCGCATGGCGGCGCGCGAACACCATGCCGGCTTCGGGGCCGAGCACGGTCAGCGCGGTGGAGAGCGCGTCGGCCATCATGCATTGGGGATGCAGCACCGTGACCGAGGCCAGCGCGTGGCTGGCCGGGTAGCCGGTGCGCGGGTCCAGCGTGTGGGCGTAGCGGCGCCCGCCGCTGTCGAAGTAGCGCCGGTAGTCGCCCGAGGTGGCCACGGCCAGGCCATGCAGCGCGACGAGCGTGTCGGCGCCGGCGGCTCCCGCGGCGGCGGGCGGCGTCTCCAGCGCGACCCACCACGGCATGCCGTCGGGCTTGACACCGTGGCCGCGCAGTTCGCCGCCGATCTCCACCAGGTGGCTGGCGAGGCCCTGCGCGTCCAGGTAGCGCGACACCGCGTCCACGCCAAAGCCTTTGGCGATGGCGCAAAAATCCAGGCGCACGCCGCCGGGCTGGCGCGCGCGGCGGCTTTCGGGATCGAGTTCGATGCGCTGCCATCCGCACAGGGCGCGGGCCTGCTCGATCTCGGCCAGCGGCGGCGCGACATCGCGACGCGGTGCCGGGCCGAAGCCCCACAGGTCAACCAGCGGGCCAGCGCTCGGGTCGTAGGCACCGCCGCTGTCGCGCGCCACCTGCAACGCGGCCTGCAGCACGGCAAAGCAGTCCGCCGGCAATACCTGCCAGCTGTCCGGCGCGGCGCGGTTGAAGCGGCTGAGATCGGAGCCGGCCTCCCAGTTGCTCATCTGCGCGACCACGCCGGCCAGGACCGCGCGGATGCCGGCGTCGAGCGCCGCCGCGGCGGGGCTGCCCGGCGGCGCGGCCCAGGCCACCGACCAGGTGGTGCCCATGGTCTCGCCCTGCAGCCGGCACACGCGCGCGGCCGCATCGGGCGCGGGCGGCGCCGCGCCGAGCGAGAGAGGAATAAGGACGCGCTGCATGCGGGCCAAGCGGGAGGAGTTGGAAAAAGCTGGAATAGGTCAGAAACGACGACAAGAGGCTGAAGAAAATGACGCCAGCCTGGAGACGCGATCCGCAAAGACAAAAAGCCCGCTGGGGGCTCATGGCTTGCGCGGGCCGCCGGACTTGCGCCGGGGGCGGCCCGCCCGCGCTTGAAGCGCGCGGGAAGCGCGCTTACTGCGGCAGCACTTCCACCGTCGCGGCATAGCTCGCGCGGCGGACCTTGGCTTCCTTGGTGGCGACCTTGTCGTCGCGCACCTCGGCCTCCATCCAGTACATGCCCGGCGCCGGCCACTTGACGCTGAACTTGCCGTCGGCGTCGGTGGTCAGCGACATCTCCTGCAGCTGGTCGCGGTAGCGGATGCCGCCCGGCACCACGGCCACCTTCACATTGCCGGCGGGCTTGCCGTCGAGCAACAGGCGGAAGCTGGCGGCGTCGCCGGCGACCAGGTCGTTCGGGTGCGTGACCGGAGCCAGCTCAAGGCCGCGGCCCGTGGTCTGCAGCACCCTGGCGCTCGGCTTGCCGGCCGTGACGAAGGCTTCCAGGCGGCTGTCGGCCTGGGTCACCTGCAGGTCCTGCGCGCCGGCCGGCACTTCCTTGGCGAAGGCCTCGGGCGAACCGCGCCAGCGCTTGGTCTGGCCGTTTTCCTTGTAGCTGGCGAACAGGCCGTGGCTGACCATCGCCACCTTGTAGGTGCCGGGCTGGGTCAGGTGTACGTCGAAGGTGCTGCGGTAGCGGCCGGTGCTGGCGTTCTCGACCTTGGCGGCGGCGCCGTCGGGCGCGGTCACGGCCAGGTTGTCCAGGCGCAGCGGCACGTGCTCGAAGTAGAACAGGTCGTTGGACACGGCGGCGTCCACGGTCACCCACGGGTCGCTGCCCGAGAGCACGGTGGCCGACGGCAGCAGCCACTGGCGGTGGGCATGGGCGGCCAGCGGCATCAGCGCGGCCAGGGCCAGCGCGGCGGCGCGGACGGACAGTTTGGTGGCGATCGTCTTCATCGTCATGCTCCTAAGGGAAGCGGGCAAGGAATCGGGTTCCGGCTGCACAAGCCGGGCTGTGGAAGGGAAAGGCTGGCGACGAAACGGCAGCATGCCGCTCAGGGCTTGAGGTCGACCGAGACCGTGCCCAGTTCGTGCTCGCCCCTGGCCCTGGCCGAAGCGGCCGCCTTGGGAGGCCATGCAAACGGCACGCGCAGCAGTTCGCGGCCGCCGACCTCGCGCGCGGCTTCCACCACCAGCTGGTAGTCGCCGGCGGGCAGCTTGCCCAGCGGCGTCTTGCCGTCGCTGAAAGTGAGCGTCTGCTCGCCGGCGGCGCGCGTGGCGCCGGAGATGCCGTCGGCCGGCATCTGCATGTCGCGCCCGGCCTTGCGCCACCACTGGCGCATGTCCTTGAGCCACTTGGTGCCTTCGCCATCCTTGTGCTTGACGTCATACCAGACCGCCAGCGTGGCGGCCGGGCTCTGGTCGGCGCGCTCGATCCACATCGAGACATAGGGCCGGTGGTATTCCGCGACGTTCAGGCGCGGGATCTCGACCTTGACGTTCATTTCGGCCGCCACGGCCGGGCTGGCGAACGGTACCGCGGCCATGCCGGTGAGAGTGACGGTGAGCAATCGACGCATAGCGAAACCTCGTTTTTAGCAGCTGAAGGTGAAACGGTTGAACGGCGAAGCGCGCGCTCAGTGAATGAACAGCAGGGCCAGCAGCAGCGGCGCCACCAGCCCCAGGCCGACCAGCGGCCATGTCGCCATGCGCCCGCCCGCATGCAGCTTGAGCAGGAACAGCCCCGTGACGCTGAAGATCAGGCAGGCCGCGGCGAAGACATCGAGGAACAGGCTCCACGCGCGGCCGGTATTGCGGCCCTTGTGGAGGTCGTTCAGGTAGGAAATCCAGCCGCGGCTGGTCTTCTCGTACTGCACTTCGCCGGTATCCAGCGCCAGGCTTACCCAGGCATCGCCCCCCGGGCGCGGCAGCGAAACATAGATCTCCTCGCCCGACCACTCGGCCTCGCGCCCGGCGGCGTCGATATCCAGCGTGCGTGCCAGCCACTCGGCCAGCACGGGGGGCACCGGGCCCTTGTCGCCGTGCTTGAGCTGGCGCAGCGAACCGGTCAGCGCGGCGGGCGCGCTTTCCGTGCGGGTGACCACTTGCGGCCTGGCCTCGATCTGGCCGGCGTGGTTGAGCGTAAATCCGGTCACGGCAAACAGCAGCATGCCAATCAGGCAAAGCGCCGAGCTGATCCAGTGCCACTGATGCAGGTGCTTGAGCCAGAAGGCGCGGCGCTGCTGGCCGGCTCCCAGCGAGATTTCGGTCATATCGGTTTTCCGGCGCGCGGCAAGCGGTGCGAGGCCATGGATGGCGCCTGGCTGGCCGGCCTGCCCGATGCGCGCTGATGCTACGGCGCCCCGCGAGGTGACGCTTCAGGCAAATAAGGCGAAAGGATAATGGTTCTCATTTGAAACCGCAATGCCTCGCCCGGGGGGCGAAGATTACGCGGAATTACATGGCCTGGCGGGCCGCGCCAGCCCCGCGAATCCGTTTGTGCAGTAGTACACACTTACGCTGTCTACGGCTGCAACCCTTGCTGCACTTGAGGAAACTCCCTACTCCGCTACCGTCAAGTTTGGCTTTGTCGCGGCCGTTATCGCGTCAGCAATGAAATGAATCGCGATACCTAAAAGAAGGGGGAGAGAATGCTGGAGCGCCTGAGCCTGAGGAAGAAATTACTGTTGCCGTTGCTGCTGAGCTGGGTCTGCCTGCTGGGCCTGACGCTGTGGGATGCCTGGCAGATGCGCGAACTGCGCCTGGACGAGCGCAAGCTGGACCTGGCGCATGTGACCGATACCGCGCTATCGATGGTGAAGGAATATGAGGCGCTGGGCCGCAGCGGCAAGCTGCCGATGGACGAAGCCCGGCAGCAGGCGCTGGACCGCGTGCGCGCCATGCGCTTCGGCGAAGACGGCTATTTCACCCTGATGCGTTCCGACGCCGTGGTGGTGATGCACCCGTTCAAGGCGGAGATGAACGGCAAGGACATGAGTGACATGAAGGATCCCAACGGGACCTTCCTGTTCCGCGAGATCGCCGAGATCGGCAAGGGCGCGGGCCACGGATTCGTGCATTACCTGTGGGCCAAGCCGGGCTCCGAGGCGCCGCAGCCCAAGCTGAGCTACGTGGCCAACTTCAAGCCCTGGGACTGGAACTTCATCGCCGGGGTCTACCTGGACGATATCGACGCCGCCTTCCGCCAGTCCCTGCTGAAGTCACTGGCCTTGCTGCTGGGTATCGGCACGCTGATGACGGTGGTGGTGATGCGCATCGCCGGCGGCCTGCACAAACAGCTGGGCGGTGAGCCGGCGCTGACTTCGCAGATTGCCGCGCGGATTGCCGAAGGCGACCTGGCCAGCGAGGTGCGCCTCGCGCAGAACGACCGCCACAGCGTGCTGTTCGCCATGCAGCAGATGCAGAACCGGCTGACCGGCGCCATCGGCAGCATCCGCGGCTCGGCCGATTCGATCGCCAACGCCGCGCGCGAGATCGCCGCCGGCAACTCGGACCTGTCGCGCCGCAGCGAGGAACAGGCGGCTTCGCTGGAGCAGACCGCGGCCAGCATGGAGCAGCTCACCGGCACGGTACGCCAGAGCGCCGACAACGCGCGCCAGGCCAGCCGGCTGGCCGAAGGCGCCTCGGAGATCGCGGTGCGCGGCGGCGAGATCGTCGGCAAGGTGGTCAACACCATGGGTGAGATCAAGGCGGCCTCGGGCAAGGTGGTGGACATTATCGGTGTGATCGAAGGCATTGCCTTCCAGACCAACATCCTGGCGCTCAATGCCGCCGTGGAAGCGGCGCGTGCCGGCGACCAGGGCCGCGGCTTCGCGGTGGTGGCCGGCGAGGTGCGCAGCCTGGCTCAGCGCAGCGCCACCGCGGCCAAGGAGATCAAGAGCCTGATCGGCAACTCCGCGCAGCGCGTGGACGACGGCGCGGCGCTGGTGGAAACCGCGGGCCAGGCCATGGACGAGATCGTGCAGGCCGTCAAGCGCGTGACCGACCTGATGGGCGAGATGCGCGCCGCCACCGAAGAGCAGACCGGCGGCATCGAGCAGGTCAACCAGGCCGTCACGCAGATGGACCAGATGGCGCAGCAGAACGCCGCGCTGGTGGAACAGGCCGCCGCGGCCGCGGCCTCGCTGGAAGACCAGGCCGACGCCCTGCACAAGGCGGTCGGCACGTTCCGGCTGGCGGGCGCCTGAGCGCAGCCCGCGCAGTGACAGTGCAATGAAAGAGCAATGAGGGGTCAGTAGAAGGGGGCGCCGGAAAGCCGGCGCCATGTGTTGTGCGTGATACGCACTTTTCGTGCGCCGGGGACTTTCCCGCTGCCCGGCGCACGATTTTCTTCCCGCCCAGCCTGCCCTAGGCCGATTCGCCCGGCGCTCGGGCACCGCTCGCCATGAGCTGCTGGGCGAGCAGGTTCGCATGCGGTGTCAGTGCGGAGAAATCGCGCGCGCACAGGTGCAACTGCCTCGACGTCCACGGCTCCGACAACGCAACCAGCGCCAGCCCGGGCCGGCGCAGTTCCGCCGCGAAGGCTTCGGACAGGATGGCGATGCCGACGCCCGCCTCCACCATCTCCCCGACACTGGCCACGCTTCTGAGCCGGACCCGGTATCCGATCTGGCGCCCGAGACGGGTCGCGCGTTCGCCCAGGTGGCTTTCCAGCGCGGCATCCGCCAGGCCGACAAAGGGTTCGCCGATGATGTCCGCGAAGGCCACCCGCGGCTGGCCGCTGATGCGGTGCGCGCTGCCCGCCACCACGACAAGCTGGTCGCTTGCCAGCAAGCGGGTCTGCAGCGCCGCCAGGTCGGCAATGTCGGCGACGATGCCCAGCTCGGCGCGCCCCTCCGCAATGGCGCGGACGATCTCGGCGCTCGGCTGCTCGTCAAGGTCGACCGACAGGTCCGGGTGAGCCACCAGGAAGCGGCGCAGCTCGCGCGGCAGGAACGCGGCCAGTGCCGCCGTGTTCGAAAGCAGCCTGATGCGGCCCTTGAGGCCGGTGGCGTAGGTCCGCAACTCGCCGCGCATCTGTTCCACCTGCCCCAGGATCAGACGCGCGTGCCGCACCAGCGCGTCGCCGGCCGCGGTCGTATGCACGCCGCGCCGGGTGCGCTCCAGCAGGGGCGCGCCCAGTGCGGCCTCCATGCCGGACACGCGTTCGCTTGCGGAAGCCAGCGCCAGGTTCACGGCCTGCGCGCCCGCCGTGAGGCTGCCCTGTTCGACCACGCTCAGGAACAGGCGCATATCGGTGAGATCGAAGCGCATGGGGTCGGTCCTCGCTTAGCTGCTTTCGGTTTCTCCGAAGACTAGCACTGGAATTGCCAGATTGCCCATGCCAGCTCGCGCACCTACCATGGCTGGCATGAACGATACTCTGCTGCTCTCCCTGGCCGGCTTGACTGCAGGCGCCATGAACGCACTCGCCGGGGGCGGCTCGTTCGTCAGCCTGCCAGCCATGATTGCCACCGGCGTGCCATCGGTTCAAGCGAATGCTTCGAGCACGGTTGCCTTGTTTCCGGGCGGAATCGCGAGTGCGTGGGCCTACCGCAGCGACCTCGGGCCGGTCGGTGCCGTGTCGCTGCGGCCATTGCTGCTGTCGACGGTCATCGGGGGCGTGGTCGGTGCGGTACTGCTCTTGTGGACGCCGGCAAAGACCTTCGACGTCGTGCTGCCCTGGCTGCTGCTGGTGGCCAGCCTGGCGCTGTCGTTCGGGCGCCGGGCCGGGGAATGGCTGCGGAGCCGCTACCACATCCGGCCTGCGGCCGTTCTCGCCGTCCAGTTCGGGCTGGGGGTCTACGGCGGCTACTTCGGCGGCGCGGTAGGCATCATGATGATGGCCGTGTGGGGCCTGCTCGACAGCCGCGACCTCAAGAGCCTGAATGCCCCGCGCACCCTGCTCGTCACCGCCGCCAACACCATGGCGGTCTTCATCTTCATGGCCGCGCGCGCGGTGCATTGGCCGAACACGATCGTGATGCTGCTGGCGGCAACCGTCGGCGGCTACGCGGGCGCGCAGATCGGCCGCCGCACGCCTGCAAACGTGGTGCGCGCCGTGACCCTGACGCTGACGGCCTGCATCACCCTGGCGTTCTTCGTCCGTGCCTATATGCCTGTACGGCCCTGGTAGACCCGTGGTCCGCCGATCCAGGTGGCCGTGGCAGGCCCGAACCGCCTCGCCGTGCATGTTGCACTTGCGCGAGTTTCAGGGAAACCGGGAGACTTCGATGATTGCCGCACTCATGGAAACCATTGGCGCGCTTGCCATGCTCGCCAGCATCTCTGCCAGGATCGCCCTCCTCCTGCCTCGCGGAAAGCCGGCCGGGCGCGACGCCCGGCCGGCGACTCGCCGCCGCTAGCCCCGATCCGACTCCATCGGCATACGGGCGCCAGGTCGTGACACCCGTCCGCCCGTCATCATCCGCCCATCCCGCGAACGCCCCTCGACCCCCTCGAAAAAAGCTGCAAATTCCCCTTGTAATGAGATTAATTCCCATTTACTATGGCATCACTGTCTGACGCGAGGCAAGCAAGACCAGCCCGGCGAGGACAACGGAACAAAGTAGCAGAGCAAGTAGCAGAGCAAAGTAGCGCAATACAGGAAGGCCGGCGGCAAGCCCGCGGCAAACAGGATTTTCGATGTCGCGCATGGCGCGGCATCCATCACCGTCTTTTGTGGGGACCGCTCCGTACCGCGGAGCGTTTGGCAGTAGCCAGTCACCGGAAGATCGGGAAAGCAACCAGACCCCGCTTTCCCGATCAGCTCTTCGGCTGACAAGCCAAGCCATCTTTTTATTCCGCAAGCCGTGGCAACACGTCTTGCAGCCAGCGGGCGGCCTTCCTTGCAGGATGCCGCCCGCTGCATTCCTGCGGTCTGGATGGCGTACGTTGGCGCGCAGCGCGCGGCGGCGCGGCCGGCCGGAGCACGTCATTTCCGATTGATGCGTCCCCGCCCGGGCGCAAAGCCGCAGCATGTTGATGCCTCCCGACAGTACCGAACCCATTGACCTGAAGCGCGCCGGCCTCAAGGCGACCTCGCCGCGTGTTCGCGTGCTGGAAGTCTTCCGCGCCAGCGAACGCCGCCACCGCAGCGCCGAGGATGTCTATCGCATCCTGCTGGCACAGGACGTCGACGCCGGCTTGTCCACCATCTATCGCGTGCTCAACCAGCTGGTGCAAGCCAATATCCTGCTGCGCCACAGCTTCGAGTCCGATCACGCGGTCTTCGAGCTCAACGAAGGCGGCCACCACGATCACCTGATCTGCGTGGCCTGCGGTCACGTGGAGGAATTCCGCGACGAAGCCATCGAAGCCCGCCAGCGCGAGGTGGCCACCGCCAATGCGTTCGTACTGCGCGAACACATGCTGGTGCTGTACGGCCTGTGCCCGAAATGCCGGGCCGACAAGTCCATCAACTGACACGGCCCGCGGTTCCCTTCCCCTGCCCCGGAACCTCGGCCCCGCCCGGCCTCCGACCCATGCGGCCGCCGGGCAGCTACCGGAGTCCGCCATGGATCGCCAGATCAAACCCCTGCCTGAACTCAAGCGCTTGCTGAGCCATTGGCTGCGCGAGCAACCCGGCTGCCAGGATTGCCAGCTGCGCGCGGTGTGCATCCACCGGCCTGACCATACCGGCTGCAACTGGAGTGCGGAGGTGGATTTCCCCGACCGCAGCGAGGAAGACGCCGTGCGGAGCCTGCCGCTGGCCCGGCGGGTGGTGGTGCGGGTGCGCGAACGCTTCAATGTCGAGGGACTGAACGGCGGCGGCGCACTGGCCCCGGCATCCTAGGCCGGCGGCTGGCGGGCGCGTCCTCCGTCGCCCCCCACCCCTGCCCCTCGCTCTCACATCCGGCTAGAATCCCCCCCTGCTGCCGCGCGCACGACGCGGCCCACATCAAGTTCAAGCCGGATTGTCCATGCCCACCACCTCTGCGCCCCGCCGCGCGCTACTGGCACTCGCCATCACCATCAGCGCCTCGGCCGGCTGGGCAGCAGACAGCGACCCGGCAGGCGCGGCAGGCACGGCAACCGCGACGCCGCCCGCCAGCAAGTGGAAGATCTCGGCCGGCCCCGGCGTCTACGTAGCACCGGATTTCCCCGGCGCGCGCACCTCGCTGGTCTACCCGATCATCTACCAGGACATCGACTACGGCGGCCGCTTCTTCTCGCGCGGCTTCGACCTGCTCGGCGTGTATGCGCTCAACAACGATATCTGGCAGATCGGCGCCGACTTCCAGTTCGACCCGACCTGGCGGCGCAGCAAGGACGATCACCGCCTCAATGGCCTGGGCGACGTCAACATGACCATGCGGGCGCGGGCATTCGCGCAGGCACAGGTCTCGTTCATCACTTTCTCGGCGGACGTGGCGCAGGACATCGCCGGCCAGGGGCAGGGCTTGATCGCCAACGGCGACGTGCTGTTCAGCCTGCCAGCCGGCAAGTGGCTCTTCACGCTGGGCCCGGGCGTGACCTGGACCAATAGCAAGTACATGCAGACCTTCTTCGGCGTGACGGCGGACCAGAGCGCGCGGTCGGGCCTGCCGACGCATGCGGTGGGAGCCGGGCTGAGGGAATGGCACGCCAACGGCATCGTCAGCTATGAGATCTCGCGCAACTGGTCGGCGCTGGGCTTGCTCACCTTCGCGCGGCTGGAGGGGGATGCGGCCAGCAGCCCGGTCACCCAGCGGCGCCAGCAATGGACCGCCATGACCGCGGTGACCTACCGGTTCCGCTGAATCGGCATCGCGCCGCTCAGGGTCGTCCGGACCCTGGTACGGCCGCCGCCACGGGCGCAGCCGAGGCCGGCCTCAGCACCAGCCAGACCGCCAGGCCGATCAGCGCGCCGCCGACGGCGTGCGCCCACGACAATTTCTCGCCCAGGAACAGCGCGCCCCACACGATGCCGAACGGCGGGATCAGGAAGGTCACGGTCAGCGAGCGCACCGGGCCCAGGTCCGCGATCAGGCGGTAATAGAGGATGTAGGCGATGGCAGTGCACAGCATCCCTACGCCCAGCATCGCCAGCCACACCCCCGCCCCGGCGGCCGGAAGCGTATTCTCGCGCCACAGCGCGACACCGCAGAACGGCAGCAGGAACAGCGTGGCGCCCACCATGCTGCCGGTGGCCACCAGGCGGCTGTCGAGCCCGCCCTGCGCCGTGATCCAGCGCCGCGCCAGGAAGCCGGCCAGCCCATAGCAGGCCGTGGCCACCAGGCAGGCGCCCGCGCCCAGCAGCACCTGTGGCGTGAAGGCCACGGGGCCGGTACGGGTCAGCACCCCCACCCCCGCCACGCCAAGCACCACCCCGCCTGCCTTGGCCAGCGTCAGGCGCTCGCCGAAGCACAGCGCGCCGATCAGGACGCCCATCAGCGGCGTCATCGCATTGAACACGGCGGAATAGCCGGCCGGCAGCCACAACGCCGCAAACGCGTACATGACAAACGGAATGCCCGAGTTGATCACGCCCAGTGCCATCGCCGCGCGCCACTTGCCGCGCATATCCCAGCGCACGCGCATCAGGGCAAGATAGGCCACCAGTGTCAGCCCGCCGACCAGCACGCGCAGGAAGGCAGCCGTGAAGGGGCCGAGCACCGGTGCGCCGATGCGCAGGAACAGGAAACTGGCGCCCCAGATGGCGGCCAGGCTTAGCAGGCGAAACAGGTCGGCGGGTCTCATGGCTTCGGGGCTGACGGGAGATGGCCGGATTAGACGCGCGGCCGGGGTGGGATGCAAGCTGCTTTCGGACATCTGCCTGCGCGGAAATGCCCGTAAAAGATGCGTTTTCGCCTCATCCGTGTCACTTCGCCGCGGACTGCCCGGCAGCCGCCCCACAAAAGAGGGGTGACTCAAATGGGACGTGACAAGCCGTATTAAGTTATTTTAAAATCTGGTCTGCGCCAGAGTTAATTGACCCCTCCGACGCATTCCCGACAAGCCGCCACATACGTGGCGGCTTCTTTTTTTTGCGGCGCGTGATCCACAACTATAAATCAACGTCAACCGCAATGGGAGATCCCGCGTTTGCAGCGACATGAAACGACAGTTCCTTGGCTTGCTCGCCCGCATCTACGTCCTCCAGTTTGCCGTCGAAGTACCGGCCACCGTGGCCATGCTCGCCGAAATGCTGATGGAGTACGGCTTCCAGGTGGATATTGGTTCCGTGCGGCCGCTGCTGCGCGCGCTGCAGATGGAAGGGTACATCGAAAGCGTCCTGCGCGACGGCATCGGACGTGTCTACCTGATCACTGAACGCGGGCGCGAAGAACTGCGCAGCAGCCGCGCCCATGTGGACGAACTGTACCGCCGCCTGCACGCGCGCCCGGACCCCTCGGAAGTCGCCAACGGCTGAGGCTGGCGAGATGGTGGCGCCTCCTGCCTGGCGCCAGCAGGGATCCACGGGCCGCCGCGCACCCGCTGTGCACCCGCTGCGTACCCGTTTCTGCGTGGCCAAGATCGGCTCCCCGACATGACAAAGACCCGGACAAGGCAGCGCAGATCGCACCGCCGTTCCCGGGCCGTGGTCTTCCATGCGTGACCGGCCTGCGGCTCGCGCCGGCTGCAGGCATCCCCTGCTGCCTCACTTCTTCTCGGCCTTGCCTTCGTAGCGCTTGCCCCACTCGGCGAGGCACCGTCACGTTGCCGAAGCGTTGTCATTGGACGTGGGGATGAAGACGACGAATTCGCTCTACCGCGGTCATCGATTCGCTGCAGCGGTCATCAGTCAGGCGGTCCGCTAGTAATTCCGCTTCCACCTGAGCCTGCGCGATTATCGAGGAGCGGTTATTCGCTATGCCAAACTGACAACGCCGAACCGCTTGCCTACCTGTTCGACCGCGAGGAACGCGCGGCCCGGCCCGGACCCACCTGCCTGCATGAATGAACACCCCTTGGTGCCATGATGACAACTGGCAGCTTAGGGACGGTGCGTGCCATGCAGATGGCAGTCGGGCAAAGAATGCCGATGCAGGTATCGGCGGATTTTGGACCGGCCCGCGCGGGCGGCCCCCGGGCTTACTGGTTGGACGCCACCCGCTGCGCGCGCGCCGGCATGGCCGCCCCGCCCCCGGCCGCGCAGATCTCCATCAGCCCGCTGAGCGGCACGGCCTGGCAGAACAGGTAGCCCTGCACGGCGTCGCAGCCATGCTCGCGCAGGAAGGCGAACTGCGCCTGCGACTCCACCCCTTCGGCCACCACCTGCAGATGAAGCTGGTGGCCAAGCGTGATGATGGCGGCGGCCACGGCCTGGTGATGTTCGTCGTGCGCCACGTCGTCGACGAAGGACTTGTCGATCTTGAGCTTGTCGATCGGCAGCCGCGTCAGGTAGCTCAGGCCCGAATAGCCGGTGCCGAAATCGTCGATCGACAAGCCCACGCCAAGCGCGCGCACGCGCTCGAAGGTATCGATGGTCTTGCTGCCGCCTTCGATCAGGATGCCCTCGGTGACCTCGATGGTCAGTGCGCGCGCGGGCAGCCCGGCCGCCTCCAGGCACTGCGTGACCATGGCGGGGAAGCCGGCCTGGCGCAGCTGCAACGGCGAGATATTGACCGCCACCTCCAGCTCCAGCCCCAGCTGGCTGCGCAGTTGCTGGATCTCGCGGCAGGCGGTAGCCAGGATCCACTCGCCCAGCGGCATGATCAGCCCGCTCTGCTCGGCGATGGGGATGAACTCGGCCGGCGGGATCACGCCGCGCTCGGGCGTCGCCCAGTGGATCAGCGCTTCCACGCCGGCAATGCGCAGCGTCGCGGCGTCGACGATGGGCTGGTAACGCAGCCTGAACGCCTGCGTGGCCAGCGCGCGCCGCAGCAGGCCTTCGATGGTGAATCGCGCCATCGAGGCCTCCGCCATCTCGCTGGAGAAGCGGCTGAGCTGCGCGCCACCCCGGCGCTTGGCCGCGTACATGGCGGCGTCGGCATTCTTGAGCAGGTCGGCCAGGTTGTCGCCGTCGTCCGGGCACAGCACCATGCCGATCGACGGCGTCACGCGCAGGCGCTGGCTGCCCAGCTGCAGTTCTTCCGACAGGCGCGCCAGGATCTTGGCGGCAACCAGTTCGGCCTCGCTGTCCTGGGCTACGGCATCGAGCACCACCACGAACTCGTCGCCGCCCATGCGCGCGACCAGGTCGGCGTGGCGCACGGCGGCCTTCAGGCGGTCGGCCACGATGCGCAGCACTTCGTCACCGATATGGTGGCCCAGCGACTCGTTGATGCGCTTGAACTGGTCCAGGTCCAGCAGCAGCAGCGCGATGCGTTCGCCCTTGCGCAGCGCGCGCTGCAGCACGAGTTCCGTGCGCGCATGCAACTGGGCGCGGTTGGGCAGGCCGGTGAGCGCGTCGTGGTGCGCCAGGTGGCGGATGTACTCGTCGGCGCGCTTGCGCTCGGTGAGATCGTGCGCGATGGCGAGGTAGCCGCCGCCATCGATCGCCGCGGCTGCCTGCACCGTGCCCTGCCCCGCATCGTGCGCCGGCGTGCCGGGCAGCGCCGTGAGCGTCAGTTGCACCGGCAGGCGCGAGCCGCCCTTGCGCACATAGGTCCATTCCTGCTCGTCGGCGAGCCCCAGGCGCGCCTTGCCGATCACGGCAGGCAGGCCGGCGGCGACCGGCTCGCCCAGTTCGCTGCTGAGCGTGGCCGCGCGTGCCGTGACTTCCCCTGCGTCGAGAAAATCGAGATAGCGCATGCGCCCGGCCACTTCGCTGGCCTGGTACCACAGCATGCGCTGGCCGGCGCGGTTGAGGCCGGTCACGAGCCCGTCGCGGTCGAAGGTGATCACGCACAGCGCGGTATGGTCGAGCACGCGCGCGCTGCGCTCGGCCTGTTCGGCAGCCGCCAGTTCGGCGCGGCGCACCGCGCTCAGGTCGGTCACGATCCACAATACGCGGCCGGCCCCTGCGGCAGGCACCGGCGTGGCTGTCACGCGCACCGGAAACACCGTGCCGTCGGCCTTGCGCGCGGGGGTATCGATGCGGCCTGCGAGCGCGCCCCCGGCCAGCGTGACGGCCTCCGGCAGCAGGGTGGCGATGGCAACGCCCGCGAACTGGTCGCGCGCCTTGCCGAACATGGCCGTGGCAGCGGCGCTGGCAGTCTGCACGCTGCCCTGGTCGTCGCACACGAAAAAGGCGTCGGTGGCGCCGGCCAGGCCGGCGCGCTGCAGTGCGCCGTCGGCCTGGCGCGCCTGGCGCGCCCGCACCGCCAGCTGCCACGCGCGGCGTTGCTGGCGAGCCAGCGCCAGCACCAGCCAGGCCAGCAGTAGCGAGGCCAGCAAGCCGCCTGCCAGCACCAGCAGCGCGCGGCGCGGCCGGTGCGCGGCCTCGAAGGCGGGCATGGTGGCGCCGCGCAGGATCCACACGCGCCCGCCGAACGTCAATTCGCGTTCGGCCTCGATCATCGGTGCCGGCGGGCGCAGGTCGCCCGCCGCCGGTTCGGCATCGCCGGCCAGGAACGTGGCAGGCGCGGCATCGCGCCCGTCGAAAAGCATCAGCGAAAGCGATCCGGCCGCGGGCAGGCTGACGCCGCGCAGCAGATCGTCCAGCCGCAGCGCGGCATACACGTAGCCGGTCACCGCCTGGCGGCGCTGCGCCGTCGTATTGAGCGGCAGGCCGTTGCCATACACCGGCATATAGATCGCTGCGGCGCGCTGCGGCGCCTGTGCCTCGCTCTCGCGCACCGTTTGCAGGCCGGCGGTGAGGCGCGCCTCGCCGCTGTCGCGGGCGGCTTCGGCCGCGGCGCGGCGCGCGGGATCGCTCAGGATGTCAAAGCCGAGTCCGCGCGTGAGGCGACCCGAAAGCGGCTCGACAAAGACGATGGGCGCATATTCGTCGCGCGCGCCGCGCGGGTAGACCTCGAACACGGGCACGCCTTCGCGGCGCATGGTCTCGCCCAGTCGCTCCAGGTCGCGCGCCGCGGTCAGGCGTGCATAGCCGATCGAGTGGGTACCGGGCGGCAGGTCGTCGACCTGCGTGGTGTACAGGTAGTTGCGCCACTGCGCCCGTGTGATGGCGGGATCCGCGGCGAACAGCCCCGTGGCGCCGCGCAGCAGCTGCTCGTTCTCCTGCAGCCGGCGCTGCAAGGCGCTGAAGACCGGCGTGTAGTACCCGTCGAAGTCGTCGCGCGCCACTTCCCGCTCGAGCGCGCGCATGCCGTACCACGCGCGGCCCGTGACCAGCGCGCCGGCAGCGGCAACCAGCAGGGATAGCAGGACAGGCGAGAGTGAGGGCAGTTTCATGTATGGAGTTGGCGCGATTGTCAGCCCTCAATCAACCCTCAAGGCTTCGCCCTGCCGCCGCCGGGCCACGAGGCACTATACCTTGGCGGCCATGGCTCGCCCAGCCCTGGCGCACCGGCGCAACGTGCGATGCCACACGCACATGCCGCGGCCCCGGAACGGGTATGCCGGGCTCGCGCATGGCTGGCGCTTGTGGTAGGGTTGCCGGGCCCGCAACCCCGCCGAAGCCGGACGTCCCGGTAGCCATGCGGGCAGGCCGGCCAGCAGGCACGCGCCATTTCCCGACTTTGCCGGCCAGCATGCCATTCGTTTCGCTTTCCCTGAAGGCGCGCCTCGCGCTGATCAGCACGGCGCTCGCCGCCGTGCTCGGTACCGGCATCGTGCTGGCTTCGCTCTATTACGCGCACGACGACCTGCGCGCCGCGCTGCAGGACCAGCAGGACTCCATCGTCAAGCTCGCCGCCAACCAGCTCGACACCGCCATGGAAGACCGCATCACGCTGCTGTCCCACCTGGCACCGCAGCTGGTCGGCAAGCTGACGCTTCCCCGGCCCGAACTGCGCCGCTTGCTCGAGAGCCGCATCCCGGTCCCGGCCACCTTCAATGCCTTCATGGTCGCCGACGCCCAGGGCAATATGCTGACCCAGGAGGGCGTGCCGGTGAGCATTGCCGACCGGGACTACTTCCGCCAGGCCGCGCGCACGCTGGAGCCTGTGATCACGCCACCGATCCGCGCCCGCACCAATGGCGCGACCGGCGTGCTGGTGGCGGTGCCGGTCATCTCCCCGCAGGGCGAATTCCAGGGCCTGCTGGGCGGCTGGCTGGATCTGTCCAGCGCCAACTTCCTGGTCGAGATCACGCACAACCGGCTCGGCACCACAGGGTTTTACTGCCTGGTCTCGGCCGGGCGCACGCCGGTCTATGTCCGTCACCCGGATTCTTCCAGGGCGATGCAGCCGGCGCGCGCGCTGGGCGACACCTGCGGCGTGGACGACCGCAGCGGACGGGCCGAATTCCTCGCGCCCGAGCGGCCGCTGATCTCGCGCTACCTGCTGGAAAGCACCGGCTGGGAGCTGGTGGCGGTGCTGCCCGCGCGCGAGGCCTTCGCCCCGCTGCATGCCATGCAGGGGCGCTTCCTGGGGCTGGCGCTGCTGGCGCTGGCGGTGGTGGCGCTGATGATCTGGCTGACCCTGCGCCATCTGCTGGCCCCGCTCACGCGCCTGCACCAGGTGGTGCGCGAGAGCGCGCACGACCTCGCCGCCTACGAGCGGCTGCCGGCCCAGCAGCACGACGAGATCGGCGACCTGGCGCGCGCCTTCGCGCAACTCATGCGCGACGTGCGCCAGCGGCGCGAACAGCTCGACCTCAGCGAGCGCCAGCTGCGCGCGGTCACCGACACCCTGCCCGCGCTGCTGGGCTTCGTCGATACCGAGGAGCGCTACGTCTTCAACAACCTGGCCTACGAGCGGACCTTCGGCATCCCCGTCAGCGAGCTGCGCGGCATGACCGTGCGCGAGCTGATCGGCGAGGCCCGCTACGCGCGCTCGCGGCCGTTCCTGCAGAAGGCCCTGGCGGGCACCGCGGTGACCTTCGAGGTCGAGGACAGCGATCCCGAATACCGCTGCATGGAGACCAACCTGCGCCCGGAATGGAATGCCGACGGCAGCAAGGTCATCGGCGTGCACGTGCATGTGCAGGACGTGACCCAGCGCAAGCTGGAAACCATGCGGCTGTCGCGCATCTCGCGCCTGGACCACCTGACCCAGCTGCTCAACCGCAGCGCGTTCGAATCGCTGCTGCAGGCGGCCATGGCGCGCAGCCGCGAGGACGGCCGGCTGATTGCGCTGCTCTACCTGGACATGGACCGCTTCAAGGCCGTCAACGACTTCCACGGCCATATCACCGGTGACCTGCTGCTGCAGGCCTTCGGGCGGCGCCTGCAGCGCTGCGTGCGCGAGCGCGACGCGGTGGCCCGGCTGGGCGGCGACGAGTTCGCCGTGGTGCTGGAGGATATCGGCGGCGCGGCCAATGCGCGGCGCATCGCCCAGGCCATCGTGCATTCGGTCAGCCGGCGCTTTTTCATCGACGGCGTGTTTGCCGATGTGGACGTGAGCATTGGCGTGGCGCTCTACCAGGGCGCCGAGATGCCCGACCAGGAACTGATGCGCCAGGCCGACACCCTGCTTTACCGCGCCAAGGCCGCGGGCCGCGGCCGCTTCGAGATGGGCCCGCCCGAACTGCTGGAACACGACGGCGGCGCCGCGTCCTGAGCCGGCACGGCGCGGGACCGCCTGCCTACTTGCCCTCGAACGGCACGTGCTTGCCGTCGCGCGACTGGTAGCCGAGCCTGGTGTCGGCACCCATCATCTTCTCCCAGGCCACCATGGCATCCGCGACGGCGTTTGGCTCGCCCTTGAACACCAGCACATCGTTGCCGCAGTTGGGACACTGCCCGCCGAACACGGCGTCGATGCCGCGCAGGTTGGGCGCATCGATGGCGTCGAAGGTGCTGAAGGCGGTCTTGCACGCGCCGCACACCAGTTGCGCGGGCCGCATGCCCTCCAGTTTTGCGCGGGCCTGCTCCGCGCGTTCTGCCTGGCTGCCCCGGCGTTTTGCTTCACCCATGATGCCCTTCCTTTCTACAGCCGATTTGCTGCGCTATCTCTGATTAAGTTGATGGCCGGTCCCGCCCATCCCGCCCACCGCGCTCAGAACGGCAGCGGGCCCACCGCGGAATGCGGCGCCGCCGGCGGGAACGCGATCAGCCCGGTCTGGCGCTGCAGCGCATAGCGCACGTAGACGCCGGCATACCACTGGCGGTAGTCACGCGCGTTGTCGATGCCGAGCAGGCCGCCGACATACAGCTGTTGCGCCGCCTGGTACTCGACCGAGCCCACCAGATTGTAGGCCAGGCCGGTCTTGGACTGGCCGGAATAGACAGCGTTGGTCGAGTTGGTCAGGCCCTTGCTGTTGGCCGTGGCCACCGCCGCGTTGGCCGCCGACTGGGCTGCCGCATCGGTCGGGAAGTAATTGGAATCGTCTTCGCGGAAGGCCTGCATGCCCAGCGCGCCGCGCACATTGTAGGCCAGCCGGCCGGTGCGCCCCGTCAGTGACAGCGGCACCGTCACGGCGAAGTAAGTCTGCGGGCTGAAATAGCCGCCCTGCCCGAAGGTGAAATAGCGCAGGTTGTCGGCATAGCCCATCGACGTGAAGTTGACCCCGCTCATCAGGCGCTGGTCCGGGCTATCGATCACGCGCAGGTAGAAGCCGCCGCCGCCTTCCCAGCGCGTGTTGCGCTTGACGTCGTGGCCGGTCAGCAGGCCGTAGCCACCGTAGCCGTAGATGCCGAAGTAGCCATCGTCCCAGCCCAGGTCGGCGCGCGCGCTGCTGTTCATCACCCCGCCCCACTGCAAGCCTACGCGCTCGTCGCGCACGCCCGCGTAGGACAGCAGGCTGTCCGTCACCGGGCGGCGCGATGCGCCGAGCGACAGCGTGGTGCGCTGGCTCAGCGGCAGGTTCAGCCTGGCACCGGTGTTGACATCGGCGTAGCGAAATCCCAGCGGCGTGCTGCCGATATCGGCGGTGATGCGCTCGGACTCATACGCCACGCCGAGCGCCACGCCGAAGGCGTTCTGCGGCCCGGCCGAGGCGGATTGCAGCGGGGTGCCGGCCAGGTTGACGGGCGTGCCGTTCACCCCGTAGGCCAGCGGGCCGCCGCCGAAGCGCGAAGCATTGTTGAAGTCGCTGCCGACCGAGCCGCTGTCCAGCGCGACCGGCGTCACGCGCGCCACCAGCTTGCCGTTGCCGGCCGCGACCTTGGCTTCGGCCACGACCTGCATCTCGGTGAGCTGGCTCATGCCGGAATCGCCGTTGCGCCCCCGCAGCATGGGGCCGCCGGCGAGCGTGCTGGAGCGCTGCGATTCGATCTCGTTGAGCTCCTGCAGCGCAGTCTTCGGCCCGGTCGGATTGGCCTGCGAGTCGGCCTCGGCCAGCCACGGCGCGCGCGACTGCGCGCCGAATGGCTGGCGGGCAGGTGCGGGCGCACTGGCGGCCACTGGCGCAGGTGCGGACGCGTAGCCGCCGGCAGCCGCCGCGGCCTGCGGCACCGGATACTGGCCTTGATACTGGCCGGCACCCTGCGCCGCGGTTTGCGCCTGATATTGGGCAGGGTATTGGGCCGCATACTGAGCCGGATACTGGGCCGCCTGCTGCGCGCCCTGTGCCGCCGGATAAGCCGGATAGGCACCGTAGCCCTGCGCCGCGCCGCTGGCGGCGGTCGTGCTGCCCCGCGCAGCCTTGCCGCGCGTACTGGCGCTGGCGGCAGGGGCGCGCGCCGGCGCGGGCGCCTGTTGCGCGGGATAGTAAGCCTGCGGTGGCTGGATGGCCGGCGCCATCGCCGGCGCGGCGGCACCCACCGGTGCCGGGATGTAGGGCTGGCCATAGGCCTGGCCGCCGGTATTCATCATCACCGGCGCCGCCATGACCGCCTGGGACTGAGGCTGGGCCGCGGCCACCGGACCCGGCACGGCGAGATACGGCGCCTGCGAGCCGGGCAGCGGCAATTGCGAGCTGGAGCGCTGGCCCGGCAGCCCGACGAAGGGATTGGACGGCACGCGGTCGAAGCCCGCGCCGCCCGGGCGCCCCGCCGGCGGCGCGCCCGCCGCGGTCTCGGCCGCCACCGCGGCGCGGAAGTATTCCGCCGCGCGCGCGGTCTTGCCCTCGGCGCGGTAGAGCCGCCCGGCGGCAGTCAGCACCTTGGGCGACCTGGGCGCCTGGGCCAGGGCCATCTGCAGCGTGCCCTCGGCCCAGCTGTACTCCTTGGCCGCGGTGGCGGTGCCGATCGCGGCCAGCATCAGGTCGAGGTTGCGCGGGTCCTTTTCCAGCACGCTCTCGTACAGCGAGAGTGCCTTCTTGTTCTCGCCGGCCTGCGCGTACATGCGCGCCAGGCTGGCACGCACGGCGCTGTTGCCGGGGCGCTCGGACAGCGCCGGGGCCAGCATGTCGTACGCCGCCACCAGGTCGCCGCTCTCGGTGAGCGCGTCTGCCTGGCGCACGATATAAGCCACGCGCAGGTCGTCGTAGTCGCGCCGCTGCGACGCGCTCAGGTTGGCCGCGGCAAGCTGGCGCAGCACGCCGGCCAGCTCCACGTCCTGCCTGGTCTTGAGCAGGATGGCGGCGTACTGCAGCTGCATGCCGATATCCGGGCGCGGAGTGCGGCTCATCACGTTGCGCATCAGCGACAGCGCGCGCGCCTCGTCGCCGGCATCGGCGTAGGCCAGGGCCAGTGCGCCGAGCTGGTCGGCATCCTGCTGGGCGTAGCGCTCGGCCTCCTGCAGCACGGCCAGCGCCGCGGGCTGCTGGCCGGCCGCGGCCAGGCCGCTGGCGCGCTCGGCCTCGGCGTGCACCCACAGGCGGCGCTGCAGGGTGCCCATGTCGCGCGTGCGGTTCTGCGGCGGGATGCGCTCGAGCGCATCGAGCCCGCTCTGCCATTCGCCGGTCTCGGCCGACAGCAACGCGCTGGCGTAGAGCGCGTCGGGCATGTTCGGGTTGGACAGCAGCAGGCCGTCCATGATGCTGCGGGCCTGTTCCTTGAGCCCCATCGCGGCATAGGTGCGCGCCACGTCGAGCCGCACCCACGGATTGGTGGGGTCGGCCGCCATCGCGTCTTCGAGCGCGCGGCGCGCGCCCGCGGTATCGCCGCGCTGCAGGGCAGCGCGGGCCTGGCCGCGCGCCTCGTCGGCGCGCAGCTTGCCGAGCGAACCCACTTTTTCCTGCTGGGCCGGCGTGAGGTTCTGCACGATGGCGAGCGCCTCCGCGCTCTTGTTCTGCGCGGACAGCACGCCGACCAGCCCGCGCGTGGCGTCGGGATTGTCGGGCTGCTGCTTGAGCACGCGCCGGTAGGCGGCTTCGGCCTGCGCGTACTGGCCTTCCTCGGCCATCAGGTCGGCCAGGGCCACCTGCGCGGACGGCTCGCGCGCATCGAGCTTGATGGCGCGCTCGAGCAGGCGGCGCGCCTCGGCGCGGTTGCCGCCGTTGCGCGCAGCGGTAGCCTGCTCGGACAGCAGCCAGTAGGTGGCGCTGTTCTGCGCGCTGCGGTAGCGCCCGCCCGCGCCGCGCCTGGCGGCCTGGTCGAAGTAATCCACCGCCTCGGCGAACTTCTCCTGCTTGAGGCGCAGCACGCCCATGCCGCCGAGCGCATCGGCGTCTTCGGGGCGCTGCGCCAGCGCGGTCTGGAAGCGTTCGCCGGCACGCTCCAGATCGCCGGCATCCATGGCGTCGAAGCCCTGCTGCACGATCTGGCGTACCGGGCTCGCGCCGGCGCCAGCCACGCGCGTGGCCTCCTGCTGCTGTTGCTGCGGTGCCTTGACCGCATCGAGCTTGGCGCGGATGGTGGCGTCGTCAGGATGGCCGGCCAGCCAGGCCTGGTACAGCGATACATCGGCGGGCCGGCCGCCCAGCCAGGTCAGCGCGCGCCGCCAGCTTTCGGCGGCGGGGCCGGCCACGTCAGTGCCTTTCGAGAGCGCTTCGAGCTGCCGGATGCCGTCGCGGCGGGTCGCTTCGCGGTAGGTCAGGTGCTGCGCCAGCGCGAGCTGGGCGCGGTTGTCGGACGGGTTGGCGCGCGCCAGTTGTTCGAGGCCCTTGCGCGCCTCCTCCCAACCCTGCGCGGTGCCGCCCAGCGTCTGGTAGTACTCCAGGGCCTTCTTGAGGCGCTCCAGGTATGTGCGCGCGCTGTCGGCGCGGCCGGCTTCGGCCTCGGCCACGCCCATGCCATAGAGCGCTTCAGGCTGGTTCGGGTTGAGCCGCAGGATCTTCTGCCAGGCTTCGGCGGCGCGATCGCTGCGCCCGCGTTCCTGCCAGTACCTGCCCTGGTCCACCAGCAGCTTGACCGGATCCTCCTGCGCGGCCGCGGCGGCGGCGAACGCGGCCAGCAAGCTCAGCACGAGCGTCTTCGCGCGCAGGTTCTTCGCGCCTTGCCCCAGCGTAGAAAGGGTCGCGCGTCCGTTCACGGCCGGGCGCTTGCGGTTCTGCATGTCTTCTCCCACTCCAGCTCCAGTTGGCCCGAGGGCGCGAACCGGTAGCGGCCTTCGGCAAAGCCGAGGCCGAATAGTCCTAGTACGGTGTCGTAATACGTCGCGGCGGGTTTCCCCGCGTCGAGCATGGTTTCCGCGCGCGTGCGCTGCGCCGCCGCGGCCGGCGATCCGGCCGCCTGCAGGAAGGGCACCAGCGCGGCGGAAAAACCCAGGGGGCCATCGCCCTCGAGCGCGCCGCTGTCGGCGTGCATGCGCTCGGGCGGCGCGGCGCGGCCCACCATGCGCTGCGCCTGCGGCGCCAGCGCCTTCATCAGCACGCGGCCGGCGGCATCGCCACGCGGCGTCATGCCTGCCCACAGGTAGACACGGATGGCGTCATAGCTGCTCACATCCCCCTTGAGCGGATCGGTGAGCAAGCCGTAGCCGGACGGGTCCGCGCGGTACGCCGACCAGTCCGGCACGATGCCCTGCCTGGCCACCCCTTCGACCAGCTTGCCGGTCTGCGCCGCCAGCGTGCCCCACGGGCCGGACGGGTCGGCGCCCGCCAGCCGGCGCAGCAGCGGCACCGGCAGGTAGCTGGCGTTCAGGCGCCACTGGCGCGGCCCGTCGTCCTTGCCTTCGGCGAAGCCCTGCGGGCCCGGCAGCAGCATGGCGCCGAAGCCGGGCAGCGACACCACTTCCTGCTTTGCCACGAGCTTGAGCAGCGCGCGCGCCTGCTCGGCGTAGCGCGGCTGGCGCCACAGGCGCGCGGCCTCCAGCAGCGCGAAGGCGAACCACAGGTCCGCATCCGCCGCGGGATTGGCGTCGATCACGCCCCACGAGCCGTCGGCGCGGCGGCCCCACTGCCACGCGGGCAGCTTGTCCTGCAGGTTGCCCGCGCCGAGGTTGGCGATGCTCCATTGCCAGAGGCGGTCGAAGGTGGCGCGGTCGTTGGCGACCAGCGCGAACACCATCCCGTAGGACTGGCCTTCGGAAGTGCTGTGCTGCTCGCGCGTGGACGGGTCGAGCACGCGGCCATCGCCTTGCACGAAGCGCGCCAGGAATTGCTGGTACAGCGGCCAAGGACAAGCGGCGGGCACGGCGGCGGCGGCCAGCACGGGCCAGCCGCCCAGCGCCGCCAGCGCGCCGCAGGCACCGAGTCCCGGCAGGGCCGCCAGCCAGCGCCGGCGCGGGCGATTCACCTTCACGCCTGGTCTCCCCGCTTGCGCCGGCTGGCACGCGCGCGCAGCGACAGGAACAGCAGGGCCGCCAGCAGCAGCGCGGCGCCGCCGATCATCAGCACCATGGCCAGCGGCCGCTGCGACAGCCACCACTGCACATAGGTCCACGGCGGCAGCTTGCCCACGTAGTAGTTCTGCTGGGCGGCCAGGCTATCGACTTCCTTGCCGCGTACCAGCGCCAGGCTGCCCTGCACATGGGTGACCTGGTCCGGATCGAGCAGCACTTCGGTCAGGGCCTGCAGGCCCTGCGGCGCATTGCTGGCCAGCGCCACCACGCTGCGCCCGCTCGCCAGCGGCGACTCGAACGCGCTCAGCGCGCCGTCGGTGCTGGCGCTGCTGATGGACAGGCGCGTCTCGAGCGGGCGGTTGCGCGTGCCGTCGGCGCCGTTCCACCACCCCATCACCGTGGAGACGACGTCGGTCAGCGCAAAGCGCTTCTCGTTGCCCGCCAGCGAGACCGGCATGCGCTCGGCCCATTGGGTGAACAAGGGCTGGTTCTGCGTGGTGCCGATCACCAGCAGGTCGCGCGCGGCCTGCTTGTCCACCTGCGCCGCGGCGGCCACGGCCACCCCGGTGGCGGGGTAGCCGGTGGATTCGCCCATGCGGCCCATCAGCGTCAGGTAGGCCGTGTAGTCTTCGGCACCGGGCTTGTCCGGCAGGATCACCGCGGTTTCCGAGAGATCGGCCAGGCGCGTGAACGGGAAGCCGCTGTTGCCGAACACGGCGAGGTCCGGCAGCGCGATGAAGTGCGACAGGCCGGTGACGTCGATGGTCGAGTCAGGATCGATGGCGCCCTTGACGTTGTCCAGCATCACGTCCTTGCAGGCGCCCTGCTTGAGGTAGTCGTAGTAGAAGTGGAACTGCAGCTGCGACTGCGCCGGCAGCATGAACAGCGGCAGCTCGATGCGCTCGCTCACGGGCACCGAGCCGTCCGGCAGGACCTTGGCCAGCAACTGGCCGGCACGGCCGTCCTGGTTCTTGACCGCGCGCAGCGCATAGGCGCGCAGGAACTGCCGGTTGACGTTGATGTTGAGGGTGGATTTATCCACCACGGGGCGCGGCGTGTAGCGGTACTTGAGATCGATCGGGATGCCCTTGCTGCGCCAGCCGAACAGGTCCGGCGGCAGGCGGAAGTTCACCCGCACGAGATCCGGGTTGTAGCCCGAGACATTGAGGTCGCGTACTTCGGCCAGTTCGCCGAAGCGCACCGGACGGTCGCTGCGAATCCAGTTGGGCGCATCGTACGGCACGCGCGGCGCCACGTCGTCGAGCTTGTTGATGGTGGCGCTCTGGCCGGACAACGCGCGCGCGCCCAGCGTGAGCGCGCGCGCGGCGGTCTTGAGCTCGGCGCTGTCGCGGCCCATCACCAGCAGCAGCTTGGCATTGGCATCGCCGGGATTGGGCACCACGGCGATCGACGGGCCGTTGATGGCGGGCACGGGCACGCCGGCGGGCTTTTCCTCGCTGGTGACGAACACCACGGCGTTGCCGCTGGCCGGCACCTGGTTGAGCGTGGCGGCGAACGACGCGCCGCGATAGCCGGCCAGCGCGCCGAACCACGACGACACCGTGCCCGCGGCCTCCAGCGTGGCGGCCGACGGTGCCCCCGCGAACACGAACGGCAGCTTGAGCCGGCCCACGTCGCGGCGGTCGAAGAACGGCAGCGGCAGCAGGGCCAGGTCGTTGGCCAGCGCCACCGGCGTCAGCGTGAGCTCGAGGACGCTGCTGTTGCCCACGGTGGCCCACAGGCTGGAGTGGAAGGGGTCTTCGCAGTCGGTGGTGTAGTGGCCGATCAGCTGCAGGTTGAGGCGGTTGAACTCGGTGATCAGGCGCGGCTCGATGGCCAGGTCGCGCTCCAGGCTGGTGCCCGCGGTTTCCTTGGGCACCGGGACGGTCGCGGCCACTTCGCCGTTGACCATCACGTTGATGTGCGACAGCGCCGGGATCAGCGCCGGCGAATACGTGTAGCGCAGCTTGAGCCGCGCCGCGGTGACCACCTCGTCGGCGCGGATCGAGAAAGGCACGCCGTTGATCGCGTCCACGCCGCGCAGCTGGAAGGGCGCATCGGCGCCGAGCTGCTTGAGCGTGATCTGCACCGTGCGGCTGCCGCTGCGCGGTGCGGCGGCGGCCGGCGCTGCGGCGCCGGGCGCCTGCGCCGCAACCGAGCTGCGGCTGGTGTCCGGCCTGGCGGCGCGCTGCGCGCCGGCC
>NZ_JBFTNF010000003.1:0-364767 GCF_056397345.1 Cupriavidus sp. 05N38
CCACCACGAAGCCCAGCAGCCCGAGCCCGGCCTTGCGGTCCTCGGATCCCCAGTAGGGCTTGATCAGATCCCAGGTCTCGACCACGCGCAGGCGGCTCTGGATCTTGAGGGCACGGGCCGGTACGGCCGGGCCGGGAACGGTAACGGAGGTCGGTGTGGACATGGCACCTTTCGCGCAAGCAGGACACGCACGGCCGGCGGCCTGCGCTAGTGGGAGATATTAGCCTCTTAGAAGCCGGCAGCGCGTGCCAGGTTCCGTGACCCCTTCAACGCGTTGCGCCGGCCCGGCGTGGACGCGCCCTAGCCGGCGTCCGCGATGCCCGCCAGCGCATCGCGCAGCACCGGCAACCGCGACGCCAGCTCCGCCACCCGCGCGGCATCGGCCTCGCGCTGCGGCGCGGCCCACACGGCTTCCGGGAAATGCGTGTCCCAGCGATAGCGCGGAATGATATGCCAGTGCAGGTGCGGCACCATGTTGCCGAAAGCGGCCAGGTTGACCTTGTCTGGCGTCATCACGTCGCGCACCGTGCGCTCCACGCGCGCCACCAGGCGCATCAGCCAGGCCTGGTCCTCGTCGGAGAGGTCGGTCTGCTCGGCCACATGGTCGTTCCAGACCACGCGGCAGAAGCCCGGGAAGCGCTCGTGCTCGACCAGGATGACCCGGGCGCGCTCGCCGCGCCAGACCAGTTCGCCGCCGTCGGACTGGCACAGCGGGCAGGCAGCGGCGCGCGTCACACCAGCACCCGCTCGATGCCGCCCGAGTTGGCCTTGGCGACGTAGTCGGGCATCCAGTTCTCGCCCAGCAGGTGCTTGGCCATCTCGACCACGATGTAGTCGGCCGTGACGGTGGCATCTTCCTTGTAGCGCGACAGGCCTTGCAGGCAGGACGGGCAGCTGGTCAGGATCTTGACGTCACCGGCGAAGCCGTCGGTGCGCAGCTTGTCCGCGCCCCTGGTCATCTCCTCTTCCTTGCGGAAGCGGATCTGCGTGGAGATGTCCGGGCGGCTGACCGCCAGCGTGCCCGATTCGCCGCAGCAACGCTCGTTCTTCTCGATCTTGCCGCCGCCTTCGTTGCCGCCCATCAGCTCGTTGACGAGCTTGGTGGGGTCCATGGTCTTGATCGGGGTGTGGCAGGGATCGTGGTACATGTAGCGCGTACCGGTCACGCCTTCCAGCTTGACGCCCTTCTCGAGCAGGTACTCGTGGATGTCGATGATGCGGCAGCCGGGGAAGATCTTGTCGAATTCATAGCCGGCGAGCTGGTCGTAGCAGGTGCCGCAGCTCACCACCACGGTCTTGATGTCGAGGTAGTTGAGCGTATTGGCGACCCGGTGGAACAGCACCCGGTTGTCGGTGACCATCTTCTCGGCCTTGTCGTACTGGCCGTTGCCGCGCTGCGGGTAGCCGCAGCACAGGTAGCCCGGCGGCAGCACGGTCTGCACGCCCACATGCCACAGCATGGCCTGCGTGGCCAGGCCGACCTGCGAGAACAGCCGCTCCGAGCCGCAGCCCGGGAAGTAGAACACCGCYTCGSTCTCGGSSGWGGTCSSCTTCGGGTCGCGGATGATCGGSACGATCTCGTTGTCYTCRATATCSAGCAGCGCGCGCGCSGTCTTCTTGGGCAGGTTGCCCGGCATCTTCTTGTTGATGAAGTGGATCACCTGCTCCTGCACCGGCGCGCGGCCCACCGTGGCGGGCGGCTGCGCGGTCTGCTTCTTCGCCAGCTTCTTGAGCAGGTCGTTGCCCAGGCGCTGCGCCTTGTAGCCCCAGTCGATCATGACCTTGCGGGTCATGTTGATGGTCTGCGGGCTGGTGGCGTTGAGGAAGAACATCGACGCCGCCGTGCCGGGGTTGAATTTCTTCTGCCCCATCTTGCGCAGCAGGTTGCGCATGTTCATCGACACGTCGCCGAAATCGATCTTGACCGGGCACGGCGTCACGCACTTGTGGCAGACCGTGCAGTGGTCGGCCACGTCGGAGAACTCGTCCCAGTGCTTGATCGAGATGCCGCGCCGGGTCTGCTCCTCGTACAGGAAGGCCTCCACCAGCAGCGAGGTCGCCAGGATCTTGTTGCGCGGGCTGTACAGCAGGTTGGCACGCGGCACGTGGGTGGCGCACACCGGCTTGCACTTGCCGCAGCGCAGGCAGTCCTTGACGCTGTCGGCAATGGCGCCGATATCGCTCTGCTGCATGATGATGGACTCATGCCCCATCAGGCCGAACGACGGCGTGTACGCATTGCGCAGGTCCGCGCCCGGCAGCAGCTTGCCCTTGTTGAAGCGGCCCTGCGGATCCACGCGCTGCTTGTACTGGCGGAACTCGCCGATCTCGTCCTCGGTCAGGAACTCCAGCTTGGTGATGCCGATGCCGTGCTCGCCGGAAATCACGCCGTCGAGCGAGCGCGCCAGCGCCATGATGCGGGCCACCGCGCGGTGGGCGTCCTGCAGCATGTCGTAGTCGTCGGAGTTGACCGGGATGTTGGTGTGCACGTTGCCGTCGCCGGCGTGCATGTGCAGGGCCACGAAGACGCGCCCGCGCAGCACCTGCTTGTGGATCTTCTGCGCCTCGTCCAGGATGGGCTTGAACTCGCCGCCGTTGAAGATATTGCGCAGTTCGGCGCGCACTTCGCTCTTCCACGACACGCGGATGGTGCGGTCCTGCAGCAGGTGGAACACGTTGGCGTCCGGCTGCTGCGCGAGGCGCGCCTCGAAGGCCGGTCCGAGCAGGCCCAGGCCGTGGCCGATCAGCGCGGCGCGCGCGGTGGCCAGCGGCGTGTCGAGGTGGTCCTGCAGGTAGATCCAGCGCGAGCGGATCTCGCGCAGCAACTGCAGCGCGTGCTGCACGCGGTCTTCGAGCAGCTCGGCGCTGGGGATCTCGTTGGCGTCGTCGCTGCGGCCCAGCGGCAGGTTGCCGCGCGCGAAGAAGGCTTCCAGCGCGTCGGTCAGCTTGAGCTTGTTCTTGATCGACAGCTCGATATTGATGCGCTCGATGCCGTCGGTGTACTCGCCCATGCGCGGCAGCGGGATCACCACGTCTTCGTTGATCTTGAAGGCGTTGGTGTGCTTGGCGATGGCGGCGGTGCGGGAACGGTCCAGCCAGAATTTCTTGCGCGCCTCGGGGCTGACCGCGACAAAGCCTTCGCCGCTCTTGCCGTTGGCCATGCGGATGACTTCCGAGGTGGCGCGGGCCACCGCGTCCTGGTCGTCGCCGACGATGTCGCCGATCAGCACCATCTTCGGGAAGGCGTTGCGCTTGCTCTTGGTGGCGTAGCCGACCGCGCGCAGGTAGCGTTCGTCCAGGTGTTCCAGGCCGGCCAGGATGGCACCGCCCGGCGTGCGCGACTCGGCGTCCAGGTAGTCCTTGATCTCGACGATGCTGGGGATGGCGTCGCGGGCCTGGCCGAAGAATTCCAGGCAGACCGTGCGCACGTGCGCCGGCATGCGATGCAGGATCCAGCGGGCGCTGGTGATGATGCCGTCGCAGCCTTCCTTCTGGATGCCGGGCAGGCCGGCCAGGAACTTGTCGGTGACGTCCTTGCCCAGGCCTTCCTTGCGGAACTTGCGCCCTTCGATGGCAAGGGTTTCCGTGCGCAGCGGCTTTTCGCCGGGCGCGCGGTTGCCGTCCGACCACTTCAGCTCGAAGGTGGCGACCGGCACGTCATGGATCTTGCCCAGGTTGTGGTCCAGCCGGGTGACTTCCAGCCAGTTGCCTTCCGGGTCCACCATGCGCCACCAGGCCAGGTTGTCGAGCGCGGTGCCCCACAGCACGGCCTTCTTGCCACCGGCGTTCATGGCCACGTTGCCGCCGATGCACGACGCATCGATCGAGGTCGGGTCGACCGCGAACACCAGCCCTGCCTTGTCGGCGGCATCCGCCACGCGGCGCGTCACCACGCCGGCGCCGGAGAAAATGGTGCCGACCTTGTGCGACACGCCCGGCAGGTCGGTCTGCTCGACCGGCCCGAGCTGTTCCAGCTTCTCGGTGTTGATCACCGCGCTCATCGGCGTCAGCGGCACGGCGCCGCCGGTATAACCGGTGCCGCCTCCGCGCGGGATGATGGTCAGGCCCAGCTCGAAGCAGCCCTTGACCATGCCGGCGATCTCTTCCTCGGTGTCCGGGGTGAGGACGACAAAGGGATATTCCACGCGCCAGTCGGTCGCGTCGGTCACATGCGAGACGCGCGACAGGCCGTCGAACTTGATGTTGTCCTTCTGCGTGATGCGTCCCAGCACGCGCTGGGTGCGCTTGCGCAGCTCGTAGGCGTCGGCGAATTCCTGCTTGAAGKMCTCGATGGCCTGCTTGGCAAAGCTCACCAGCTGCTCGACGCGGTGGGAACGGCCTTCGGCGGCCGGCTCGGCGTGCTCGGCACGGTCGGCGGCACGGCGCTTCTCCACTTCGGACAGGCGGTGATGCAGCGCCGTCACCAGCATCTGGCGGCGCTTGGGATTCTCGAGCAGGTCGTCCTGCAGGTACGGGTTGCGGCGCACCACCCAGATATCGCCCAGGACTTCGTACAGCATGCGGGCCGAGCGGCCGGTGCGGCGTTCGCTCCGCAGTTCGTCCAGGATGCGCCAGGCCTCTTCGCCCAGCAGCCGGATGACGATCTCGCGATCCGAGAAAGACGTGTAGTTATAGGGGATCTCACGCAGGCGCGGCGGGGCATCCTGCGCGGCGAGTTTGGCATCGAGCACGAGTGGGGCGTTCATGGGGAGGGACCGCTACCTGTAGCGCACGGGGACGGTGCGCCGGATCGTCTTTAAAGGGCAATTGTACTTCAAGGCCTGCTTTCGCCGCACCGCAGCATGCGGGAATGGAATACCCCCCGCCGCTCCCGCCAACCCGCCCGCACCCGCGAATCCGCTCTAGAACAGGCTTCTGAGGCCGGCGCCGATACCACGCCAGAAGCTGTCCGGCACCGTCAGCAGGGCGCCGGTCATGGCGAGGTAGCGCAGGAACTTGCCGATCGCCATGTATACAAGGCTAGGCCAGAATGGCAGCCGCAACCACCCCGCCAATGTGCACAGAGGATCACCAATACCCGGCAGCCAGGAGGCCAGCAGGGTGGGCGGGCCCAGGCGGCGCATCCAGCGGAAGTAGCGCTTGTCGAGCGCCGGCCTGCGCGGCTGGCGCGGATGGCGCCGGTGCTCCGCGTGCTCCGTTTCGTGCTCGCGCTGCTGGCGATGCTTGCGGTAGCGCACCAGCGCCAGCTTGGCCGCGTAGCCCAGCCACCAGTCGATGGCGCCGCCGATGGTGTTGCCCAGCGTGGCCACCACGATAGCCGGCCAGAACATGTGGGGGTTGAGCTTGATGTAGCCGAATACGGCCGGCTCGGAGCCCAGCGGCAGCAGCGTGGCCGATATCAGGCTGACCACGAAGATGGCCGGCAGCCCCACCTTGGGCAGGGCCACGGTGCCGAACAACCAGTCGATGAAGCCTTCCATGGGCAAAAGCCGTCCTGTAGTGCCGCGCTGCCCCGGGGCCCGCCGCAAGGGGGCAACCCGCATGGCATACACGGTTGATTTGTGATTAACTGTTAGAGCCTGACGCGGATAAACGTTCGCGGTCCAGTCGCGGTCTGGCCGTTTTTTGCCGCATGGATTCCATTGTCGGCGCCCGCCGCACCCTAGCAGCCGCAGCACCCGCAGTACCAACATCACGAAATAGCCGTCACCAGCAAACGGCAGTAACGCGTCGTGGCCAGTCCCGCGCAGCATTTCGGGATTCGCGGATTGGTCATGCACGTGTCCACCCACATGGAGACAAGCATGGCGATTCCTATCCGCCTGACCGTCAACGGCCGCATCATCGACGCCCAGGTAGACCCCACCACCCTTCTCGTCCAGTTCCTGCGCGAGCACCTCCGGCTCACCGGCACCCATGTGGGCTGCGACACCGCCCAGTGCGGCGCCTGCACCGTGCACCTGGACGGCCGCGCGGTCAAGTCGTGCAACCTGCTGGCAGCCCAGGCGGACGGCACCACCATCACCACCATCGAGGGCCTGGCCCCCGAAGGCCAGCTCCACCCGATGCAGGAAGCCTTCCGCAACTGCCACGGCCTGCAGTGCGGCTTCTGCACGCCCGGCATGGTGATGAGTGCCACCGCGCTCGTCAAGGCGCAGCCGAATGCCGACGCCACCGCCATCCGCGCGCAGCTCGACGGCAACCTGTGCCGCTGCACCGGCTACCACAATATCGTGCGCGCCGTGCAGGAAGGCCAGGCTGCGATGCGTGGCGCCACCGCCAGCGCCGAATAAGGGGACAGCCATGAACGCACCCGACAACCAGCACCTCATCGGCGCCTCGGTCAGGCGCAAGGAAGACTACCGCTTCCTGACCGGCAACGGCCAGTACACCGACGACGTCGTCCTGCCGCAGCAGAGCTACGGCTACTTCCTGCGCTCGCCGCACGCGCACGCGCGCATCGCCTCCATCGACAAGACCGAGGCCCTGGCCTCGCCCGGCGTGATCGCCATCTTCACCGGCGACGACATCGCCGCCGACAAGGTCGGCGGCCTGCCCTGCGGCTGGCTGATCCACAGCATCGACGGCAGCCCGATGAAGGAGCCGCCGCACCCGGTGCTGGCGCAAGGCAAGGCCCGCCACGTGGGCGACCAGGTCGCGCTGGTGGTGGCCGAGACCCTGCAGCAGGCCAAGGACGCCGCCGAAAAGATCGAGGTGGACTACGAAGAGCTGGAAGCCGTGGTCCACACCGCGCAGGCCGCGTCCGCCGGTGCGCTGGTGCACGACGACGTGCCGCAGAACACCAGCTATGTGTGGGGCCACGGCGACCGCGCCGCCACCGACGCCGCCTTCGCCAGGGCCGCGCACGTGACGACGCTGGATATCGTCAACAACCGCCTGATCCCGAACGCCATCGAGCCGCGCGCCGTCAACGCCAGCTACACCCGGCAAGATGACAGCTACACCGTCTACGTCGCCAACCAGAACCCGCACGTGGAACGCCTGCTGATGGGCGCCTTCGTGCTGGGCCTGCCCGAATCGCGGCTGCGCATCATCGCACCGGACGTCGGCGGCGGCTTCGGCTCCAAGATCTTCCTGTACGCGGAAGACGTGGCGCTGACCTGGGCCTCGAAGAAGGTAAAGCGCCCGATCAAATGGACCGCCGAGCGCTCGGAATCCTTCCTCACCGACGCGCACGGGCGCGACCACGTCACCAAGGCCGAACTGGCGCTGGATGCCGACGGCAAGTTCCTGGCGATGCGGGTGCACACCACCGCCAACATGGGCGCATACCTCTCGACCTTCGCTTCGAGCGTGCCCACCATCCTCTACGCCACGCTGCTGGCCGGGCAGTACACCACGCCTGCCATCTACGCCGAGGTGCGTGCCGTATTCACCAACACCGCGCCGGTGGACGCCTACCGCGGCGCCGGACGCCCGGAAGCCACCTATGTGGTCGAGCGGCTGGTGGAAGCCGCCGCGCGCGAGCTGAAGATGGACCCGGCCGAACTGCGCCGCAAGAACTTCATCCGCGAGTTCCCCTATGCCACCCCGGTCGGCCTGACGTACGACACCGGCGACTACGAGCCGTGCCTGGCGCGCGCGCAGGAACTCGCCGACGTGAAGGGTTTCCCCGCGCGCAGGGACGAAGCAAAGCAGCGCGGCAAGCTGCGCGGCCTGGGCTATTCCTGCTACATCGAGGCCTGCGGGCTGGCGCCTTCGAATATCGCCGGCGCGCTGGGCGCGCGCGCGGGGCTGTTCGAAGTGGGCGAGATCCGTGTCCACCCGACCGGCACCGTGACGGTGTTCACCGGCTCGCACAGCCATGGCCAAGGGCATGAAACCACCTTCGCGCAGGTGGTGGCGGACCGCCTGGGCATCGCGCTCGACGCGGTGGAGATCGTGCACGGCGATACGGGCCGCGTGCCCTTCGGCATGGGCACCTATGGCTCGCGCTCGCTGGCGGTGGGCGGCTCGGCCATCATGAAGGCGCTCGACAAGATCGAGGCCAAGGCCAAGAAGATCGCGGCCCACCTGCTGGAAGCCTCCGATGCCGACATCGAGTTCAAGGACGGCGTATTCAGCGTGGCCGGCACCGACCGCAGCAAGACCTTCGGCGAGATCGCGCTGACGGCCTACGTGCCGCACAACTATCCGCTCGACAAGCTCGAACCCGGCCTCAACGAGAACGCCTTCTACGACCCGACCAACTTCACCTACCCGTCCGGCGCCTATATCTGCGAGGTGGAAGTGGACCCGGACACCGGCGAGAGCCATGTGGTCAAGTTCACCGCGGTGGACGATTTCGGCAACATCATCAACCCGATGATCGTGGAAGGGCAGGTGCACGGCGGCATTGGCCAGGGGCTCGGCCAGGCGATGCTGGAGCAATGCATCTACGACGACAGCGGCCAGCTGCTGACCGGCTCCTACATGGACTACGCCATGCCGCGCGCCGACGACCTGCCGGACTTCACCGTGGAGACCGCCAAGGGCACGCCCTGCACGCACAACCCGCTGGGTGTGAAGGGCTGCGGGGAGGCCGGCGCCATCGGCTCGCCGCCGGCCTTCATCAATGCGCTGGTGGATGCGCTCGCGCCGCTGGGCGTGCGCGACATCCAGATGCCCGCCACGCCGCATCGCGTGTGGCAGGCGATCCGCCAAGCGCAAACCGCCAACTGAATCGGAGGCAGACCATGTACGCATTCAATTTCGAACGCGCCGCCGATGCCAAGTCCGCGGTGGCCCGGCTCAAGGCCGATGCCGACGCCAAGTTCCTCGGCGGCGGCCAGAGCCTGCTGGCCGCGATGAAGCTGCGGCTGGCGGCGCCTTCGGCGCTGGTGGACGTGTCGCGCATCGCCGGCATGGCCGATATCCGCATGGACAACGGCGAACTGGTGATCGGCGGGGCCGCGCGCCATGCCGATGTGGCGGCCAGTGCCGAGGTGGCCAGGGCGATTCCCGCGCTGGCCGCGCTGGCGGGCGGCATCGGCGATCGCCAGGTGCGCGCCATGGGCACGCTGGGCGGCTCGCTGGCCAACGACGATCCCGCCGCCTGCTATCCGGCCGCGGTGCTTGCCCTGAACGCCACGGTGGTGACCGACCGCCGCAATATCACCGCCGACAACTTCTTCAAGGGGCTCTACGAAACGGCGCTCGAACCCGACGAACTGATCACCGCGGTACGGTTCCCGCTGCCCGAGCAGGCTGCCTATGTGAAGTTCCGCAACCCGGCCTCGCGTTTCGCGCTGGTGGGCGTGATGGTGGCGCGCTTCGGCAAGACGGTACGCGTGGCGGTCACCGGCGCGGCCGACAGCGTGTTCCGCTGCGCGCCGCTGGAGCAGGCGTTGTCCGCCAGCTTCACGCCGGCCGCGGCGCGCGCGGCGACAGTGGATGCGAGCCGGCTGAGCACCGACCTGCACGCGTCGGCGGAGTACCGGGCGCATCTGATCCCGGTGCTGGCTGCCAGGGCGGTGGAACAGGCCAGCCAGGGCTGAGGCAAGGCGGGCGCCTTCGCCGTATCGGGCGCCCGCCCTCTCCCCCGGCCCCGCTCCCGCAAGTGGGCAAGCAGGAGAGGGGAACGGACCGACCGCGGGCAGGAAGCGCGGGAGGACCGTACAGAGAAGCGGGCGGCCCGCCGGCTTTCTCCTCTCTCCCGTCCACGGCAGCAGCGCCGGGGGAGAGGGCAGGCACTCACAGCGCCAACCGCCTATCACATCGAATCACCGCCCTTTCCAGCACCCGGCATCACATCCCACCATGCTCCCCACGTCCATCGACCACACCGCCGCCCTGCTGGAGGCGCAGCAATATTTCGCCGACCGCGAGACCGCCACCGTGCTCTACCTGGCGCTTCGCATGCAACGCCCGCTCTTCCTGGAAGGCGAGCCCGGCGTAGGCAAGACGGCGCTGGCGCGCGCCATCGCGGGCGCGCTCGGCACGCGGCTGCTGCGCCTGCAATGCTACGAAGGCCTGGATGCGTCCAGCGCGCTGTACGAATGGGACTATCCGCGCCAGATCATGGCGCTGCGCCTGGCGGAGGCGCGCGGCGAGCGGCCCGAGGCGCAATCGCTCTACCATGACGATTTCCTGCTCAAGCGTCCCCTGCTGGAATCGCTGCTGCCCGACCCGGCGGCGCCGGACATGCCGCGCGTGCTGCTGATCGACGAGATCGACCGTGCCGACGAGCCGTTCGAGGCCTTCCTGCTGGAAGTGCTGTCCGAATACCAGGTCTCGATTCCCGAGATCGGCGTGGTGCAGGCCGAGCAAGCCCCGCTGATCGTGGTCACGTCCAACCGCACCCGCGAGGTGCACGACGCACTCAAGCGCCGCTGCCTGTACCAGTGGATGGGCTATCCGCAGCGCGAGCGCGAACTGCAGATCGTGGCCGCGCGCGCGCCAGAGGCCGCGGCCGCGCTGCAGCACGAGGCCATCGACTTCGTCCACGGATTGCGCGGCATCGATCTGTTCAAGGCGCCCGGCATCGCCGAGGCGATCGACTGGTGCCGCGCGCTGGCCGCGCTCGGCGTGACCGAGCTCGACCCGCAATCGGTGCGCGACACCCTGGGCGTGCTGCTGAAGTACCAGGACGACCTGGCCCGCGTGGACGGCCCCACCGTGGCCGAACTGCTGGCCAGCCCGCCGGGAGCCTGAGGCATGCCGAGGCTGCATCCGGACGCCAGGCCCGCCGGCACGCCCGTCGGCGGCACCCTGCCCATGCTGGCGCGCAACGTCACGCACTTCGTGCGGCTGCTGCGCGACGCCGGCTTCGCGCTATCCCCCGCGCACGCGGTGGATACGCTGCTGGCGCTGCAGTACGTCGACATCGGCCAGCGCGGCGAAGTGCGCGCGGCGATGGCGGCGCTGATGGTCAACGGCCCCGACCAGCGGCCCCTGTTCGATGYCGCCTTCGACCTGTTCTGGCGCGACCCCGACTGGGAGGGCAAGCTGCGCGCCCTGCTGCTGCCGCGCGTGGACGCCGGGGCCCCGCCGCCGCAGCGCAGCAACCGCCTGGCCGACGCCCTTGCCGCGCAGCGCCCGCCCCAGGCCAGCCAGCGCGGCAAGGAGAACGAGGAACGCTTCACTGCGCCGCTCACCTTCTCGGCGCAGGAACGGCTTGCCAGGCGCGACTTCGAGACGCTTGGCGCCGAGGAATGGCGCGCACTGCAGCATATGATCCGCTCCCGCCACACGCGGCTGGCCACCGAGCGCACGCGCCGGCTGCGCCCCGCCGCCAGCGGCCCGCGCGCCGACCTGCGCGCCAGCGCGCGGCTGGCGGTGCGCCAGCAAGGCGAGTGGCTGCGCTGGAAATTCCGCCGCCATGCCGAACGCCGGCCGCCCCTGGTGCTGCTGCTCGACATCTCCGGCTCGATGAGCCAGTACTCGCGCGCGGTACTCTACTTCTGCCACGCGCTGACGCAGTCGCGCGAGCGCCTCTCGGTCTTCCTGTTCGGCACCCGCCTGACCAATATCACCCGCTCGCTGCGCGAACGCGACCCCGACGAGGCGGTCGAGGCGATCACCGGCCAGGTGCGCGACTGGGCCGGCGGCACCCGCATCGGCGCGGCGCTGGCCACCTTCAACCGGCAATGGGCGCGCCGCACGCTGTCCGGCCGCGCCACCGTGCTGCTGGTCACCGATGGCCTCGACCATGAGGATATCGACCTGCTCGGCACGGAAATGGCGCGCCTGCGCCGCTTCGCCCATCGCATCCTCTGGCTCAATCCGCTGCTGCGCTACCCGGGCTTCACCCCCCAGGCGCGTGGCGTGCAGGCCATCCTGCCGCACGTGGATGCGCTGCGCTCGGCACACAACCTGGACAGCCTGTTCGCGCTCGAATCATTGCTGGCCGAGCCCCGTCATGAACTGCCCGCCTTCGCGCCGCCCGCCGCGCGCGACGCCATGCCCGCCATGCGGACAACGCCCGGCAGGCACAACAAGGAGACCGCCCCACCATGGAAATGACACAGACACGGCAACTGCCGGTGGCCCAGCAAGCCGCCTGGGAAGCCCTCAACGATACTGCCCTGCTCAAGCAGTGCATCCCAGGATGTGAGAGCATCGAGGCTGACGGCGACAACGACAACGCCTACCTGCTGGCGCTGACCGCCGCGGTAGGCCCGGTCAAGGCGCGCTTCAAGGGGCGCATGGCCCTGCAGGACATCCAGGCACCCGACAGCTACACCATCCAGTTCGACGGCCAGGGCGGCGCGGCCGGCTTCGGCAAGGGCAGCGCGCGCGTGACGCTGGCGCCCGAGGGCGACCACACGCTGCTGACCTACACGGTCAGCGCCCAGGTCGGCGGCAAGATCGCGCAGATCGGCTCGCGGCTGGTGGATGCGGCGGCGCGCAAGATGGCCGACGCCTTCTTCGACCGCCTTACCGCGGCGCTGGGAGGCGCCACGCAAGCGGATGCCGGTACCGGAGACGATGTCGCCAGGGACGAGGTGGCGCCCGCCGAGGGCAGCGCACCCGATGAACAGAACGGTGAGACAAAGCGGAAACGATCATGGACAGCGTGGATCTCGAAGTCCTGAAGTGCAGCGTGCGCTGGCTGGCCGAAGGCCACCGCGCGCTATTGGTGACGGTGGTCAGGACCTGGGGCTCCTCGCCCCGCCCGGAGGGCGCCATGCTGGCGGTGCGCGATGACGGCCTGGTGGTCGGCTCGGTATCGGGCGGCTGCATCGAGGACGACATCATCGACCGGGTGCGCCGCGAAGGCATCGCCGGCTCACGCCCGGAGGCCGTCAAGTACGGTATCAGCGCCGAGGAAGCGCACCGCTTCGGCCTGCCCTGCGGCGGCACCATCGAACTGGTGAGCGAGCCGCTGAGCGCGGTCAGCGGCCTGGAAGACCTGCTCGCCGCCGTGGAAAACGGCAGGCTGGTGGCGCGCACGCTGGACATGGCCACCGGCCGCGCCACGCTCGGCCACGCCGAGGCCGCCGACGGGCTGTCGTTCGACGGCAGCACCCTGCTCACCATCCACGGGCCGCGCTACCGCATGCTCGTGATCGGCGCCGGACAACTCTCGAAATACCTGTCGCAGATCGCGGTGGGCCTGGGCTTCCAGGTCACCGTGTGCGATCCGCGCGAGGAATACACCGAGACCTGGGACATCCCCGGCGTCACCATGGTGCGCACCATGCCGGACGACACGGTGATGGACATGAAGCTCGACGAGCGCAGCGCCGTGATCGCCGTCACCCACGATCCCAAGCTCGACGACCTGGCCCTGATGGAGGCGCTGCGCACGCGCGCCTTCTACGTGGGCGCGCTGGGTTCGCGCCGCAACAACCAGGCGCGCCGCGAGCGGCTCAAGGAATTCGATCTCAACGAAGTGCAGCTGGCGCGGCTGCACGGCCCGGTCGGCATCTATATCGGCAGCCGCACGCCGCCGGAGATCGCCATCTCGATCCTGGCCGAAGTGGTGGCCGCCAAGAACCACGTGTCGCTGCCCGACATCCTGCAGGTCGAAGGCGCCAAGGCCGCCCGCGAACTGGCGGCGGACGCCGGCAGTTCCTGCGGCACCGACCAGTGACCAGTCGCTCCGACGGCGCCGACCCGCTGGCCGGCCCCATCAGCGACGCCACCAAGGTGGTGTTCAACGCCGCCGAGCCGCCCACCGGGATCTTGCTGGCAGCGGGCTTCGGCCGCCGCTTCGACGCCAGCGGCAGGCAGAACAAGCTGCTCGCCAGGCTGCCGGACGGCCAGACCGTGGCCGGGCGCAGCGCGCGCTCCCTGGCCAACACCCTGCCCGGTGCCCTGGCGGTGATCCGCCCGGGCCACGCCGAGCTGGCGGCCGAATTGAGGCAGGCCGGCTGCCGCGTGCTCGAAGCGCCGGCCGCCGAGGCGGGCATGGGCGCGGCGCTGGCCGCGGCGGTCGCCGCCACGGCGCAAGCGCGCGGCTGGGTGGTGGCGCTCGCCGACATGCCGTGGCTGCCAGCCGGACTGGTGCGCGCGGTGGCGCTCACCATCACCACGCCCGACGCCATCGCCGCGCCCTGGCGCGATGGCCGGCGCGGGCACCCGGTGGGATTTGGGGCCGCCTGGCGCGACACGCTGCTCAGGCTGGACGGCGACGAAGGCGCGCGCGCCTTGCTCAAGACGCAGGCGGTGATACGGATCCTGACCGAGGATGACGGCGCCTTCAGGGACGTGGATGTCGCCGGGGACCTGGAAGGCTGACCACAGCCTTCCGGCGGGCGGCGCGCCTTAGTTGGCGTCCGCCTCGCTCAGCGCCCGCAGGTACTCCCGCCGCCACCAGTGCACGTCCTGCGCGCGGATGCGTTCCAGCAGTTTCTGGTGGCGCGACTGGCGCTCGGCCAGCGGCATGTGCAGCGCCTGCTGGATCGCCTGGGCGGTGGCGTTGATATCGTAGGGATTGACCAGCAGGGCCTCGCGCAACTGCTCGGCGGCACCGGCAAAGCGCGACAGCACCAGCACGCCGGGATCGTCCGGGTCCTGCGCGGCGACGAACTCCTTGGCCACCAGGTTCATGCCGTCGCGCAAGGGCGTGACCAGGGCCACGCGGCAGGCGCGGCACAGGCCCGGCAGGCGGCGCCGCGCCGTGGTGCGGTGGATGTAGCGCACCGGCATCCAGTCCAGCTCGCCATACTCGCCGTTGATGGCGCCCGACAGCCCCTCCATCTCGCGCCGCAGGTCCGCGTAGGCGTCCACCGTCTCGCGCGACGGCGCGGCAATCTGGATCAGCGTGGCGCTGCGGCGGTTCTCGGGATACTGCGCCATCAGCGCGCGCACCGCCTTGAGGCGCTGGGGCAGGCCCTTGGAATAATCCAGGCGGTCGATGCCGAGCAAGAGCCGGCGCGTGGCGTACTGGCCCCGCATCATCTCGTAGGTCTCGCGCGATTCCTCGCCGCGGCCCAGCGCAGCGAACTCGTCCACGTCGATGCCGATCGGGAAGGCCTGCGCGCGCACCGTGCGGTGGAAGGCGCGGAAGCGGTTGTCGCCCATCGGCTCGGCCTGCGCCTCGCGCTGCACGTAGCGCGAGAAATGCTCCAGGTCCAGCTGGCTCTGGAAGCCGATCAGGTCATAGGCGAACAGCGCGCGCATCAGCCATTCGTGCTGCGGGATCGCGGCCAGGATCAGCGGCGGCGGCAACGGGATATGCAGGAAAAAGCCGATGCGCTGGCCGCAGCCCATGGCGCGCAGCTCGGACGCCAGCGGGATCAGGTGGTAGTCGTGGATCCAGATCACGTCGTCGGGGCGCAGCAGCGGCGCGAGCTTGCGCGCGAACAGCTGGTTGACGCGCCGGTACACGTTCAGATGCGCGGAATCGAAGTCCGCCAGGTCGATGCGATAGTGGAACACCGGCCACAGCACGCCGTTGCTATACCCCTGGTAATACGAGTCGTGGTCCTCGCGGCACAGGTCCACCGTGGCCAGCGTGACATTGCCCGCCTGCTGGATATGCAGTTCGCCCTCGCCCGGCGTGCCGCCCTGCGCCGCCTCCACGGTCTTGCCGCTCCAGCCGAACCAGACCCCGCCGGTGGCCTTGAGCGCCTCGCCCAGCGCCACCGCCAGTCCGCCCGCGGCAATGTTGCGGGGATCGGCCACGCGATTGGATACCGCAACTAGTCTGCCCATATCGTCCTTTGTCGTTCCACGCCCGGCTCAGCCGGTCAGATCACCGCGTCCCACGGCGCCGACAGGCGCGTGGCGCCGTTGATCAAGCCCACCATCGAATAGGTCTGCGGGAAGTTGCCCCACATCTCGCCGGTCACCGGGTGGGTATCCTCGGACAGCAGGCCGAGCGGATTGCGCGCCGCCAGCATGGCTTCGAAGATCTCGCGCGCCTCTTCGCGGCGCCCCACGCGGGCCAGCGCGTCGATGCGCCAGAAAGTGCAGATGTTGAAGGCGGTCTCGGGCCTGCCGAAATCGTCCGGCGCCTCGTAGCGGCGCATGTAGGGCCCGTCGCACAGCGAGGCTTCCATCGCCTCGAGCGTGGACATGAAGCGCTCGTCCTGCGGCGCGATGAATCCCACCTCGGCCATCAGCAGCACGCTGGCGTCCAGCTCGCGTCCGCCGAAGCTCTCGGCGAAGGCCTTGCGCTCCTCGCTCCAGGATTCGCGCACGATGCGCTCTTTCATGACGTCGGCGTGCTGGCGCCAGTACGCGGCGCGGTCCGGCAGCTGCAGCGCGTCGCCGACCTTGGCCAGGCGGTCGCAGGCGGCCCAGCTCATCAGCGCCGACGAGGTGTGCACGCGCGCGCGGGTGCGCAGCTCCCACATGCCGGCGTCGGGCGTGCCGAACACGCGCACCGCCTGCTCGCCCACGGTTTCCAGCACGCGGTATTCGGCGGCCCCGCCCCGGTGCAGCAGGCGATGGTCGTGGAAGGCCTGCGCCGCGCCCAGCACCACGTTGCCGTAGACATCGTGCTGGAAGTGCTCCTGCGCCTGGTTGCCCACGCGCACCGGGCCCATGCTGCGGTAGCCCGGCAAGTGATCGAGCACGCTCTCAGGCAGTTCCAGCTCCAGCCCGATGCCGTACAGCGGCTGGATATGACCGTCCTTGGACTGCATCACCACATTGGACAGCCAGCGCAGGTAGTCCTCCATGGTGCCCACCTCGGACAGGCTGTTGAGTGCGCGGATCACGAAAAAGGCGTCGCGCAGCCAGCAGAAGCGGTAGTCCCAGGTGCGGCCGCTGCCGGGCGCCTCCGGAATGCTGGTGGTCATGGCCGCGACGATGGCGCCAGTTTCCTCGAACAGCGACAGCTTGAGCGTGATGGCGGCGCGGATCACCGCGTCCTGCCATTCGCGCGGCACCGCCAGGCGCCGGCTCCACATGCGCCAGTAGGCGGTGGTTTCCTGCTCGAAGTCGCGCGCGATCTCCTCCACCCCGCCCTGCAGCGTTTCGTCGGGGCCGAGGATGAAGTCATGGTCGCGCGTGAGCAGGAATGGCGTCTGCGACAGCACATAGGTCAGCGGCGCGTTGGTCGTCATGCGCAGGGTCATGCCGTCGCCGATATAGCGTACGTGGCTGCTGCCCCGCGTGATCTCCGGCACCACGCGGCCCCAGTCGAAACGCGGCGCCACCGTGACGCGCACCCGCGGCGCGCCACGGATGGGGCGGATGCGGCGGATCAGCGTGGTGGGCCGGAAGTAGCGGCCGAGGCGGAAGAAGCGCGGCGCGAAATCGGTGATCTCCATGCAGTTGTTGTGGCGGTCCGTCAGCCGCGTGCGCAGCACCGCGGTGTTCGGCTCGTACCATTGCTGCGCTTCCTGGAAGTCCTCGATCTCGATGGCGAAGTGGCCGGCGTTTTCGCTGGGATCGAGCAGCGCATTGAAGACCGGGTCGCCGTCGAAGCGCGGCAGGCAGCACCAGACAAAGCGGCCGCGCCCGTCGACCAGCGCGGAGATCGCGCAGTTGCCGATCATGCCCATCGAGAGCGACGGATCGGCGTGTTGGCGCGCGGCGGCGCGCGGACGGTTGTCCTCGGTGGATGGTTGGCTCACAGCGAATTCCCCCTCAAGACGTCGTTGCGGATGTGGAAGCGGCCCCGGCGGCAGCCATGACTTCCAGCGCCTTGGCCGAACGATGCAGCCAGCAGCGCAGCGCCGCCGGCCCGGTCACGCTGACCGTGGCCGCGCTGGGGCGCTGGCCGACCAGCACGCCCACGCCGCCCAGGCGGCGCACCACGGCGAAGCCGGCTTCGTCGGTGATGTCGTCGCCGGCGAACAGCGGCGTGCGCCGCGCGAACGGCGGGCCGCGCATGAAGGTGTCGATGGCGCCGCCCTTGTCCACGCCGGCCGGCTTGAACTCGACCACCATCTTGCCGTGCAGGAGTTCGACGCCGGGCACGCCGGCCGCCAGCGTCGCGGCAAAGTTGCGTACCAGGCCCTCGAGTTCGGGAACGGCGCGATAGTGCACCGCGACCGCGACGGATTTGCGTTCCAGCTGCAACCCGGGGTGGGCGCTGACCAGCGCCTGCAGCGGCGGCAGCAGCAAGGGCACGCCGGGATCGGGCTCGCGCAGGCGGTGGCCGCCCGCGTCACGCAACTCCGCGCCGTGCACGCCGGCAGCCGGCAGCCGCAAAGGCTTGAGGAAGTCGTCCAGCTCGGCGATCGGCCGGCCGGACACCAGCGCGAGGGCGCCGTCCAGGTGACGATGCAGGGCGCGCAACGTCCCCACCAGTTCCGGTTCGACCTGTACGAGATCAGGGCGTGGCGCAAGGTCAGCCAGCGTACCGTCGAAATCCAGGAACAGCGCCGTGTTTGCTTCGATAAGAGGTAAGGGAGGCATTGCATTACACCGTAGCAGAGTGTTTTGACAGCGTCCACCGGACGGCGTCCTACATGGTGCGCCGGCGCGCGCGCCGCGTCACGGCGGTGCCTGCGCCGGCACTGGGCGGCTGCCGCGCCCGCGCGCACGTGCGCTCGCCTGCCCTTGGCGGCGAGGGGCTTGCCGGTCCGGCCGGCGCTCCGGGTGCCGGCACAAGCATCGGGGTGGCGCGCCATCCTTTATCATTGACGGTTTCGCCTACCCCGCCCTGGCTGTCCACGATGACCCGCAAACCCGACTACCTGAGAAAAATCCTGACCACCAAAGTGTATGACGTGGCGCAGGAAACCGATCTCACCTTTGCCCAGCAGTTGTCCGCGCGCACCGGCAACTCGGTGTGGTTCAAGCGCGAGGACACCCAGCCGGTGTTCTCGTTCAAGCTGCGGGGCGCCTACAACAAGATGGCATCGCTGTCGCCGGAGGAACTCAGGCGCGGCGTGATCGCCGCCTCGGCCGGCAACCATGCGCAGGGCGTGGCGCTGTCGGCGGCGCGCCTGAAGTGCAAGGCGGTGATCGCCATGCCGGTCACCACCCCGCAGGTAAAGATCGATGCGGTGCGCGAGCACGGCGGCGAGTGGGTCGAGATCGTGCTGCACGGCGACTCCTACAGCGACGCCTACAACCATGCCGCGGAACTGGAAAAGAAGCACAAGCTGACCTTCATCCACCCGTTCGACGACCCGGACGTGATCGCCGGCCAGGGCACCGTCGCCATGGAGATCCTGCGCCAGCATCCGGGGCCCCTGCATGCCGTGTTCGTGGCGATCGGCGGCGGCGGGCTGATCTCCGGCATCGCGTCCTACATCAAGGCCGTGCGCCCCGAGATCAAGGTGATCGGCGTGCAGACCATGGATTCCGACGCGATGAAACGCTMGGTCGACGCGGGCAAGCGCGTGGAACTCAAGGAAGTGGGCCTGTTCTCGGACGGCACCGCGGTCAAGCTGGTCGGCAAGGAAACCTTCCGCATCACGCGCGAGCTGGTCGACGAGATCGTGCTGGTGGACACCGACGCGATCTGCGCCGGCCTCAAGGATGTGTTCCAGGACACCCGCAGCATCCTCGAGCCGGCCGGCGCCATGGCCGTGGCCGGCCTCAAGCTCTACGCCGAGCGCGAGAAGCTCAAGGGCAAGCACCTGGTGGCCATCGCCTGCGGCGCCAACATGAACTTCGACCGCCTGCGCTTCGTGGCCGAACGCGCCGAGGTGGGCGAGGCGCGCGAAGCCGTGTTCGCGGTCAGCATCCCCGAGGAGCGCGGCAGCTTCAGGCGCTTCTGCGAACAGGTCGGCACGCGCAACGTGACCGAGTTCAACTACCGCATCGCCGACAACAGCATGGCGCATATCTTCGTCGGCGTGCAGATCGCCARCCGCGCGGAGAACGACAAGATCGCCGCGGGCTTCCGCCGCCACGGCTTCGATACGCTGGACCTGTCCAACAACGAGCTGGCCAAGCAGCATATCCGCTACATGGTGGGCGGCCATTCGCCGCTGGCGCATGACGAACTGCTGTACCGCTTCGAGTTCCCCGAGCGCCCGGGCGCGCTGATGCGCTTTCTCTCCAGCATGAGCCCGAACTGGAACATCAGCCTGTTCCACTACCGCAACCAGGGCGGCGACACCTCCAATATCCTGGTCGGCATCCAGGTGCCCAAGAACGAGAAGCGCGCGTTCCGCGCCTTCCTCGCCACGCTCGGCTATGTACACTGGGAAGAGACCGAGAACCCTGTCTACAAGCTGTTCCTGTCCTGAATCGCCGACCCCGCCAGCTGGCTTTCTCCCCCGGCCCCGCGCCCACCGAAGTGGGCGCGGGGAGAAAACCAAACCGGAGCCCCCATGAGCCTTCCCGAACATTCGCCGCTGGGCAAGCCCTCGGCCTACAAGACCGAATACGATCCCACCCTGCTGTTCCCGATCCCGCGCCAGCCCAAGCGCACCGAGATCGGCCTGGCCGAAGGCCGCGCCCTGCCGTTCTTCGGCGTGGACATCTGGAACGCCTACGAACTGTCGTGGCTGAACCTGAAGGGCAAGCCGCAAGTCGCGCTGGCCAGCTTCATCATTCCCGCCGACACGCCGAATATCGTCGAGTCCAAGTCGTTCAAGCTCTACCTGAACTCGTTCAACCAGAGCAAGATCGCCTCGCCCGAGGCGTTGCAGCAACTGCTGCACCATGACCTCTCGGAAGCCACCGGCGGCACCGTGCAGGTACGGCTGGTGACCGAGGCCGAACTAGGCGGCCAGAAGATGGGCGAGCTGGACGGCGTGCCGCTGGACCGCCTCGACATCGAGACCGATATCTATGAGCCCGCGCCGCACCTGCTGCGCGCCAGCCAGGACGAATCGCCGGTGGAAGAGACGCTGGTGTCGCACCTGCTCAAGTCCAACTGCCTGGTCACGGGCCAGCCCGACTGGGGCAGCGTGCAGATCCGCTACGTGGGCGCGCCGATCAACCAGGAAGGCCTGCTCAAGTACCTGATCTCGTTCCGCAACCACAACGAATTCCACGAGCAATGCGTGGAGCGGATCTTCACCGACGTGATGCGCCAGTGCAAGCCGGTGAAGCTGGCGGTCTACGCGCGCTATACGCGCCGCGGCGGGCTCGACATCAACCCGTTTCGCACCAACTTCAACACGCCCTGGCCGGACAACCGCAGGAACGCGCGGCAATAGGAAATAGGGGCGATGGCGCCGGACCCGGCGCTCAGAACTCCGCGTGCAGCCGCACGCCGTAGAACGTGGCCGGACCGCGGTCGCGGTTGTAGCCGGGATTGCGGACGTACTGGAAGTCCGGGCTGATGCTCAGGTACTTCACCGGCTGGAAGCTGTAGTACAGCTCCAGCACCTGCTCCGGGCCGTAGCGCAGCGCGCCGTCACCGAGGAACGCGCCCATCCCGCCCGCCGCCAGGTAGGCCTGGTGGCGCGAACCCAGCATGTTCACCGCCAGCGCCAGGCCCACCGCGTCGCGCGGCCGGCCCCAGGCATTGCCATTGAGCACGCCGCCCGCCGACACCTGCCGGCCGATCTCGGTAAAGGCGTAGGTCTCGGTCTTGTCGTCGGACATGCTGGCCCGTGCGAACACCCCCAGCGAATCGTTGACCCGTTGCAGCAAGGTCAGGCCCACGCCGATCTTGGCGTGTTCCTCGCGCACATTGGCCAGGTCCGGCGTGGTGCCGGTGGCGGCGCCGAACTGCACGGCATCGCTGAACGCGCCCATGCGCGCCTTGTTGCGGAAGAACAGCAGGCGCGCCGTACCGGGCTGGCCCGCGATGCTGTAGCGCTTCTCCAGCTCGAGGATGTCGCCATAGTGCTGGAACATGCGCGTGTCCAGTTCCAGCCCGTTGGATTCCAGCGGCTGCAGGAAGCGGCCGATCCGCGCCGACCAGCTGTCGCCGATATACTCCAGCGCCACGCCCCAGTCATAGCCGCGCGCATCGGCCGGATAGTCGAAGGCGCCGTGCGTCAGGAACGACCAGTTCATGAACTGGCTACGCGGGTCCGAACCGAATTCATTCAGGTCGAACACATCGAGCACGCCGAAGTTGCCCGCGGTCAGCACCACGCGGCGCTTGTCGACGTTGCCGGCGAACTGGTTGAAATCCGCCTCCACCTCCTCGCTGCCGCCGCCCAGGCCCCAGGTCTGCCGGACGAAGGCGCGCGCGCGGTAGAACACCGGGGTGGTGCTCGACGCCTTGGCCAGCTCGCCGTTGGTAAGGCCGCCCATGCCGTGCAGCCCGGAGAACGGCACGCCCTGCGTCACTTCCGGGTTGAAATGGAATTCGGCGCCGCGCCACAGGCGCAGCCCGAGGTCGAGCGTGGTGCTGAACGAATAGCTCTTGGCACGCGCGGTGCCCAGGCTGTTCTCGCCCGAATAGGCCGCGCCGAACGACGGCTTGCGCTGCCAGATATAGGTGGTCTGGCCGTGGAAGGAGAACGGCGAATCGACGGAATTGACGAGATCGGCCGGCGCCACCACCGCGCTGCCGTCCGCGCTCGCGCCTTGCACCGCTTCCTGCGCCTGCGCCGGCGCCATGCCCGCGCAGGCCGCGAGCGACAGGGCGGCCGCCGACAGGCGGCAGGCGGAAGCGGACAGGCGAAGCCGCGCCGGGGCGGCAAGGAAACGACGAAGCAACATGGAAAATCCGGGGAGAAACGGGAGAAACGGGAGCCTGCGGCGCGAATATGCGACCGAGTGGATCGGCGGACGAAGCATAGCCAAGGGTTTATGACATGTCTACCTTGTATTGCTGCAACGCAACATGAAACGGTGCTGACCGAGCCATGTCGCCAAAGGCCGTCTTTGTAACCGCGCTTGAATTAATTAACTCACCAATTAATATTAGGTCAGTTGCCTGAGACGTACCACCAATGCCCACCGATCGCCCATCCCCGCCCCGTCGCCCGGGCCGCCCCGTCGCCGCCGACAAAGCCGCCGCGGCCGGCCAGCGCGCGCAGTTGCTCGACGCCGCCACCACCCTGTTCGCGCAGCACGGCGTGGCCGCCACGCCGATCAAGACCATCGCCAGCCATGCCGGCGTCACGCCCGCGCTGGTGCACTACTACTTCCGCGACCGCGACCAGCTGCTCGACGCGGTGGTGGACGAGCGCCTGCAGCCGCTGGTGGAACAGGTGTTCGCGCCCGCCCTGGCGGACCCGGCCGAGCCCACGGCCATGCTGGTCGGCATCGCCGCGCGGCTGATCCGCATCGCCGCGGCCACGCCGTGGTTCCCCGGGCTGTGGATCCGCGAGATCGTCAGCGTGGAGGGCCAGTTGCACCAGCGCGTGCTCCAGAAGATCGCGCTGCAGCGCGCCGGCCTCGTCACCGGCCGCCTGGCCGCGGCGCGCGCGGCCGGCGCGCTCAACGCCGGCCTGGAGCCGCCGCTGCTGATGGTGTCCCTGATCGGCCTGACGCTGTTGCCGCTGGCCACCACGCATATCTGGCAGCGCCTGCCCGGCGCCGAAACGGTCGACGCCGAAGCGCTGGTGCGCCACGTCAGCGCGCTGCTGGCGCACGGCCTCGCCCCGGCGCCGCCGCCTCCCGGCGTCGCCGGCCCATCCACCCCGCCCTCAGCCTGAAACGGAAACAGCCCTGCGCCCGGGAGCCGAACATGCATCGCTACAGCCCCACCCTTCGCACCACCGCCACGCTCCTGCCCGCCCTCGCCGCCGCGCTGCTCGGCGCCTGCGGCAACAACGCACCACCTTCGTGGCAAGGTTATGTGGAAGGCGAATTCGTCAGCGTCGCCTCGCCCTTCGCCGGGCGGCTGGACAAGCTCTCCGTGCAGCGCGGCCAGCAGGTCGCCGGCGGCGCGCCACTGTTCGCGCTCGAAGCCGACGACGAAACCGCGGCACGCCAGCAGGCGGCAGCGCAATTGCGCACGGCCGAATCGCAGCTTGCCGACCTGCAGACCGGCAAGCGCCCGCCCGAAGTGGACGCCACCCGTGCCCAGCTCGCGCAGGCCCAGGCCAGCGCGGTGCGCAGCGCGGCGCAGTACAAGCGCGACCAGGCGCAGTTCGCCATCGGCGGCATCGCCCAGTCGCAACTCGATGAAAGCCGCGCCACGGCCGCCTCCGATGCCGCCCGCGTGCGCGAACTGCAGCGCGACGTGGAAGTGGCGCGCCTGCCCGGACGCAGCGCCCAGCTTGCCGCGCAGGAGGCCCAGGTGGCCGCCGCGCGCGCCACGCTGGCGCAGGCAGAATGGAAGCTCTCGCGCAAGACCGTGGGCGCGACCCAGGCTGGCCTGGTGTACGACACGCCGTTCCGCCCGGGCGACTGGGTGCCGGCCGGCAGCCCGGTGGTCAGGCTGCTGCCGCCGGGCAACGTCAAGGTGCGCTTCTACGTGCCGGAAACCGTGGTGGGCGCCCTCAGGAACGGCGAGGCGATCCGCGTGCGCTGCGACGGCTGCGCCGCGCCCGTCGATGCCACCGTCAGCTACATCTCCAGCCAGGCCGAGTACACGCCGCCGGTGATCTACAGCAACGAGACGCGCGGCAAGCTGGTGTTCCTGGTGGAAGCGCGCCCGGCGGCAGCCGATGCGCCCAAGCTGCATCCGGGCCAGCCGGTCGAGGTGGCACGGCCATGAACGCGGCACCCGGTCAGGCCACGCCGCGGGCACCGGACGGACCCGGCGGCAACAACGGCAGCCACGGCAACAACGGCGCACTGGTCATCGACGTGCGCGACCTCAGCAAGCGCTACGGCGACAAGGTGGTCGTCGACAAGCTCAGCATGCAGGTGGCGCGCGGCGAGATCTTCGGCTTCCTCGGCCCCAACGGCAGCGGCAAGACCACTTCGATCCGCATGATGTGCGGGCTGCTGACGCCCGACGGCGGCAACGGTACCTGCCTGGGCTACGACATCCTGCGCGAGAGCGCGCAGATCAAGCGGCGCGTGGGCTATATGACGCAGAAGTTCTCGTACTGGGACGACCTCTCCATCCGCGAGAACCTGGATTTCGTGGCGCGCGTGTATGGCATGCCGAAGCGGCGCGAGACCGTGGACCGCGCGCTCGAGGATCTCGGCCTGGCCAGCCGCGCGCAGCAGCTTGCCGGCTCGCTCTCGGGCGGCTGGAAGCAACGCCTGGCCCTCGCCGCCTGCCTGCTGCACGAGCCGCAGCTGCTGCTGCTCGACGAACCCACCGCCGGCGTSGACCCCGCGGCGCGCCGCGATTTCTGGGAGCAGCTGCACCTGCTGGCGGCGCGCGGCATCTCGGTGCTGGTCAGCACACACTATATGGACGAGGCCGAGCGCTGCCACAAGCTCGCGTATATCGCCTACGGCAAGCTGCTGGCGCAAGGCACCGCCGCGGAAGTGGTGGCCGGGCAGAAGCTGGTCACCTGGAGCGTGCAGGGCGACCAGCTCGCCGCGCTGTCCGAACAGCTGCGCGATGCGCCCGGCGTGGAACAGACCGTGGTGTTCGGCAACGCGCTGCACGTCACCGGCCACGACGCGCCCACGCTCGAAGCCACGCTGCGCCGCGTGGCCGGCACGCAGCACCGGATCGAGCGGATCGACACCAGCCTCGAGGACGTCTTCATCCACATGATGAGCGGCGCCGAGGACAATATGCGCGCCGGCAAGCCGGAAGGCGGCAAGGAGAAGAGGCAATGAGCGCCGACCGAACCAAGCCGGACGGCCCGGCGCGCGATGCCGGCGGCGGGCGCTTCGGCTTCTCGCCGCAACGCTGGTGGAGCATCGTCATCAAGGAATTCCTGCAGCTGCGCCGCGACCGCGTCACCTTCGGCATGATCGTGGGCCTGCCCATCATCCAGCTGATGCTGTTCGGCTTCGCCATCAACACCGATCCGCGCCAGCTCACCACGGCGGTGATCGCGGCGGACCACAGCGAGTTCACGCGCTCCTTCGTGGCCGGCATGCAGGCGTCCACGTATTTCCGCGTGACCCGCACGCTGCCCGACGAGGCGGCCGGGCACGAGGCCCTGCGCCGCGGCGACGTGCAGTTCGTGCTCACGATCCCGCCCGACTTCACCGCGCGGCTGCTGCGCGGCGAGCGCCCGGCGCTGCTGGTCGAGGCCGACGCCACCGACCCCTCCGCCACCGGCCAGGCCATCTCCGCGCTGCCGCAGCTGGCGTACTCGGTGGCCGACAAGGACCTGCAGGGCGCGCTCGCGCCCCTGGCCGGCGGCAAGGCACCTTTCGAGGTGCAGGTGCAGCGCCTCTACAATCCGGAGGGCCTTACGCAGTACAACATCATCCCCGGCCTGATGGGCGTGATCCTGACCATGACGATGGTGATGATGACGGGCCTGGCGATGACCCGCGAGCGCGAGCGCGGCACCATGGAGAACCTGCTCGCCACGCCGGTCATGCCGCTCGAGGTGATCACCGGCAAGATCGTGCCCTACGTCTTCATCGGCCTGATCCAGGCCACCATCATCCTGCTCGCGGCGCGCTGGATCTTCCATGTGCCGTTCGTGGGATCGGTGGTCGCCGTCTACCTGGCGTCGCTGCTGTTCATCGCCGCCAACCTGACGGTGGGCATCACGCTGTCGTCGCTGGCGCAGAACCAGCTGCAGGCCGTGCAGCTCACGTTCTTCTATTTCCTCCCGAGCATCCTGCTGTCGGGCTTCATGTTCCCGTTCCAGGGCATGCCGGCCTGGGCGCAGGGGGTCGGCAGCATCCTGCCAATGACCTACTTCAACCGCATGATACGCGGCGTCCTGCTCAAGGGAAACGGCTGGATCGAGCTATGGCCCAACGTCTGGCCGCTGCTCTTGTTCACCGCCGTGGTCATGACCATCGCGCTGCGGTTCTACCGCCGCACACTCGATTAAGGGAGCCGGCCATGCAAGCCCTGCCGCCTCGCGGTTTCACCAGGCCCACGTCCGCCCTGCCGCGCCTGCCGCTCGCCATCCTGGCCGCGGCCGCGCTCTGCTCCTGCGCGGTGGGCCCCGATTTCAAGCTGCCGGCCGCTCCCGGCGGCGACACCTACACCGCCGGCACGCAGCCGCGGCGCACCAGCGCGGCCGACACGCCGGGTGGCCAGGCCCAGGCCCTGCAGGTCGGCGCCGACGTGCCCGCGCAATGGTGGACCCTGTTCCGCAGCCCGGCGCTGGACCTCACCATCCGCGCCGCGCTCGCGGCCAGCCCCACGCTGGCGCAGGCACAGGCGCGGCTGGAGCAGGCGCGCCAGGACCTGGCCGCCAGCACCGGCTCGCTGCTGCTGCCGCGCGTCGACGCCAAGCTCGACACCACGCGCGAGCAGGTCAACCTCGCCTCGGCCGGCATCACCGCGATCCCCAGCCCGGGCCCGTTCACGCTGTACGGCGCCAGCGTCGAAGTGTCCTACACGCTCGACCTGTTCGGCGGCGCGCGGCGCGAGCTCGAAGGCTTGCGCGCGGCGGTGGACTACCAGCGCTTCGAGCTGGAGGCAGCGCGCCTGGCGCTGGCCGGCAACGTGGCCACCGCGGCGATCCGCGAGGCCAGCCTGCGCGCGCAGATTGGCGACACCGAAGCCATCGTGCAGGCCCAGCAGCAGCAGCTCGGCATCACGGAAAAACGCTTCCAGGCCGGCGGCGTGGCCGCGGTCGACGTACAGCGCCAGCGCAACGAGCTGGCGCAGAACCAGGCGCTGCTGCCGGGACTGGCGCAGCAGCTTGCCGCCACGCGCCACCAGCTTGCGGTCTACGTGGGCGAGGCGCCATCGGCCGCCACGCTGCCGGAATTCCGCCTCGAAGACCTGACCCTGCCCGACACGCTGCCGGTCAGCCTGCCGTCGGCGATGGCGCAGCGCCGCCCCGATATCCGCGCCGCCGAAGCGCTGCTGCACCAGGCATCGGCCAATATCGGCGTGGCCACCGCACAGCTCTATCCGCAGCTCACGCTGACCGGCAGCGCCGGCACGCAAGCCATGTCCGCGCGCGACCTGTTCAGCAGCCTCAATGTATGGTCGCTCGCCGCCGGGATCGTGCAGCCGGTCTTCCGCGGCGGCGAGCTGGTGGCGCGCAAGCGCTCGGCCGAAGCGGCCTACGAACAGTCGCTGGCGGCTTACCGGCAGGCCGTACTGGCCGGCCTGCGCGAAGTGGCCGACACCCTGCGCGCGCTCGAGGCCGATGCCGACATACTGCAGGCGCGCGCGCTCAGCGCCCGCCAGACCGGCGACACGCTGAACATCGTGAGGGAGCAGTACCGGCTCGGCGGCGTCAGCCAGCTGGCGGTGCTGGATGCCGAGCGGCAGGATCGCCAGGCGCGGCTGTCGCTGGCGCAGGCCAGGGCGAACCGGTTCTCGGACTCGGCGGCACTGCTGCAGGCGCTGGGCGGCGGCTGGTGGCAGGAACCCGGGCAGGAACCGGGGCACGAACACGGGCAGGCGCGCAGACCGCCCGCCGCCGGCAGGGACCTGGCGTCAGCGTCCCAGGAACGTCCGTAGCCGCCTGACGCCCTCGTCCAGCCTGGCCGTGTCGCAGGCATAGCACCAGCGCACGAAGCCCTCGCCTTCGTCGCCGAACGCGCTGCCCGGCGCGAGACCCAGGTGGGCCTCGCGCACCAGTTGCTTGCACAGCGCGAGGCTGTCGCCGGCACCCTCCAGCCGGAAGAACACATACATCGCCCCTTGCGGCGCATGGACATCCACGCCCGGCACCTCCGCCAGCGCGCCCACCAGATGGTCGCGCGCCGCGCGCAACCTGCCCACCAGCCCGCGCGTGAAGGCCTCGCCTTCGCGCACGGCGACGATGCCCGCCTCCTGCACGAAGGACGGCGCACACGAGGTGTTGTACTCCACCAGCTTGCCGAGGTCGTCGGTCAGCGCCGCGGGCAGCACCATCCAGCCCAGCCGCCAGCCCGTCATCAGCCACGCTTTGGAGAACGAATTCACGCAGATCACGCGCTCGTCGCGGCTGGCGATATCGAGGAAGGACGGCGCCACGGCATCCTCGCCGGCGCCGTAGTAGAGCCGCTCGTAGACTTCGTCGGCGATGATCCAGATACCGTGGCGGCGGCAATGCGCAAGCACCGCCTGCTGGTCGGCGCGCGACATCACCCAGCCGGTGGGGTTGTTGGGCGAATTGATCATCAGCAGGCGCGTGTCCGGCGTGAGCGCGGCCAGCAGCTTGTCGAGGTCGAGCGTCCACCCGTGCGCGCCGTAGTCGAGCGAGACCGTTTCCACCTCGGCGCCGAGGATCTTCGGGATCTCCACCAGGTTGGGCCACAGCGGCGTGACCGCGACGGCGCGGTCGCCGGGGCCGGCCACCAGCTGCGCGGCCAGCATCAGCGCGTTGACGCCGGCGCTGGTGACCACCACGTTGTCCATGGCGGTGGCGCCGTGCAGCGCGCTCACGTAGTCCGCCAGCGCGCTGCGCAGCGGCGCGATGCCGAGATTGTGCGTGTAGAAGGTGGCACCGCCGGCCAGCGCGCGGCTGGCCGCGTCGCGGATAAAGTCCGGCGTGACCTGGTCCGACTCGCCGAACCAGAATGGCAGCACATCGGCCAGGCCGATGCCGGCATTGGCCACCTCGCGGATGCGCGAGGCGCGCAGGTGATGGACGGCGGCGCGGGCTGCGGCCGGGGCGGACGCAAAGCCGGGCTGGCTGGTGGACATCGGCACTCCTTGTGGTGTGAGGGTGGAATCGGCCCGAATGCTGCAGACCCGACAGCGTAGCGCAAAGCGACGGGCGCCGGTATCGGTGCCTGCCGCCTGCCGCACTCCGCTTGCTAACCACCCGCGAGCCACTCGTTAGCCACCCGCAAGCCACCTCTTGGGGCAAGGCGCCGGCGCCAGCCTGCCCGCGCGGCTATCGCCCGCCTGCGTCCTCGCCCTGCGACGCCCAGCCCGGCTTCATGCGCAGGCCGAAGCTGCTGCGCGGCTGGGCCTCGCGTTCGGGGCGCAGCGAATACTGGTCGTGATTGCCCTGGGAAGACGGCTGCGCCGCCTGCTGGACGGCCTGCGAAGTGGGCGTGCTGCTGCCCGCGCGGGGCGCAGGCTTGCCCGCCGCGCGGGCCTCGCTGGCAGGCTGCTCGGACGTGCCCGCCAGCGCCGCCTGGGTGGCCACGCCGGCGCACAGCGCCAGGAGAAAGAAGGGGATAAGGGGTTTCTGGATCACTGTCACTCGGCGGCGCGGCAAGGGGTTGCCCGGCGCTTGCCGCCAGTTGCTCAAGCCCCCATTGTCTCAGCTAGCGGGGCCGCCGGGTAGATCGCCCCCGGCGGCCCGCGCGGACTGCCCTATTACGACGCCGCCACGCGCCGTCCGGGGGCGCCTTCATGGCCATCCGCATCACCCGATGCGACCCTGGCCGATACCGCGCTCCCCGCCTTGCCGCGCGCCAGCACCGGCGCCAGCGCCGCGCCGGTATGGCTGGCCTTGACCTTCACCAGCCCTTCAGGATCGGTCGCGGCAACGATGGCGCCGCCGGCAACGCCACCCTCGGGCCCAAGATCGATAATCCAGTCCGCCTCGGCAATCACATCGAGATCATGCTCGATCACCACCACGCTGTGGCCGCCATCGGCCAGCCGGTGCAGCACGCGGATCAGCTTGGCCACGTCGGCCATGTGCAGGCCCACGGTGGGCTCGTCCAGCACGTACAGCGTGTGCGGCGCCTGCTGCCCGCGGCGGGTGATGTCGTCACGCACCTTGGACAGCTCGGTCACCAGCTTGATGCGCTGCGCCTCGCCGCCGGACAGCGTTGGCGACGGCTGGCCCAGCGTGAGATAGCCCAGCCCCACGTCCTTCATCAACTGCAGCGGGTGCGCGATATTGGACATGGCGGAGAAGAACTCCACCGCCTCGTCGATCTCCATGGTCAGCACGTCGCCGATGTTCTTGCCGCGCCAGGTGACCGCCAGCGTCTCCGGGTTGAAGCGCTGGCCGTGGCACACGTCGCACGGGACCTTCACGTCGGGCAGGAAGCTCATGCCGATGGTGCGCACGCCCTGCCCTTCGCACGCCGGGCAGCGCCCGTCGCCGGTGTTGAACGAGAAGCGCGAGGCGGAGTAGCCACGCGCCTTGGCTTCCAGCGTCTGCGCGAACAGCTTGCGGATGGTGTCCCACACGCCGATATAGGTGGCCGGGCACGAGCGCGGCGTCTTGCCGATCGGGGTCTGGTCCACTTCCAGCACGCGGTCGATGCTCTCGAAGCCGGTGATGCCCTCGCAGCCCTGCCAGTCGTGCGTGACATCGAGCTTGCGGCGTGGCGTGGCGGCCGCGGCCGCCCTGGTCCTGGCTGCGTTGGCCGCATCGGCGCCGGCGGCCTTGCGCGCGCGGCGCGTGGCCGGCGAGGACATCACCGAGCGGCCCACCGCGTCGAGCAGGTTGGTCATCAGCACATCGCGCGCCAGCGTGGACTTGCCCGAGCCGGACACGCCGGTGATGGCCACCAGCCGCGCGAGCGGGATGCCGACGGTGACGTCGCGCAGGTTGTGCAGCGAGGCGCCGTGCACGGTCAGCCATTGCGCCGGCACCGCTTCGCGGCCCTTGCCTTCGGGCCGCACTGCGCGGCGCGGCTGCAGCGGGTGCTGGATCGGCCGGGCCAGGAACTGGCCGGTGAGCGAATCGGCGCTGGCCGACAACGCCGCCACCCCGCCCTGCGCCACCAGCGTGCCGCCGCGCTTGCCGGCGCCGGGGCCGATGTCGATGATGTGGTCGGCGCGGCGGATGGTGTCTTCGTCGTGCTCCACCACCACCAGCGTATTGCCCTTCTCGCCGAGCTTGCGCAGCGCGTCGAGCAGGATCTGGTTGTCGCGCGGATGCAGGCCGATGGTTGGCTCGTCGAGCACGTAGCACACACCCTGCAGGTTGCTGCCGAGCTGCGCGGCCAGGCGGATGCGCTGCGCCTCGCCGCCGGACAGGCTGGGCGCGGCGCGGTCCAGGCTGAGGTAGCCCAGGCCCACTTCTTCGAGGAACTGCAGGCGGCTGCGGATCTCGCTCACCACGTCGCGCGCGATCTCGGCGTCGCGCCCGGCCAGGCGCAGCGTCTGCACCCAGCGGTGGGTGTCCGACACCGTCCACTGCGCCACGTCAGTGATGGCGTGCGCGTCGAAGGTGACCGCGCGCGCCACCGGGTTCAGGCGCGTGCCGCCGCAGTCCGGGCACGGCAGGTCGGCCACGTCGTCGGGCTCCTGCTGCTCGGAGGGCAAGGTCTGCTCGCGGCCGCGGTTGTCGTCGGCCATGACGGTGTCGTCGAAGGCCGCGCGCTGCTCCCGCGTGAGCGTGAGGCCGGTGCCCACGCAACTGGTGCACCAGCCGTGCTTGCTGTTGTAGGAGAACAGGCGCGGGTCCAGTTCCGGATAGCTGGTGCTGCACACCGGGCAGGCGCGCTTGGTGGAGAACACCGTGGTGGCGCCGATGCCGCGCGTGCCGCCGTTGCCCATGGCATGTTCCAGCCCGTCGAGCGGAGCCAGCAGGTGCATCACGCCCTTGCCCGCTTCGAGCGCCTGGCCGAGCAGCGCGCGCAGCGCGGCTTCATTCTCCGCCGACACTTTGATGTCGCCGACCGGCAGCTCGATGGTGTGCTCGCGGAAACGGTCCAGGCGCGGCCACGGATCGACCGGCAGGAATTCGCCGTCCACGCGCAGGTGCGTGTTGCCGCGCGCCTTGGCCCACTTGGCGAGGTCGGTGTAGACGCCCTTGCGGTTGACCACCAGCGGCGCCAGCAGCCCCACGTGCTGGCCCTTGTAGTCGCGCAGCAATTGCGCGGCGATGGACTCGGGGCTTTGCGAAGTGACCGGCGTGCCGTCGTGGATGCAATGCTGGATGCCCAGCTTCACGTACATCAGGCGCAGGAAGTGCCAGACCTCGGAGGTGGTCGCCACCGTGCTCTTGCGCCCGCCGCGCGACAGGCGCTGCTCGATCGCCACCGTGGGTGGAATGCCGTACACCGCATCCACCTCGGGGCGCCCGGCCGGCTGCACGATGGAGCGCGCGTAGGCGTTGAGCGATTCGAGATAGCGGCGCTGCCCTTCATGGAACAGGATGTCGAAGGCCAGCGTGGACTTGCCCGAGCCGGACACGCCCGTGACCACGTTGAACTTGCCGTGCGGGATATCGACGTTGAGCGCCTTGAGGTTGTGTTCGTGCGCATTGACGATGCGCACCACGTCCTCGCCCTCCACGGCGCGGCGCTCGCGCGCGGCGCGCAGCGCGGCCTGCAGCGGCACGCCTTCGTCTTCCAGGGCGAAGGCGTGGCCGATGGCGCGATCGTAGTGCAGCAGCGCCTGGCCGGTATGGGAGCTGGCGCACTTGCGCACGTCCTGCGGCGTGCCCACGCACAGCACCTCGCCGCCGGCGTCGCCGCCCTCGGGGCCGAGGTCGATGATCCAGTCGGCCGCGCGCACCACGTCGAGGTTGTGCTCGATCACGATCAGCGAGTGGCCGCCGTCGAGCAGCTTGCCGAACGCGCGCATCAGCTTGGCGATGTCGTCGAAATGCAGGCCGGTGGTGGGCTCGTCGAACATGAACAGCCGGCCTTCGTGCGCCAGCGGCTTGTTGCGCGACGACATGGCGCTCTGCGCGGTCTCGGCCAGGTAGCCGGCCAGCTTGAGGCGCTGCGCCTCGCCGCCGGACAGCGTGGGCACGGGCTGGCCCAGCTTCACGTACTCCAGGCCCACATCGACGATGGGCTGCAGCACGCGCAGCACCGCCGCGTCGCCGGCGAACAGCGCCACCGCCTCGCTCACGGTCAGCTCCAGCACGTCGGCCACGCTCAGCAGGCGCGCGGGCTCGCCCGGCAATGCGCGCTCGATCTTCACTTCGAGGATCTCGGCGCGGTAGCGGCGCCCATCGCAGTCGGGACAGCGCAGGTAGACGTCGGAGAGGAACTGCATCTCCACGTGCTCGAAGCCGGAGCCGCCGCAGGTGGGGCAGCGCCCGTCGCCCGAGTTGAAGCTGAACATGCCGGCGGTATAGCTGCGCTGCAGCGCCATCGGCGCCTTGGCGAACAGCTTGCGGATCTCGTCGAAGGCGCCGACGTAGCTGGCCGGGTTGGAGCGCGCGGTCTTGCCGATCGGCGACTGGTCGACGAAGACCACGTCGCTGACCTGCTCGGCGCCCGCCAGGTGGCGGAACGCGCCCGGCGCGTCGGTGGACTTGCCGAAATGGCGCGCCATGGCGGGATGCAGCACGTCCTGCAGCAGCGTGGACTTGCCCGAGCCGGACACGCCGGTCACGCACACCAGGCGCTGCAGCGGGATCTCCACGGTGACGTCGCGCAGGTTGTGCTCGGTGGCGCCTTCCAGCACGATGCGCGGCGTGGTGCTGTCCACCGGGCGCGGCGCCCAGGCGGAAAGATCGGTCACCTGGCGGCGCCCCGCGAGATACTCGCCGGTGAGCGTGCCGGAGGCGCGGATATCGCCCGGCGTGCCGTCATAGATGATATTGCCGCCGCGCTCGCCGGGGCCGGGGCCCATGTCGATCAGGCGGTCGGCGGCCAGCATCACGGAAGGGTCGTGCTCCACCACCACCAGCGTGTTGCCGGCGTCGCGCAGGCGCTGCATGGCCTCGACGATGCGGTTGAGGTCGCGCGGGTGCAGGCCGATGCTGGGCTCGTCGAGCACGAACAGCGTCTTCACCAGCGAAGTGCCCAGCGCCGTGGTCAGGTTGATGCGCTGCACCTCGCCGCCGGACAGCGTGCGGCTCTGGCGGTCCAGCGTAAGGTAGCCCAGGCCCACGTCGCACAGGTATTTCAGGCGCGTGCGCACTTCGGCCAGCAGCAGCTTGAGCGCGTCGTCGAGCATCAGGCTCGGCAGCGTGAGCTCATCGAAGAATTTGCGGATGCGCTCGATCGGCATCAGCATCAGGTCGTGCACGGTCAGGCCCGGCAGCGCCTCGAGCTGGCCGCGCTCCCAGTCCACGCCACGCGGCAGGAAGCGCCGCGCGGGGGCGCACACCGCATCGGCGCCGGCCTTGCTGCCCAGGCGCCACAACAGCGCCTCGGTCTTCAGGCGCGCGCCGCCGCAGGTCTCGCACGGGGTGTAGCTGCGGTACTTCGACAGCAGCACGCGGATATGCATCTTGTAGGCCTTCGACTCGAGGTAGTCGAAGAAGCGCTTGACGCCGTACCAGTGCGTGTTCCACTTGCCGTTCCAGTCGGGCGAACCGTCGATGACCCAGGCGCGCTCGGCCGCGGTGAGGCTGGACCACGCTACGTCGCGCGGGATGCCGGCCTTGGCCGCGTAGCGCATCAGGTCGTCCTGGCATTCCTTCCAGGCCGGCGTCTGCATCGGCTTGATGGCGCCGTCGCGCAGGCTCTTGCGCTCGTCCGGGATCACCAGGCCGAGGTCGACGCCGATCACGCGGCCGAAGCCGCGGCAGGTCTCGCAGGCGCCGTAGGCGGAGTTGAACGAGAACAGCGCCGGTTGCGGGTCGGCGTAGCGGATATCGCTTTCCGGGCTGTGCAGGCCGGTGGAGAAGCGCCACACCTGCGGCTCGGCGGCGGCGGTGTCGTCGCCGCCGGCGTTCAGCACATAGACGTTGACGCGGCCAGCGCCACGCTTGAGCGAGGCCTCGATGGCCTCGAGCGCGCGCACCTTTTCCGTGTTGCCCAGGCGGAAGCGGTCGGCCACCACATCGAGCACCTTGCGCGGGCCGGTGGGCGACTCGACCACGCGCTGCGCCTGCACGCGCGTGTAGCCGCTCACCGACAGCCACTGCTCGATCTCGGCCTCGGTGGTGGTCTCCGGCAGCTCCACCGGGAAGGTCACCACCAGGCGCGGGTCGTCCTGCGCGGCGCGCGCCTGCAGCTCGGCGTAGATGGTCTCGGGCGAGTCGTGGCGCACCGGCTGCGCGGTCTTGCGGTCGAACAGCTCGGCCGCGCGCGCGTAGAGCAGCTTCAAGTGATCGTTCAGCTCGGTCATGGTGCCGACCGTGGAGCGCGAGCTGCGCACCGGGTTGGTCTGGTCGATGGCGATGGCCGGCGGCACGCCGTCCACGCGGTCCACCTGCGGCCGGTCCATGCGGTCGAGGAACTGGCGCGCGTAGGCGCTGAAGGTCTCGACGTAGCGGCGCTGCCCTTCGGCATAGAGCGTGTCGAACACCAGGCTCGACTTGCCCGACCCGGACGGTCCCGTCACCACGGTCATTTCACCGGTGTGCAGGTCGAGGTCGAGATTCTTGAGATTGTGCTGACGGGCTCCGCGGATGCGGATGACACCGGATGACATGGATTGCGTCCTTATGACTTGCGGTTTGCGGGCGGCTTGCGGGGGCTTGAGACGGAAAGCCGGCCGCGCAGGCGAGTGGCGCCGGCGCCACGCTGCACGCGGTATGGATACGGTCAGGCCGCTATCCTATCCCGAAGGGCGGCAGCGTGCCGCGCCCCAGCGTGTGGCGCTGACATCTCCTGACAGTACGCTGTCAGGAGGAAATGGGGACGAATACGCGAAAAGGAAGCGTGGCGGCGCCGCCCGCAGCCCGCGGAAGCCGCAAAAGCCGCAACACAGCCGGAATCCAGGCGGAACTCAGCTTTCTTCCCTGGGCATCTGCGAGACGACGAACTCATGCTCGGCGGTGTTCAGCGTCGAGACCCGCCATTCCACCGCTTGCCGGTGGAAGGAAAACGCCACGCGGTGGATCCGCATCAGCGGCGCGCCCGGCTCCACCCCCAGCAGGGCCTGCTCCCGCTCGGTCGCCAGCACCGAGCGCAGGCGCTCTTCGGTCTGGATCACGTTGACCCCGAAGGCTTCCTGGTAGAAGTTGTACAGCGTATTGGGCCGGCCGCGCAGCATCGCCTCGCCCAGGCCGGGAAACAAGCGCTCCGGCAGCACGATGTCGTCGATCATCACGGGACGTTCGTCCAGCGACAGCACGTTGGTGAAGTGCAACGCGCGCTCGCCGGCCTCGAGCCCGAGCAACGCGCATACGCTCTTGTCGGCCCTGGCCTTGCGGAACGACTCCAGCTCCACCGTCGGGTAGCCGCGATGGCCGTCCTCGTGGATCACCTTGAAGAAGCGGAAGAAATGATCGTCGCGCCGGTGCGTGGCGACGAAGGTGCCGCGGCCCTGATGCCGGATCAGCAGGTTCTCCGCCACCAGTTCGTCGATGGCCTTGCGCAGCGTGCCGATGGACACGCCGAAGCGTTCGACCAGTTTCTTCTCCGACGGTATCGCTTCGCCGGGCTTCCATTCGCCGTCCGCCAGCGCCTGCAGCGCTTGCCGTTTCACGTCCTTGTACAGCACGCCGCCGGGGGGAGGGATATCTCGCAGGTTGCTCATGGCTTGGTGATATTTCTGGATACATCGAATGTACCAGAGATTCACTCATACAACTCATACATATGACATAGTTGACATGAAGGAATTCCCCTCCTATTCTTTGCTTCATCGGTCGCCGCCCAAAACATGCTGCGCCGTAACAAAACCCACAGGAGGAGCAATGATTCACGTTGTGCTGCACGATGCAAAAGACACCGTCGCCGTCGCGGTGGTCGAGGGGATCCAGGCCGGGACCGAGCTGAACGCCTGGATCATGGACGAGGACAAGATCATCTCGGTGGTGGCCAAGCAGGCCATCCCGATCGGGCACAAGGTGGCGCTGCGCGACATGGGCGTGGGCGAGACGGTCTACAAGTACGGCATCGACATCGGCAAGGTGGTCGCCGCCATCAAGGCCGGCGACCATGCCCATGTCCACAACATCAAGACCAAGCGCTGGTAAGCCGCGCCCGCCTTCCCCGCTCGTCCCCCGTACAACATACCGAGAGAACATCCAATGTCCGTCATCGACAACCAGACCACCTTCCGGGGCTATCGCCGCGACAACGGCCGCGTCGGCGTGCGCAACCACGTCATCATCCTGCCGCTGGACGACCTCTCCAACGCCGCGGCCGAAGCCGTCGCCGTCGCCATCAAGGGCACCATGGCGATCCCGCACCCGTACGGCCGCCTGCAGTTCGGGCCCGACCTCGACCTGCACTTCCGCACCCTGATCGGCGCGGGCAGCAATCCCAACGTGGCCGCCGTCGTGGTGATCGGTATCGAAGACGGATGGACCAAGAAGGTGGTGGACGGTATCGCCAGGACCGGCAAGCCGGTGGTGGGCTTCGGCATCGAAGGCCACGGCGACCACGACACCATCATGCGCGCCTCGCGGGCCGCCAAGGAGTTCGTGCAGTACGCCACCGCGCTGGAACGCGTGGAATGCCCGATCAGCGACCTGTGGGTGTCGACCAAGTGCGGCGAGTCCGATACCACCTCCGGCTGCGGCGCCAACCCGACCGTCGGCAACGCCTTCGACAAGCTGCACCCGCTCGGCACCACGCTGGTGTTCGGCGAGACCTCCGAACTCACCGGCGGCGAGCACATCGTGGCCGCGCGCTGCGCCAATGCCAAGGTCCGCGAAGAGTTCATGATGATGTTCAACCGCTACCAGGGCATGATCGACCGCTGGAAGACCACCGACCTGTCCGAGTCGCAGCCGACCAAGGGCAATATCGCTGGCGGCCTGACCACCATCGAGGAAAAGGCGCTGGGCAACATCCAGAAGATCGGCAAGAAGTGCACCGTCGACGGCGTGCTGGACAAGGCCGAGGAACCGACCGGCCCCGGGCTCTGGTTCATGGACTCCTCCTCCGCCGCCGCCGAAATGGTCACGCTGTGCGCCGCCGCGGGCTATGTCGTGCACTTCTTCCCGACCGGCCAGGGCAATGTCATCGGCAACCCGATCGTGCCGGTCATCAAGCTGTGCGCCAATCCGCGCACCGTGCGCCTGATGAGCGAGCACATGGACGTGGACTGCTCCGGCCTGCTGCAGCGCGAGCAGACGCTGGACGAGACCGGCGACAAGCTGCTCGAATGCATGATGGCCACCATCAACGGGCGCTGGACCGCCGCCGAGGCGCTGGGCCACCGCGAGTTCGTGCTCACGCGCATCCACGAGTCCGCCTGATGAAACAGGTCTGCATCAGCGAGTTCATGGACGCCGATGCGGTGGCGGTGCTGGACCGTTGCGTCCGGCTGCGCTACCAGCCGGACTGGGTCGACCAGCGCGATGCCCTGCTCGGCGCGCTGGGACAGGCCGATGCGCTGATCGTGCGCAACCGCACCCGGGTCGACACCGAGCTGCTCGACGCCGCCCCGGCGTTGCGCGTGGTCGGCCGGCTCGGGGTGGGGCTCGACAATATCGACGTCAGGTCCTGCGAGGCGCGCGGCATCCGCGTGATCCCCGCCACCGGCGCCAACGCGCGCTCGGTGGCCGAGTACGTGGTCACGACCGCGCTGCTGCTGATGCGCGGGGCCTACCTGAGCCACGCCGGCATGGTGGCAGGCAAGTGGCCGCGCGCGCGCCTGTCCGAAGGCCATGAAGCCCTCGGCAGGACGCTCGGGCTGGTCGGCTTCGGCGATATCGGCCGGCTGACGGCGCGGCTCGCCACGGCGCTGGGCATGCGGGTGGTGGCGCACGACCCGATGTTGCCCGGCGACCATCCGGCGTGGCGCGAGACCGGCGCGACCCCGCTGGCACTGGAGGCATTGCTGGCCACCGCCGACGCGGTGAGCCTGCACGTGCCGCTGGTGCCGGCCACGCGCCACCTGATCGACGCGAAGCGCCTGCGCGCCATGAAACGCGGCGCGGTCCTCATCAACACCGCGCGCGGCGGGGTGGTCGACGAGGCCGCGCTGGCGGCGGCGCTGCACGAGGGCTGGCTGGCGGGCGCGGCGCTCGACGTCTTCGAGACGGAACCGCTGGGCGCCGCCAGCGTGCTGGCCGACGCGCCGAACCTGGTGCTGACGCCGCATATCGCCGGCGTCAGCCACGAGGCCAACGTGCGCGTATCGATGATGATCGCGGACGCGGTCAGGAACGCACTGGGAGTCACCGTATGACGATGTATCGTGCAGAAGAACTGGTACGCCGCGCCACGCAGGCCCTGCGCCATGCCGGCGCCGGCGCGGCGCAGGCCGAACCGACCGCGCGCGCGCTGGTGCAGGCTGACCTCGCCGGCCTGCCCTCGCACGGCGTGTCGCGCGTGCCCATGTACGTGGCGCACCTGCGCCACCGGCGCGTCAACGGCGACGCGCAGCCCGTCATCGCGCGGCAGACGCCGGGCTCCACGCTGGTCGATGCGCAGGCGGGCTTTGCCTTTCCCGCCTGCGCGCTGGCCGTGTCGGCCGCCGTGGCGAGCGCGCGCGAATGCGGCATCGGCGCCGGCGTGGTGACCAACAGCCATCACTTCGGCGCGGCGGCGCTGCATCTCGATCCCGTGGCGCAGGCCGGCATGATCGGCATCGCCATGGGCAATTCGCCCGCGGCCATGCCCGCCTGGGGCGGCAGCAAACCCCTGTTCGGCACCAATCCGATCGCCGCGGTGTTCCCGCGCAAGGATGCCGAGCCGCTGGTCATCGACCTGTCGCTGTCCGAGGTGGCGCGCGGCAAGATCATGGTCGCGGCCAAGCAGGGCAAGCCCATTCCCCTGGGCTGGGCGCTCGATGCCGAAGGCAGGCCCACCACCGACGCCCAGGCCGCCTTGCGCGGCTCGATGCTGCCGGCGGGCGGCGTCAAGGGCGCCATGCTGGCCCTGATGGTGGAACTGCTGATCGTGTCGCTGGCCGGCGCCCGCTTTGGCGCGGAAGCCGACTCGTTCTTCGAGGACGCGGGCAACCAGCCGCGTATCGGCCAGTTGTTCCTGGCCTTCAACCCGGCCGGCTTCGCCGGCGACGCCACTTACCACGCCCGGCTCGAAACCCTGATCGCGGCTATGCTGTCGGACCGCGGCACGCGCGTGCCCGGCGCGCGGCGCACCGACGCGCAGGCGCGCGCGCGCGAGCACGGCATCGACATTCCGGAAGCCCTCGACAAGGAGCTGCAAACCCTCTCGCAAGCCTGACCGCACAACATGCACGGCGCCCGCCAGAAGGCGCCGGTCCCACCCCAGGAGACAACATGAATTGCACCTTCGTCCGACGCATTGCCGGCTCGTCGCTGGTACTGCTTGCGCTGCTGGCGGTACCGGCCGGCGCGAGCAACGCGCCCGCACCCTTCCCGGCCAAGCCGGTCCGCTATGTCGTGCCGTTTGCAGCAGGCGGCCTGACCGACATCTCGGCGCGGCAGGTCGGCCAGTACCTGGCCGAGGAATGGAAGCAGCCGGTGGTGGTGGAGAACAAGCCTGGCGGCAACGCGAATATCGGCGCGGCGGAAGTCGCCCGCGCCGGCGCGGACGGCTATACCTGGCTGGCGGTGACGCTGGCGCATTCGTCCAATGTGTCGCTGTTCCCGCGCCTGCCCTTCAATATGCAGAAGGACCTGGTGCCGGTCGCGCGCATCGCCTCGTCGCCGATGATGGTGGTGGTGCCGGCCAGCTCGCCGGTCAAGTCCCTCAAGGACCTCGCCGAAGCGGCGCGCAAGGGCCGCCTGAGCGCCGGCTCGAGCGGCAATGGGACGCCTCCGCACCTGGCGCTGGCGCTGTTCGAGCGGCTCAGCAAGACCAGCATCGTCCATGTGCCCTACAAGGGCGGCACCCCCTCCCTCACCGACCTGATCGGCGGGCAGATCGACGTGGTGTTCTCCAATTTCCCGGAATCGCTGCAGAACGTGAAGGGCGGCAAGCTGCGCGCCCTGGCCGTGACGACGCGCGAGCGCCATCCCTTGATGCCGGACGTGCCGACCGTGGCCGAGGCCGGCTTCCCGGATCTCATCGTCGAGAACTGGACCGGCCTGATGATGCCGGCGGGCACGCCGCAGGCAGTGATCGACAAGGTCGGCAACTCGGTGACGAAGATGCTGGAGGACAAGGGCGTGCGCGATCGCATCATCGCCAGCGGCTTCACGCCGGCGCCGCTGGCGAGCGCGGCCTTCGCGACCTACTTCAACAGTGAAGTCGCGCGCTGGGCCAGGCTGATCAAGGAACAGGACATCCACGCCGACTGACCCCGGCGCGTCCTCGCGGCGGGTATCACGAGGCTGTGCGCCGCGCGTGCACGGTCTGTGCCGGCTTGCCGCCGCGAATGGCCCCACTGTGCCGGAAGTATCCCTTGATGACGTCGGTGAATGCCGTGCGCGCATGTGTCGTGCGCTCCAGCAACCCTACGTGGCGCCACACGTCGATACCCTCGAGCGGCACCAGGCGCAGCAGGCTGTCGCCCTCCCACGTGACATTGGCAAGGCGCGGCACGATCGATACGCCAAAGCCCTGGCGAACCAGTTCGATGATCGCTTCGTTCGAGTTCAACTGCATGCTCTCATTCACCGTGACGCCACACCGGTCCAGTACCTCCTGCACCAGGTTGCCTGTCCACGTGCCCGGCTCGAAGCGGATGAAGGGCGCTTCGCGTAGGATCTCCATGCCCTCCCCGGGCAGGAAGAAATGCGGGTGGCGCGGCACGATCAGCACCATCGGCTCCGTGTACAGCTCGGTCCATACCAGGTTCGCGGCCAGGGCGCGCGGCGAGCGCGTAACCACCGCGGCGTCCAGTTCGCCCTGCTCGACCTTGAGGGCAAAAGCGGCCGAGAGGCCGGCGAACAGGCGCACGTCGAGCCGCGGGTGTTCCTGCTTGATGGTCCACAGTGCGTCGGCGAACGCGCCCATCAGCACCGACACCAGCGCGCCCACCAGCACCGTCCCCGACAGGCCGTCTTCCCGCCCGGCCGCAAGCGCCTCGTACCGCTGCACCAGCGCCTCGAGCTCCGGGACCATGCTGCGCCCGGCGGGATTGAGAATCGCGGCGCGCGCGCTGCGGTCAAACAACTGGCAGTTCAGGTCCTCCTCGAGCGCGCGGATCTGCAGCCCGACGGCCGCGGGCGTGAGTCCGACCTGCTTGCCCGCGGCTGCCAGCGTGCCGTACCGGGCCACTGCCAGGAAGGTCTTGATGGTACGGATGGAAGGCATCGGCGCGGCTCCAGGCAAGCGGCAAGCGGGATGCGCCTGCGCAAGAAGCGGCACGCGCGAACGCAAAGGTTTTCTTTATCTGGACAAGAGAATTACTAGCTTTTTGTTCGCAACGCAATCCGAAACAATACGAAAAGAAGAGCGAGCAGACCGGTCCCCGGCGCCCAAGGCCGCGGCGCACTGAACACCACCCCCGAGACGATCCCCATGACAACACTCAACGTTCGTGTATGGCGCGGCAATGAGGACGGCGAGTTCGTCGTCTACACGGTGCCGCGCAACGCCAGCCAGACCATCCTCGATGTGGTGACCTACATCCAGCGTCATCTCGAACCGGACCTGGGCTACCGCTTCGCATGCCGCGTCGGCATGTGCGGCTCCTGCGCCATGACCGTCAACGGCAAGGCTTGCTGGACCTGCCGCACGCACGTCGCGAAAGTCGCGAAAGGCAATGCGCTGGAGATCGCCCCGCTGTCGAACCTGCCGGTGATCAAGGACCTGGCGACGGACATGAGCACGTTCTTCGACAAGTGGGCTGCCGCGAAGGGACAGTTCAAGGGTGCGGCGACGCGGCACGACCCGTTCGCAAGCGTCGCGCCGGCCTCGCCCGAGCGCAAGGCCGCCGATGCCGGCATCGAGTGCATCGGCTGCGGGGTCTGCTACGCCTCCTGCGATGTGGTCGGCTGGCGCCCCGACTATCTCGGGCCGGCCGCGCTGAACCGCGCATGGACGCTGGTCAACGACGTGCGCGACGTGCGGGGCGCCGAGCGCCTGCGCGCGGTTGCCGGCGACGCCGGTTGCCACAGCTGCCACACGCAAGGCTCGTGCACCGAGCGATGCCCCAAGCAGCTTGCGCCGACCGCCGCCATCGCCGGCCTCAAGCACAAGGTCGCCAAGGCCGCCATGAAGGGGGAGCTATGAACGAGACCCTGTCGGTCGCCACCCAGGCCAGGCTCTGGTACTGGCAGCGCCTCAGCGCCATGGTGCTGGCACTGTGCGTGGTGGGGCATATCGCCGTGATCATGGTCGCCGTGCGTGGCGGCTTGTCCGGCGCCGAGGTGCTGGCGCGCACGCGCGGCAACTGGCTGTTCGGCGCCTTCTACGCCTGTTTCGTGCTGGCCTGTACCGTGCACGTGCCGGTCGGCCTGATGCGCATCGCCGAGGAATGGCTGGCCTGGCGCTCGCGCAGCGTGGTCGCCGCCGCGTGGCTGTTCGGCGCGTTGCTGGCCTGCGCCGGCCTGCGCGCGGTCTACGCGGTGGTGATGCCATGAAGAAGAACGACATGCGCGCGCGCAACCACGCCGCCTACTGGGCCTTCCTGATCCACCGGCTGTCGGGCCTCGGGCTCGCGCTTTTCCTGCCGCTGCACTTCTGGGCGCTCGGGCAAGCCATCCATGGCGAGGCGGCCCTCGACGGCTTCCTCAGGCTCGCCGACAACCCCTTGTTCAAGGCCGGCGAGTGGGGCCTGGTGATCCTGCTGTCGCTCCACCTGATGGGCGGCATCCGCCTGTTGCTGATCGAGTTCCGGCCATGGACCGGCCTGCGCAAGGACTGGATCGCGCTCAGTCTCGGCGCCGGGCTGTGCACTGGCCTGGCGTTCATGCTTTCGCTGTTTTCGTAGGCCGACCACGATGAGCGCCGCCGCATGAAGCGGCGCCATTTCCACCTGCACAAAAGGAGACCGCAATGACGTTGTCCGCATCATCCACAAGCCGCAGGATCTGGGCTTCGCTTAGCCTGTGCGCCGCCACGGCGCTCTGCGTCGGGAGCGCCCGCGCCGATACGTGGCCCAGCAAGCCGGTCACGATGATCGTTCCCTTCGCGGCGGGCGGCAGCACCGACGTGCTCGGACGCGTGGTCGGCCAGAAGCTGGGCGAAATGTGGAAGCAGAGCGTGGTGATCGAAAACCGGCTGGGCGCGGGCGGCGCGGTCGGCGCGCAGGTGACGGCAAAAGCCCCGGCCGACGGCTACACGATGATGCTGGCCTCCGGCAGCATGTTCACCGTCAACCAGTACATCTACCAGCGACTGCCCTATAGCGCGAGGGACTTCGCCTTCATCACCAGCGTGGCGAGCGGGCCCATGCTGGTGGTCGTGAACCCGGGCCTGCCCGCCAGGAACCTGAAGGAGCTGGTCGCGCTGGCGAAGTCGCAGCCGGGCAAGCTCAACTTCGGCTCCGCCGGCACCGGCAGCCAGGTCCACATGGCGGGCGAGGCGTTCGCCGATGCCGCCGGCGTCAATATCACGCACGTTCCCTACAAGGGCGAATCGCTGGCCTACAACGACCTGATGGCCGGGCAGCTCCAGCTGATGGTGGGCAATATCGCGGCCGCGTCGCAGTTCGTGAAGGGCGGCAAGCTGCGCGCGCTCGCGGTCACCGGCACCGAACGCTCGCCGATGCTGCCCGACGTGCCTACCGCGACCGAAGCCGGCCTCACGGGCCTGGAAAACGTCACGGGCTGGTTCGGCTTCGTCATGCCGGCCGGCACCCCGCCCGACATCCTCAGCAAGGTCCAGCAAGACACCGTCAAGGTGCTGGCCGATCCCGACACCCAGGCGCGCCTGCTTGCGCAGGGCATGAAGCCGGTCGGCAACACGCCGCAGCAACTGGGCACGGCCATCGCCGCGGAATCGCTGCGGTGGGAGAAGGTCGTCAGGAACCGCAACCTCACTGCCAACTGAGCGCCAACTGAGCGCCAACCTAGCGCCAGCCGGGCGCGAGACAAAACGCAGGACCGGCGCGCCGGCGAGCGCCGGCAACCATCGCAGCCAAGCATCGGGGACCAGCATGCAAATCAATCTTTCCGCCCTGGAGGACACGGCCAGGGAACTGTATATCCGCGCGCTGAAGATCCTGCCGCCCGACGTCAAGGCGGGCATCGGGCGCCTGCAGGCGCAGGAAACCTCGGCCACGGCGCGCAGCGTCCTGGCCACCATGAGCAAGAACATCGCCATTGCGGAGCAGACCGACAACCTGCTGTGCCAGGACACCGGCGTGCCKATCTACAACATGGTGATCGGCACCGGCGTCGCGGTCGACGGGCATGCATTCAAGCAGGCCATCCGCCGCGGCTGCGAGCGCGCCACGCGCGAACATCCGCTGCGCTCGTCGGTGGTGCACCCGCTGACGCGCCAGAACAACCATACCTCCTGCGGCATCGAGGTGCCGGTGATCCATATCGACTTCGACGACACGCCCGGCCGGCTGACGTTGGAGATGGTGCCCAAGGGCAGCGGCTCGGAGAACAACTCCTTCCTCAAGATGGCGATTCCCGCCGAGGGCATCGATGCGATCAAGACCTTCGTGATCGACAGCGTGATCGCCGCAGGCGGCAAGACCTGCCCGCCGACGATCGTCGGCGTCGGCCTGGGCGRCACTTCGGACCTGTGCGTGGCGCTCGCCAAGCGCGCCGCCACGCGCGCGCTCGGCACGCGCTGCGCCGACCCCGCGGGCGCGGCGCTGGAAGCCGAGCTGTCGCTGGCAGTCAACCGGCTCGGCGTGGGCCCGCAGGGCCTGGGCGGCGATGCGACCGCCTATGCGGTGCATATCGAGCTGGCCTCCACGCACATCACCATGAACCCCATCGCCGTCAACATGCAGTGCCACTCCGCGCGCCGCGCGAGTGCCACCTTCAGCGCTGACGGCGTCAGCTACGGATTCTGACCATGGCGCACTACGAACTCTCCATGCCCGTGACCGAGGAACAGGTCCGCCGGCTGCGCGTCAACGACACCGTGACCTTGCAGCAGACCCTGTTCGGCATCCGCGACGCCACCCAGATCCACATGTTCGACCGGCAGCGCACCACGCGCTTCGACCTCGCCGGCCACGCCGTGATCCACACCGCGCCCAATGTCCGCAAGGTGCCCGCCAGCGCCGAGCACCCCGCCGGCTACCAGCCGGTGTGCATCGGCACCACCACCTCGGACCGCATGGAGCGCTTCACCCAGCCGCTGATGCGCCGGTGCGGGGTGCGCATGATCGTGGGCAAGGGCGGCATGCGCGAGGATTCGCTCGCGGCGTTCGGCGAACTGGGCGGTGCGTACCTGGCCATCATCGGCGGCACCGCCGCGCTCGAGACCACATGGGTCGAGCAGATCGAGGACGTCGATCTCGACGACCTCAACCCGGAATCGCTGTGGAAGTTCAGGATCCGTGATTTCGGGCCCCTGCTGGTGGCCATGGACAGCCACGGCCAGAGCCTCTATACCGCCGTCAGGCAGAACACCGCCGACCAGCGCGCCGCCGTGCTGGCCAGCCTTGGAGTGGCAAAGCCATGAAAATCACACGACTGCAGACCGATGTGCTGATCCTCGGTTCCGGCGGGGCGGGCCTGTTCGCCGCCCTGCACGCGCACCAGAACGCGCCGGAACTCTCGATCACCGTGGCGGTGAAGGGGCTGCTCGGCAAGTGCGGCTGCACCCGCATGGTCCAGGGCGGCTACAACGTGGCGCTGGCGCAGGGCGATTCGGTCGAGCGCCACTTCATGGACACCGTGGAAGGCAGTAAATGGCTGTCCGACCAGGAGCTGGCCTGGACGCTGGTCACCAAGGCGGTGGAGCGCATCCACGAACTCGAGAACGAACTGGGCTGCTTCTTCGACCGCAACCCCGACGGCACGGTCCACCAGAAGGCCTTCGCCGGGCAGACCTTCGACCGCACCGTGCACAAGGGCGACCTGACCGGCATCGAGATCATCAACCGGCTGGCCGAGCAGGTCTGGAGCCGCGGCATCGGCCGGCTGGAGGAGCACCGCGCGGTCGAGCTGATCAAGACCCCCGATGGCCAGGCATTGGCCGGCGTGCTGATGATCGACATGCGCAGCGGCGAGTTCGTCTTCGTGCAGGCCAAGGCGGTGCTGCTGGCCACCGGCGGCGGCCCGACCATGTACAAATTCCACACGCCATCGGGCGACAAGAGCTGCGACGGCCTGGCGATGGCGCTGCGCGCCGGGCTGCCCCTGCGCGACATGGAGATGGTGCAGTTCCACCCCACCGGGCTGCTGGCCGGCACGGACACGCGCATGACCGGCACGGTGCTCGAAGAGGGCTTGCGCGGCGCCGGCGGCTACCTGCTGAACGGGAGCAAGGAACGCTTCATGCACAACTACGATGCGCGCGGCGAGCGTGCCACGCGCGACATCGTCTCGCGCGGGATCTACGCCGAGATGCGTGCCGGCCGGACTTCGCCCAACGGCGGCGTCTATATCCAGATGGGGCATCTCGGCCCGGACAAGGTGCGCAAGCAGTTCAAGGGCATGGTGGAGCGTTGCGGCGACTGCGGCTTCGATCTCGCGGGCGACCTCGTCGAGGTGGTGCCGACCGCCCACTACATGATGGGCGGCCTGCAGTTCCGTCCCGACTGCAGCACCGAACTGCACGGCCTGTTCGCCGCCGGCGAGGATACCGGCGGCGTGCATGGCGCGAACCGGCTCGGCGGCAACGGGGTCGCCAACTCGACCGTGTTCGGCGGCATCGCCGGCGACAGCATGGCAGCCTGGACCCGCCGCAACGGGGCGCTGCGCGCGCCCGATGAAGCCGCCATCGCGGCCGCTGTCGCGGCCATGGAGGCGCCCTTCGGCCAGCGGCCGGGCAGTCTCGAACCGGTCCGCGAGGCGCTCTTCGACTGCATGTGGGACGAAGTAGGCATCATGCGCACGCGCGATGGCCTGCTGCGGGCCCGTCATCGCCTCGCGGAGCTGGAGCGCACGCTGCTGGCCACCGGCGTGGCCGACGGCCAGCGCGGGTTCAACGTCACCTGGCATGACTGGATGAACCTCAGGAGCCTGATCGGCGTTAGCCAGGCCATCGTGGAAGCCGCGCTCTCACGCGAAGACTCGCGCGGGGCGCATTTCCGCGAAGACTTCCCGGCCACCGGCGACCTGCCAGGCTCCAGCTTCACCGTGGTGCGCCAGCGCGGCGGCACGCTGCAACTGACCCGCTCACCCGTGCAGTTCACCCGCGTCGCTCCGGGGCAGACGATTCTGGAGGAGGAGGCGGCCTGAGGAAAGTCCGGAGGTGGAGGAGAGCTGAAGAAGAGATGACGGCGCTGGTCGGCAACCTCAAGGGTGGCAAACTGCGGGCTGTGGTGACCACTTCGCCGCAGCGCCTGCCGGCCCTGCCCGAGGTGCCGATGGCAAGCGAGGCCGGGCACCCCCCGGCGGCGCTCAACGTCGAAGCCCTGGTCATCATGTACGAGCAACCCGGCAAATCCCTCGATATCCAGCTCAAGCAGGAAAGCAAATGGCGAAGTCTCACCGCGGCGCAGACGCGCTCGCCGGCACGCTGGCACAGGCCGGCGTCAAGCGCATATTCACCTTGTCGGGCAATCACATCATGCCGGTCTTCGACGCCTGCCTCGACGCCGGCGTCGGGCTGCTGCACACGCGCCACGAGGCCGCCACCGTGCACATGGCCGATGCCTGGGCGCGCCTGACCGGCGAGTTCGGCGTGGCCATGGTCACCGGCGGGCCCGGCCACGCCAATGCGGTCTCCGCGCTCTACACCGCGCAGATGTCGGAGTCGCCGCTGGTGTTGCTGTCGGGCCATGCGCCGAACCGGCAGCACGGCTTCGGCGCCTTCCAGGAAATGCGCCAGGCCGAGATGGCGGCGCCGGTAGCCAAGGCAGCCTGGACCTGCGCCGGCGCGGACAGCATCGCCGCCGACATGGCGCTGGCCATGCAGATCGCGGCCTCCGGCCGGCCCGGCCCGGTGCACCTGAGCCTGCCCACCGATGCGCTGGAGGACGCCGTGCGGGAGGCCGGCGTGCCCGCCTCCATCGCCGTCCCGGCGCACGCGCCCGCGCTCGCTGCGCAGGACGCATCCGCCGTGCTGTCGGCGCTGGCGGGCGCGCGGCGCCCGCTGATCCTTGCCGGCCCGGCCTGGCTGACCGCGCGCGCACGCGTGCGCACCGCCGAGCTGGAGGCGCGCACGGGCATTCCCGTGGTCGGCATGGAGAGCCCGCGCGGCAACAACGATCCCAGCCTCGGTGCATTCGCGCAGATGCTGGCGCAGGCCGACTGCGTGCTGTTGCTGGGCAAGCGCCTCGACTTCACGCTCAGGTTCGGCGGCGCGCCCGCCTTTGCGGCCGACTGCAGCTTCCTGCAGATCGATGCTGACGAGAGCGAGCTCGCGCGCAGCCGCCGCGCCGCCGGCGACCGCCTGCGCTTCGCACGGCGCGCGGACGTCGGCAGCGCCATCGCGCAGCTCGTGGCCGGAGCAAGCGGGCCGCAGCGGCACCGCGCGTGGCTGGACGAAGTGGCGGCCGCCATCCGCTACCGGCCCGATGCATGGAACACCGCCACGGCCGCCGGGGCGCTGCACCCGGTCCAGGTATGCCGCCCGCTGCAAGCCATCCTGGATAGCCACCCGGATGCGGTGCTGGTGTCCGACGGCGGCGAGTTCGGGCAGTGGGCGCAGGCGTGCCTGCATGCGCCGCACCGCGTCATCAACGGGCCCGCGGGCGCCATCGGCGCGGGCCTGCCGATGGCGCTGGCGGCACGGCTGGCGCAGCCGGATGCGCCAGTGATCGCCATGATGGGCGACGGCACCACCGGCTTCCATGTCGCGGAGTTCGATACCGCGGTGCGCTACGGCTTGCCGTTCGTCGCCGTGGTCGGCAACGACGCGCGCTGGAATGCCGAGTACCAGATCCAGCTCAACAGCTATGGCAAGGAGCGGCTGGTCGGCTGCGAACTGCTGCCCACCCGCTACGACCAGGTGTGCGCGGCCTTCGGCGGGCACGGCGAGCTTGTGCAGGCGCCGGACCAGCTCTTGCCTGCCGTGCGGCGCGCCATCGCATCGGGCCGTCCGGCCTGCGTCAACGTGCGGATGGAAGGCGTGGCGGCGCCCGTCGTGGCGCGCCGCTGAGCGACACGGCCGCGGCGCGCCCGGCGCTCAGCCCAGCGCGCTGCGATAGACCAGGCCGAGTCCGGCCATGACGAGGACGCCCCATACCGCGTGGATGACCTTCGCCGGCGCGATGCGCCGGTGCAGCCAGCCGCCGGCGAGATAGCCGGCGATCGCGCAAGGCATCAGCACGGCCGCCAGCACGAAGATGGCGGTATTGGCGTACAGTCCCGCCGCCGCGAACATCGCCAGCCTTGCGAAAGCGGTCAGCACGATCAGCGTGCTGGTGGTGGCCCTCAGCTGCCCGGGATCGCGCAGCCGGCCGGCCAGGTAGATGGTGTAGACGGGGCCGCCGGTGCCGAACAGCGCGGTCAGCACGCCGCCGGCGAGGCCGAACGGCACCGACAGCCGCGGATCCAGTTCACTGTAGCCGCGCTTGAACAGCAGGCTCCATGCGGAGTGCAGCAGCACGAACAGGCCAAGCACCAGCAGCAGCGGGCGTTCCGGCGCATGCATCAGCAATGCCAGGCCGCACGCCATGCCGGCCAGCACGCCCGGCACCAGCCGCCGCAACTCTGCCGTATTCACCTGCCGGCGGCTGCGCAGGCCCAGCAGCGTTCCGGCGACCAGATCGAAGAACAGGATCATCGGCACGGCCGTGCGCAACGGCACGATCTGGGTCAGCAGCGGCATGGCCATGATGGAAGAGCCGAACCCGGTGAGCCCGAATATCGTATAGGCCCAAATGACGATCGGCACCAGGCAGGCAAGCTGGAACAGCGACAGGTGCGTCTGCGACAGGAGGAATTCGGTCAGCAAGATGGGCAGCCGATGGGAAGGGGACGGGGGCGGGAGGGATCCGGCGCTGCGAAGCGTGCCCCATCATATGGGTCGCTCACCCTCACGTCAACCACATCATCTATATGACATGGGTGATTGGAGAAGCCTCGCGCGGTCGCCGGGGCCGGCGCCGCGCGGGCCTCGCCGCAAGGCGTGCACAATGCCGGCTGTTGCTTCGGGCACGGGAATCGGGAAAGGAACATGGAACTTCGACAGCTACGCTATTTCGTCCAGGTGGTGGAACTGGGCAGCATGGGCCAGGCGGCGCAGAAGCTGGGCGTGGTCACCTCCGCCCTGAGCCAGCAGATCAGCCGGCTGGAGAGCGAGCTGTCCACGCGGCTGCTGCAGCGCACCTCCAGTGGCACCGTGCCCACCGACGCGGGCCTGGCCTTCTGGCGCCAGGCGCAGCTGGCCATCCGCCATGCCGATGACGCCGTGCGCGCGGCCCAGCTCGCGCGCCTGTCCGGCCATGTGAGCGTGGGCATGGCGCCCAGCACGATCGCCGTGCTCGGGCTGCCCTTCATGCTGGCCATGCGCGAGCGCTATCCCGATATCCGCCTGCACCTGGTGGAGAACCTGTCCGGCAACCTGGCCGCGATGATCGGCGCGCGCCAGCTCGACCTGGCCGTGCTGTTCCAGATCGAGGGCAGCCAGCGCTGGAGCGTGACGCCGCTGCTCGAGGAACGCCTGTTCGTGATTGCGCGCACGGGCCAGGCCGGCATGCCCGCGGGCGCGCCGGTGGAGCTCGAACAGCTCGGCGCCCTGCCGCTGATCCTGCCAAGCAGCCCGCATGGCCTGCGCGCCCTGCTCAACAAGGCCTTCGCGCGCAGCCGGCACCAGCCCAATGTGGTGGCCGAGATCGACGGCCTGGCGATGCTGATGGACGCGGTGCGCGCCGGCCTGGGCGCCACCATCCAGCCCGGCGCGGCGGTGGCGCGGCTGCTCGGCGAGCCACTCGACATGATCGAGATCGCCGACGGCGGCGGCGCCAGTGGCACGAACGGCGCGGTGTGCCGGCCCAACATGCTGGTCAGCCTGTCCGACGACGAGCTATCCCCGGCCGGGCTGGCGGCGCGCACCGTGCTGGCCAGCGTGACCCGCACGCTGGTCAGGGAAGGCCGCTGGCCCGGCGCCACCCTTCACGAATCCTGAAGACCCCTTGCCGTAACGTGACTGGCGCCGCCTCGCCGCGCTTCGTACAGTCACGCCACCATCGCGCCGCGCCGGCGCATGCCCTGCATTGGCCCGGCGCCGCGCGCACGCGCGGCAGCCGGCCCGCGCGCCGACGACAAGAACCATCCCTCCAGGAGACACCATGCAGTCCACCGCCCGCCGCGCCGCGCTCGCCGGCATCCTCGGCACCATCCTCATGTCGGCAGGCGCCGCCTCCTTCGCGGCGGACCCGTGGCCCGCCAAGCCGGTCACGCTGGTGGTGCCCTTCGCCGCCGGCGGCACCACCGACATCATCGGCCGCACCATCGGCCAGAAGCTCGGCGAGGCGCTGCGCCAGCCGGTGGTGGTCGACAACCGGCCCGGCGCCGGCGGCACGCTCGGCGCCGGCATCGTGGCGCGCGCCCAGCCGGATGGCTACACCCTGCTGCTGGCCACCGTGGCGCACACCATGGCGCCCGGCATCTACAAGACCCTGCCCTACGACTTCACCAGGGACCTGGACCCGATCGGCCTGGCCGCGCTGACCCCCAACGTGCTGCTGGTCAACCAGTCCATCCCGGCGAAGACGGTGCCCGAACTGATCGCCTACATCAAGGCGCATCCCGGCAAGGTCAACTACGGCTCCGCCGGCACCGGCAGCACCGAGCACCTGTCCGGCGAGCTGTTCCGCTCGATGACCGGCACCGATATCGCCCACGTGCCCTACAAGGGCGGCGCGCCGATGATGACCGACCTGATCGCCGGCCAGATCCAGATGGCCATCGAGACCAGCCCGTCGGCCGCGCCCCATGTGCGCAGCGGCAAGGTCAAGGCGCTCGCCGTGACGACGGCCAGGCGCTCCGGCGCCTACCCCGGCGTGCCCACGCTGGACGAGAGCGGCGTGAAGGGCTTCGAGGTCACCACCTGGTACGCCGTGATGGCCCCGCACGGCACCCCGCCGGCCGTCGAGCAGCGCATCGGCGCCGAACTGGCGAAGGTGCTGAAACTGCCGGAAGTGCAGAAGCGCTTCGAGGAACAGGGCGTGACCGCCGGCGACATGACGCCCGCGCAGCTGGYCGGCTTCATTCGTGCGGAGACGAGCAAATGGACCAAGGTGGCCAAGGAGTCCGGCGCCAGCGCGGAGTGAGATGAACGCGGTGCGTCGCGGGCGGGGGCGGGGGCCAATGCTGTCCAACGCGCTGGCGCTGAAGAAGGCGCCCGCCGCGCTGGCGAACTTCGATGCCGCCGCGATGGCACGGCAACTCGGCGCGACGGTGCGCACGCACCAGGTGGTCGGGCGCATCCGTGCGGAGGCGCATGCCGTCGAATCGCACGGCACGGCGCTGGAATACAGCCGGCTGGTGCTGGCCGTGGGCGCCGATCCGCGCCGGCCGCCGCTGCGGGGCACGGGCGCCGCCGACGTGTTGTGCATCAACGACCTGCGCGACTACGCGCGCTTCCGCCTGGCGCTGGCGAACTGCCGCTCGGTCGCCATTCTCGGCGCCGGGCTGATCGGCTGCGAATTTGCCAACGACCTGGCCTCGGCCGGCTTCGTCGTGTCGCTGATCGACCCCGCCGCCGCGCCGCTGTCGCGGCTGCTGCCGCAAGCCGCCGGCCATGTCTACGCGCGCGGCCTGCACCGGCACGGCGTGCGCATGCTGCTCGGGCGCAGCGTCAGCACCATCGAGCACGAGGGCTGGGCTACCGCCTGACGCTGGCCGACGGCGGCACGCTCGATGCGGATCTCGTGGTGTCGGCCATCGGGCTGGCACCGCGCACCGCGCTGGCGCGCGCGGCGGGCATCGACACCGGCCAGGGCATCCGCACCGACGCCTGCTGCCGCACCAGCGCGCCAGATGTGTATGCCCTGGGCGATTGCGCCGAGATCGAAGGCAAGGTGCAGCCTTATGTGCTGCCGATCACGCACGCCGCGCGCGCGCTCGCGCGCACGCTGTGCGGCGAGCCGACGCCGGTGGTGTTCCCGGTGATGCCGGTCAGCGTGAAGACGCCCGCGGTGCCCGCCGTGGTGGCAGCGCCCCCGCCGGGCAGCGGCGACTGGCTGGTCGAACAGGCCGCCGGCCCGGTGGACGAATCACTGCGCGCGCTCTGCACCGATGCCGCGAGCGGCCAGCTCGTCGGCTTTTCGCTGCTGGGGAGCGCGGTGCAGGAACGGGCGGCCCTGACCAGGCGCATGGAGGCACGGAACTGAGCTGCCGGCATGCGCGGCGCATCGTCCGAAGGCTGTCAAGTCCGCGGTGCCGGGATCGGGTCTTTCCTGCCAGGCACGCACACCTGTGCAACCAGGCCCGCCAGGCATCGGGCGCCAGGCTGACGGCGCGCCGCCTGCTGGCGGCCGCCGCGCCGCCGTCCGGCGCGAGTGAGGCGGCGGCGCGACGGCCCGCACGATAAAGCCATGCCGTGCGGCGAAACACCTCTATACTGGATGAAATGCTGCACCACAGCATTTCCCGGCCCGCGTGGCCATCCAAACGGAGGCAGGCATGTCACTCTGCGATCTATGCATCACGCAAGTGGACCGACCCGGCCATTTCCCGCCACACCCCCGGCTGGCCAAGGTCACCATGCTGCGCGAAGCCATGCGCGGCACGGGCTTTGTCTACCGCTGCGAGGCGTGCGGGCAGACCCTCGTGTTGTCCGCCGCGAACGAAGACGCGCCGGACCGCTGGACGCTGCTCGATAGTCCGCAGCGCTGAGCCGGGCCAGCCACCGGCGCGCGTGCAGGCGCCCCGTGCCCGCACGCGCGCTGCGCTCAGCCGCGCAGCGCGCGCCGCAGGATCTTGCCCGACCCGGTCTTGGGCAGGTCGTCCACGAACGCCACCAGCCTTGGCACCTTGTAGGCGGCGAGCCGCGTGCGGCAAAACGCCAGCAAGGCCTCTTCCGTGACGACGTGCCCGCGGGCGGGAACGATGAATGCCTTGGCCAGCTCGCCCTTCAACGCGTCGGCCACACCGACCACCGCCGCCATCGCCACGGCGGGATGCTCGCACAGCACACTTTCGAGTTCGGCCGGATAGATATTGAAGCCACCGGTGATGATCATGTCCTTGAGGCGGTCGACCACGAAGATATAGCCGTCGCTGTCCATGTACGCGAGGTCGCCGGTATGCAGGAAACCCTCGGCGTCGATGGCCTGCGCCGTGGCATCCGGGCGGTTGAGATAGCCGTCCATCGTCAGCGGCCCCTTGAGCACCAGTTCGCCCACTTCATGCGGCGGCAGGACGGTGCCGGCGGCATCGGCGCGCACGATGCGCGCCTGCATGAAGGGCAGCGGGATGCCGATCGAGCCGAGCCGCCGCGGGCCGAGCAGGCAATGGGTGGTGCCCAGGCCGCCCAGCTCGGTCATTCCCCACAGCTCAAGCAGTGGTGCGCCGAAGCGCGCCTGCACTTGCTCCATCTTCGCCACCGGCATGGTCTGGCCGCCCACCGTGCAGCGCGTGAGCGAACTGATGTCGTAGTCGCCGAACTGCGGATAGTCCAGCAGGTACATGTACATCGTCGGCACGCCTTCGAAGAGGGTGGCGCGATGCGTGGCGATACTCTGCAGCACCACTTCCGGCCTGAACACGGCGTGCAGCACGAGCGTCATGCCATACGCCATCGCGCAGTTCATGACGATGTTGCCGTACACGTGCGACAAGGGCAGCGCGCTGACCACGGTATCCGCCTCGGTTCGCCCGTGCATGGTCGCGGTCATGGCGGTGTTCATCAGGATCGACCGGTGCGAGAGCACGGCGCCCTTGGGCTTGCCGGTGGTGCCCGAGGTGTAGCCGATCGTGCTGATCTCGCCGAGGCGGTCCTGGTCCAGGCGCAGGCCCGGGTCGGGCGGCGTGCCGGTCCAGTCGGCGAACGCTTCCATGCCTGCCGTGGTGCCCTGCAGCGAGACCAGTGCCGGGCAGGCCTCGCCCAGCGCCTCGCGCAGCGCCAGCAGCTTGTCGCCTTCCCCGAACACCACCGACGCGCCGCAGTCGCCCACCGCGTAGGCCGCCTCCGGCGCTGTCAGCATCAGGTTGAGCGGGTTGGCGATGCAGCCCGCCTTGAGGATGCCGTAGTAGGCCACGATCCATTGCGCGCAGTTGGGCGCGTAGAGCGAGATCGTGGTGCCATGGCCATGTCCGCGTTGCAGCAGGCGGGTGGCCACGCCGGACGACAGGCGGTCCAGTTCGGCAAAGGAATAGCGTTGCCCGTCGGCCACCAGCGCCGTCTTGTCGCCGAAGCGCGCGGCAGCCTGCGCGATCAGCGCGCCGAGTGAAGTCTCCATCATCGTCTCCGGTTGGCCGCGCGCGCGAATTCCCGCAGAATATGCGGCGGAACGCTTCGCGTCATGCCATGGCTGGCATTGCGCGCGTCTTCGATGGTTGCCACTCTAGGCATGGGCGCGGCGCAAGTCTGTCCCGTGCGCAACAATCCGCGGCAATCCCGCGCCGGAGCCGGCCGACACACAAGCCAACCCCGCAAGCCATGGACACGATCGACCAGTTGCTACTCACCGCGCCGTGGTTCGGGGCGCTCGACCCCGGGCTGCAAGCGCAGGTGCGCGCCGGAACCAGCCTGCGAGTGGTAGCGCCGGACGGCTACGTGTGCCGGCGCGGCGAGCMGAGCCATTGCTGGTTCGGCGTGGTGGACGGGCTGGTCAAGGTGTGCAATACGTCGAGCGAAGGCCGGCTGATGACGTTCGCCGGCATTCCGGCCGGCGCCTGGTTCGGCGAGGGCACGGTCATCAAGGCCGAAGCCTGGCACTACGACGCCGTCGCGCTGCGCACCTCGCGCGTGGCGTGCCTGCCCGCCGCGCTGTTCTTCAAGCTGCTTGACTGCAGCATCCCCTTCAACCGCTTCCTGCTCGAACACGTCAACGAACGGCTCGGCCAACTGATGGCCATGGTCGAGAACGACCGCCTTACCGAGCCCGTCCTGCGCGTCGCCAACTGCCTGCTGGCGATGTTCAATCCGCGCCTCTATCCCCTGGGCAAGGCCGAGATACCGCTGACGCAGGAAGAGATCGGCTATCTGTCCGGCGTCACGCGGCAAAAGGTCAATCTTGCCGTGCGCCGGATGGAGACGCATGGCCTGCTGGCGATCACCTACGGCCGCGTCACGGTGATCGATCTGCCCGGGCTGCGTGCCTTTGCCGCGCAGGCGGCCTGACCGGCGCCCGGCGACGCCTTCCGGGAAGGGCGGTCAGCCGAAGGTGAAGACGAAGGCCTGGACACCCGGGTCGAGGAAGCGGATCTCGAAGGTGCGTTCAGCGACCTCGCCCGACTGGCGCACGAGCTGGTAGAGGCGCGTCTGGGTGACGGTGCCGTTGCCCGCCGCGTCGATATCGGCACCGTGGCTTTCTGCCGGCGCCTTGCCGTCCACCTTCACCTGGAAGCGCACCGGCTTGCCGTCGGCGCCCGCGCCAAGGACCAGATGGAGATCGCGCGCGCGGAACCGGTAGGTGATGCCGCCATTCGCCCGGTTCAGCGTCGCCTGCTCGGCGCCCACCGTCCAGTTCCCGTCCAGCCCCCAGCGATTGAGGCGCGGAGCGCCGATGGTGTAGTTCCGCGCGACATCGCTCGTCAGTCCTTCGGGCGAGGCAAAGTTCGACGCCTGCTGATAGCCGATGTAGGTCTCGGCCGAGCGCACGTTGTCGAGGTCGGGTGCGGCCTGCGCACCCGTGGCGTCCGGCGTCACGGCAGGTGTCGCGGCCTTCGCGGCGCCCGCTTCGGCAAGCAAGTCCTGGATGACCTTCTCGGCCTTGTCGTAGTCGCCCTCGCCGAACTGGTGATAGCGGATCCGCCCCTTGGCATCGACGAAGWAGATGGCCGGCCAGTAGTGATTGTCGAATGCACGCCAGATCTTGAAGTCGCTGTCCACCGCGACGGGATAGCCGATACGGAAGCCATCGATCGCCTTGCGGATGTTTCCGGCGTTTCGTTCGAAGGCGAACTCGGGCGTGTGCACGCCGATCACGGTAAGGCCCTGGTCCTTGTACTTTTCCGCCCAGGCCCGCAGGTAGGGGATGGTGCGAATGCAGTTGATGCACGAGTAGGTCCAGAAATCGACCAGCACGACCCTGCCGCGCAGTTGCTCGCTCGTCAGCGGCGGCGAATTAAGCCACCCCACTGCGCCATCGAGCGACGGCAACGATCCCTCGACCGGCAAGCCGCTGCGAAACGCGGGGCGCGCGTCGGCGGCGACCCGCATGATGCCGTCGCGCACGCGCGCGGCCGTCCTGGTCGACGGCGGCTTTGCGTGCGCGGGGAAGGTATCGAGAAGCGCCTGCTCGAACCTGGCCGTGCCGGCGTTCGAAAACCGCGCAAGCAGCCCGGTATCCGCACCCAGCCCGATGGCTGCGACACCGCACAGGACCGCCGCGCCGAGGCCCCGGCGCACCCATTCGCCGGCACCCAGCGATTGCTTCATGGCGGTGAAGACCCGGCCGCCGATCAGCAGCGCAACCGCGAGCGACGTTGCCGCGCCCGCCGCATAGGCCACAAGCAGCAGCGTGGTCTTTGCGTTGGCGCCGTGCAGCGCCGCGCCGGTCAGCACCAGGCCGAGGATCGGCCCCGCGCAGGGCGCCCAGAGCAGGCCGGTGGCAATGCCGACCARCAAGGCAGCGCCGGAGGTCGGCGCCTGCGACGTCCCGCCCGTCGATTTCATCAAGCGGTTGGCCAGCGCGACGACCGGCTGCGTCAGCGCGCCGGCAAGCCGTGGCGAGAGCAGCGTGACACCGGACACGGCCAGCAGCGCGAGCGCGGCGTAGCGTCCGTATTCGTTGGCCTGCACCACCCAGCCGCCGCCGACCGACGCCAGGGTGGCGACGAGGGCAAAGGTCATGGCCATGCCGGCGAGCATCGGCAGCGTGCTGCGCACGAAGGGCTGCTGCGCGCGCGCAAAGACGAACGGCAGCACCGGCAGGATGCACGGGCTGAGTATCGTCAGCACACCCCCGAGATAGGCAACGGCCAGAAGCGTAATCATGATCGTCCTTTTTGCGTGAATGCTGGGAGGCGCGGCTGTATCCCGGCCATGCATGTATGAAACACCACCGACATATCCCCGATGTATCGGGATCGGCCGCACGCGTATGGAAGTGTGCGCGGCGCCCCGGCAGATACATTGCGATACAAAGAGAAGCGCTTACAATCCCCGGAAACAGTCCGCGTTGACGCATTTCCCGGGCCGCTGCCAATCCGTATCCAATCCACGTCGAAGGTGCTTACGATGGACCCTCATATCGATCACATCCTGATCGTCGATGACGATCGCGAAATCCGGGAACTGGTCTCGACCTATCTCACCAAGAACGGGCTGCGCGTCACCGTCGCACCCGACGGCCGGCACATGCGGGCTTTCCTGGAGGCCAACACCGTCGATCTCATCGTGCTCGACCTGATGCTGCCCGGCGACGACGGCCTGGTCCTGTGTCGCGAACTGCGTGCCGGCAAGCACAAGGCGACTCCGGTRCTGATGCTGACGGCSCGCAGCGACGARACCGAYCGCATCRTCGGCCTGGAGATGGGCGCCGACGACTATCTGGCCAAGCCGTTCGCTGCGCGCGAGCTGCTGGCCCGCATCAAGGCCGTGCTGCGCCGCACCCGCATGCTGCCGCCGAACCTCCAGGTGAGCGAGGCCGGCCAGCTGCTGAGCTTCGGCACCTGGCAGCTCGACACCTCCGGCCGGCACCTGATCGACCAGGAAGGCACGGAGGTGGCGCTCAGCGGCGCCGAATACCGCCTGCTGCGCGTATTCGTCGATCATCCGCAGCGCGTGCTCAACCGGGACCAGCTCCTGAATCTCACGCAGGGGCGCGAAGCGGAACTGTTCGAGCGGTCCATCGACCTGCTGGTCAGCCGGCTGCGCCAGCGCCTTTGCGACGATGCGCGGGAGCCGGCCTACATCAAGACCGTGCGCAACGAGGGCTACGTCTTTTCCATGCCGGTCGAGATCACCGAGATCCGCCGATGAACGCCATCCCCGTGCCCCGGCGGTTCCTGCCCTGGCCCCGCACGCTGGCATCGCGGTTGTTCCTCATCCTTCTCGGCGGCCTGACGATTGCCTATGGCCTGTCCTTCGGCGTGGTGTTCCTGGAGCGCTACGTCACGGCCAGGGCGATGATGCTCGGCACGCTCGAGACCGACGTGGCGACCTCGATCGCCATTCTGGACCGCCTGCCGGCCAACGAGCGGGCAGACTGGCTGTCGCGGCTCAACCGCGGAACGTATCGATATGTGCTGGGCCCGGGCTTGCCCGGCGTCCCCGACCTCACCAGCCGGGGGGCCGACATTGCCGCGCGGATCCAGGACGCCGGCGGCCAGCGCTTTCCCGTCAAGGTCGAATCCATACCGGGCGACGGCAAGCGCCTGCAGGCCCACCTGACCCTGAGCGACGGCAATCCCCTGACGATCGACGTGCACCCCGCCGCCATGCCGCTGGCACAGTGGCTGCCCTATGTCCTGATCACGCAGCTCATTCTTCTGGTGCTTTGCTGCTGGTTCGCGGTGCGGCTGGCGATACGCCCGCTGGCGGACCTCGCCAATGCCGCCAATGCGCTCAACCCGAACAAGCAGGCACCGCGGCTGAGCGAAACGGGGCCAAGCGAAGTGGCGCATGCCGCCACGGCCTTCAACGCCATGCGGGACCGCATCGCCCACTATGTCGAGGAGCGGGTCCAGATCCTGGCGGCGATCTCGCATGACCTCCAGACCCCGATCACGCGCATGAAGCTGCGCGCCGAAATGGCGGAGGACTCCGTCGAAAAGGACAAGCTGGTTCAGGACCTGGCCGAGATCCAGCGACTCGTCCAGGAAGGCCTGGCCTATGCGCGCAGTACGCATGGCGATACCGAGAAGCCGTCCCGCATCGACATCGGGTCCTTCATGGAGAGCCTCGCCTACGACTACCAGGACACCGGCAAGGCCGTGACCATGGCGCAGAAGCTCGACGGCACCATCCTGACGCGTCCCCACGCCCTGCGCCGCATCCTCACCAATCTCATCGACAACGCCTTGAAGTTCGGCGGCTCCGCGGAGCTCTGCGCGCAGACAGATGCGCAAGGCTCGGTCATCATCAAGGTGATGGATCGCGGGCGCGGCATTCCCGAGGCGCAACTCGAGGCCGTCATGCAGCCCTTCTTCCGCCTGGAACAGTCGCGCAGCCGCGAGACCGGCGGGACCGGGCTCGGACTGGCCATCGCGCACCAGCTTGCGCTTGCGATCGGCGGCTCGCTCAAGCTGAGCAACCGCGAAGGCGGCGGGCTCTGCGCGGAAATCACCATCCCTTGCGCAACGCCTTGACCCGCGGCGCCGGGCCTCGCTGAAATGCCCGCGCCTGATCAGTACCGGTCGACTTCGACGACTGCCTCGGCGAAGGCCTGGGGCGCCTCTTGCGGCAGGTTGTGCCCGATGCCCTTGATGATCCGGTGCGTCCGTTTGCCGGTGAACATCTTCGCGTAGGCGGTACCGTCCGTAGCCGGCGCGACGCCGTCCGAATCGCCGTCCAGGGTGATCGTGGGCACGCCAATGGCGGGACCCGCCGCGAGCCGCTTTTCCAGCTCGTCGTATTGCGGATCGCCCTCGGCCAGGCTCAGCCGCCAGCGGTAGTTGTGGATCACGATGCTGATGTAGTCCGGGTTGTCGAAGGACGACGCGGCGCGATTGAACGTGGCATCGTCGAAATCCCACTTCGGCGAGTTGACCTTCCAGATGAGCTTGGCGAAGTCCTTGCGGTTTGCCTCGTAGCCGGCCTTGCCGCGCTCGGTGGCGAAGTAGAACTGGTACCACCATCCCCATTCGGCCTTCGGCGGCAGCGGCACCTTGTTGCGTTCGCGGTTGTTGATCAGGTAGCCGTTCACCGAGACCATGGCCTTGCAGCGCTCCGGCCAGAGCGCCGCGATGATGTTGGCCGTGCGCGCGCCCCAGTCATAGCCAGCGAGGATCGCGCGCTGGATCCCGAGGGCATCCATCAGGGCGATGATATCGAGCGCGACCACCGCCTGCTGGGCATTGCGCTGCGTCTGGGCGGAGAGGAAGCGCGTGGTGCCGTGCCCGCGCAGATGCGGCACGATCACCCGGTAGCCCGCCGATGCCAGCATGGGCGCCACGTCGACGAAGCTGTGGATGTCATAGGGCCAGCCGTGCAGGAGGATGACCACGGGGCCGTCGGCGGGGCCCGCTTCCGCGTAGCCGACATTCAGGACGCCGGCATCGATCTGCTTCAAGGCGCCGAACGATGTATTCGTACCCGGCTTGATGGCGGGCAGGCTTGCCGGTGCTGCCTTGCCGGCCTGCGCCCGGGCGGAGCCGGCCAGGCCGAACTGGGCGGCGGCGATAGTCATGGCCGCAGTCCCGAAGATGCGGCGGCGAAGGTGGTTGATTTCATCCGACATTCTCTCTCTCCCAATGGATTGCACTCGGACCGCAGAATAGGCATGCCGTGTATCCGGCATATTTCCGCGGCCCGGCGCGATTGCATGCGCATGTAGCTTTTGCGCCTCCGGATACATGGCGCTACAAAGGCCCAAGCCGACGGCACCGGCCGCTCATTGCGCGGCGCGCTCCTGCTTGCGCTCCGACAGCAGGCGCTCGATGGTCGCCTCCGTTTCCTTGTAGTTTCCTTCGCCGAAGTGCTGGTAGACGATCTTGCCGCTGGCGTCGATCAGGTAGAGGGCGGGCCAGTACTGGTTGCCGTACGCGCCCCAGGTTGCGTACGCGTTGTCCTGCGCGACCGGGTACTTGATGCCGAAGCGCTTGAGCGCGTCCTGTACGTTCGCGGTCGATCTTTCGGACGCGAACTCGGGCGTGTGCACGCCCACCACCACCAGCCCCTGGTCACGGTATTTTTCGTGCCACTGCTTGACGTACGGCAGCGTGTGAATGCAGTTGATGCAGCTGTAGGTCCAGAAGTCGACCAGCACGACCTTGCCGCGCAGCGAGGAAATGGACAGCGGCTCCGAGTTCAGCCATCGCTCGATGCCGGTGAACTCCGGCGCCATCCCGTGGCTGGCAGGCGCCGGGGTCGCCGTGTTGGCGTAGGTCGCGGCGAGCAGGGTGGCTGCGCCGAGAAGGGTGACTGCTGCGATACAGGCGCGGATTGCGTGGCGCATGGTTCAGGCTCCAGGGTTGGATGGGAAAATCGCCCGGTCTGCGAGGCAATGCATATCTGCCGGCACCGGCCGCCTGCATGGAAGCGGTAGACGCATTTCAACGCCCGCGCGTATCCCGCCTGTTTCGAAAACCGCCTGATTTGAAAAGTATCTTGTCTGGCGGCGGCCTGGATACACAGCGATACAAGGGGCCGCGCGACCCCACACATAATTGCCTCACCGCGCAAAAGCGCGCCTTCGCAACCTGTGAGGAGGACCATCGAATGACGCGTCCGTTGCTTGTCGTCGCCATGATCTTGTCCGCGTTCGTGTATGAGCTGCGCGGCTCCGTGACCTGCCGCTGGGGGCCTGCGAATCCGCCTGCCGTGCGGACCGTCGGCGCCCCCCGGCGCAAGACGCACTCCAGATGACCGGCCCCCCAACCTGCCCATGGAATGCGTAAATGATCCAGCCTGACCATATCCTCATCGTTGACGACGACCGCGAGATCCGTGAACTGGTCGCCACCTACCTGGAGCGCGGCGGGATGCGGGTCACCCTGGCTGAGAACGGCCTCCAGATGCGCTCGGCGCTCGAAACCGGCGCGGTGGACCTCGTCGTGCTGGACCTGATGCTTCCCGGCGAAGACGGGCTGACGCTATGCCGCGACCTGCGCGCCAGCGATCGCAGGAACATGCCGGTCTTGATGCTGACTGCCCGCAACGAGGAAACCGACCGCATCCTGGGCCTCGAGATGGGCGCCGACGACTACGTGGTGAAGCCGTTTGCGGCGCGCGAGTTGCTGGCCCGGATACGTTCGGTGCTGCGGCGCACGCGCATGCTGCCGCCCAACCTGCAGGTCACCGAAGCCGCTACCGTGCTGGCCTTCGGTACCTGGCGGCTGGACACGACCGCGCGGCACCTGCTCGACGAGAACGATGTCGTCGTTGCCCTCAGCGGCGCGGAGTACCGGCTGTTGCGCACCTTCCTGGATCATCCGCAGCGGGTGCTGAACCGCGACCAGTTGCTCAACCTCACGCAGGGCCGCGACGCCGAGCTGTTCGAGCGCTCCATCGATCTGATGGTAAGCCGGCTGCGCCAGCGCCTGCGCGACGACGCGCGCGAGCCCCGCTATATCAAGACAGTGCGCAACGAAGGCTATGTATTCGCCGCGACGGTGGCAATCCACGAGGAGCGCACATGAGCTTTGCCACCCACGCCTTGCGCATATGGCCGCGCACCTTGTTTGCACGCCTGATGGTCATCCTCGTGATCGGTCTCACGCTTGCGCAAGGGCTTTCCTTCGGGCTTGTCGTGATGGAGCGCAGGGAAGCCGCCGACAGGCTGATGCTGGACAACCTCGAACTCGACGTGGCGGGATCCGTCGCGGTCCTCGACCGGCTGCCGGCGGCGGAACGGCCGGCCTGGCTGGACCGCCTGCGGCGAGCGGCATATAGCTACAGGCTCGATCACGGAACGCCCGGCATGCCATTGCATTCGTCGGAATCGGCGCGGGCAGCCACGACCATCGCACAGGCGCTGGCGGGGCGCTACGAAGTGCAGGCAAACGCGCTGCCGGGCAAGCGCGAGCATCTCCAGGTGCACTTGCGGCTGAGCGACGGCAGCCCGCTCACCATCGATATCCTGCCGGCCCGCATGACGGTGTCGACATGGCTTCCGGTGCTGCTGTGCATCCAGCTCGCCCTGCTGGCGGGATGTGCGTGGATCGCCGTGCGCCTGGTCACGCGTCCGCTCAAGCAGCTGGCGAAAGCCGCCGAGATGCTGGGACCGGACCTGAAGGCCGAGCGGATCCCGGAACGCGGACCCGCCGAGATCGTGCACGCCGCCACAGCCTTCAACGCCATGCAGCAGCGGATCGCCGGATACCTCGCCGAGCGCATCGAGATTCTCGCGGCGATCTCCCATGACCTGCAGACCCCCATCACGCGCATGCGGCTGCGGCTGGACCTGATGGACGAATCCGAGACGCTGGGCAAGCTGCGCAGCGACCTGCGCGCGATGGAGCATCTGGTGCGCGAAGGCATCACTTACGCGCGCACGCTGCATGGCAGCGCGGAGACGCCGGTTCGCGTCGATGCCGACGCGCTGCTCGACAGCCTGGCGGGAGACTACCTGGACGGCGGGCATGCGATTGCCATTGACGGCAAGGTATGCGCGCCGATCGTGACGCGGCCGCAGGCGCTGCGGCGCATCCTGACGAACCTCGTCGACAACGCTCTGAAGTTCGGCGGCGACGTCGCCGTCTGCGTGTCACGGGAGGCCGACGGGCGCCTTGCCATCGCCGTTCGCGACCGCGGGCCAGGTATCCCCGAGTCCGAACTGGAGCGGGTGATGCAGCCGTTCTATCGCCTCGAGATGTCGCGCAACAGGGGAACCGGCGGCACCGGGCTGGGCCTGGCGATCGCGCAGCAACTGGCGCAGGCCCTCGGCGGCGGGCTGGTGCTTTCCAACCGCGAAGGCGGAGGTCTCCAGGCCAAGCTCACCCTGGCCGTCTAGCGGCCGGTTCCGCCCGGCGCCGGCGCCGGGCTCACCGCCTTGCCTCCTTTGCCCCGATCGTGGCCGTGGGCGTAACCGTGTGGAAGCACGGCTACGGTTGCGGCCCGCCATTCCTGGCGCGTCCTGCGTCGCCCCCCTCCCCCCGCCAGCCTGCCTTTTCGCCGCCTTCGTCACATGCCGCAGCCGCGGCCGACGACTTTGTATTCGCTTGTATCGGCTGCTCGACACGATACGTGTGATCACAGATGTGCTCCTGCACGGATACGGGCCAGATACTTCGGTCGCCTTAAATGCATCTCATGGCGCGGCGGGAACGACAAACCCCGGAAAAACCCGGACAACCCAGCGGCGGCAGCAACACAAGCCCCGGACCAGGACTGGTCCACGGACCCTGAATACAGCCTAGGAGTCATCATGAACACCATCATTGCAAAGCGCTTCGTTTCCGCCATCGCACTGGTCGCCGCCGCAAGCGGCGTGCAGGCGGCCTTCGCGGCGGACGCGGCCACGAATCACGGCTTTGGCCAGAGCGCGGCGGCAGCCCGCATCAGCGAACGCGACCCGTTCATCGACGGTGCCCGCACCAGCGAACGCGACCCGTTCATCGATGGTGCCCGCATCGGCCAGCGCGATGTCTTCACCGACGGTGCCCGCACGCTCGCCGGCCTGGACCGCAGCGGCCCCTCGGCCGACCCGGCCCGCGCCATCGACCCGTACCTGGACGGCGCCCGCATCGGCCAGCGCGATGTCTTCACCGATGGTGCCCGCACGCTCGCCGGCCTGGACCGCGCCGGCGTGTCGGCCGACCCGGCCCGCGCCGTCGACCCCTACCTGGACGGCGCCCGCATCGGCCAGCGCGATGTCTTCACCGATGGTGCCCGCACGCTTGCCGGCCTGGACCGCACCGGCGTGTCGGCCGACCCGGCCCGCGCCGCCGACCCCTACCTGGACGGCGCCCGTATCGGCCAGCGCGATGTCTTCACCGATGGTGCCCGCGCCGCTGCCTGAGGCCCCCGCGGGTCCCGCCTGCGCGCAACGGCACATCCACGCAATACCCACGCTGATTCTGTACCCCGGGCACGGCAGCCGTGCCCGCTTTCAAAGAATCCGAAGGCAGTTTTTTACTCTGAGGAGTCCATCATGACCCAAGTCGAAAACAAGGTCCTGTACACCGGCAAGACCCACACCACCGGCGGCCGCGACGGCAGCTCCCGCAGCACCGATGGCCACCTGGACATCAAGCTTTCGTCGCCCGGCACGACGGGCAGCGGCACCAATCCGGAGCAACTGTTTGCCGCCGGCTGGTCGGCCTGCTTCATCGGCGCGATGGGGATTGCGGCCGGCAAGCTGAAGGTCGCGCTCCCGGCCGACCTGGCCGTCGACGCCGAAGTGGACCTGGTCAACGGCGGCGACGCCTACTTCCTGCAGGCCCGCCTCAACGTCAGCCTGCCGGGACTGGAGCGCGACGTTGCGCAAGCCCTGGCGGACAGCGCGCACCAGACCTGCCCTTACTCCAAGCTCGCGCGCGGCAATATCGACGTCGTGATCAACGTGGTCTGAGCCACGCGCATCACGGCCCCGGCCCGCCCGCGCCGATCGGGCGGGCTGCCCCCTGCCTTGCAGGCCCCGCCAGACATCTCAGGCGTTTCCCCGGGCCTGGCAGCAAGCTTCTGACCGGCCGTGCCGGCCGTCACGCCTCGCTTCGCACAGCCTTGACGAGATTGTTGCGCAGCCCGACGATGTCCTTTTGCAGCTTCGTGAATCCCTGGGGCGTGAGGCCGCAGGCCTCCACCAGATTGACGTCCTGGGCCCGTTCGCGCAGGCGCCTCCCGCTTTTCGTCAGGCTGACCCGCACCTGGCGCTCGTTGGCCGCATCGCGCTTGCGCTCCACGTAGCCCACCGCTTCGAGTTTCTTGAGGATCGGCGTGAGGGTATTCGATTCGAGAAAGAGCTTCTCGCCGAGGCCGCTGACCGTCTGGTCGTCCTCCTCCGAAAGCGCGATGATCGTGACGTATTGGGTGTAGGTGAGGCCGAGTTTATCGAGGAGCGGCCTGTAGGCCTTGCCGAACGCCAGGTTCGCCGAGTAGACCGCAAAGCACAGGAAGTCGGCCAGTTTTACGTCTTCGGGATCGGCCCGTACATTCGATTTCATCTGTATCCCTCGCGTTAGCGCTGTCCGTTGAATGACACAGCATACATCGGATACGCGTTAATCGGAACCGCTATGAAAATCGGGAACGGAAACACCGGGGGTGCCTGTTCCGATGGCGTCACATCCGGGTTCACCGCTTCGGGCAGTGGATGTCCGAGGAGGCTCTGCCTGCTGACACGCTAAATATTGAAAGCCTGTTTCAGCAAGCTCTGGCCTCACTCGAAGCCGTGGAAGTTGAGGCCATCAAAGCGATCGCCCGCGAGGCGAGCGGCATCGATTACCACTTGCCGGGCCATTCCCGGTGAAGGTCGTCAATCGTGAAAGCGTGGCGATGCCTGCGTTGTCCGGTCCTCTCTCCTTCTTCCAGGTGGGCATCCAGTTCGTCGCCTTCAGGATGCTCGTGCTCCAGCATGTCGGGGTCATTGGCCGGCCATAGCCGCCATGCGCAAAGGACACCAATCAAGGAGATGCCGGCCAGCACTGCAAACGCTGCAGTCATGCCATACCCGGCGCCGATCTGGCCGGCCAGCGGATAGGCGATCAACCAGCATGCATGTGACAGGGAGAATTGCGCGGCAAACACCGCCGCTCGGTCGGGCGAGGTGGCGGATCGCCTGAGCAGGCGTCCGCCCGGCGTCTGCGTCATCGAGTAGCCAGCGCCGATCACAAACCACGTCAGAAGAAATGCCGGCCACTCGGCCGCCGGCGCAAGGCCGGTCAGCACCACGCCGAACGCAAGGCCAAGGGTCATGATGAACGCCCCGGTCAGCATTGGGGGCCGGTCCGGACGCGCATTGAGGAAGCGCGGCAGCATCAGCGCAACAAGCATCGAGCCGAAACCGAATGCCGCCAGTCCGAACGGCACGTCCGATGCCGGACGCTGCAGATTGCCCTGCACGTAGACAACCGTATTGACGATCACCATCGAACTGGCGGCTGCCGCGGCAAGGTTCAGCGCAAGCAGCCCTCGCAGGCGCGGGGTACGCAGGTAGATGGAGATCCCGCGAAAGGTCTTCGCGTAGATGCTGCCCGTACGGTCCACGGCACGGGACTGCGGCAGACGCACCGATACCACCAGTGCGGCCGAGCAAAGGAAGCCAATGACCGTGCCACCAAACAGCCAGTGAAAACTGATGACCGACAGCAATGCCGCAGCAAGCGCAGGACTCGCCAGACTCTCCATGTCGTAGGCCAGGCGCGACAACGACAGTGCACGGGTATAGTCCTTCTCCTCCGGCAGCACGTCCGGGATCGTCGCCTGGAACGTTGGCGTGAAGGCGGCGGAGGCCGATTGCAGCAGGAAGATCAGCACGTAGATCTGCCAGACCTGTGTCACGAACGGCAGCGAAATGGCCACGGCGGCACGCACGAGGTCCATCGCCACGAGAAATGCGCGGCGCGGCAGGCGGTTGGCGAAGGCGCCCACCACGGGCGCGATGCCGACATAGGCCACCATCTTGATAGCGAGCGCCGTGCCAAGGACGCTTCCAGCGTTTGCCCCGGCGAGGTCGTAGGCCAGCAGCCCAAGCGCAACGGTTGCCAGCCCCGTCCCGACCAGTGCAATCACCTGCGCCGCAAACAGGTGCCTGTACGTGCGATTTCCCAGTACTTCAAGCATGACGTCTCCGACGCTTCAAAACGCTCACTACACTTCGACCAGTGCGCTGTCGCCTGTGACGGCATGCCGTTGCCGGCCCAGGGCCACGCCGCGCCGCATGGGGCCGGCAGGACAAACAGCGTCGGCACGGTCGCCATGATGCGTCCACCAATGACGACTATCGCCAGCGGCGTCTGAACTTAAGCGCCCGTGCCTGTGACGATTGCGCATCTTTACCGGATTCCCGGAATTGTAGAGATATCTACAACATTGAAGAGGCGACTACGGCCAGCTACGCTTGGCGCATGAACCCTCTCCAATCAAGCCCCCAGGCCGCCTGGCTGCTGCTGATCGTCAGCCTGCCGACATCGGCCGCCACGCCGCGCATGCGACTGTGGCGCGGCATCAAGTCGCTCGGCGCAGCGCCGCTGCGCGACGGCGCCTATCTTCTGCCCGACCAGCCAGGATTGCGCGGCCAGCTCGAAAAGCTGGCCGGGGACGCGAAAAGCGAGGACGGCAAGGTCTGGATTCTTTCGGTCCAGACGAACGATGCGCATGAAGATGCCGAGTATCGCGCATTGTTCGACCGGTCTGCCGAGTATGCGACCTGGACGGCCGAACTCTCCGGCGCCCGTGCAACGTTGGGTGACGCGGACGAAGCGGAACTGCTGCGCCTGGTGCGCCGTCACGGCCGGGCATTCGACGCGATCCGGAATATCGATTTCTTCCACAGCGATGCGTCAGCCCGGGCGGAAGCGCAATGGCGCGACTTCAACGCGGCCGTCGACATCCTCCTGTCGCCCGGCGAACCGCACGGAGTAGCCGGCCGCATCCCGCGACGCGATCCCGCCCAGTATCAGGGAAGGCGCTGGGCGACCCGCCGGCACCTCTGGGTGGACCGAGTCGCCTGTGCCTGGTTGATCCAGCGCTTCATCGATCCCCACGCCACCTTCCTCTGGCTCGACGACGTGCGCCAATGCCCGGACGATGCGCTGGGATTCGATTTCGATGGCGCGACCTTCACCCATATCGGCGACCGCGTTTCGTTCGAGGTGTTGCTCGCCAGCTTTGGGCTCGACGAGGACAAGGGACTGGCGCGCCTTGGCCAGATGATTCACGTACTCGACATCGGCGGCACGCCCGTCGCGGAAGCGAGCGGCTTCGAGGCCATGCTGACCGGTGCCCGCGAGCGGCTGCCCGATGACGATGCCCTGCTGGGCGAGATGAGCCATGTCCTCGATTCGCTCCATGTGCACTTCTCCGGCAGCCGCAAACGCTAGGCCACTCCCCCCCAATCAAGCTCACCCCTCGAGACTAACGATGAACTCGCCCCAACCAGCCGATACCTCGTCGGCCCAGCCAACGCATAGCCGCCCCGGCTACACGCTGCGGCAACTGGTGCTCTACTTCCTGCGACTTGGCACCTTCGGCTTTGGTGGCCCGGTAGCACTGGCCGGCTACATGCACCGTGACCTGGTGGATGCGCGGCAGTGGATCACCGATGCCGACTACAAGGAAGGCATCGCGCTGGCACAACTGGCGCCAGGGCCGCTGGCGGCCCAGCTGGCGATCTATCTTGGCTATGTGCATTACCGCATCCTGGGCGCGACGCTCATCGGCATCGCCTTTGTGCTGCCATCGTTCCTGATGGTGCTGGCGCTCGGCTGGGCGTACCTGCGCTTCGGCGGGCTGACGTGGATGCAGTCGGTGTTCTACGGCGTGGGTGCAGCCGTCATCGGCATCATCGCGATCAGTGCCTACAAGCTGACCAGGAAAAGCGTGGGCAAGGACAAACTGCTGTGGTTCATCTACCTGGTCCTCGTCGCAGTGACGGTCATCACCGAGTCGGAGGTGGCCTGGCTATTTCTCGCGGCCGGCATTCTGGTCTGGTTCTGGCGTGCGCCGCCGAAATGGCTGCGTCAAGGCAAGCTGAATGCGATGGCAGCAACACCCTTCCCGGCGGCAAGCGGCCTGCTGAGTACGGTGGACTGGCCACTGCTCTCGCAGATCGGTGTGTTCTTTGCCAAGGCCGGTGCGTTCGTCTTCGGTTCAGGGCTTGCCATCGTACCGTTCCTGTACGGCGGCGTGGTGACTGAGCACCAGTGGTTGAACGACAAGCAGTTTGTCGACGCCGTGGCCGTGGCCATGATTACGCCTGGCCCGGTCGTCATCACCGTCGGCTTCATTGGCTATCTGGTCGCGGGACTGCCGGGTGCCTGCGTGGCAGCGGCGGCGACTTTCCTGCCCTGTTACCTGTTCACCATCCTGCCGGCGCCTTACTTCAAGAAGTACGGCAAGCTGCCCGCCATCCTGGCGTTCGTGGATGGCGTCACCGCAGCCGCCATCGGCGCCATCACCGGAGCGGTCATTGTGCTGGCCAGGCGCTCGATCGTCGATATTCCCACCGCGCTGCTGGCGCTGGTCACCGTTGCGCTGCTGCTTAAGTTCAAGAAGCTGCCCGAACCCATGATTGTTGCGGGTGCTGCCGTGATCGGCCTGGTGGCCTATCCGCTGCTGCATCACTGAGTCGCCAAAGGAGACACCATGACTTACCAGACGAAGCCGCTCTCATGCGATCCAACCAGGCTGCCGGGCCTGTCCGAGAAACTGATCGTCAGCCACTACGAGAACAACTACGGTGGTGCGGTAAAGCGGCTCAACGCCATTACGGCGGAGCTTGTCGCACTGGATATGGCGACCGCACCCGTGTTCTTGCTCAATGGCTTGAAGCGCGAGGAGCTGATCGCCACGAATTCGATGATCCTGCATGAGGTCTATTTCGACAGCCTTGGCGATGCCGGGCCGCCGGAAGGCAATCTGAAGGCCACCATCGAGCGCGATTTCGGCTCGTTCGCACGCTGGCAGGCCGAATTCACGGCCATGGGCAAGGCGCTTGGCGGCGGCTCGGGCTGGGTGCTGCTCACCTACTCGCCGCGCGACCATCGGCTTGTCAACCAGTGGGCGTCGGATCACGCTCATACGCTGGCCGGTGCCACGCCCATCCTGGCGCTCGATATGTATGAGCATTCCTATCACATGGACTACGGCGCCAAGGCCGCGGCCTATGTGGATGCATTCATGCAGAACATCCACTGGAAACGCGTGGCCGACCGACTGGCGGCCCTGCAGCAGTAGGCTGGATGCATCCTGCAAACCAACGGAGACTGTCACCATGCAGTGGATCACGCGGGAACGCCCCAAGATCGATCGCATCGCCTGCCCATGGCTGATCGCGCGCTTTATCGACGAGACACCGGACTTCCTGTACGTGCGGGCCGGGGACGTCGCGCGCATCGCCAGCGAAAGCGGCGCAATTCCTTATGACATCCCTGGTGTCGAACTGACGCATGTGGGCGAGCTTTGCAGCTTCGACGCATTCCTCGGCAAGTACAAGCTCGGCGGTGATCCGGCCCTGCAGCAACTGGCCGGCATCGTGCGCGGCGCGGATACATCACGGCTGGACCTCACACCGCAGTCGAGCGGCCTCTATGCCATTTCGCTGGGGCTGTCTCACGTTTTCACCGACGACCATGAAATGCTTGAACATGGCATGGTGATGTACGACGCGCTATATGCTTGGTGTCAGAGTTGCCAGGCGGAGACACATGCGTGGCCGCCGCAAATGTCCGCATGAAAAGCGCTGGGGCATCAGATGAAACGGATTTTCGCCGCGAGCTTGCGGAGTACAAGACGGGACTGAGGTGTCGGTAATGGCCACCGTCCACACCAAGCTCGCGGGGATTCTGCTTCCGCAGGGCATCGACGCACGTGTCACGCCGCTTCTCATTGGGCGAGCGCTGCGCGGATTGTGCGACGGGTTCGTCGCGGTACTCTTGCCGGCGTACCTGCTGGGGCTCGGCTTTGGCCAGCTGGCTGTCGGGCTGATCAGCAGCGCCACGCTGATCGGCTCTGCCCTCGCTACGATTCTGGTCGGGCTCGTCGGCAGCCGTTTTCCACAACGTCGCTTGCTGAAACTGGCGGCAGTGCTGATGGCGGCGACCGGGGTGGGCTTTGCCGGCCTGTCCTCGCTCTGGCCGCTGTTGATCGTCGCTTTCATCGGCACGCTGAACCCGAGTTCCGGCGATGTCAGCGTGTTCCTGCCGCTGGAGCAGGCCCGGCTGGCAGAGGCGGCGATACCCGACGCGCGCACCGCGCTATACGCCCGCTACAGCCTTGTTGGCGCCTTCTCTGCTGCCATCGGYGCCCTGGCCGCAGCCCTGCCCGGCTGGATTTCCTTGCATGCCGGCCTGTCGCTTCTGGCTGCAATGCGCCTGATGTTCGGCATCTACGCCTTGACCGGCATTGCGCTCTGGGGCCTCTATGCGCGGCTGCCCGAAAGCCCCCCGCAGTCGGTCTCGGCAACAACGCCTCTGGGCCCGTCTCGTCGCATCGTCATTCGTCTGGCGATGCTGTTCAGCGTGGACGCGTTCGCGGGCGGGCTGGTGGTCAATGCATTGCTTTCACTTTGGCTGATGCAGCGCTTCGGGATGTCTCCCGGCGCGGCAGGGCAGTTCTTCTTCTGGGCTGGAATGTTGACAACGGCCTCGCAGTTCGCCGCGGTGCCACTGGCACGGAAGGTCGGTCTTCTGAACACGATGGTGTTCACACACATTCCTTCCAGCGTCTTCCTGATCGCCGCCGCATTCGCGCCGTCACTGACGATGACCCTGCTGCTATTGCTCGCGCGCAGTGCGCTGTCGCAAATGGACGTGCCGACCCGGACGGCGTACGTGATGGCCGTGGTGACGCCAGCCGAGCGCACTGCGGCCGCGAGCCTGACTGCGGTACCGAGGAGCCTGGCTGCCGCCATCAGCCCGGTGCTTGCCGGTGGCCTGATGGCAATGGGCTGGATAGGCGCGCCGTTGCTGGCCTGCGGCGTGCTGAAGATTGGCTATGACCTCGCCATCCTGGCCGCTTTCAGGCGTGTCAGGCCACTCGATTAGCGTACATGGGCGTTGATCCGGCCCGCCTCCTTCCAACGGTGACGCTGGCGTGGAGAATGCGAATGGCAAAAGTCCCGGATGCGCAGGCGAGCGTGTAGCAATGCGTGGGGCACGGGCATCACCAGTCACATCAAAATAGCTCCGTGACGGTCACCAGAAACAAAAAAGCCCTCTAGAAAGAGGGCCTTGGCTACTTTTCTCCACTTCTGGAGATATGTATCTCAGAACGGAATATCGTCGTCCATATCCTCGAAGCCGTTCGACGGGGCTGGCTGCGGACGACGCGCGCCGCCACCCTGACCGCCACCCTGGCCGCCGCCCTGGCCACCGGAGGCCTGGCCGCCGCGGGCGCCGTAGCCACCACCACCGCCACCGCCCGATTCGCGGCCACCGCTGTAGCCGCCGCCCATGTCGTCACCGCCACCGCCGCCGCCCATGCCCTGGCGCGAGCCCAGCATCTGCATCTGTTCGGCCACGATTTCGGTGCTGTACTTTTCCGCGCCCGCCTGGTCGGTCCACTTGCGCGTGCGGATGCGGCCTTCGATATAGACCTGCGAACCTTTCTTCAGGTACTGGCCGGCGATCTCGGCCAGCTTGCCGAAGAAGGCAATGCGGTGCCACTCGGTGGCTTCCTTCATCTCGCCGCTTTGCTTGTCCTTGTAGCGGTCGGTGGTCGCCAGGCGGATGTTGGTCACGGCGTCGCCGCTGGGCATGTAGCGGGTTTCGGGGTCCGCGCCCAGATTGCCGACGAGGATGACTTTGTTGATCGATGCCATGTGAATGTTCTCCCAGGACCACGCCCTCTGCTGCAAGCGGCGTGGCGATGCCTTGACTGATGCGCAAACAAATGCGCGTAAACGAATAACGCGCCCCCGGCCATAGAGTCGGGCGCGCGGTCATGCTAGTGCCAAACAGCGGCGAAAAGCTTTACGAAGTGATGCGACAAACCCTTTCGGACCTGCCTTCCCGCTGCCGCCTGCTTCAGGCAGCGACGGCCGGCGCACTACTTTTCCGGGCCGGGGGCGACTTCATGTTCCAGGCGATTATAAGCCAGAGCAGGAGCACGACCGCGCAACCGATGAACACCGCGCTGCGACCTTCGTGCTTGAGCAGCCAGCCGCCGACGGCGCCGCCGAGAAACAGGCCCATCGCCTGCGTGGTGTTGTACACGCCCAGCGCGGCCCCGCGCGCCGCGGCGGCGTACCGCGACACCAGCGAAGGCTGCATGGCTTCGAGCACGTTGAAGGCGACGAAAAACAGCAGCAGCACGCCAACGATGCCCCACAGGCCGTGCACCGCGGCGAACAGCAGTTGCACGGCAGTCATCAGGCCGACCGAGCACAGCAGCACGGGGCGCACCTTGCCATAGCGCTCGGCCGCCATCATGGGTCCGAGCATCAGGACGAAGGAAACCAGCACCACGGGCAGGTAGACCTTCCAGTGCTGGTCCAGCGGCATGCCGGCGCTGCTGAGCATGGCCGGCACCACCATGAACATGGCGACCTGGGACGCATGCAGGGCGAGCACGCCCACGTTGAGGCGGATCAGGTCGGGGTTGAGCAGCACGGCACGGAACGGCAAGCGCACCGGGTGCGGCGGCGGCGGCGCGGGCACCAGGAACAGCGTGACCAGGATGGCGACCACGCCGAGCACCGACATCAGCGTGAAGATGCCCGGCATGCCGATGCTGTGCAGCAGCGGCGAGGCGATCACCAGCGACAGCGCGAAGGTCAGGCCGATGCTGCCGCCGACCATGGCCATGGCCTTGGTGCGGTGCTGCTCGCGGGTCAGGTCGGCGATGCAGGCGGTGATGGCCGCGGAAATCGCGCCCATGCCTTGCAGCGAGCGGCCGACGATGATGCCGGTCAGCGTGTCCGACCCGGCCGCCACCAGGCCGCCGGCGACGAACAGCAGCAGCCCCGCCACCATCACCGGCTTGCGGCCGACGCGGTCGGACAGCCAGCCCAGCGGGATATGGAGGAAGGCCTGCATCAGGCCATAGATGCCCATGGCCAGGCCCACGCGCTGGGCGTCGTGCCCGTCGGGCAGCCCGGCGGCGTATTCGGCGAACACCGGCAGGATCAGGAACAGCCCGAGCATGCGCAGTGCGAAGATGCTGGCGAGCGAGATGCTGGCCCGCAGTTCCATGCGGGTCATGCGGTCGCGACCGGCGGCCTGGGGCCTGGCGCCATCGGCCTTGGAATCGTCGGCCTTGGCCGCATCTTGGGAGGAGCTATGGATCGACGACATTGCGATCGTGGGGAATTTCCGAGACTGGTTGCCGGACCGGCCCATGCAGCACGCCGGATGCGGTGCCGCGCTGCACCCCCGGAAGCCCCCGGATGGCACCCATCGCGGGACCCTCGGAGACACCCTCGGAGGCATCGCCACACAAGGACGGGCAACCCCGGAAACCGAAGTTCGGTATATTAACAGGTTTGCTTCGCCGCGCTTTGGGCGCCGCAACGGGCGCCGCGCGGCCCGGAGCGGGCTGCCAGAGCCGTGCCTGGCATGCTTTTTTCTTGGAAATTCCGTGAGACCGGCCTGTCGACCTGACTGGCGGCCCGCCTGGCGAAGACATTCGGTATATGGAAGAAATCAGAATCCGTGGTGCCCGTACCCACAACCTGAAGAACATCAATCTCGATCTGCCCCGCAACAAGCTGATCGTGATCACCGGGCTATCCGGTTCGGGCAAGTCATCGCTGGCCTTCGACACCTTGTATGCCGAGGGGCAACGGCGCTATGTGGAGTCGCTCTCGGCCTACGCGCGCCAGTTCCTGCAGCTGATGGAAAAGCCCGACGTGGACCTGATCGAAGGCCTGTCGCCGGCGATCGCCATCGAACAGAAGGCAACCAGCCACAACCCCCGCTCCACGGTGGGCACGGTCACCGAGATCCACGACTACCTGCGCCTGCTGTTCGCGCGCGCCGGCACCCCCTACTGCCCGGACCACAACCTGCCGCTGCAGGCACAGAGCGTGTCGCAGATGGTGGATGCCGCGCTGGCGCTGCCGGAAGACACCAAGCTGATGATCCTGGCGCCGGTGGTGGCCAATCGCAAGGGCGAGCACCTCGACCTGTTCGACACCATGCAGGCGCAGGGCTTCGTGCGTTTTCGCATCCGCTCGGGCGGCGGCACCACGCACGAGGCGCCGGCCGTGGTCTATGAAGTCGACGCGCTGCCCAAGCTGAAGAAAACCGAAAAGCATTCCATCGACGTGGTGGTGGACCGCGTCAAGGTACGCGCCGACATCAAGCAGCGCCTGGCGGAATCGTTCGAGACGGCGCTGCGCCTGGCCGACGGCCGCGCCATTGCGCTGGAGATCGACAGCGCGCACGAGCACGGCTTCAGCTCCAAGTTCGCCTGCCCGATCTGTTCCTACTCGCTGCAGGAGCTGGAGCCGCGCCTGTTCTCGTTCAACAACCCGATGGGCGCCTGCCCGAGCTGCGACGGGCTGGGCCAGATCACCTTCTTCGATCCCAAGCGGGTGGTGGCGTTTCCCAACCTGTCGCTGGCCTCGGGCGCGATCAAGGGCTGGGACCGGCGCAACCAGTTCTACTTCCAGATGCTGCAGAGCCTGGCCGCCTACTACGACTTCGAGCTGGATACGGCCTTCGAGGACCTGCCCGCCGAGGTGCAGGAGGTGGTGCTGCATGGCTCGGGCGACGTCGAGATCCCGTTCACCTACATGAACGAGCGCGGCCGCACCACGGTGCGCGAGCATGCCTTCGAGGGCATCATCCCCAATCTGGAGCGGCGCTACCGCGAGACCGACTCGGTCGCGGTGCGCGAGGAACTGGCCAAGTACCAGAACAACCAGGCCTGCCCCGCCTGCCACGGCACGCGGCTGCGCACCGAGGCGCGCCACGTCAAGCTGGGCGAGAACGACCAGGCGCGCGCCATCTTCGAGATCAACGGCTGGCCGCTGCGCGATGCGCTGACGTATTTCCTCACACTGGACATGCACGGCGCCAAGCGCGAGATCGCCGACAAGATCGTCAAGGAGATCACCGCGCGCCTGAATTTCCTCAACAACGTGGGGCTGGACTACCTCTCGCTCGAGCGCAGCGCGGACACGCTCTCGGGCGGCGAGGCGCAGCGCATCCGCCTGGCCTCGCAGATCGGCTCCGGCCTGACCGGCGTGATGTACGTGCTGGACGAGCCGTCGATCGGCCTGCACCAGCGCGACAACGACCGCCTGATCGGCACGCTCAAGCACCTGCGCGACATCGGTAATTCCGTGCTGGTGGTGGAGCACGACGAGGACATGATCCGCGCCTGCGACTACGTGGTCGACATCGGCCCGGGCGCCGGCGTGCACGGCGGCATGATCGTGGCCGAGGGCACGCCGGCCCAGATCGAGCAGTCGCCCAACTCGCTTACCGGCCAGTACATGTCCGGCGCGCGCCGCATCGAGGTGCCGGCCGAGCGTGCCGCGCCCGACGAGGAAAAGCTGCTGCGCATCATCAACGCCACCGGCAACAACCTGCGCAACGTCAGCGCGGAGATCCCGGTGGGCCTGCTGACCTGCGTCACGGGAGTATCCGGCTCGGGCAAGTCGACGCTGATCAACGACACGCTGTACCACGCGGTGGCGCGCCACCTGTACGGCTCCACGGCGGAGCCGGCGGCGCACGACCGCATCGACGGGCTGGAACACTTCGACAAGGTCATCAACGTCGACCAGAGCCCGATCGGGCGCACGCCGCGCTCCAACCCCGCCACCTACACGGGCCTGTTCACGCCGATCCGCGAGCTGTTCGCCGGCGTGCCGGCGGCCAAGGAGCGCGGCTACGATCCGGGCCGCTTCTCGTTCAACGTCAAGGGCGGGCGCTGCGAGGCCTGCCAGGGCGACGGCGTGCTCAAGGTGGAGATGCACTTCCTGCCCGACGTGTACGTGCCTTGCGATGTGTGCCACGGCAAGCGCTACAACCGCGAGACGCTGGAGGTGCTCTACAAGGGCAAGAGCATCCACGAGACGCTGGACATGACGGTGGAGCAGGCGCACGAGTTCTTCAACGCAGTGCCGGTGGTACGGCGCAAGCTCAAGACACTGCTCGACGTGGGCCTGGGCTACATCCGCCTGGGGCAGTCCGCCACCACGCTGTCGGGCGGCGAGGCGCAGCGCGTGAAACTCTCGCTGGAGCTGTCCAAGCGCGACACCGGGCGCACGCTCTACATCCTGGACGAGCCCACCACGGGCCTGCATTTCCACGACATCGAGCTGCTCCTCAAGGTCATCCACAAGCTGCGCGACCAGGGCAATACGGTGGTGATCATCGAGCACAACCTGGACGTGATCAAGACCGCGGACTGGCTGCTCGACATGGGCCCCGAGGGCGGCGCCGGCGGCGGCCAGGTGATCGCCAAGGGTACGCCGGAAACCGTGGCCGGCAGCCGCGCCAGCTTTACCGGCAAGTACCTCGCGCCGCTGCTCGCGCGCTGAGCGCGCATCGGCCTGGCCGGCGCGCCGCCGTGCGCGCCCCCGCGGCGGTGGCGCCTTGCATTCGACACCGCGCGGCCTACCATGGACTGCGGAAGATCCCGATTCGCTCGGGTCGATGCAGGAGCATGGCCATGGAACTCAGCGTAGTACCGGTCTCCAAGCCGGAGGCGACCAACTTCATCTTCGGCCAGTCGCACTTCATCAAGACCGTCGACGACATCCACGAGGCGCTGGTCGGCGCGGTGCCGGGCATCCGCTTCGGGCTGGCCTTCTGCGAAGCCTCGGGCAAGCGCCTGGTGCGCTGGTCCGGCAACGACGACGGGCTGATCGACCTGGCCTGCAGCAACGCCATGGCGATCGGCGCCGGGCACAGCTTCCTGCTGTTCCTGGGCGACGGCTTCTATCCCGTCAATGTGCTGGGCGCGGTGCGCGCGGTGCCCGAGGTCTGCAGGATCTACTGCGCCACGGCCAATTCCGTCGAGGTGGTGATCGCGCAGACCGCGCAAGGCCGCGCGGTACTGGGCGTGGTGGACGGCGAGCCGCCGCTCGGGCTGGAAACCGACGCCGACATCGCCTGGCGGCGCGACCTGTTGCGCCAGATCGGCTACAAGCTCTGACATCCCGCGCCCGCCGGGCGCGGGCCGCGCCTCAGTGCGCCTGGGCGGACGGCACTGCCCGCACCGGCGGCTCGCCGTCGTCCTCCTTCATGCGGCTGCGGTTGAGCACGCCCGCCTCTTCCAGCACCGGGTAGGCCGTGGCGCAGAACAGCGAGTTCAGGCGCTTGAGGTCACTGATCACGTCGAGGTGCAGCGAGCTGGTCTCGATGCTCTCCGCGGTCTGCACGGCGATGCGCTGCAGGTGGGTGCGCGCGTACTGGCGCTCCAGGTCGCGGAAGGTGGCCTTCTCGGCCATCAGTTGCTGCGCGCTCCTGAGGTCGCCGGAGAGGAAGACCGACAAGCCCAGGCGCAGGTTCGCCACCACGCGCGCATGCATCTGCGCGATTTCCTGCATGCCTGCCTCCGAGAAGGCCAGGTTGTGGGCGATCTTCTTGTCGCGCGCATCCAGCAGGATGCGCTCGATGATGTCGCCGGCATGCTCGAGGTTGATGGTGAGCGAGATGATTTCGGTCCAGCGCCGGCCGTCGCGCTCGTCGAGGGCCTCCAGGCTGATCTGGGTCAGGTAGAGCTTGATGGCGGTGTAGAGGTCGTCCACCTCGTCGTCGATGCGGCAGGTGGCGGCGGCCAGCTTGGCATCGTTGTTGCGCAGCACCCGCAGCATGTTGTCGAGCATCTGCTCGATGCGGTCGCCGATGCGCAGCACTTCGCGCGCGGCGTTGGACAGCGCCAGCGCGGGCGTGGACAGCGCGGCCAGGTCCAGGTGGCGCGGCGTGACCTGGCTGTCGCCGGTATTGCGGCCCGGCAGCACCGCCTCGCACAGGCGCGCCAGCGGGCCGGTGGCGCCCAGCAGCAACACCGCCAGCGCCACGTTGAACAGCAGGTGGAAGTTCACCACCAGCCGCTGCGGGTCGGCATCGAACAGCGCGAGCAGGCTCTCGGCCTGCCCCAGCAGGGGCAGCGCGACCACGCAGCCAAGCAGGCGCGACAGCAGGTTGCCCAGCGTGACGCGCTTGCCGGGCTGGTTGTTGCCCGAGGTGGTGAGTAGCGCCGAGATCCCGGAGCCGAGGTTGGCGCCCAGCACCAGGGCCAGCGCCACGTGCAGCGAAACCACGCCGGCCGAGGCCAGCGCGCCGCAGAACAGCACCACTGCCAGGCTCGAGTAGCACAGGATGGTGAGGAAGGCGCCGATCAGCATGTCGAGCGTCGGATCGCCCGTCAGCGTGCCGAACAGCACCTTGACGCCGGCTGCCTGCACCACCGGGCGCGTGGCGATGGAGATCAGCTCGAGCGCCAGCGTGATCAGCCCCAGGCCGATCAGCACGCGGCCGACGTGGCCGGGCTTGTTGCCCTTCCAGGACAGGTGCAGGATCACCCCGACGAAGATCAGCAGCGGCGACAGCCACGACAGGTCCAGCGAGAACACCTGCACCATGATCGCGGTGCCCACGTTGGCGCCCAGCATGATGGCCAGCGCCGGTGCCACGGCAATCAGGCCCTGGCCGACAAAGGAACTGACGATCACCGCGGTGGCATTGCTGCTCTGCACCAGGCCGGTCACGCCGAGCCCGGCGGCAAAGGCCGAGAGGCGGTTGGAGATACTGGAGGAAAGCACGTGGCGCAGGTTGGCGCCGTACACGCGCAAGATGCCCACCTTGACGATGTTGGTGCCCCAAACCAGCAGCGCCACGCCGGAAAGCAAATGAAGTAAAACGCCCATGGTCCACCCTTCTGTGACCGGTGCCGCCGTTGCGATGGCAGGTGCCGGAGCCCGGCATGAAGGCTGAGGCAAATGCCGGCCGCAAGTTGCCGCCCGGTCATCGTATCGTTGTTGTCAATGGGGCATTATGCGCCCGCATGCATGTGCGGGCAACGCCATGGGGATGGCGCGTGGAACTGCGCAACAGTGCCGGCAGTCCGGGCGGCAGCGGGGCCGCGCGGACACCGGGCGTCCGGGCTGTTCGGGCGTCCGGATGCCCGGGCGTCCGGGCCTATAGCGCGACCTTGATGCCGAGCACCACGAAGATCGCGCCGGCAACGCGGTCAAGCCAGCGGCCGGCGCGCGGACGGTGCTTGAGCCAGTCGCCCAGCACACCCGCGAACAGCCCGAACAGCGAGAACACCACCGCCGTCTGCAGCATGAAGACCACGCCCAGCACCAGCATCTGCCAGCCCGGGTGGGCGGCATCGGCGCGCACGAACTGCGGCAGGAACACCAGGAAGAACAGCGTCACCTTGGGGTTCATCAGGTTGGCCAGCACGCTCTGGCGGAACACCGTGGACAGCGGCACCTCCGGCGTGTCGGCGGCCTTGCCCAGCGCCCCGCGCGAGCGCAGCGCCTGGATGCCGATCCAGATCAGGTAGGCGGCCCCCGCGAACTTGATGCACTGGAAGGCCAGCGGCGAGGAACGCAGCACGGCCGCCAGCCCCACGGCTGCCACCACGGTGTGGAAGAGACAACCGAAAGCAAAGCCCAGCGCCGCCGCCACGCCGGCGCGGCGCCCCTGCGCCATGCCGCGCGCCAGCACTTGCAGGTTGTCGGGCCCGGGAGCCAGGGTGATGGCCACCGAGGTGACGAGGAACAGCATGAGATCCGGCATGGAACAGGCTCCGGTGGTCTATCCAGGTGAGCGCGCGGCGCGCCTCAATGGCCGTCGAAGCGGCACACCGTGAACAGCGGCAGCCCGCTGTCGAGCAGATGGCGCGAACCGCCCAGCTCCGGCAGGTCGACGATGGCGGCGCCCTCCACCACCGTGGCGCCCAGGCGCTCGAGCAGCTTGCGCCCGGCCATCATGGTGCCGCCGGTGGCGATCAGGTCGTCGATCAGCAGCACGCGGTCGCCGGCCTTGCAGGCGTCGGCGTGGATCTCGACGGTGGCGCTGCCGTATTCCAGCTCGTATTCCTCGGACACGGTCTGGAAGGGCAGCTTGCCCTTCTTGCGGATCGGCACGAAGCCGAGGTTGAGCTCGTAGGCCACGATGGCGCCGAGAATGAAGCCGCGCGCGTCGATGCCGGCGACCAGGTCCAGGCGGGCGTCCATATAGCGGTGGACGAAGACGTCGATCAGCACGCGCAGGGTCTTGGGATCCTGCAGCAGMGGCGTGATRTCGCGGAACATCACGCCSGGCTGSGGCCAGTCGGGCACGGTGCGGATGCGCTCGCGCAGGTAGTCGGTGACGTGGCCGAGGGCGGACGACTGGATAGTGGTATTGGGCATGGGAACTCGTTCTGACAGCCTGCCGCCGTGGCAGGCCGGATGCGGTAATGGGCTACCACCCGGGCTGCCGCGAACGGCAACACAATGGGCTGGTACCAGGGGGGCCGGGCGCGCAGGCTTGCGCGCCGTTCCGCCGGGCACCCGTAACCATACAGGAGACCGCGATGGCAAAAAAGATCTTGATGCTGGTTGGCGACTACGCCGAGGACTACGAAACCATGGTGCCTTTCCAGGCACTCCAGATGGTGGGCCATACGGTCCATGCGGTCTGCCCGGACAAGAAGGCCGGCGCCAGCTGCGCGACCGCCATCCACGATTTCGAGGGCGACCAGACCTATAGCGAGAAGCGCGGCCACAACTTCACGCTGAACGCGACCTTCGCCGAGGTCGACCCCGTCGCCTACGATGCGCTGGTCATCCCGGGCGGGCGCGCGCCGGAGTATCTGCGCCTGAACGACCGTGTGCTGGAGATCGTGCGCCACTTCGCCAGCGCCAACAAGCCGATCGCCGCGGTCTGCCACGGCGCCCAGCTGCTGGCCGCGGCCGGCGTGCTGGAGGGCCGCACCTGCTCGGCCTACCCGGCCTGCGCGCCCGAGGTGCGCCTGGCTGGCGGCAAATACGCCGACATCCCCGTGGACCAGGCCCACACCGACGGCAACCTGGTGACCGCGCCCGCATGGCCTGCGCATCCGGCCTGGCTGGCGCAGTTCCTTGCGGTGCTGGGCACCCGGATCGTACAGTAGAGGCTGCCGAAACGCGGCCCGCCCTTTGCGCCGGGCCGCGCCGAACCGGAGTCCCCCATGTGCGAAATCTTTATCCGGGCCAACCCGGAGTCGTACCTCTGCCAGTCGCGCTCGCTGCGCCTGCACGGCGTGGCCACCAGCATCCGGCTGGAAAGCCTGTTCTGGGAAGTCCTGGAAACGCTGGCCGGGCGCGACGGCATGAGCGTGGGCCAGCTCATCACGCGGCTGCACGACGAACTGGCCGCCTACCGCGGCGAGGCGGCGAATTTCACCTCCTTCCTGCGCGTGTGCTGCCTGCGGTACCTGATGCTGCAGGCAGAGGGCCGCATCCCGGCCGATCCGAGCATCCCGATCCGCTCGCTCGACGCGCGCTCCGTGCTCGAAGGCCTGCCGCCGTCATGGGCCGACAGCGTGGAAGGATCGAAAACCGCCAGCCGCGTGGCGGCATAGCGCCACAGCCGTGCCTTGCCGGGCGCTTGCGGGGCGTGCTTGCAGGCCGTCCTTGCGGGCCGTGCGCCCTTCAGCCCGTCAGCATGCGTTTTTCCGCCGCCTCCAGCGCCTCCGGCTGCCCGCGCAACACCACCACGTCGCCCGGCTCCAGCACGGTTTCCGGCTGGGGGTCGAAGGCGCGGATACCGCGCCGGCGCACTGCCGTCACCTCCACCCCGATGCGTTCCAGCCCCAGCGCGCCGAGGCTGCGCCCGAGCGCAGTGGCGTCGGGGCCGAGCGAGACCGAATGCAGGCGCACCGAGTCGCGCTCGACCATATCCTCTTCGTCGTCGCGCCCGTGAAAGTATCCGCGCAGCAGGCTGTAGCGCGCGTCGCGCGCCTGCTGCACGCCGCGCACCACGCGGCGCATCGGCACGCCGAGCAGCACCAGCGCGTGCGAGGCCAGCATCAGGCTGCCTTCGATGATCTCCGGCACCACCTCGGTGGCGCCGGCCTTCTGCAGGATGTCGAGTTCCGAGTCGTCCACGGTGCGCACGATCACCGGCAGGGCCGGCGCGAGCTCCTGCACGTGGTGCAGCACCTTGAGGGCGGAAGGTGTGTTGGCGTAAGTGATGATCATGGCGGCGGCCCGGTGCAGCCCGGCGGCGATCAGCGCCTCGCGCCGGCCGGCGTCGCCGTACACCACGGTGTCGCCGGCGCCCGCGGCCTCGCGTACGCGGTCGGGGTCCAGATCGAGCGCGACATAGGTGATGCCCTCGCGCTCGAGCATGTGGGCGAGGTTCTGCCCGCTGCGGCCGAAGCCGCAGATGATGGCGTGCTTTTCCGTCTGCAGGCTCTGCGCGGCGATGCGCGTCATGTTGAGCGACTGCATGAGCCATTCATTGGCGGCGAAGCGCAGCACGATGGCATCGCTGTACTGGATCAGGAAGGGCGCGGCCAGCATCGAGAGCAGCATCGAGGCCAGGATGACCTGGATCAGCACCGGATCGACCAGGTTCAGCCCGTCGATCTGGTTGAGCAGCACGAAGCCGAACTCGCCCGCCTGCGCCAGGCCCAGGCCGGTGCGGATCGCCACGCCCTGGCGCGAGCCGAACGCGCGTGCCAGGCCGGAGATCAGCAGCAGCTTGAAGAGGATCGGCACCGCCAGCAGCCCCAGCACCAGCCACAGGTGGTCCAGCACCACGTGGATATTGAGCAACATGCCGATGGTGACGAAGAACAGCCCGAGCAGTACGTCGCGGAAGGGCTTGATGTCTTCTTCCACCTGGTGGCGGTAGGGCGTCTCGGAGATCAGCATGCCGGCCATGAAGGCGCCCAGCGCCATCGACAGCCCGAGCCGCTCGGTCAGCGCCGCCATGCCGAGCGTGACCAGGAGCAGGTTGAGCATGAACAGTTCCTGCGAGCGGCGCGCGGCCACCACGTGGAACCAACGGCTCATCACTTTCTGCCCGACGAAGAAGATCAGGCTCAGGGCCACCGCGATCTTCAGCGTGGCCAGCGCCAGCGCCATGGCCATGTCGCCGGGATCGCGCGACAGCGCGGGGATCACGATCAGCAGCGGCACCACCGCCAGATCCTGGAACAGCAGGATGCTGATGATGTTGCGCCCGTGCTCGCTTTCCAGCTCCAGGCGCTCCGAGAGCATCTTGGACACGATTGCGGTGGACGACATCGCCAGCGCCCCGCCGAGCGCCACCGAAGCCTGCCAGGTCATCGGGAACGCCCAGTTGAACAGCCAGCTCGCCGGCACCACCACGAGCATCGACAGCACCACCTGCGAGCCGCCCAGCCCGAACACCTGGCGCTTCATGGCCTTGAGCTTGCTCAGGCTGAACTCCAGCCCGATCGAGAACATCAGGAAGACCACGCCGAATTCGGCCAGGTACTTGGTCTGCGCGGTATCGCTGGCCAGGCCTAGCGCGTGAGGACCGATCAGGATGCCGACCGCCAGGTATCCCAGCATCGGCGGCAGCTGCAGCATGCGGAATGCGACCACGCCGAACACGGCGGCGGCCAGCAACACGAGAGTCAGGTCCAGCGGAGAGTGCATCGACAAGGGCCTGGTACGCCGCCCCGGGACAGGGCCACGCCCGGCGCGGGCGACCCTGCCGGCGGATTACGGCAAGCGCGGCGGCCGCCTTTGCTGCCCGATCCCCGGAACAGGCAAGGCGCCATCGCATTCGTTGGTATACTTCGTCGCCATGATAGCTAATTTCAATGCGGATCGAGCACTTCGGCTTGCTCGCGAGACCCTCCAGATCGAAGCAGACGCCGTTGCCGCCCTTGCGGGCCGCCTGGACGGCGAATTCGCGCATGCCGTGCAGCTCACGCTGGAGTGCAGCGGCCGCGTGGTGGTGTCGGGCATCGGCAAGTCCGGGCATATCGGCCGCAAGGTGGCCGCTACGCTGGCGTCGACCGGCACGCCCTCGTTCTTCGTGCATCCTGCCGAGGCCAGCCACGGCGACCTCGGCATGGTCACGCGCGACGACGTGCTGATCGCCTTCTCCAATTCCGGCGAGACCGCCGAGCTGCTGTCGATCCTGCCGATCGTCAAGCGCATCGGCGCCAAGCTGATCTCGGTGACCGGCAATCCCGGCTCCACGCTGGCCAAGATGGCCGACGCCCACCTCAATGCCGGCGTCGAGAAGGAAGCTTGCCCGCTCAACCTGGCGCCGACCGCCAGCACCACCGCCGCGCTGGCGATGGGCGACGCGCTGGCGGTGGCGGTGCTCGACGCGCGCGGCTTCGGCGAGGAAGACTTCGCCCGCTCGCACCCGGGCGGCGCGCTCGGGCGCAAGCTCCTGACCCATGTGCGCGATGTCATGCGCAGCGGCAACGCGGTGCCCAAGGTGCGCGAAAGCACACCGCTGGCACAGGCGCTGATGGAAATCACGCGCAAGGGCATGGCCATGACCGCCGTGGTGGATCCGGACGATCACCTGATCGGCGTGTTCACCGACGGCGACCTGCGCCGCCTGCTGGAGACCCCCCGCGACTGGAAGACGGTGCCGATCAGCGAGGTCATGCACCGCGCGCCACACGCCGTGGGCCCGGACCAGCTGGCCGTGGAAGCGGTGCAGGTGATGGAGGCGAACCGCATCAACCAGATGCTGGTGGTCGACGCCGAGCACCGCCTGGTCGGCGCGCTGCATATCCACGACCTGACCCGCGCCAAGGTCATCTGAGGGCGGCCACAGCATATGCGGGATCTCCTGTCCTCCGTGAGCCGGCTCGGAATGCGGCTGCTGCCACTGCTGCTGATGGCGCTGGTGGCGGGCAGCACTTTCTGGCTGGTGCAGGTCAACTCGCCGCGCGAAGCCGCCACCGGCCCGGTCGGCAAGAAGCACGAGCCGGATTACTACATGATCCATTTTTCCGCCACGGAGCTTGCCGAGGACGGAAACACCAAGATGCGCTTCACCGGCGACAAGATGACCCACTTCGAGGACGACCAGACCTACGAAGTGACGCGCCCGGCCATGCGCGCCTATGAGATTGACCGCCCGCCGGTGACCGGCCACTCCGACCGCGGCACCATGAATGCCGAGGGCTCGGTGGTGGACCTGTTCGGCAACGCGCTGATCGTGCGCGCGCAGGGGCCCGATCCCGCCAAGGATCCGCAGATGACCGCTGCGTCCGAGTACTTCCAGGTGCTGGTCAACGACGACATCGTCAAGACCGACAAGGCCGTCAAGCTCACGCGCGGCCCGTCGGTGATGACCGCCAACGGCCTGATCTTCAACAACGTCACCCGCGAAGTACAATTGCTGGGTAACGTACACGGCACCATCATTACGGGGCCGCCGGCCAGCGCCGCGAAGCAGCCCTGACGAAGCCTGACGCGCCGCGCCCGGAAACAGCCAAGAAACGAAGCCGCCCGCGGGCCAGAGCCGCCCGCGCCAACCGCCACCACGCCAATATGAATCCATTCCTGACGACATCGTCCTGTCGCCGTCGCAGCACGGCTGCCCTGCTGACGCTGGCAGCCATGCTCGGCCTTGCGCTGGCCGCGCCCGCCCGCGCCGAGAAGGCCGACCGCGACAAGCCACTGGTGCTGGAGGCGGACAATGCCAGCTACGACGACGTCAAGCAGGTGTACGTACTGACCGGCAACGTGGTGCTGACCAAGGGCACCATGGTGCTGAAGTCCGATGCGGCCGAAGTGCGCACCGACCCCGAGGGCTACCAGTACGCCGTGGCCACCTCGAAGGCAGGCAAGCAGGCCTATATCCGCCAGAAGCGCGACAACGTCGACGAATACATCGACGGCTGGGGCGACCGCATCGAGTCCGACGGCAAGCAGGAAATCTCCAAGCTGATCGGCCGCGCCCGCATGGCGCGCCTGGCCGGCGCCAAGCTGGTCGACGAGATCCGCGGTGCCGTGATCACCTACGACAGCCGCAACGAGTTCTACACGGCCACCGGCGGCGCCGAGAACGCCACGGCAGGCAGCCCGTCCGGACGCGTGCGCGCGGTGCTCTCGCCGCGCCAGGAGCAGCCCGCCAGCGGCGCCGCCGCCAGTCCGCTGCCGCTCAAGCCGGCCCCTGCCCCCGCCAACCCCTGACGCCGGCGCGCAGCAGCGCCGCCCGATCCACGGATTCAGCCTTCATGACCGCTACCCAAACCGAACCGTCCCAGCCCAACGTCCTGACCGAGAGCAGCACCCTGGTCGTGCGCCACCTGAAGAAGCGCTACGGCTCGCGCACGGTGGTCAAGGACGTGTCGCTCGACGTGAAGAGCGGCGAGGTGGTCGGGCTGCTGGGTCCCAACGGCGCGGGCAAGACCACTTCGTTCTACATGATCGTCGGGCTGGTGGCGCTGGACGAAGGCGACATCGTGCTCGACGACAAGCACATCAGCGGCCTCGCCATCCACGAGCGCGCGCGCATGGGCCTGTCCTACCTGCCGCAGGAAGCCTCGGTGTTCCGCAAGCTCAACGTGCAGGAGAACATCCGCGCCGTGCTCGAGTTGCAGGTGCACGACGGCAAGCCGCTGTCCAAGGCGGATATCGAGCGACGCCTGGACTCGCTGCTCGACGACCTGCAGATCGCCCACCTGCGCGAGAATCCGGCGCTGTCGCTGTCCGGTGGCGAGCGCCGCCGCGTGGAAATCGCCCGTGCGCTGGCTTCCGCGCCGCGCTTCATCCTGCTCGACGAACCGTTCGCCGGCGTGGACCCGATCGCGGTGGGCGAAATCCAGCGCATCGTCAGCTTCCTCAAGGCACGCAACATCGGCGTGCTCATCACGGACCACAACGTGCGCGAGACGCTTGGCATCTGCGACCACGCGTATATCATCAGCGAAGGCACCGTGCTGGCGTCAGGCCAGCCCGAAGACATCATTGCCAACGAATCGGTGCGCAAGGTCTACCTGGGCGAGAACTTCCGCATGTAACGCGGGGCGCGGCCTACTGCCGCGCAGCCGGGATATTCGCGGCCAGGCGGCGTTCATGTCGCCTTTCATCCTGCAAACGATCACGGCGGCATCAGCGATAGCAATTTCCGTTCCAACGGCATGGAAGTTGCGCATAAAATAGGTCGCATGAAACCGTCGCTACAGCTCCGCCTCTCGCAGCATCTCGCGCTTACGCCGCAACTCCAGCAGTCGATCCGGCTGCTGCAACTGTCCACGCTCGAACTGCAGCAGGAAGTTGAGCAAGCGCTCACCGAGAACCCCCTGCTCGAACGCGAAAACGACTGGATCGAAAGCCCGCTGCGCGTGGGTGCCGATGGCTCCGTCAACCTGCAGAGCGCGCCCGCGCCTGCGCCCGCCGATGGCCAGGGCACCAGCGAGAACCGCCCCGACGGCGCCGCCGATGGCGACGACAACTACGCCGACAGCGGCGAGGATTACGGCAGCGACTGGAGCCTCGACGACTTTGCCCGCCGCCCGCAGGGCGACGAGGACGAAAAGACGCCGATGCAGCTGCGTGACGCCGAGCCGACGCTGCGCGAGCACCTGATGGAGCAACTCGCGCCGCTGAAGATTTCCATGCGCGACAAAGGGCTCGCGATCTTCCTGGTCGAGTCGCTGGACGACGACGGATACCTTAGCGCTTCGCTCGAGGAGATCTGCGCCGAACTGCCCGAGGAACTCGAGTTCGAGATCGACGAGGTACACGCCGTCCTGACCCTGCTGCAGAGCTTCGACCCGGCCGGCGTAGGTGCGCGCAACGCCGCCGAATGCCTGGCGCTGCAACTGCGCCGGCTCACCCATCCGCAGCGCGAACTGGCCCTGACCATCGTCACCAGCCACCTGGAGCTGCTCGCGGTGCGCGACTACACGCGCCTGAAGAAAGCGCTGCAGGTCGACGAGGCCGACCTCAAGGCCGCGCACGAACTGATCCGCTCGCTCGCCCCGTATCCCGGCCATGCCTATAGCCGCCCCGAGGCGGATTTCGTGGTGCCGGATGTTTTCGTGCGAAAAATGAGCGGCGGCTGGATCGCGCAACTCAATCCGGATGTGATGCCGCGGCTACGCATCAACGATATGTACGCGCAGATTTTGCGCGGTGCAAAAGGCGATTCAGGGGCTGCCGGACTGCAGCAAAAATTGCAGGAAGCACGCTGGTTGATCAAGAATATCCAGCAGCGCTTCGACACCATATTGCGCGTCGCACAAGCGATTGTCGAACGTCAAAAGAACTTCTTCACCCACGGGGAAATTGCGATGCGCCCCTTGGTTTTGCGGGAGATTGCCGATACACTGGGTCTACACGAGTCCACCATCTCTCGGGTGACAACCAATAAATACATGGCAACGCCGATGGGGACTTTCGAGCTGAAGTATTTCTTCGGCAGTCACGTATCCACAGAAACCGGCGGCGCGGCCTCTTCAACGGCAATTCGAGCGTTGATCAAGCAACTCATAGGAGCCGAAGATCCCAGGAATCCCCTGTCGGATAGCAGGATCGCCGAACTGCTCGGCGAGCAAGGCTTCGTGGTGGCGCGCCGTACCGTCGCCAAGTACCGCGAGGCGCTGAAAATCCCTGCCGTAAATCTCCGCAAGTCTTTGTAGCCGAGTTGCATCGCCTGCCTGATGCAACTCTTTCAGAAGGAGAAACGCTATGAACTTCAAGATCAGTGGACACCACTTGGACATCACGCCCCCGCTGCGTGAGTACGTGGAAACGAAACTGGAGCGTATCGTCAGGCATTTCGATCAAGTCATTGGCGTAAGTGTGCTGCTATCTGTCGACAATACAAAAGAAAAGGACCGGCGGCAGTACGCGGAAATCAATCTACATCTCAAGGGCAAGGACATCTTTGTCGAAGCGCATCACGAAGACCTGTATGCCGCTATCGACGCGCTAGTCGACAAGCTCGACCGGCAGGTSRTTCGCCACAAGGATCGCGTGCAAAGCCACGACCGCGAAGCGGTCAAGTATCAATTGGCCGCAGCGCAGATGCAGCAATGACCGTGCCTGGCGGCCCACCTAGGGGGCCGTCGGTGTCAGTCCCTTGAAACCAGAACAAGCCGCGCCCGATGCGCGGCTTTTTTGCGCACATTTTTGTGGCGTTCTCCCGCATTTACGGCCGGTATCGAATCACGCAAGGGGATTCCGCAAGGCCACGCTCCCGGTGTATGCTGTGCAATACATAAGCAATAGCGCGGCAATTTTTCCGTGCGCGCGGCACCGCTTCCGCGCATCGGCTATTGCAATGCACAAGGCGGGGGCGGGCCTGCTCTATAATGGCCAGACGCCCGACACCGGCATGGGATAACCGGTGAAACGAGGGCACGAGCCTTTCTATCCCCTTTGCCTGGTGCGGCCCTCTCCTGGCCACGGGCCTGCTTACTAGAAAAACCTGCGCATTCCACATGAATCGTTTGGCTAAATTGCTGCCACCCGGCAACATCAACCTCGACGTCAGCGTCACCAGCAAGAAGCGGGTGTTCGAACAGGCCGGGCTCCTCTTCGAGAACAACCATGGCGTAGCGCGCGCTACCGTGACCGACAACCTGTTCGCCCGCGAATCGCTGGGCTCGACCGGCCTCGGAGCCGGGGTTGCCATTCCGCACGGTCGCATCAAGGGCCTCAAGCAGCCCCTGGCCGCCTTCATGCGCCTGGGCGAGCCGATCCCCTTCGAGTCGCCTGACGGCAAGCCGGTGTCGCTGCTGATCTTCCTGCTCGTGCCCGAACAGGCTACCCAGCAGCACCTGGAGATCCTTTCCGAGATTGCCCAGCTGCTGTCCGACCGCGAAATGCGCGAAGGACTCGCTACCCTGCCCACTCCCGATGCCGTGCACCAGTTGCTGACGCAATGGCATCCCTGACCCGCCGGGGCAAGCCCTGCCCGGCCAACAGGGCCGTTGCCTCCCCGGCCTGAAAGCCTGTCCCCCGAAAGCACCGCATGGAACTCACTGGCGTCACCTCGCAGTCGATCTTCGACGACAACGCAGCCGACATCAAACTCTCCTGGGTCGCTGGCCTGGAAGGGGCCGACCGGGCCTTCGACGTTGAGTTCGCGCGTGAAGCCACGTCCGCCGCCGATCTCGTCGGGCACTTGAACCTGATCCACCCGAACCGGATCCAGGTGCTCGGCAAACCCGAAATCACCTATTACCAGCGTCTCGACGACGAAATGCGCAAACGCCAGATGGGCGAGCTGATCCTGCTCGAGCCGCCCTTCCTGGTGATCGCGGACGGCATGGAGCCACCCCCCGACCTGGAACTGCGCTGCACGCGCTCGTCCACGCCCCTGTTCACCACGCCGGTATCCTCGGCCGCGGTCATCGACCACCTGCGGCTCTATCTGTCGCGGATTTCCGCGCCGCGCGTGACCATGCACGGCGTGTTCCTCGACATCCTCGGCATGGGCGTGCTGATCATGGGCGAGTCGGGTCTGGGCAAGAGCGAACTAGGCCTGGAACTGATCTCGCGCGGACACGGACTGGTGGCCGACGATGCGGTGGACTTCGTGCGCCTGGGGCCTGACTTCATCGAAGGCCGCTGCCCGCCGCTGCTGCAGAACCTGCTCGAAGTGCGCGGACTGGGCCTGCTCGACATCAAGACCATCTTCGGCGAGACTGCGGTGCGCCGGAAAATGAAGATGAAGCTGGTGGTGCAGCTGGTGCGGCGCAACGATGGCGAGTTCGAGCGCCTGCCGCTGGATTCCCAATACCTCGACGTGCTTGGCCTGCCGATCCACATGGTCAAGATCCAGGTGGCGGCCGGCCGAAATCTCGCCGTGCTGGTCGAGGCCGCCGTGCGCAACACTATCCTGCGCCTGCGCGGCATCGATACGCTGCGTGATTTCATGGACCGCCAGCGTGCCGCGATGCAGGCCGATGTCGCTTCGCGCGGCCAGGGCCGCCTGCTCTGACAAGCGGTTTCTGCGCCACTTTTCGTTTGCTTATATTGCTGCAAGCATGAAGAAGGGCGACGAGCGCAAGGCATTCATGAAGGAATGCCTGTCCAAGTAACAAGGGTCGCCCTTTCGTGGACGCATGTGCAAATGGCGAACTCCGGTTCGTCATTTTTTATGAGGCCCGCCCGTCACGATACCGTCATGACGGCGTCATCGCCTGATGTTATGCTTGTGACGCTATGCGCATCATACTTATCACCGGAATTTCCGGCTCCGGCAAATCCGTCGCCCTGAACGTACTGGAAGACGCAGGCTATTACTGCGTCGACAACCTGCCGGCCCAGTTCATCCCGGAACTGGCGCGCTACCTGGCCGCCCAGGGCTATACCCACCTCGGCGTCGCCACCGATATCCGCAGCCGCGAATCGCTGGACCAGTTGCCCGGCACGCTGCGCGACCTCGCCGCGGAGCACGAGGTCCGCGTAGTCTTCCTGACGGCCAATACCGATGCGCTGGTACAGCGCTACTCAGAGACCCGCCGGCGGCACCCGCTGTCGATGCGCATCGACAAGGCCGGCCTGCCCGCCGCCACGGGCGACGATGCGGGCAATGCACCCGATGCCGATGCGCCGCTCAACGACACTTCGCTGATCGAAGCGATCGAGATGGAGCGCGAGCTGCTCAGCCCCCTGGCGGAAGCCGCGCACCGCATCGATACCAGCAATGTGCGCACCAACACCCTGCGCGCGTGGATCAAGGAGTTCGTGCGGGACGACGACCTGCGGCTCACGCTGCTGTTCGAATCGTTCGGCTTCAAGCACGGCGTGCCCAGCGACGCGGACATGGTGTTCGATGTGCGCTCGCTGCCGAATCCTTACTACGACCTCGCGCTGCGGCCGCTGACCGGGCGCGACGAGCCGGTGATCGATTTCCTGCAGAGCCAGCCGATGGTGCTGGCGATGGCCGAGGATATCCGCGCCTACGTCGAAAAGTGGCTGCCGAGTTTCATCGCCGACAACCGCAGCTACCTGACCGTGGCCATCGGCTGCACCGGCGGCCAGCATCGTTCGGTGTACATCGCCGAAAGACTTGCCAACTATTTCCGCGCGCATGGTAATGTGCTGGTGAGACACCGCGAGCTCGCGCCGGGCGGCTGACATGCCGCGACGCCAGGCTCCGCGGTCCCCGCCCGGGCCGCCGGTGTCCGGCATCGCTGCCCGGGCGCAACCTTTGCTGGCTCAGCATGTCCTCACGCGCCACGCCCACCGCTCCCGGCCCGTCGACCTCGCCGTCCTCATCCGCTACGCCGGCGCCGCCCCGGCTGGATAGCCTGCCGCTGTTTCCGCTGCACACCGTTCTGTTCCCCGATGGCCTGCTGCCACTGCGCGTGTTCGAGGCGCGCTACGTGGACATGGTGCGTGCCTGCATGCGCGACCGCACACCCTTCGGCGTGTGCCTGATCGCCAGCGGCAGCGAGGTCGCGCATCCCGGCGAGCCCACCATGCCGGAGACGGTCGGCTGCCTTGCGGATATCGTCGATTGCAATATGGAGCAGCTCGGCGTGCTGCTGATCAGCACGCGCGGGCGGCAGCGCTTCCAGCTGCTCAGCCACAGCGTGCGCGAAGACGGCCTGATGGTGGGCCAGGCCAGATTGCTGCCTGCGGACATCATCGACTGCAAGCTCGAATTGCTGGGCGAATGCCTGACCGTGCTACGCCGCATCGTCAGCTCGCTGCACGCCGAGCATCCCGGCAAGCTGCCCTTCAGCGAGCCTTTCCTGTGGGACGACCCGAGCTGGGTGGCGAACCGCCTGTGCGAACTGCTGCCGGTACCGCTCAAGGCGAAGCAGATGCTGATGGCCCTGCCCGATGCGGGGATGCGGATCGAGATCGTCCACAAATACATGCACCAACACCACATCCTCTAGGAAGGTTCAGGAAGGTTCAGGAAGGGACGAGCAAATCTGCTGCGCAAGCGGTGGCAGGCACTGTGGTGCTCGCCGTACCCATCTACGGCCGCGCTCCTCGCACCTGCCGCCTGCCACCTGCCGCCCGCTGCGATCTCTTCACCCTTGCTGACCCACCCTTAGAACAAGCCTCCCCGCGCTTGCGTTTCCAGCAGCTTGCGTACCGGTGCGGGAGTGCCGACTTCATCCAGGTCGTCGAGCGAGATCCAGCGCAGCGCCGGGCCGTCGCCGCTATCGCGCACGGCCAGCGCGCCGCTCATGTCGACGCGGATGGCGCGGATGAGCAGGCGAAAGTGGGTGAAGACGTGGGTGAGCTCGCCGACCATCGCGGCGCGGTCCGGGGTTCCGAATTCGCGGGCGCGTTCGAGCGCCGCGTCTTCGGCCTGCTCGGCATCGAAGGGCACGGTGTCGACCGGCATTTCAGGCAGGCTCCACAATCCACCCCAGATGCCGCTGTCCGGGCGCAGCGCCAGCAGGACCTCGCGGCGGCGCCGCACCAGCAGCATCACGGTGCTGCGCTCGGGGATGGCGGCGCGCGGCTTGGGCGTGGGCAGCACGGCAGTCAGGCCGTCGCGGCGCGCCACGCAGTCCGCCGACAGCGGGCACGACTGCGCCGCGCCCAGGCATGCAGGCTTGCCGCGCGAGCAGACCGTGGCGCCGAGATCCATCAGGCCCTGGGTGTAGGACACCATATCCTCGGACTGCGCAGGTCCCTCGGCCGGCAACACTTCGCCCGCCAGCTGCCACATGCGGGTCTCGACCGCCTTGACGCCGGGATGTCCGTGAATGCCGAAGAACCTGGCGAACACGCGCTTGACGTTGCCATCCAGGATCGGCGATCGCACGCCGGCGCTGAACGCGGCCACCGCGGCCGCGGTGGAGCGGCCGATGCCGGGCAGCGTCACCAGTACCTCCGGATCGGTCGGGAACGCGCCGCCGTGCTCGCTCATCACGGCCTTGGCGCAGCGATGCAGGTTGCGCGCGCGCGAGTAATAGCCGAGCCCGGCCCACAGGGCCATCACCTCATCGGCGCTCGCGGCGGCAAGCGCGGCGACCGTGGGAAGGCGGCTTACAAAACGCTGGAAGTACTCGATCACCGCGCTGACCTGGGTCTGCTGCAGCATGATCTCGGACAGCCAGATGCGATAGGGATCGCGTGTGTTCTGCCACGGCAGGTCATGGCGCCCGTGCACGCGCTGCCACGCCACCACGCGGGCGGCAAAGTCGGCGCACGGCGGGGCTACGGCGGCGGGAGTATCAACAGGCAGGGCGGCGGACTTGCGGGGCATCGGAGACGTGACGGGAAAGGCGGCGGCGCCGGGAGCGGCGGCGCGTCATGATACCGCCTCCCGCGCCACGGCCCCGCCGTGCCTGTGCCCTGCCTCAGGCCGCAACCGCCCGCGCCGGGGCGGCGCTGCCCTCCGAGCCCAGGATCTGCCCGGCGAACGATTCGATCCGTCCGCTGCGGTCGTCAAGGCCGTTGAGCACTTCCTCGAGCTGCGCGATGCGGCTCTCGAGCGTGTCGGTGGCTTCGTGGATGCGCTCGATCGAATCGACCCGGCGGCGCAGCTGCTTCTGGTGCTCGCGCACCTGCGCCTCCAGCGGCGTCATCACCGACTTGAGCCAGATCTCGATATCGCGGTTGAGGTCGCGGAAGGTCTCCAGCACGCGGCTGGAGATGGTGGAGAACGCGCTCTGCACCAGCTGCGGGCGCGAACGCGTCAGCATGCTCATGGCGCCGAAGTGCGTATTGGCCAGTGTCAGCGTCAGCTGCAGTTCGCTGATATAGCGCGCGGTGACGAACTGGATCGGCGCCGGCAGCGTGAAGCCATGCTCCGCATTGAAGCGGCGGTACATGCTTTCGGTGAGCTGATGGAGCTGGACGATCTTCTGGTCGGCCTCGCTCACCAGTTCGCCGAGCCGCGCGAACAGGCTGTCCATGTCTTCGCGCAGGCCGCGCGAGAAGAACCTTTCCTTCATCTGCTCGCGCCGGTCGCGCATGGTGCGACGCACGTCGCGCAGCTGCAGGCTCTTGATGATGTCGGCGCTGTGCCGCCCGAACACCAGCCGCAGGGCCTGGAACTTGGCGATGCTCTGCTCGAACTCTTCCTTCTCGGACTGCACGCGCGAGAGCATGTGCTTGACCATTGCGTGGTTCTTGCCGCGCAGGCCGCGCAGCTCGAACAACTGCTCGACGATGCTGCGGCGGCGGCTTTGCAGCAGCTGCTGCGCGCCGCGCGCCATCTCCTCCACGGAGCGCTGCACCTGGTCGGCGACGATCTCGCGCCGCTGCGGGATCAACTGGTCCGACAGCACGTGTTCGAACTGCGGCAGGCCGCTGCGCGCAAGCAGGTCGTCGTCGTGCGTCACCTTGGCGACCAGCCCCTTCTGCGCCGACACCGGATAGACGCGCGATTCGTCGATGCCCAGCACCTGCGCGCTGGTGGTGACCTGGCGCGTGATCTCCGCCGCGGTCTCGGACGGCGTCTTGAGCGGGTCCCACAGGCCGTCGATCTTGTTGAGCACCGCCAGGCAACCCTTGCGGTGGCCGGCGCTGACATGGCTGCGCCAGAGCTCGAGGTCGCTCTTGGTCACGCCCGCGTCGGCTGCGAGCATGAACACCACCACATGCGCATCCGGGATCAGGCGCAGCGTCAGCTCCGGCTCGGTACCGATGGCGTTCAGCCCCGGCGTGTCGAGGATCACCAGGCCCTGGCGCAGCAGCGGATGCGGGAAGTTGATCACCGCATGGCGCCAGCGCGAAATCTCCACCATGCCGTCGGCGTCGAGCGCGTACGCGGCGTCGGGGTCCTTGTCGTTGTACAGGCCCAGCGATTCGGCCATCTCGCGCGTGACGCGGCTGGTCTCGATCACGTGGCGGAAGGCGGCGAGCATGCCGTCGGGCGACGACGGATCGAGCGGCACGGTATGCCAGTGCGAATCGACGTCGAGGAAGTCGGCGGTGGAGGCTTCCTGCATGCGCGTCTCGATCGGCAGCAGGCGTATGCAGGGCGCCTCGCTCTCGTCGTAGCGCAGCTCCGTCGGGCACATGGTGGTGCGCCCGGCCGACGACGGCAGGATGCGCCGGCCGTAGTCGGCAAAGAAGATGGCGTTGATCAGTTCGCTCTTGCCGCGCGAGAACTCAGCAATGAAGGCAACCTTGAGCCGGTCACTCTTGAGCACGCCCTGGATGCGCTGCACGCGTTCGTCAGCCTGCGCATCGTAGAGATCGTGCTGCTGCAGCCACGAGCGGAATTCAGCCAGGGAATCGAGTACCCCGGTTCTCCAGGCACCGTATTGTTCGAATTGATGGACGAGGGTTGTCATTGGTACTGGGATCTTGAGCGCTGAGCCCCGCGGCAGCGCCAGGTGCCACGCGCAGGAATCTACGCCGGCTCGCGCCAGGACGGGGGCTGTGGATGCTGTAACACTTTTTTACGTTCTCGACGATACAGGTTTCCCAAGCACTTTTGTGAAATTCGAAGCGCCTGTGCGCGCCCGGTGTTGCGCCGGCCCATCGGGCGCGCGCAACATACTCCGGAAGGTAACAAAGAGCCACTTTTACGTGGCGTTGCTCCGCGCGCCCTGCCGCGGCGAGCCGCATGCCGTTCAACGCTGGCAGGTCGGGCAATAGAAGGTGGAGCGCTGCCCCTGGACGATCTGGCGGATGGTGGTGCCGCATACCCGGCATGGATGACCGGCGCGGTCGTACACGGCGCAGTCCAGCTGGAAGTAGCCGCTGCTGCCGTCGCTGCCGACGAAGTCGCGCAGGGTGCTGCCGCCGCGCTCGATGGCGCGTGCGAGCGTGTCCCGCACGGCCGCCGCGAGCCGCTCGCAGCGCGCCAGCGACAGCCGGCCGGCCGGCGTGGTGGGACGGATGCCGGCGGCGAACAGGCTTTCCGACGCGTAGATATTGCCCACGCCGACCACGATGTCGCCGGCCAGCAGCACCGTCTTGATGGCTGCGCTGCGCCCGCGGCCGTGGCGATAGAGCCAGCTCCCGTCGAAACGCTCGTCGAACGGCTCGATGCCGAGCCCGCGCAGCAGCGGATGCGTGTTCAGCGCGGCCTCTTCCAGCGGGCTCCACAGCACCGCACCAAAACGGCGCGGGTCGCGAAAGCGCAGCACGAGCGAGTCAGCCCCGCCCGGCGCAAGCGGGTCGGCAAGGACCAGGTCGAGATGATCGTGCGCCCCCGGCGAGGGCGCCTGCGGCAGCACACGCAAGGTGCCGGTCATGCCAAGGTGGATCAGCAGCCAGCCGCGGTCGCCGGCGGGCGCCGGGGCAACTGCGTGCGCTCCTGCGTGCTCCGCCGCCAAAGTACTGTCCGCGGCGGCGCGCACGCATTCCAGCAGCAGGTACTTGCCGCGCCGCTCGATGCGCGCGATCACGCGTCCGGCCAGTTGCGCCTCCAGGCCGGCTTCCACCGGCCAGCGCAAGCCGCGATGACGAACCACCACCTCGGCGATGCGCCGTCCCACCACATGCGGCAGCAAGCCGCGCCGGGTCACTTCGACCTCCGGCAACTCAGGCATCGAACCTCTCCCTTGCGCGCCACTCAAACCGCCAGAGACCCCATGTACGCTGGCGCCATGCGGACAAGCAAGGCATTGTAGCGGCAGGCTACAATGCCTTTAACTTTCCCATTGCATTTGCGCTTTTGCGTGCTGGAGCACCCCCCCACATGCCGGACCGCCTGGACCGTATCACGATGACCACCGCTGACTCCACCCTTATCCGGCGGCCCCTGCGTCACAGGCTCGCGGCTACCGCTGCGGCCGCGCTTGCGGTCTGTGCCCTGGCGCCGCTCGCCGGCCATGCTGCGCCCGCCGAGGGCAAGCGGCCGCTCACGCTGGCGGCGGAGGCCGCACCCGCGCCCATCCGCTCCAGCCCCTTGCCGCCCAGGATGCCGCTGCCGGCCGTGTCGCTGACCGGCGATATCCTGTACCGCGTGCTGGCCGCGGAAATCTCCGTGCAGCGCGGGGTGATCGGCCCGGCGTACCAGACCTACATGGAACTGGCCCGCAATACGCTCGACCCGCGCTTCGCGCAACGCGCCACCGAGATTGCGTTCAATGCACGCAGCGCGCAGCAGGCGCTGGATGCCGCGCGGCTGTGGACCGAACTCGCGCCGACCTCGGCCGGTGCGCGCCAGGTGCTGTCCACCCTGCTGGTGCTGAGCGCCAAGTGGGACGAGGCCGAGCCCCTGCTCGCGCTGCAGCTCAATGGCGTGCCGCCGAGCCACCGGCCGGAGGCAGTCCTGCAGATGCAGCAGCAATTGTCGCGCACCAGCGATCCCGCCGGCGCCGCGGCCCTGCTGCAGCGCCTGGTGGCCGACGATATGCGCTCGGCCGAAACCCACCTGGCACTGGCCCGGGCCAAGGAAGCCGCCAGCGATATCCCCGGCGCCCTCGCCGAACTCGACGAGGCGCAGCGCATCCGGCCAGACTACGAAGCCGCGGCGCTGATGGCTGCCGAACTGCGCGCGGATACCGCACCAGACCAGGCCATCGCCGGCCTGAAGTCGTTCGTCAGCAAGGCGCCGGCTTCGGTCAACGGGCACATCACGCTGGCTCGCCTGTACCTGCTGCAGAATGACCTGCCATCCGCGCGCGCCGAGTTCGAGACCCTGCGCAAGATCGCACCGAAGGATCCGCGCGTGCCGCTCGCGCTCGGGCTGACCAGCCTGCAGTCCAAGCGCTACGACGAGGCCGAGCAATACCTCAAGGAGTACCTGCAGCTGGCCGAGCAGGTGCCCTCGGCGAGCCCGGATATCGCCTACCAGTACCTCGCACAGATCGCCGAGGAAAAGAAGGACTACCCGGCCGCGGTGGCCTGGCTCGACCGGATCGACGACAGCCGCCTGGCGCCCGCCGCCGCCGTGAAGCGCGCGCAGCTGCTGGGCCGCATGGGCAAGCTCGACGATGCCCAGGCGGTCTTCAACGACATGCTGGCCGATGCCGAGGATATTGCCGAGCCCGACCAGCGCGCCCAGCGCATGACCGCGATCCGCCAGGCCGAGGTCGGCATGCTGATCGACGCCAAGGCCTACGACCGTGCCCGCAAGGTGCTGGAAGAACGCTCCGCGGCCGAGCCCGAGAACCCGGACTGGGTCTACGAGCTGGCCATGCTCGACGAGCGCGAGAAGCGCTACGACAGCATGGAGAAGCTGCTGCGCCGGGTGATCGCCATGCAGCCCGAGCAGAAGCAAGGCTACAACGCGCTCGGCTATTCGCTGGCGGACCGCAACGTGCGCCTGCCCGAAGCTCTGCAATTGCTGGAAAAAGCCTCGGCGCTGGGCCCGGACGATCCCTACATCATGGATAGCCTGGCCTGGGTCAAGTTCCGCCTCGGCCAGCTCCAGCCGGCGGCCGAACTGTTGCGCAACGCCTACGCCAAGGCGCCCGAGGCCGAAATCGGCGCCCACCTGGGCGAGGTCCTGTGGCAACTCGGCCAGCAAGACGAAGCGCGCAAGACCTGGACCGAGGCCGCCAAGATCGAGCCCGACAACGTGATCCTGATCGACACCCTGCGCCGCTACAACGTGCCGGTCTCCGCGCTGTCCAAGTAAGCCCTCGATCACCTTCCTTTCCGTCCAGCTTTCGATAATCCGCACCCTGTCCTCCCGGCCCGCGCCGGGAGGATGGCCCGGCGCCCGCGGTGGCGCCGCGGGCGCAAGATGCCTATGCCCATTTCCCGACGCCTAGCCCTGCTGGGCCTGACCGCGCCCCTGTGGCTCGCGGCCTGTGCCAGCATCACTCCCACGCGCCAGTTCGATGCCGGCGAGACCGCCCAGGTGCACGACCTCAAAGGCCGCTTTGCCGCCAACTACGTGCGCTACGGCCGCGAGGAAGGCGTGCAGGGCAGCTTCCAGTGGCACGAGCAGGGCCGCAACGTGCGGCTCGACCTGATCTCGCCGCTGGGCCAGACCCTGGCCGTGGTGACCTCCACGCCTTCGGGCGCCACGCTCGACCTGCCCAACCAGGCGCCGCGCAACGCCCCCGAAGTGGATAGCTTGCTGGAACAAGCCCTGGGCTTTTCGCTGCCGGTGGCTGGCATGCGCGACTGGCTGCACGCCAGGCCCGCGCCGGGCAGCCCCTCGCGCACCACCCGCGACGACAGCGGGCGCCTCGCCACGCTGGCGCAGAACGGCTGGACCGTGCGCTATGTCGCCTGGCAGGAGTCGGCCGCGCAGCAGCCGCGCCGCATCGACCTGGCACGCGACGGCGACAGCAGCCCGCTGTCGGTGCGCCTTGTGATCGACCCGGAGCAAGCCCAATGAATACCGCACGCGTCCTACCCCCTCCCGAACTGCGCAACTGCCCCGCGCCCGCCAAGCTCAATCTCTTCCTGCATGTGACCGGGCGCCGTCCCGACGGCTACCACACGCTGCAAACCGTGTTCCAGCTGGTGGACTGGAGCGACACGCTGGACTTCCGCCGCCGCGACGACGGCCGCATCGAGCGCGTGACCGACGTGCCCGGCGTGCCGGCGGACTCCGACCTGATCGTGCGCGCGGCGCGCGCGCTGCAGCAGGCCAGCGGCACCGCCTTCGGCGCCGACATCGCCATCGACAAGCGCCTGCCAATGGGCGGAGGCATCGGCGGCGGCTCGTCGGACGCGGCCACCACGCTGATGGCCCTGAACCACCTGTGGGGACTCGGCCTGGGGCGCGAGGAACTCAAGCGCATCGGGCTGGCGCTGGGCGCCGACGTACCGTTTTTCCTGCACGGGGAGAACGCCTTCGCGCAGGGCATCGGCGAAGAACTGGCCACGGTGGAACTGCCCGACAGCTGGTTCGTGATCGTCCATCCGCGCCAGCACGTCCCTACTCCAGAAATTTTTTCGGACAAACTGTTGACAAGGGATACGCCCCTCTCCATAATTGCGGTCTTCGCTGCTTGCACAAACAAATTCGCTTTCGGTCGCAACGATCTGGAAACGATAGCAACAGCGAAGTTCGGCGAAGTTGCCCGAGCCCTTGAATGGCTGAGACAATTCAGTCCCCATGCAAGGATGACCGGTTCCGGAGCCTGCGTGTTTGCACGGTTTGATGACGAGCAGACAGCGCAGCAGGTACTAGACCGGTTGCCTCCCGGATGGKATGGCAAGTGTGCGCGGAGTTTATCGCGCCACCCGCTCGCAGCACTCGCTTAGAAAGTTTTTCGTTCGGCGTCACGCTGGCTGTATGTGACGATGGACGGACCCGGTTGTGTAGGGGAGTCGCCAAGTTGGTCAAGGCACCGGATTTTGATTCCGGCATTCGAAGGTTCGAATCCTTCTTCCCCTGCCATTACATTCCTATAGTGTCCTAACGGACCTRCACGAAAAAGCTGCCGGCACTAGCCGGCAGCAATCTTTCCCCCCTCCAGCAGCAAGACAGGTGCACCGAATGAGCAGCGAAGGCTTGATGGTTTTTACCGGCAACGCCAACCCCAAACTCGCGGAGGCTGTCGTGCAGCACCTCGGCATCCCGCTCGGGAAAGCCCAGGTCGGCCGGTTCTCCGACGGCGAAGTCCAAGTTGAAATCCAGGAAAACGTTCGCGGCAAGCACGTCATCGTGCTGCAGTCCACCTGCGCGCCGACCAACGATAACCTGATGGAACTGATGGTGATGGTCGATGCGCTCAAGCGCGCCTCGGCACGCAGCATCACCGCGGCCATGCCGTACTTCGGCTATGCCCGCCAGGACCGCCGCCCGCGTTCGGCGCGCGTCGCGATCTCGGCCAAGGTAGTGGCCAACATGCTGGAAGTCGCCGGTGTCGAGCGCGTCCTGACCATGGACCTCCACGCCGACCAGATCCAGGGCTTCTTCGATATTCCCGTCGACAACATCTACGCTTCCCCGGTCCTGCTGGGCGACCTGCGCGAGAAGAACTACGGCGATCTGCTGGTGGTCTCGCCGGACGTCGGCGGCGTGGTGCGCGCCCGTGCGCTGGCCAAGCAGCTGAACTGCGACCTGGCCATCATCGACAAGCGTCGCCCCAAGGCCAATGTGGCCGAGGTGATGAACATCATCGGTGAAGTCGACGGCCGCAATTGCGTGATCATGGACGACATGATCGACACCGGTGGCACGCTGTGCAAGGCGGCCCAGGTGCTCAAGGAGCGCGGCGCGCTGAAGGTCTTCGCGTATTGCACCCACCCGGTGCTGTCGGGTGGCGCGGCTGCCCGCATCGCGGACTCCGAGCTGGACGAAGTGGTGGTGTGCGACACCATTCCCCTGCGCGACGACGCCATCCAGTCCGGCAAGATCCGCCAGCTCTCGACCGCTTCGCTGCTGGCCGAGACCTTCACGCGGATCGTGAAGGGCGACTCGATCATGTCGCTGTTTGCGGATTCTTGATAGAATCCAAGGCTTTACTGCGGTAGGCTAGGGCGAATCAGCCTTTGCATGCCGCTTCATCGGGCTGTCTGGTCGCGGACAGCCCTCTTACATTTGGAGTCATCATGAAAGTAGTAGCTTTCGAGCGTAGCGTACAGGGAACGGGTGCGAGCCGCCGCCTGCGCAATGCCGGCAAGACCCCGGGCATCATCTACGGCGGCGCCGCCGAACCCAAGATGATCGAACTGGATCACAATGCACTGTTCCACGCCCTGAAGAAGGAAGCGTTCCACTCGTCGATCCTCGACCTGGAAGTGGAAGGCAAGGCTGAGAAGGCCCTGCTGCGTGCGTTCCAGATGCACCCGTTCAAGCCGCTGGTCCTGCACGTCGACTTCCAGCGCGTGTCGGCAGCTGACAAGATCCACGTCAAGGTGCCCCTGCACTTCATGAACCAGGAAAACGCCCCCGGCGTGAAGCTGGGCCATGGCATCGTCAACCACATCCTGAACGAACTGGAAGTGTCGTGCCTGCCGGCCGACCTGCCCGAGTTCATCGAAGTGGACCTGGCCAACGCAGAACTGGGCCAGACCCTGCACCTGTCGGACGTGAAGCTGCCGAAGGGTGTGAGCGCCATCACCCACGGCGACGAAAACCCCGCCATCGCCGGCATCTCGCTGCCGGCCGGCGGCGTGTCGGAAGCCAAGGAAGGCGGCGAAACGCCTGCTGCCTGAGTTGCCTGAACGCAGCCTGCTGGCTGCGTGGCAGCGACCGCAAGAAGAAGCCGCCGGCGTGTCCGGCGGCTTTTTTTCGCTCGCCGGTTTGCGAGCGGTTTCGCGTATGCTTGGCCTCTGGCCGCCCTCACCCAAGTAGTGCAACGCATGATCAAACTCATCGTCGGCCTCGGCAATCCCGGGGCGGAATACGAAGCCACCCGCCACAATGCCGGCTTCTGGCTGGTCGACCAGCTGGCCCGCATGGGCGGCGTCACGCTGCGCGTGGAAGGCCGCTTCCACGGCCTGGCGGCGCGCGCGCGCCTGTGGGACCAGGAGATCTGGCTGCTCAAGCCGTCCACCTTCATGAACCGCTCCGGGCTGGCGGTGGTGTCGCTGGCGCGCTTCTACAAGATCCTGCCGGACGAGATCCTGGTGGCCCATGACGAGATGGACATGCCGCCCGGCACCGTCAAGCTCAAGCGCGGCGGCGGCGCCGGCGGCCACAACGGCCTGAAGGACATCGCCGCGCACCTGACCACGCAGGACTACTGGCGGCTGCGCCTCGGCGTGGGGCATCCGCGCAATGCCCCCGGCGGCGCCGGCAGCCGCGAGGACGTGGTCAACTATGTGCTCAAGCCACCGCGTCGCGAGGAGCAGCAAGCCATCGACGAAGCCATCGACCGCTGCATCGCACCGCTGTCGCTGCTGGCCAGGGGCGAGAGCGAGCGCGCCATGCTCGAGCTGCACACGGGACGCTAGGCGTCGGACGCACCGCAGCCGGCTGCCAGACAAAAAAAACCCCGCCACCTTCCGGTGCCGGGGTTTTTTGCTGCCAGCCTGGCAAGCCGCCTCAGGCGACCCGCTTGGCCGCCGTCAGCAGGCGGTAACGCTCCATCAGCGTATCCCGCGATTCGATCCGTGCCGGATCGTGCGGGATGCAAGCCACGGGGCAAACCTGCTGGCATTGCGGTTCATCGAAGTGTCCGACGCATTCCGTACATTTGCCGGGGTCGATCTCATAGATCTCGGGCCCCATCGAAATGGCTTCGTTCGGGCACTCCGGCTCACAAACGTCGCAATTGATGCAGTCGTCGGTGATCATCAGTGCCATACAATTTCCTTGACCTGGACATGTGCCGCGCCCGACTGGCCGCGGTTCGCATGTCGCAAGCTTCTATTCTATTCCGCTTTGCCGATCTTCTCCTGAAGCCAGCGCTCCACCGAAGGAAACACGAACTTGCTGACGTCGCCGCCCAGCACCGCGATCTCGCGCACGAAGGTGCCGGAGATGAACTGGTACTGGTCCGACGGTGTCAGGAACATGGTCTCCACATCGGGCAACAGGTAGCGGTTCATGCCCGCCATCTGGAACTCGTACTCGAAGTCGGAGACCGCGCGCAGGCCCCGCACGATCACCCGTGCGTTGTTCTTGCGGACGAAATCCTTGAGCAGGCCGGAGAAGCCTTCCACGCGCACGTTGGGATAGTGGCCCAGTACTTCACGGGCGATTCCGATGCGTTCTTCCAGTGCAAAGAATGGGCGCTTGTTGGGGCTCTGCGCCACGCCGACCACGAGCTCATCGAAGATATTGGACGCTCTGCGCACCAGATCCTCGTGGCCCCGGGTCATTGGATCGAAAGTGCCGGGGTAGACCGCGACGACCATGCTTCCTCCTTGTTCTGCCCGTTGCCGGTCCTGGATGGACCGCTTGGCCCCGCCCGCTATGGTGAGGGCTGGAACCAAGGCTGCGTGACGAGCGTTGGCGACAGCGGCGTAGTGTAACCCTAAACGCGGCACTTGGAAGCCGCCGGATGATGGTTTCGCGGCGGTGCCGCATCTAGCGTGCGATGGCCGGTCACGCCGCGCCGGCCCGCGCGGATCAGTTCGTCTTGTGCTGCAGCAAATGGAAGTGCACGGCGCCGGCGCGGGCATGCCGCACGATCTCCAGCGCGGCCGGCACTGGCGCGTCGGGTCCGATCAGGGCCCGGTCCGTTTCCACGTAGACCGCGCCACCCGGGCGCGACAGCCTGGCCGCATGCTCCAGCGCCGGGCCGAGCCAGTCTTGCGCGAAGGGAGGATCCAGGAAGACCACATCGAAGCTCGAGGCCGGCATCTGCGCCGCTGTTGCGAAAGCATCACCCTGCACGATGCGGATCTGCTGGGCATCCAGCCTGTACTGGTTGTCTCGCAACTGTTTCGCCACACGCGGATTGGATTCCACCATGGTGACCTGCATCGCCCCGCGCGAAGCGGCTTCGAAGCCGAGTGCGCCGGAGCCGGCAAACAGGTCGAGACAGGCCATCCCGGACATGTCCTGGCCGAGCCAGTTGAACAGGGTCTCGCGCACGCGGTCGGGGGTGGGACGCAGGCCTTCGGCGTCGAGCACAGGCAGCGGCGTGCGCTTCCACCTGCCGCCGATGATGCGGACCTGGGTGGGCGAGCGCCGCGCCGCAGGAGCTGAGGATGGCCCGCCGGCGGCGGGCGAAGGAGATCGGGTACGCGAATTCATGCCGTGATTGTAGAGCCTGCGGACGCCGACCGCGCGCCGCATCTCGGAGCAAGCCTCACTCCGGCCCGCCCACGATCACGGTCGCCATGGCATCCGGATGCACATGGCGCTGGAAAGCGTCCTTCACCTGGCTGCGCGTCACCTTGCCGATCTGCGCGGTCCAGGTGTCCAGGTAGTCCAGCGGCAAGCCGTACCAGCCGATATTGGCCACATTGGTCAGCAGCTTGCGGTTGCTGTCGATACGCAGCGGAAAGCCGTTGACGAGATTGTCCCTGGCGGCCTTGAGCTCGGCGTCGGTCGGACCTTCCGCGACGTATTGCGCGAGCACCTTGCGCACCAGCGCCAGCGCTTCGTTGGTCTGCTCCTTCTTGGTCTGCAGGCCGATGCCGAAGGGGCCGGCCTGCTTGGCCGGGGCAAAGTAGCTGTCCACGCCATAGGTCAGGCCGCGCTTCTCGCGCACCTCGTCGGTCAGGCGCGAGCTGAAGCCGCCGCCGCCGAGCACGTAGTTGCCCACCAGCAGCGGGAAATAGTCCGGGTCGCCGCGGGCGATGGCGGGCTGGCYGATCGCCACCGTGGCTTGCTGCGCCGGATGAGGCACACGCTGCTCGCTGGCCGCGATCTTGAGCTGTACCGGCGGCATGGCCGGCGGCGTGGCGCCGGCGGGCAGGCCACGCGTGAGCTGCTCGGCGATGGTCTCGGCCTGCTTGCGATCGATCGCGCCGATCAGCGTCACGACGGCGCGCGACGCGGCGAAATTGTCGCGCCAGAAACGCTCGAGATCGGCCCGCGTGATGGACTCCACCGAGGCCACCGTGGCCGCAACGCCATAGGGGTGCGCCGGGTATATCGCGCGCGACACCATCTTGTCGGCAATCACGCCTGGCTTGGTGTCGGCTTCGCGGATGGCGGTGATCAGGCGCTGCTTCTCGCGCGCGACCACGGCATCCGGATAGGCCGGCGCCTTGATCAGCTGCGCGGCGAGCGCCAGCGACTGGCTCAGCTCCGGCTCGCTGGTGAGCGTGCGCAGGCCGATGCCGCCGCGGTCGCCGCTGGCGGCGCCGCCGAAATCGGCGCCGGTATCGGCGAAGGCGTCTGCCACCTGCGCCTCGTTGCGGGCAGGCTGGCCGTCCTGCGCCGCCGCGCCCTTGTCGAGCAGGGCCGAAGTGAGCGTGGCCAGGCCCGCCTTGCCGGGCGGGTCATAGCGGCTGCCAGCGTCGAAATCCATGTTGACGTCCAGCATGGGTATGGACGGGCTGCGCACGAAGTAGACGCGCGCGCCGGTGGATGTGGTCCACTGCTCGATCGGGATGGCCGCCAGCGCGGCCTGCGAGGCAAGCATGACCAGCGCGCCGCAAGCCACGCCCGCAAGGCGGCGCAGCAGGCGCGGCGACGGAATCGTCGGGGCAAAGAGAGGCATCTTCGGTCCTCTTGGAAACTCAGCGCAGCGCACCGGCGTCGACCGGTGCCTGCTTCTTGTTGGGATCGATCGGCTGGGGCAGCAGCGTCGCCACAGTCAGGTTGTCGTCGCTGAAATACTTTGCTGCCACCGCCTGCACCTGGGCCGGCGTTACCTCCTTGATGCGCTCCAGCATGCGGTCGAGCTTGCGCCAGGAAATGCCCGAGATCTCCGACACGCCGATCTCCATGCCTTGCCCGAACACGGAGTCGCGCTTGTAGATCTGCGCGGCCACCACCTGCGCCTTGACGCGCTTGAGCTCCTCGGGCGAGACGCCCTCGCGCGCGATGCGGGCGATTTCGTCGCGCAGCGCGCGCTCGATCTCCTCGGTGGTATGTCCGGCGGCCGGGGTGCCGTCGAGCACGATGATGGATTCGGCGCGGTTGACGCTGTCGTAGCCGACATTGACGTCGTCGGCCAGGCGCCGCTCGCGCACCAGGTCGCGCGTCAGGCGCGCATTGTCGTAGCCGTTGAGCACGGCCGACAGGACTTCCAGCGCGTAGGGATCGACATCCTTGTCGACATCGTGCAGGCGCGGCACCTTGTACGCCATCACCACGTAGGGGTTCTCGGCCGGCGCCTTGACCCAGACCCGCTTGACGCCCTTCTGCAGCGGTTCGAGCTGCGTCTTGCGCAGCGGCAGCGCGCGCGGCTTGAGCTTGCCATAGGTGCGCTCGGCCAGTTTCCTGACTTCGGCCGCGGTGACATCGCCGGTGACGATCAGCAGCGCGTTGTTGGGCACGTACCAGTCGCGGTACCAGGCCTGCACGTCTTCCACGCGCATGTTGACGAGGTCGTCCATCCAGCCGATCACCGGGTGGCGATAAGGCGCCGCTGTAAATACCGTGGCCAGCAGCTGCTCGTAGACGGTGCCGCGCGCGGAGTCATCGGTGCGCAGGCGGCGCTCTTCCATCACCACCTTCATCTCGCGCTCGAACTCATCCTTCTTGATGATGAGGTTGGCCATGCGGTCGGCCTCCAGCTCCATCATGCGCGGCAGGTACTGCTTGCTGATCTGCTGGTAGTAGAGCGTGAAGTCGCGGTTGGTCATGGCGTTCTCGCGCCCGCCCAGCGCGGCGATCTGCTTGGAGAATTCGCCTGGGCCGACCTTGGGCGTGCCCTTGAACATCATGTGTTCGAGCATGTGCGCCACGCCGGTGGTGCCGCTGACCTCGTCCATGCCACCGGTGCGATACCAGATCTGGTGGGCCACGGTGGGCGCGCGATGGTCTTCCTTGACGATCACCCGCATGCCGTTGGACAGCGTGAATTCGGTGGTGGCCGCATCGGCTGCCGCGCTCTGCGAGGCGGTGGCCTGGCCGGTCGGCAGGGGCGGCGCCACCACGCCGGTCTGCGCGTAGGCCGCGCCAAACCAGGGCAGGGTGCTGATCAGCAGGACGGGAAGGAGGCGCCGGGCAAAAGCGCCGGCGCGGCTGGCGCCGGCACCGGCGGCCGGCGATGCGGCACGGGCGGTGCCCGGCCTGGAGCTGACAGCACAATGGTTCATGCGACCCCGTCTGCTAGAATTTTGGCGATTGATTCTACCGGGGTATTGACCCCTTTCCCAATGTTTAGTTTCTGGAAGAAGCGCAAGGCCGAGCCGGCCGGTGCGCCAGTCGAGGCGCCAAGCCCCGCGCCCGCGGCCGCACCGGCCCCGGTAACGGCGCCCGCGCCGACCCCGAATGCAGCCCCGGTGGCGGCTCCGGTGGCCCCTGCGCTACCCGTGGCGGCTCCCCCCCCGGCGCCCGTTCCCATGCCGGCGGCAAGGCTGCCCGAGCCCCCCGCTGGCGAGGAAATGGTCCTGACACCGCCTCCGGCCGCCAGCCAGGAGGCCAGGCGTGGCTGGGTACAGCGCCTGCGCACGGGGCTGTCCAAGACCAGCCGCAACCTGGGCACGCTGTTCGTCGGCGTGAAGGTCGACGAAGCCCTGTTCGAGGAGCTGGAAACCGCGCTGCTGATGGCTGACGCGGGAGTTGAGGCCACCGAATACCTGCTGGGCGAGCTGCGCCGGCGCGTCAAGAGCGAGCGTATCGAGACCTCCGAAGGCGTCAAGACTGCGCTGCGCGAGCTGCTCACCAACCTGCTGCGCCCGCTCGAGAAGACCATGGAGCTGGGGCGCGAACAGCCAATGGTGATGATGATCGCGGGCGTCAACGGCGCCGGCAAGACCACCAGCATCGGCAAGCTCTGCAAGCATTTCCAGAGCTACGGGCAGTCCGTGCTGCTGGCCGCGGGCGACACCTTCCGCGCCGCCGCGCGCGAACAGCTGACGATCTGGGGAGAACGCAACAACGTGACGGTCGTCTCGCAGGAGAGCGGCGACCCGGCCGCCGTGATCTTCGACGCGGTCAACGCGGCGCGCGCGCGCGGGATCGATATCGTGATGGCCGAYACCGCYGGMCGCCTGCCSACGCAGCTGCACCTGATGGAGGAGCTCAAGAAGGTCAAGCGCGTGATCGCCAAGGCCATGCCGAGCGCGCCCCACGAATCGCTGCTGGTGATCGACGCCAACACCGGGCAGAACGCACTGGCGCAGGTCAAGGCGTTCGACGACGCGCTGAATCTCACCGGGCTGATCGTGACCAAGCTCGACGGCACCGCCAAGGGCGGCATCCTCGCCGCGATCGCGCGGCAGCGCCCGGTGCCGGTCTACTTCATCGGCGTGGGCGAGAAGGTCGAGGACCTGCAGCCGTTCAGGGCCGACGAGTTCGCGGAAGCCCTGCTGGGCTGAACACCCGCGCCGGCGGAAAAAAAGCCCCGCAATCGCTTGCGGGGCTTTTTCATACGGCCGCCTGAACTGCCGGCGCGCTACTCCGCGTCCGGCTGCGCCTTCGGCTCGGCCTGCTGGAAAGCCGGCAGCGCCATGCACGCATCGAACGCCTTGGCGATCGCCGGATAGCGGCTCACGTCGATATTGAAGCGCTGCGCGTTGAAGACCTGCGGCACCAGGCAGACATCGGCCAGCGTCGGCGTGTCGCCAAAGCAGAAGCGGCCTGCCTTGCCGGAACGCGCCAGGTTGGTGTTGACCGCCTCGAAACCCAGCTCGACCCAGTGGCGGTACCACGCGTCCTTGGCCTCTTCCGCCACGCCCAGCGTGTGCTTGAGGTACTTCAGCACGCGCAGGTTGTTGAGCGGATGGATCTCGCAGGCAACCTCGAACGCCACCGCGCGGATATAGGCGCGGTCGAGCGCGCTGCCGGGCAGCAGCGGCGGCTCGGGATGCGTTTCGTCGAGGTACTCCACCATCGCGATCGACTGCATCACGACCTGATCGTCGTCGAGCAGGGTCGGCACCAGCGCATCGGGATTGAGCGTGCGGTAGGCGGGCTGGAGCTGCTGGCCACCCTCGCGCAGCAGATGTACGGGCACGTAGTCGTACGGCAAACCCTTCAGGTTCAGCGCGATGCGCACCCGGTACGAAGCCGAGCTACGGAAGTAGCTGTAGAGCTTCAGCATGGGCTAGACCACCTTGACGATGAGCTCGCCCAGGCCTTCGATCTTGCCCTGCATGACGTCGCCCTTCACCACCGCGCCCACGCCTTCGGGCGTGCCGCTGTAGATCAGGTCGCCGGGATGCAGCTCGAACAGGCGCGAAAGATAGGACACCATTTCCGGCACCGACCAGATCAGGTCGGAGAGGTCGCCGCGCTGCTTTTCGGCGCCGTTGACGGCCAGCGTGACAGCGCCCTTTTCCGGATGGCCGATGGCGGACACCGGCACGATCGGACCGATCGGTGCAGACTTGTCGAAAGCCTTGCCGGTTTCCCAGGGGCGGCCGGTCTTTTTCGATTCGTTCTGCAGGTCGCGGCGCGTCATGTCCAGGCCGATGGCGTAGCCGAACACGTGGCTGGCGGCGTGGGCCTCGGCAATGTCCTTGCCGCCCTTGCCGATGGCGACCACCAGTTCGATCTCGTAGTGGCAGTTGCTGGTGCCCTGCGGGTACGGGAAGCTGCCTTCGGTGCCGTCGGCCACATAGCTCACCGCGTCGGCGGGCTTGCAGAAGAAGAACGGCGGTTCACGGTCGGGGTCCGAACCCATTTCACGGGCGTGGGCGGCATAGTTGCGGCCCACGCAGTAGACCCGGCGCACCGGGAACTGCGCGCTGCCGCCGCGCACGGGCACGCCGGTGGGCGCGGGCGGGGCGAATACGAATTCGGTCATCCAACTCTCCAGACTTTGTACTGTGTTTGTCAGGCCGCGCGTTGCCGGCAGACGCCCTGCCGCGCAGCAGGGCAATAGCATACACCGCCCCCTTCGGGCTTGTACGCCGGCGGACATTGAATGCGGGAAACCCCGCAATACAATAAAGACGTAGTCGGCGCGGATCTTGCATGGCAAGTCCCGACGCCAATGGAAACATGACCCGACGCCCTCCCGCCCCTCCCAGCCCGCCCCGTCCCGCGACGCCACCCGCGGCGGGTTCGCGCAGCCTGCGCATCTTGCTCGTGCGCGATCCGCACGACGCGGACCCGCTCAATGTCGAGACCATCCAGGCCGGCCTGGTATCGGCGGGTTTCACCGACATCGAGACGGCGGACGCGGACATGCGCCTGCCCGACGCCATCGCTGCACGGCAGCCTGATCTCATCATCATCGCCTCCGAATCGGCTGCGCGCGACACCGTGGAGCATGTGTGCGTCTCGACGCAGCACGCGCCACGGCCGATCGTGCTGTTCACGGACAACGACGACGCCCAGCGCATCAAGGCGGCGCTCACGGCGGGCATTACCGCCTACATCGTCGACGGCCTGCGCGCCGAGCGCGTCAAGACCGTGCTGGATGTGGCCTATGCGCGCTTCGAGCTGGACCAGCAACTGCGCGCCGAGCTGGATGCCACGCGCCTGCAGCTGGCCGAGCGCAAGGAAGTCGAGCGTGCCAAGGGCTTGCTGATGAAGGAGCGCGGCATGAGCGAGGAAGAGGCCTACAAGCGCCTGCGCAGCATGGCGATGGAGCGCGGCATCAAGCTGGTCGAGGCCGCGCGGCGCGTGATCGATGTGATGAGTTGAGCCCACGGCGCCGGCAACCGGCCCGCACGGGCTTGGTGCATTGCACAAACATGGCGCCGCGCCGGCGCACGCCGCGCACCGAGTGCGCTCAGGCCCGCCGCATTCCTCCCTCCCTTTTCCCGGTCGCCGTGCGCCCGATGCCCGCCTTTTGCCGCACCTGCCCCTCGCCGGCGAATGAACGCATGGCACGCCGCTTGCGTAGATACCATGACGGCCAACGAAGGCCGATCACTATCCGATGTGCGCCGCCAACGAAGGCTGCGCCGCATCACGGGACAACGGCGTCCTGACCTGCCCCGCATTCTGGCGAAAGCGGCGCGGTTCAGGACGCTTTTCATTTGGAGCCGTGGAATGCCCTCTCGCCTGAAGCTTGCCAAGCCGCTGCACGCCGCGGTCGCCAACGATGCCAGCACGGCCGCCGCCGACGCGGTGCCCGCCAGCAGCGGCCGCCGCCGCGCGCTGGCCACCATCGCCGGCGCCAGCGTGATCACCCTGGTCGACCCGCTGGTGCGCGCCGGCGCCTGGGCGGCGGGCTCCGATGCGCCGGAGAAGCCCGAGGTGCGGATCGGCTTTATCCCGCTGACGGACTGCGCTTCCGTGGTCATGGCCGGCACGCTCGGCTTCGACAAGAAATACGGCATCAAGATCACGCCCACCAAGGAGGCTTCCTGGGCCGGCGTGCGCGACAAGCTGGTCAACGGCGAGCTCGACGCCGCGCACGTGCTGTACGGCCTGATCTACGGCGTGCAGCTGGGCATCGGCGGGCCCAAGAAGGACATGGCCGTGCTGATGAACCTCAACCACAACGGCCAGGCCATCACGCTGTCCTCCAAGCTGGCGGAAAAAGGCGTCAAGGACGGCGCCAGCCTGAAGGCGCTGATGACGAAGGAAAAGCGCGACTACACCTTTGCCCAGACCTTCCCCACCGGCACSCACGCGATGTGGCTGTACTACTGGCTGGCSGCCAACGGCATCAAYCCGATGCAGGACGCCAAGGCCATCACCGTGCCGCCGCCGCAGATGGTGGCCAATATGCGCGTGGGCAATATGGATGGCTTCTGCGTCGGCGAACCCTGGGGCGCGCGCGCCATTGCCGACAAGATCGGCTTCACCGCGGAAACCACGCAGGCCATCTGGAAGGATCACCCGGAGAAGACCCTGGGCACCACGGCCGAGTTCGTGCAGAAGTACCCCAACACCGCGCGCGCCATGGTGGCCGCCGTGCTCGAAGCCTCGAAGTACATCGACGCGTCGGCCTCCAACCGCCGCAAGACCGCCGAAACCATTGCCGCCAAGTCTTATGTCAACACCGACATGGACATCATCCTGGACCGCATGCTTGGCCGCTACAGCAACGGCCTGGGCAAGACCTGGGACGACCCGGACTCGATGAAGTTCTACCAGGACGGCAGCGCCAACTTTCCCTTCCTCTCCGACGGCATGTGGTTCCTCACGCAGCACAAGCGCTGGGGCCTGCTCAAGGACCACCCCGACTACCTGGCGGTGGCGAAGAAGGTCAACCGCATCGATGTCTACAAGCAGGCGGCCGAAGCCGCGCAGGTGCCGGTGCCCAAGAGCGATTTCCGCACGGCGCGCCTGATCGACGGCGTGACATGGGATGCCACCAAGGACCCCAAGGCGTACGCCGACGGATTCAAGATCAAAGCCTGAGCCGGTTCGATTGCAGCCCGAATGCCGGCGTGGCGACGCGCCGGCGCCTGAAGGAGCCTGATGTGAATGCACTAGCTCGACCGGCCGAACATGCCGGCAACCAAGTCTCCTCCACCGACGCCGGCGGCACCGCCGGACTCGCCGTGCTCGGCGACCAGCAAGCGCACGAGCGCGCCGAACGCCGCGCGCTCGAGGCTCAGGCCGATGCGCGCCGCGCCGCGCGGCGCGAGGCCGTCAGCGCCGTCGTGCTCAAGGCGATGCCGCCCGTCGCCGGCTTTGCGCTGTTCCTGTTGTTCTGGCACGGCGTGGCCACGATGAGCCCTGCGCTGCCCACCCCGGCCGCCACCTGGCACGCCGCCGTGCCGCTGTTTTCCGACCCGTTCTACCGCAACGGCCCCAACGACCAGGGCATCGGCTGGAATGTGCTGGCGTCGCTGGCGCGCGTCGCGGCGGGCTTCGGGCTGGCCGCGCTGATCGGCATTCCGGCTGGCTTCGCGCTGGGCCGCTTTGCCTTTCTCAACGCCATGATGGCGCCGATCATCAGCCTGCTGCGGCCGGTCTCGCCGCTGGCGTGGCTGCCGATCGGGCTGCTGCTGTTCAAGGCCGCCAACCCGGCGGCGATCTGGGCCATCTTCATCTGCTCGATCTGGCCGATGGTGATCAACACCGCGGTGGGCGTGACGCGCGTGCCGCAGGACTACCTGAACGTGGCGCGCGTGCTCGACCTGTCCGAGTGGAAGGTGTTCACGCGGGTGCTGCTGCCGGCGGTGCTGCCCTATATGCTGACCGGCGTGCGGCTGTCCATCGGCACCGCCTGGCTGGTGATCGTGGCCGCGGAGATGCTCACGGGCGGCACCGGCATCGGCTTCTGGCTGTGGGACGAGTGGAACAACCTGAAGGTCGAGCACATCGTGATCGCCATCTTCATCATCGGCGTGGTGGGGCTGCTGCTGGAATACGCGCTGCTGAGCCTGGCCAGGAAATTCAGCTACGGCAACTAAGGCATCCGGGAGATCGTCATGGAAAAGTTCGTCCGTATCGAAAACGTGGGCCAGACCTTCAAGACCAAGAAGGGACCGTTCGTCGCCCTGCGCGATGTCAACCTGACCATCGCCCGCGGCGAGTTCGTCACGCTGATCGGCCACTCGGGCTGCGGCAAATCGACGCTGCTGAACCTGYTGGCCGGCCTCGACCGCCCCAGCAGCGGCGCGCTGATCTGCGCCGAACGCGAGATCGCCGGTCCGGGCCCGGACCGTGCGGTGGTGTTCCAGAACCACTCGCTGCTGCCGTGGCTGACCTGCTTCGACAACGTCTACCTCGGCGTAGAACGCGTGTTCGGCGGCAGCGAGAGCCGCGCGCAGCTCAAGGCCCGCACRCATGACACGCTGGCCATGGTTGGCCTGACCCATGCCGAGAGCAAGTACCCGCAGGAAATCTCGGGCGGCATGAAGCAGCGCGTGGGTATCGCGCGCGCGCTGGCGATGGAGCCCAAGGTGCTGCTGATGGACGAGCCGTTCGGCGCGCTGGATGCGCTGACCCGGGCCCACCTGCAGGACGAGCTGATCAAGATCGTCGCCAAGACCCGCAGCACGGTGGTGATGGTGACCCACGACGTGGACGAAGCCGTGCTGCTGGCCGACCGCATCGTCATGATGACCAACGGGCCCGCCGCGACCATCGGCGAAGTGCTGCCGGTGGACCTGCCGCGTCCGCGCGAACGCATGGCGCTGGCCGACGACAAGACTTACCACGCCTGCCGCACCGCGGTGCTGGACTTCCTGTACCGCAAGCAGCGCAATCCTGCGCTGAAGGAAGCGGCCTGACCGGCGCGGAACGGCGAGGTGACTGACCGGGGCCGGCCGCCGCCATGGGCAGGGCCGGCCCGCTCCGCTATCATGAACCTCAAACAACACTGTCCCATCCCGCCATGACCGATACGTCCTCCACGCCCCAGCCCGCCGCCGCCTTCGCCGCGGCGAAGTACATCAAGGAGATCGGCCGGGGCGTCAATGGCGCCCGCGCGCTGCCGCGCGAAGACGCGCAGGCGCTGTTTGACGCCATGCTGGCCGGTCGCGTGGCCGATATCGAACTGGGCGCGGTGCTGATGGCCTATCGCATCAAGGGCGAGGCACCGCACGAACTGGCCGGCATGCTGGACGCCGCGCACGCGCATTGCCTGCCGCTGGCCGCGCCGCCCGAGCGCGTGGTGGTATCCATCCCCAGCTACAACGGCGCGCGCAAGCAACCCAACCTGATCCCTTTGCTGGCCATGTTACTGGCGCGCGAAGGCCATCCCGTGCTGGTCCACGGCACCCGGGAGTTCAACGGGCGCGTGACCAGCATCGCGCTGTTCGAAGCGTTGGGCATTGCGCCCTGCGCCACGGTGGCCGAGGCTGAAACCCTGCTTTGCGCCAAGGCCGGGCAGCCCGGGCCGCTGGCCGTGCTGCCGATCGATGTGCTGTCGCCGGCGCTGGCCCGCATGCTCGACCGGCGCATGCAGATCGGCCTGCGCAACTCCTCGCACACGGTGGTCAAGATGCTGCAGCCGGTGGGCGCGCATACGCCGGCCGAGGCCCTGCGCCTGTACAGCTACACGCATCCGGAGTACCGCGAGACCCTGACCGATTACTTCTCGCGCGAGCCTGCCAATGTGCTGCTGGCGCGCGGCACCGAGGGCGAGGTGGTCGCCGACGCGCGGCGCGGCGGCCGCATCGACTGGCTGCACGACGGGCACCAGCGCACACTGGTCGACCCCACCGCGGGCTCGATCAGCGAGGTGCCGGAACTGCCACCCGGCAACGACGTCGCGCAGACTGCGGCCTGGATCCGCTCCGTGCTGGATGGCAAGGCGCCGGTCCCGGCCCCGATCGCCACGCAGGTCGAGGCCATCCGCAGCTGCCTGCAGCAGGGCACGCGCGTGGCCTGGGCCAGCCCGGTCTGAACGGGGAACGGGGCGGCAGGCGAGGCTGGCGGCGCCCGCGTCGTCAGCGTCGTCAGCGCTTGCGCTGTGGCAGCGGGATGCGGTCGTCCTCGCCGGGCACGCGCGGGAACTGGTCGTCCTCCCATCGCTGGGATGCGGCTTCGATGGCATCTTTGCTGCTGGAAACGAAATTCCAGAAGATAAAGCGGTGCCCGTCGGTGGGGTCGCCGCCGAGCAGCATCACGCGCGACGGCGCCTCGGCCGTCAGCGTGACCGTCTGGTCCGGCACCAGCAGCGCCATGTGGCGCTCAGGCAACACTTCCCCATCCAGCGCGACCACGCCGTCTACCGGGTAGATGCCGCGTTGCGCATGCTCCGGCGGAATCTCGAGGCTTGCGCCCTGCTCCAGATCGATCGCCACGTACAGCGTGCGGCTGAAGACCTTCACGGGCGCCTCGGCCCCAAACGCATCGCCCGCGATCACCGTCATCCGCACCCCGGGCCGCTCGAGCTTGGGCAGGGTCGCGGCAGGATGGTGAAAGAAGGAAGGCTCCACGGTCTCGTGCTCCTTGGGCAGCGCCACCCAGGTCTGGATGCCGTGCAGGCGCGGACCGGCCTCGCGGGCTGCCTGCGGTGAGCGCTCCGAGTGCGCGATGCCGCGGCCGGCCGTCATCCAGTTCACGTCGCCCGGCTTGATGACCTGCTTGCTGCCCAGGCTGTCGTGGTGAAGGATTTCCCCTTCGAACAGGTAGGTGACGGTCGCCAGCCCGATATGCGGATGCGGGCGCACATCCATCCCCTGCCCGGCCGGAAGCACCGTCGGCCCCATATGGTCGAAGAAGATGAACGGGCCCACGGTCTGGGCCGCCGCGGCCGGCAGCACCCGGCTGACGGTAAAACCGTCGCCCAGGTCACGTACGTGCGGTTTGAGCAAGTGTTCGATAGCAGACATGCATTTTCCCCGGTTAGGCCGATGCTGACGGCCGCATGAATGAAAAGAGTGTAGCCGCTGGTGAAACACAGCATCTCATTGCGCGACAGAACCGGGACCGGCGGCGCCCCTCTGATCAATGTCCGATGGCGTTGCGGGGGCTGCCGGATAGTGGTCGCTCCACATAGCAGGAAGAAAGCCAGAAAAAAGGCTATTTGAAAACAGAAGCCAATTACCTGGAACTATCAACCCTATAAGGACTCCAACTTAGCAGTCTCCCGGCTTGAGTGCTAATATGTGTTGCAATGCAGTGCGCGGACCCTTCAGGGCGAGCGCCGCGGGCAACCCACCCGCCGGATGCGAAAGGAGCAATCGAGTGAACGCGGTCCTATCTGCCGACCAAACCCAAACCAGCAGCCGCCTGCCTACGGCGCCTCAGGGCGCCGGGGCATTTGCGCTGACGTTTCCCGGAAACCTGGGAAACCTGGACAGCTATATCCAGGCTGTCCATCGTATCCCCATGCTCACCCCCGAGGAAGAGCAGCGGCTTGCACGCGATCTGCGCGAGCATGACTCCGTCGATGCGGCTCGCCGCATGGTGCTGTCGCACTTGCGCCTGGTGGTGTCCATCGCCCGCCAGTACCTCGGCTATGGCCTGCCCCACGCGGACCTGATCCAGGAAGGCAATATCGGCCTGATGAAGGCCGTGAAGCGCTTCGACCCGGACCAGGGCGTGCGGCTGGTGTCGTACGCCATGCACTGGATCAAGGCCGAGATCCACGAATATGTGCTGAAGAACTGGCGCATGGTCAAGGTGGCGACCACCAAGGCCCAGCGCAAGCTGTTCTTCAACCTGCGCAGCCACAAGCAGGGTGCCCATACCTTCACGCCGGAGCAGGTCGACGCGGTCGCGCGCGAGCTGAACGTCAAGCCGGAAGAAGTGATGGAGATGGAAACCCGCCTGTCGGGCGGCGACCTGGCGCTGGAAGGCCAGATCGACGACGGCGAGGAGGAGTTCGCGCCGATCGCCTACCTGGCTGACAACCACAACGAGCCGACCCGCGTGATCGAGGCCCAGCGCCACGACCGCATGCAGGTGCAAGGCCTGGAAGAAGCGCTGACCAAGCTGGACGACCGCAGCCGCCGCATCATCGAGGCGCGCTGGCTGCACGTCAACGACGACGGCTCCGGCGGCTCAACGCTGCACGAGCTGGCTGACGAGTTCGGTGTCTCCGCCGAGCGCATCCGCCAGATCGAAACCGCGGCGATGAAGAAGATGAAGGGTGCGCTGCAGGCCTTTGCCTGATAGTTGCGCGGGAGCGCGGCGGAACGAAAGCCGCGCGCCAGAATGGAACAGGGCCGGTCTCGCGACCGGCCCTGTTTTTTTGTCCGGAGATCCCGCCCCTGGCGGGCGGAGCCGCTTCAGGAAAGCAGCTGCTTCAGGTCGTGCGCGATCGGTTCGGGGCCCTGGCCGTGGCGGATGAACAGACGCAACCGGCCACTCGGATCGAATACATAGCTGCCGGCAGAGTGGTCCATCGTGTAGTTGTTTGGCGAGGTACCCGGCACCTTGGCGTAGAACACCTTGAAATCCTTGGCCACCTTCTGCAGCGCCGCGTCGTCGGCCGGGCGCATGCCCAGGAAGCGCGGATCGAAGGCGGGCACGTATTGCGCCAGCAGCGCCTGCGTATCGCGCTCGGGATCGACCGTGACGAACAGCACCTGCACGCGGTCGGCATCCGGGCCCAGTTGCTCCATCACCGCCTTCAGCTCGGCCATGGTGGTGGGACAGACATCGGGGCAGTGCGTATAGCCGAAGAACATCACCACGGCCTTGCCCTTGAAGTCGGCAATCGAGCGCACTTTGCCGTTGTGGTCGGTGAGGACGAAATCCTTGCCGAATTCGCTGCCGCCGCTGATGTCGACATTCTTGAACGAGGCGCGCTGCTGGCCGCAGGCGGCAAGCAGCAGCGAGCACAGCGCCAGCAGGCAGAAGCGGCGGAACAGCGCAAAGCTGGACGAAGAACCCGGAAAGAGACGGCTTGGCATGCGATTCGCTTGATTGGCGGCTTGATTGGCGGACAGGCCGGCCCGGGCGCCCCGGAAAGCCGGATGGAGGCGGACGGCGGCCTGGTCACATTGGCAGATAGATGCAGTATCGCCGATCGGCACCGCCCCGCGCCGGGGCCGCGACAAGATGCCGCAACCGCGCGGGTGCTCCCGGCATCGCTCAGGACTGCGGCAGGAACTTGAAATAGTGATCGATCAGCAGCGCCGCGAACAACAGCGACAGGTAGAGGATCGAGAAGCGGAACGTGCGCTGGGCCAGCGCATCGGAATAGTTGCAGAACAACTTCCAGGCATAGGCCAGGAAACCGCCGCCCAGGACCAGCGCTGCCGCCAGGTAGATGTACCCGCTCATGCCGTACACGAAGGGCAGCAGCGTCGCCGCGATCATGATCAGCGTGTACAGCAGGATATGCAGCAGGGTGAAGCGCTCGCCATGGGTGATCGGCAGCATCGGCAGGCCGGACTTGGCGTAGTCGGCGCGGCGGTACAGCGCCAGGGCCCAGAAATGCGGCGGGGTCCAGGTGAAGATGATCAGCACCAGGAACCAGGCTTCGGCGGGCACSKTRCCSGCCACGGCCGCCCAGCCCAGCGCCGGCGGCATCGCGCCGGACAGCCCGCCGATCACGATGTTCTGCGGCGTGGCCGGCTTGAGCAGGATGGTGTACACCACGGCATAGCCGACGAAGGTCGCCACCGTCAGCCACATGGTCAGGTCGTTGGTGAAGACATGGAGTACCCACATCCCTGCCCCGCCCAGCACGGCCGAGAACACCAGGGTCTGCATCGTGGTGATCTCGCCGGTCGCCGACGGCCGCCACGCGGTGCGGCGCATCAGCGCATCCACTTTCTGCTCGACCAGGCAGTTAATGGCGAAAGCGGCACCCGCCAGCAACCAGATCCCGGCCGCGCCGCCGATCAGCACCGACCACGGCACCATGCCCGGCGTGGCCAGGAACATGCCGATGATGGCGCAGAAGACAGCCAGCTGCGTGACGCGTGGCTTGGTCAACGCGGCGTATTGCCGGGCCAGGTGGCGGAGTCGTCCGCCAGGATGGGGGTGGGTAGCAGTAACCACGGGGGAGTTCTTCTCTTTCATGTGGCGCGCACGGCAGCCGGCACGTCAGTAGCAATGTCAGCGGAGCGGGCCGCGAGCCCTATATTGTAGTTGAGGCGAACCAATAGCATCAGAAGCGCCGCCGCGCCGCCGTTGTGGGCCACCGCGGCCACCAGCGGCCAGTCGAAGACGATGTTGGAAAGACCAGTGGCCAGTTGCAGCGCCAGCACGGCCAGCAGCCACCCCGCGCCGCGCGACAGCCCGCCCAGGCGGCGCGCCCGCAGGCCGAACCAGGCCAGGTAGGCCAGCACCACGAAGGCAAAGCCGCGATGCACCCAGTGGATCGCCACCAGCGCCGAGTGCGGGATGTAGTCGCCGTCGGCGGTCATGCCGAGTTGGCGCCAGAGCGTGAAGCCGTGGCGGAAGTCCATCTCCGGCACCAGCTGGCCGTTGCATAGCGGGAAGTCCGTGCAGGCCAGCACCGCGTAATTGGTGCTCACCCAGCCGCCCAGGAAGATCTGCAGCACCAGCAAGGCCAGCGCGAGCCTTGCCGGCCAGCGCAGCGCGCCGGCATCCCGCGCCACGCCCAATGGCGGGTCGTTGCGCGAACCCAGCCAGATCAGCGCCGCCAGCAGGCTCATGCCGAGCATCAGGTGCGTGACGACGATGATGGGCTGCAGTTTGAGCGTGACCGTAAAAGCGCCGAACGCGCCTTGCACGCAAACCAGCAACAGCACGCCGGTGGCGAACCATGGCGACTGCCTGAGTTCGCGCCGCTTGACCCACGCCAGCACCATCAGCGTGATGATCAGCACCCCCACGGCCATGGCGAAGTAGCGGTGGATCATCTCGATCCAGGCCTTGGTGACGGAGACCGGGCCGCTCGGCATCGCCGTCTCGGCCGCGCGGATCGGCTCGCTCGCCGCGTGCGGGTTGGAGTGGCCGTAGCAGCCAGGCCAGTCCGGGCAGCCCAGGCCGGAATCGGTCAGCCGCGTGAAGCTGCCGAACATGATCAGGTCCAGCGTCAGGAAAGCGGTGATCCACACCAGCTTGCGGTACTTGTTGCGGTCTCCCTTGACCAGCACGTAGCTGAGCGGGAACAGCGCGATCAGGACGCCGATGATGGCAAGTTGGAGCAGCATGCGCGTTGGTCGTTAATCTTGGGCCGTTCTGGCGTCGGCCATCAGCCGGCATCCGCCGGGATCACCCGATGCGGGAGTACTTGAGCAGTTTCTTGAGGTCGGAAGCCATCTTCTTGGGATCCGGATCCCGCGGGAAACGCATCATCAGGTTGCCGAGCGGGTCGACGAGATAGAGCGTGTCCTCGATGCGCGCACCAGGCTCGGGCGGCAGCCATTTCTGCAGCGTGTCGCGAGGGGCACGCAAGAAGCGCACGCCGGCATACGGCTCGTTGTAGGCCGAGGAAAGGCGTGCATCGATGGGGCCGTCGTCGCTGACCAGCCACACCGGGACGATGCGCTCGCGATCCTGGCCCTGGYCCGCGCGCAACTGGCGGATGGTGAACAGCTTGCGCGCGCAGGCTTCATCACATGCGGCGCCGTCGGCACTGATCAGCAGCCATTTGCCTTTGAAGCTATCCAGCGGCACGGACTCGGCGCGCTCGTTGGCGACCTGCAGCGCGGGCATCGGGCGCTGCGGCTCGATGAGTGCGCCGTAGTTGGTGGTCCCGCCAGCCGGCCTGAACACGTAGTAGGTCAGGTAGGAAGCGATCACCGGCGACGCGCACACCAGCAGCAGCAGCAGCATCTGGATGCGGCCGCGGCGGGTGCGCGCATCGATGCGCGGGTCTTGCGGAGCAGCGCGCGCGGCCTGCGCCGGCGCGGGATCTTGTTGTTGCATCACGTTTCGTCTGTCTCTCTGTCTCGTCGTCTTTCATCGGAGCCGGCTGCGCTCGTCTGACCGCCGCGCCCGGCCGTGGTTCGCCGGCATGCCACCGCCCGGCTTGCCCGGGCCATCTAGGCCGCCATGCGCGCCGCGCGCCGCCAGCTCAGCGCCACCAGCAGCACCAGCGTCAGGGCGGCCAGCCCGAACCACTGGAAGGCATAGCCGTAATGCCGGTCGGCGCCCGTATCGGCCGGGGCCCAGTCGCGCGCCAGGCCATCGCCGCTTTCGCTACGCTGCTCCAGCACGAAGGGCTGCAGGGGTACGCCCAGTTCCCTGGCAAACGCCGCAATATCCACATTCTGGCGGATCTTCTGCCCGGCTTCCGAGCCCGCGTCCCGGCCCAGGCTGAACACCCTGGGCACCGTTTCCAGCGCGGTACCGTCCAGCTCCACCTCGGCCTCGGGCGTGGGGAACGGCGCGATACGCGTGCGTTCCTGCGCATCGCGCGGCAGCCAGCCTCGCAAGACCAGGAGCGCCGGTGCGGCAGGATCGCCGTCCACCACGCGCAGCGGCGTCAGGACCATGAAGCCGGCGCGGCTGTCGGTGCCGTTTCCGTGCGGCCGGTTGTCCAGCAAGACGGTGTGCGCCGCGTCGAAGCGGCCGCGCACATGCACACGCCGCTCGGCCACCGGGCCCGCGATCAGCGCCTGCCCGACTTGTAGCGGCGGCTCGGCAGCCAGCGCCTGCTGGCGCGCGGCACGCGCGAGTTTCTCATGGGCGCGGTTGAGCTGCCAGTTGCCCAGCGCGCAGGTGACGGCGATCACCACCAGCGCGGCAATGGCCGGGACCGGACTCAGGGCGCGCCACGGCTTCACCGGCGGCTCCCGTGTGCCGGGAACGGCGCGCCGGTGCGATAATGGCAGCTCCTCTCCAGCCGATCCCGCGCGCGCGGGCTTTCCATGCGCATTGTCATCATCATCGCGTTCATCCTCATCATCGGCAGCCTGGCCTCGGCCCTGTTCTTCATGATGCGCGACCGCGGCAGGACGCCGAACATGATGCGCTCGCTGATGTTCCGGGTCGGCTTTTCCGTGGCGCTGTTCCTCTTCATCCTGTTCTCGCACTGGATGGGCTGGATTCAGAGCACGGGCATCCGCATGGGGCCGTGAAGCCGTGGACTCCGGCAAGCGAACCGGTGACCAGACCAAAAAAACAAGCGCCGCAGGCTGGCTAGACTCCTGCGGCGCTTGTTTTTTGTTGTTCTGCACGGGGAGGGTGCCTCCCCGCGATGCCGCCGGCCGGGCCGGCGGGCACCGCAGCCGGGTGTCTTACAGCCAGTACACCACGATGTAGAGGAACAGCCACACCACGTCGACGAAGTGCCAGTACCAGGCGGCGCCTTCGAAGGCGAAGTGATGGTCGGGGGTGAAGTGCCCCTTCAGCACGCGCACCAGCACCACCGTCAGCATGATCGCGCCCATGGTCACGTGGAAGCCGTGGAAGCCGGTCAGCAGGAAGAAGGTGGAGCCGTAGATGCCCGAGGTCAGCTTGAGATTCAGCTCCGAGTACGCATGGTGGTACTCAAACACCTGGAAGCACATGAAGACCGCGCCCAGCAGGATGGTCAGCACCAGGCCCTGGATCAGCTGGCTGCGCTTGTTGGCCAGCAGCGCGTGGTGCGCCCAGGTCAGCGTCACGCCGGACATCAGCAGCAGTGCCGTGTTGATCGTGGGGATCGGCCACGGGCCCATGGTCTGGAAGCGTTCCACCACGCCGGCCGGGCCGGCATTGGGCCACACCGCGGCGAAGTCGGGCCACAGGATCTTGTTGTTCAGGTCGCCCAGCCATGGCATGGCGATGTTCCGGGCATAGAACAGCGCACCGAAGAACGCCGCGAAGAACATCACTTCGGAAAAGATGAACCAGCCCATCGACCAGCGGAACGACAGGTCGATGTTCTTGCCGTACTTGCCGGTCTCGGATTCGCTGATGGCTTCGGCGAACCAGCTCTTGAGCACGAACAGGAACCACAGCAGGCCGAGGCCGCAGACGTACGGTCCCCAGGGTTGCCCGTTTACCCAGCCGGCAGCCCCGCCGGCCGTCAGCAGCAGGCCGAAGCTTGCCGTGATCGGATGGCGCGATGGGCCCGGTACGAAGTAGTACGGAGCGTTGGCGCGATTCGCACTCATTCTTTTTTCTCCAGCTCAGAGTCTTGATTCAGTAATCGTTATCCGCACATCCGGCCCCGACTGCTGGCCGGCGGCATGCTTTTGCCTGCTTGTACCTGTTACCTGTTACCTGCCCTGCGCCGTACCCGGACTGCGCGGCCTCACCCTACCACGACGCGCACGACGGTAATCAGCACCGCGATCAGGATGGCTACCCCGATCAGGCCGGCGATGATCACATGGACCGGATTGAGCTGTGCCATGTCGCGCTCATGCTCGCTGCCCTTGCGCAGGCCGATGAACGACCAGAACACCGCGCGCAGGGTCTGCGCAAAGGACAGCTTGCGCTTGACCGCGTCCTTCATCTCTTCCACGGCTACTCCCACTACTGCCTCGACCTCGGCCGGCGATGCCGGCCGCTGCTCAAATGCCCTTGCCTGCCCCGGCCGGGGTCTCCAGATCGCCCTGCGGCACCTGCGCCACCGGCGAACCGATCTCGAAGAAGGTATAGGACAGCGTAATGTTCTTCACGTCTTTCGGCAGGTCCGGATCGATCACGAACACCACCGGCATCTCGCGTGCTTCCTTTGCCTTGAGCGTCTGCTGCTTGAAGCAGAAGCACTCGATCTTCTTGAAATACTGCGTGGCCAGCTTGGGCAGGTAGCTCGGGATCGCCTGCGCCGAGATGTCGCGCGACTGCCCGTTCGCCACCTCGTAGACGATGGTGGCCATCTCGCCCGGATGCACTTCCATGGTGTTCTTCACCGGCCGGAATGCGAAGGGGCCGCGCGCGTTGGAATCGAACTCGACCGTGATGGTGCGGCTCTTGTCCACCTGCGTGTTCTTGACCTGGCCGCCATACAGATCGCGCGTGGTCACCACATTGAGGCCGGTGATCTCGCAGATCTTCTTGTACAGCGGCACCAGCGCATAGCCGAACGAGAACATCAGCGCCACCACCACCAGCAGCCGCAGCATCATGCCGCGGTTGAAGCGCCTGTCGGTGGTGTCTTGTGACTGCTGGTTCGTGCTCATTCCAATACCCTGCAGCTTCAGCCCAGAAGAATCATCTTGGCGAAGAAACCCAAAAAGAAAACCATCACGATCGAAAAGAGGATCAGACCGAGACGGCGGTTGGCGGCCTTGCGGTCTGGCTGCGATGGACTTTTGTTTGGATCCTGCATGACACCCTGCTTGCTGGACGCGGAAGGACGGGCATGCCCATCCTTCCTTGCCCGGTTGCGTCTTACCTGACGTGCGGCGGCACTTCAAAGGTGTGGAACGGGGCCGGCGACGGCACGGTCCACTCCAGGCCTTCGGCGCCATCCCAGGGCTTGTCCGCTGCCTTCTGGCCACCGCGATACGACGGCAGCACGACGAAGAAGAAGAAATACACCTGCATCAGCCCGAAGCCCAGCGCACCGATCGATGCGATCGCGTTGAAATCCGCGAACTGGGTCGGGTAGTCGGCATAGCGACGCGGCATGCCGGCCAGGCCCAGGAAGTGCATCGGGAAGAAGGTCACGTTGAAGAAGATCATCGAACCCCAGAAGTGGATCTGCCCGCGGGTTTCGTTGTACATGAAACCGCTCCACTTCGGACCCCAGTAGTAGAAGCCCGAGAACATCGCGAACAGCGAGCCCGCCACCAGCACGTAGTGGAAGTGGGCCACGATGAAGTAGGTGTCCTGCAACTGGATGTCGATCGGGGCCACGGCCGGCATCAGGCCGGTGAAGCCACCGATGGTGAACACGAAGATGAAGCCGATCGCGAACAGCATCGGGGTCTCGAAGGTCATCGAGCCGCGCCACATGGTAGCGATCCAGTTGAAGATCTTCACGGCCGTCGGCACCGCAATCAGCATCGTCGCGTACATGAAGAACAGCTGGCCGGTCACCGGCATGCCGGTCGTGAACATGTGGTGCGCCCACACGATGAACGACAGGATGGCGATCGAGGCGGTGGCGTACACCATCGAGCTGTAGCCGAACAGGCGCTTGCGGGCGAAGGTCGGCACGACGTGCGAGACGATCCCGAACGCCGGCAAGATCATGATGTAGACCTCGGGGTGGCCGAAGAACCAGAAGATATGCTGGTACATCACCGGATCGCCGCCGCCCGCGGCCGAGAAGAAGCTCGTGCCGAAGTGGCGGTCGGTCAGCACCATGGTGATGGCGCCGGCCAGCACGGGCATCACGGCGATCAGCAGGTAGGCGGTGATCAGCCAGGTCCAGCAGAACATCGGCATCTTCATCAGCGTCATGCCGGGCGCGCGCATGTTGAGCACCGTCACGATGATGTTGATCGAGCCCATGATCGACGACGCGCCCATGATGTGCATGGCGAAGATGGCCATGTCCATGCCCGGGCCCATCTGCACCGACAGCGGCGCGTACAGGGTCCAGCCGGCGGCGGTGGCGCCGCCCGGCGCGAAGAACGACAGCACCAGCAGCAGCGCCGCCGGCGGCATCAGCCAGAAGCTGAAGTTGTTCATGCGCGCGAACGCCATGTCGGACGCGCCGATCTGCAGCGGAATCATCCAGTTGGCGAAGCCCACGAAGGCCGGCATGATCGCGCCGAACACCATGATCAGGCCGTGCATGGTGGTGAACTGGTTGAACAGTTCGGGGCGGAAGAACTGCAGGCCCGGCTCGAACAGCTCGAGGCGGATCAGCAGCGCCAGCACGCCGCCCGACAGCAGCATGGTGAAGGAGAACAGCAGGTACAGCGTGCCGATGTCCTTGTGGTTGGTGGCGAACAGCCAGCGCCGCCAGCCGTGCGGATGATCGTGATGCTCATCGTGCGCGTGGTCGTGCGCATGATCGTGCGGGTGCGCAAGCGCGTCCGGGGTAGCAGTACTCATCGCGAAAAACTCCTGTAATCCTGATCAGCCTGCCGCGCGGTCGCCCGCAACGCTGGCCTGCTTGGCGGCGGGCTTGTCTTCCGCCTTGGGAGCGGCATCGCCGCCGGCGGCGCCGCCGCCTTCCGGGAACTTGCCCGCACGGGCGTTCACGAAATCGCTCGGTTGAATCACTTCGCCAGTCTTGTTACCCCAGTTGTTGCGGGTATAGGTCATGACGGCAGCGAGTTCGGTATCGGAGAGATGCTTCCAGACCGGCATGGCACCCTTGCCTTCGAGCAGGATGTGCATCTGGCCAGCCTTCGGGCCGTTGACGACCTTGGAGCCGTCCAGCGCCGGGAACGCGCCGCCGCCCTTGCCGTTCGGCTGGTGGCAGACCGCGCAGTTGGCCGTGTAGACCTTCTCGCCGCGCGCCTTGAGCTCCTCGAGCGTCCAGGTCTTGTTGGGGTCGTCGGCCTTGGCGGCGAGTTCCTTCTTCTTGCCCTCGACCCACTTGGCGTAGTCGGCGTCGGACACCACGCGCACGACGATCGGCATGAACGCGTGTTCCTTGCCGCACAGCTCGGCGCACTGGCCGCGATACACGCCGACCTTCTCGGCCTTGAACCAGGCATCGCGCACGAAGCCGGGGATCGCATCCTGCTTCACGCCGAAAGCCGGGATCATCCACGCGTGGATCACATCGTTGGCGGTGGTGACGACACGGATCTTCTTGTTGACGGGCACCACCATCTCGTTGTCCACCTCCATCAGGTAGGTGTTCGACTTCGGTGCCTCGTTGTTGATCTGCTCGCGCGGCGTGGTCAGCGTGGAGACGAAGGAAATGCCCTCGCCTTCGCCCTTCAGGTAGTCATAGCCCCACTTCCACTGGTAGCCGGTGGCCTTGATGGTGATGTCGGAATTGGTGGTGTCCTTCATCGCCACGACCGTCTTGGTGGCGGGCAGGGCCATGCCGATGACGATCAGGAAGGGGATGATGGTCCAGATCACCTCGACGGTGATGCTTTCATGGAAGGAGGCAGACTTCGCACCCTTGGACTTGCGGTGCTTGAACACGGAATAGAACATCACCCCGAACACGCCGACGAAGATCACCGTGCAGATGATCAGCATCATCCAGTTCAGCCAGTGAATCTGTTCGGCGATCTTGGTAACGGGTTCGGTCAGATTGAGCTGGCGCACGGCTGGACCGCCCGGCATGTCTTCCACTGCCAGAGCTGCCTGGCTAACGAGCAGGGACGCGCCCGTTAGACACGCTGCGGATGCCTTCTTCCACATTTTCATTTGTTATCTACCCAATTTACAGATTCAAATCTGTCAGCCCGCCTGACCGTCGCCGCCCCAGTTCAGAGACAGCGCAGGGCAGAAACGAGCTCCTGCGCGAACTTTCGCCGCTTGTACGGGTCCAGAAAACACCCCACCTGCACAGCGCACTTACCCGAGCGCAACTGCACCAGCGCCCGTAATGATTCACCCAGTTCGACCCGCACCCAGAGCGGGTTGAATTCATGCCGCGTCACCTGCCCGGCGCTGACGGCCTCGACCACCAGCAGGCCGTCTGCCAGGCTGACGCGTTCGTAGTCAGCCGCATGCCGCGCGTAGACCAACAACGCGATACCGAGCCCCAGCAGGTCCAGCCCGGCAAARGGCAGCACGAGCCACGACCCTCGCCACGCGAAGAACAGTGCGATGGCGAGCGAAACACAGACGATTGAGAGGTAGAACCAGCCGACCTGGCGTGGAGAAAGCGAACAGTTCCGCTTCATCAGCCAGTCTTTGTCCGGCGCGCCGGATCCACCGGAACCACCGCCGGACCCGTCTTGCGCCGTCTGGAATGCGATACCCAAGTCTTGCATCGCCAACCACTCTGCATAGGATGCACACCTGGGACGATCGCCTGGGCCGCACTGACTTAGTGCGATTCCGGGGCACATGTGCCAGGGGAACCACTGCGACAAACTGGCGCATTATAGGGCGCTTCGCCTACTCGAACAAGGCCGTCCCTTGACGGCGGGGCTGGCGCGCGACACGTTTCTGTGCATCGGTGCGGTGCATGCGATGGAGTAGGCGGACACGCCAGCAGGACCATTGCGCCACGCTAGCGACGCGGCCGCGCGCGCCCGATCTTGTCGATCGGCACCACCGCGTGGCCCAGTTCATCGACGTCCTGCTTGCCGCGCGGCGCCAGTTTCCACGCATGGCCGTAGACGATTTCGAAGGTGAGCGGGATCAGCCCGTCGGCGTTGCGATGGCGCTCGAGCGCGGCCAGCAGCGCATCGAGCCAGCGCCGTCCGCGCAAGCCCCGGCTTGGCGATGCGGGCAGGCGCAGGCCACCAAAGGCCTGCACTTCGCGCAGCAAGGTAAGCGGCGACTCGTAGGTAACCGTGATGGTTTCCATGTCCATCACCGGCGTGGACCATCCGCTATGAACCAGCATGTCGCCGATATCGTGCATGTCGACGAAACGCAGCGAGTGCGTACCGCTATCCACATGCGCAAAGGCGTCGCGCAGCTCGGCCAGCGTATCGGGCCCGAACAGCGAGAACAGCACCAGGCCGTCGTTGCGTGCGACACGATGCCACTCGGGAAATACCCTATGCGGCTCTGGATGCCAGTGCAGCGCAAGGTTGGACCAGAGCAGGTCGAAGCTGGCGGGCGCGAATGGCAATGTGGCAAGATCGCCCTGCACCAGGTCGAAGATCGGGCGCTTGCCCAGCATGCGTCCCAGCCAGCCGGCCTGGCGCTGGGGGTCGCGCTGGGCCGCCTCGCGCAACATGGCGCCCGAGATATCCAGCCCGGCGATCTGCGCATCCGGATACTGCGCGCGCAACGCCGCCAGCCCGCGCCCATGGCCGCAGCCGATATCGAGCGCGCGCACGGGCGAGAGCCGGATCATCTGCATGCGCTCCTGCATGCGCTGGCTGATCTCGCCCAGCAGGAAATCCAGCTGGCCGAAGCCGGCGCTGCGCCGGTCGAAGGCCAGGCGGGTCAGCCGCGCAGGCGGCAAATAGGCATCGGGGGAGTCGGCGTCATGCAGGGACACGGGCAAGCGGGGCAGCAGGAGGATGAGGAGCACGGCCGGACGCAGGCGCCCGGGCGGAATACGGCGTGCGCGCCAGCGGGCACGGCGGCCGGACCGCAAGTATACGCGCCTGCCGCGATGGCTGCCGGCGGCGCCGGCGCGGCAGGCAGGCTGCGCCGCCATGCCCGGCGATTGTGGCGAATCATGCTGCCGTCGGCGTGCGCATTGTGCGGCGAAGTGCAGGAAGACGCCGTGTGCGCCGGTTGCGCCGGCGAACTGCTCGCGCCGGTGCCACGTTGCGCTTGCTGCGCCCGCCCCGCCGCGCGCGGCACCTCGCGTTGCAACCCCTGCCGGCTCGAGCCTCCCGCATTCGACGCCGCGGTCGTCCTGGGCGACTACGCGAGCCCGCAGGATGGCCTGGTGCTGGCCCTCAAGTTCGGCGGCGCGCTGCCGCTGGCGGACTGGCTGGCGACGGAACTGGCGCGCCGCTGGCAAGCCGCGAGGCCGCCAGCGAGCACCGCCCGCCCCGCCTTGCTCGCGCCGGTCCCGCTCTCCGCACAGCGCCTCGCGGTGCGCGGATTCAATCAGTCCTGGGAAATCGCCAGGCCGCTGGCACGCCTCCTGGGTGCGCGCGCCTCGCCTACGCTGCTGGCCCGCCTGCGCGATACGCCGGCCCAGGCTTCGCTGGACCTGTCCGCGCGCCAGGCGAACTTGCAGGGCGCCTTCGGGCTGGCGCCGGGCAGCGATATCACGGGCCTGCATGTGGGGCTGGTCGACGATGTGATGACCAGCGGCGCCACCCTGGGCGAAGCGGCGCGCATATTGAAAGCCCATGGCGCGGCGCGCGTCACATTGTTCGTTGCCCTGCGCACGCCCTAGCCCGCGCTAGCGTGACATGCGCCCCTTGCCCGGGGTAAGCTGCGCAGCGTTTTATGGCTGCGGCGCCGCGAGGCCCGCCCGACACCATGTTCAATGTCGTCCTGGTCGAACCAGAAATCCCGCCGAACACCGGCAATGTGATCCGCCTGTGCGCCAATACCGGCGCGCGGCTGCATCTCGTCAAGCCGCTTGGCTTTCCGCTCGAGGATGCGCGCATGCGCCGCGCGGGCCTGGACTACCACGAGTACGCCAGCATGCGCGTGCATGAAAACTGGGACGCACTGATGGCCAGTGAGCAGCCCGATCCGGCCCGCATGTTCGCCCTCACCACGCACGGCTCGACGCCGTTCGGGCAGGTCGGCTTCCGGCCCGGCGACTGGTTCGTGTTCGGATCGGAGACGCGCGGCCTGGCGCCCGAGCGGCGCGAATGGTTTCCCGCCGCGCAGCGCATCCGCCTGCCGATGCGGCCCGACAACCGTAGCCTCAATCTCTCCAATACCGTGGCGGTCGTGGTGTTCGAAGCGTGGCGGCAAAACGGCTTCGCCGGCGGCGCCTGAGCGCTCTCCCGCCTATTCCGGCTCGACGCCGGCGATCCGGATCACCTTGTCCCAGCGCGCCTTCTCGCTCGCCATGGTCTGGCGCAGCGATTGCGGCGCCGTGCCTGCCGGCACGAAATACTGCGCGCGCATCTTGGCGCGCACGTCCTCGCTGCCGATGATGGCCACCAGTTCGCGGTAGAGCCGGTCGATCACCGGTGCCGGCGTGCCGGCCGGCGCCAGCACGGCCTGCCAGGAAATCGCCTCGAAGCCCGGATAGCCGGACTCGGCCACGGTGGGCACGTTGGGCAGCAGGCCGGTGCGCCCGCTGGTAGTGACCGCGATGATGCGCAGCTTGCCGGCGGCGACCAGCGGCATGGCGATCGCCGGCACCATGAAGCCGGCCTGCACCTGGCCACCGACCATGGCCGTGGTGATCTGCGCAAAGCCCGGGTAGGGAATATGGGCGAGGTCGATCTTCGCCATCGCCTTGAGCTGCTCCATGGCCAGGTGCGCGGCGCTGCCGTTGCCCACCGAGCCGTAGTTCAGCACACCGGGCCGCGCGCGGGCCAGCGCCACGAACTCGCCCACGTCGTGCACCGGCAGGCGCGCGTCCACCACCAGCACATTGGGCGAAGTCGCCACCAGCGATACCGGCGCGAGCTGGCGCACGGGATCGTAGCCAAGGTGGCGCGACAGCGTCGGCGCGGTGACCAGCGGCCCGTTGATGGTGAGCAGCAGGGTGTAGCCGTCGGGCGCGGCGCGCGCCACCAGGCCGGTGCCGATATTGCCGCCGGCCCCGGGGCGGTTTTCCACCACCACGGGCTGGCCGAGCGACACCGACAGCTTCTCGGTAAGCAGGCGTGCGATCAGGTCCGGCGAGGAACCGGCCGGAAACGGCACCACCATGCGGATCGGGCGTACCGGCCAGGATTGCCCGGCGGCAGGCGAAGCCAGCAATGCGCCGGGCACAGCGCTGGCGGCAAGGGCGATCAGGACGCGGCGGCGGGCCGCAATGGAGTCTGGGGGCATGGGGCGGAGCGATGGCGGCACGGCATCCGTGGCGCCGCGGGAATCATTGGTCATTGCGAAAAACGGGAAGACGCGAGGCGCGCTCACTCGTGCGCTCACTCGTCCCGGGCATCGCGTTGCAGCAGGCGCGCCACCGCATCGGCGACAGGCAGGCCTTCGAACAGCACGGCGCAGACCGCGCGCGTGATCGGCATCTCGACACCCTGTGCCGCGGCCAGCGCCGCCACCGCCTGGGCGCAGCGCACGCCTTCGGCCACATGGCCCAGGTCGGCCAGGATCTGTGCGAGCGTCTTGCCTTCGGCCAGCTGCTGGCCGACCTTGCGGTTGCGCGAGAGGTCGCCGGTAGCGGTCAGGATCAGATCGCCCATGCCGGCCAGGCCCATGAAGGTCTCGACCCGTCCGCCCAGCGCCATCCCGAGGCGCGTCATCTCGGCCAGGCCGCGCGTCACCAGCGCGGCGCGCGCGTTCAGGCCCAGCCCGAGCCCGTCGCTGGCGCCGGTGGCGATCGCCAGCACGTTCTTCACCGCCCCACCCACCTCGGCGCCGACCAGGTCATCGCTGCCGTAGATGCGCATCGCATGATGATGAAAGCCCTGCTGCGCCAGCTCGGACAGCACCGGCGACGTGCCCGCGACAGTCAGCGCGCATGGCAGTCCGAGCGCCACCTCCCGGGCAAAGCTCGGTCCGGTCAGCACGCCGTACAAGGTTTCGTCGAGGCGGCCGGCGGCATCCAGCTCCTCCCGCACCATCTGATGCGGGAGGGCGTTGGTGCCGGCTTCGAAGCCCTTGCACAGCCACAGCATGCGCAGGCCGCCGTTGCTGCGCGTGGCCAGCCGGCGTGTCATCTCGCGCAAGCCGGAGACCGGCGTGGCCACGATCACGAGGCCATCGGGATCGGCATCGACGTGCGCCGCGGCCCGCTCGAAATCGGCCTCGAAGGCGAGCTTTTCCGAAAGCGCCACGCCAGGCAGGTAGGTGGCGTTGACACCGGCGGCGCCGATCGCCGCCAGCTCGGCGGCATCGCGCCCCCACAGCACCACCTCGTGGGCCGCGGCGGCATGGCTGGCCAGCGCGGTGCCCCAGGCGCCGGCTCCGAAGACAGTGATTTTCATGACGGTTTGCCTCGCTCGTTTGGTGGCCTGGACGCTCGGCCGCCGGCCGCTTGCGTCGCACATGGGCGGGCCGGAATGACAAAACGGGGCACGTGGCCCCGTCTTTACTGCATACCGCGCCAGGATCCGTGGATCAGTGGCGGGCCTGGCTGCCGTCGGGCATCACGATGCCGCTGTTGCCGCCCTGGGCGGCTTCGGCTTCCTGCATCGCAGCCTGCAGGCGTTGCTCGTACAGTGCCTGGAAATTGATTTCCGACAGGTGGATGGCCTGGAAACCGGCGCGCGTGATCACGTCGGCGATATTGCCGCGCAGATACGGGTAGAGGATGGTCGGGCACGCAATGCCCAGCAGCGGGTCGAGCTGCTCCACCGGCACGTTGCGGATATCGAAGATGCCGGCCTGGTGCGCTTCGACCAGGAAGGCGACCTTGTCCTGCACCTTGGTGGTCACGGTACCCGTCACCACCACTTCGAAGATGCCTTCCTGCAGTTGCGAGGCGCCCACGTTCACCTGCACTTCCACGGCCGGGGCTTCCGTCTCGAGGAAGATGCCGGGCGAATTCGGCTGTTCGAGCGACATGTCCTTCAGGTACACACGCTGGATATTGAAGAACGGCTGGTCTTCCTGCTGATTGTTTTGCTCGTCGCTCATGAAAGGCTTCCGGGAATGGGCATTGGACGCCAGATACCCAGGCCGCAAGCGCTGCGGGCGGCAATGGCCCAGGCTGGCGACCCGGGCAGGCACCCGGTTGGAAAACGCATATGGTACATGACGCGGGTGGCGAATTCACCCGCGTCGCGGCTAGGAATTTGCCTCAGGCCGCCAGCAGCGGCGTCAATCCGCCCTGGCGGTCGAGTGCGGAGAGATCGTCGAAACCGCCCACGTGGGTTTCGTCGATATAGATCTGCGGCACCGTGCGGCGCCCTGTGCGGCTCATCATTTCTTCGCGCCGTCCGGGCTCGCGGTCGATCAGGATCTTCTCGATCGCATCCACGCCCTTGGCCTTCAGAAGGCGCTCGGCCATCTGGCAATACGGACAAACTACCGTGCTGTACATCACAACGCGGGCCATGCGGTTCTCCTTTGAAACTTGGCTTTGGCTTGGCTCGGGGCGGCCGGCAGGTGGCCGGTCAGGTACGCTGCCGCGCCCTTTGCTGCGCCCGGCGCGCGTTTTACTTGACCACCGGCAAGCCGGCTTGCTGCCACGCGGCCAGGCCGCCTTCGAGCGAATAGATCTCACTGTAACCGGCTTCCTTCAGGACTGCTTGCCCCTTGCCCGAACGCTGGCCAGTCTGGCACACGACGATGATGGGGACGGACTTGTCCTTTGCAAGGCCGGCGGCGCGGTTGGCCAGGTCGGCAAGTGGCGCACTCTTGGCCTGCGGCAGGTGCCCCTTGGCATATTCGGTGGCTTCCCGGATATCCACGACCACCGCATTGCGCTTGTTGATCATCTGCGTGGCGCTGGCCGGATTGACGGATTTGCCGGAGGTGCCGCGCGAGATGGCGGGCCAGGCCAGCAGGCCGCCCGACACCACGGCAATGGCGATCAAGGCAAGGTTGTTGTAGTCGGCGAAGAAATTCACGTTGGCATTCCGGTGGGTTGAGTCGGCGGCATTATAAAATAGACGGTTTAGCGCCCGCGACCGCCATTGTCTCCTACTTGACACATGAAGGCGCAAGTGGCACGGCGCGCACAGGTTTCTCACGCTTTGGAAGCAGCATGTACAAACTCGTTCTCATTCGCCACGGCGAATCCACCTGGAATCTCGAAAACCGCTTCACCGGCTGGGTCGACGTCGACCTGACCGACACCGGCGTGGCCCAGGCCAAGCTGGGCGGCAAGCTGCTGCGCGAGGCGGGCTTCGCCTTCGACGTAGCCTATACCTCGGTCCTCAAGCGCGCCATCCGCACGCTGTGGCACGTGCAGGACGAAATGGACCAGATGTGGATCCCGGTGCGGAACGAATGGCGCCTGAACGAGCGGCACTATGGCGCGCTGTCCGGCCTCAACAAGGCGGAAACCGCGGCCAAGTTCGGCGACGAGCAGGTTCTGGTATGGCGCCGCAGCTACGACACCCCGCCGCCGGCGCTGGAACAGGACGATCCGCGCGTCGCGTACGACGACCCGCGCTACGCCAGCGTGCCGCGCAACGAGATCCCGCTCACCGAATGCCTCAAGGATACGGTGGCCCGCGTGCTGCCGCTATGGAACGAATCCATCGCACCCGACATCAAATCGGGGAAGCGCGTGGTGATAGCCGCCCATGGCAACAGCATTCGCGCGCTGGTGAAGTACCTGGACCAGATCTCGGATGACGACATCGTTGGCATCAATATCCCCAATGGCACCCCGCTCGTGTACGAGCTGGACGCCGAGCTGCGCCCGCTGCGTCATTACTACCTGGGCGACCAGGAAGCGCTCGCCGCCTCGCTGGCCGCCGTGGCCAACCAGGGCAAGGCACGCTGAGGCAAGGGCCGGGCGCGCGCCTCCGCGTGCCGCCCGGCCGTTGCCGGCAGCGGAACAGACCTTTTTTTCCGCTCCCTCTTATACTGTCGGACAAAACCGGCCGGTGTGACGCACCAGGCCGGCTCCGACATAGCATAATCCTCACACGTTCAGGCAGCCCTCATGCGTAAGACGCTCAAGAACATCAGTCTTGTTTCTGCCGGACTCGTTGCCGGCGTGCTGGCCACGCTGCAGCTCTCGGCCACGGCGCAGAATTCGTCCGGGCCGCTGCCGCTGGAGCAGTTGCGCCTGATGGCGGACATCTTCGGCCAGATCAAGCGCGAGTACGTAGAGCCGGTCGACGACAAGAAGCTGCTGACCGAAGCCATCAAGGGCATGGTCGCCAGCCTCGACCCGCATTCGGCCTACCTGGACGAGAAGGATTTCAAGGAACTGCAGGAAGGCACGCGCGGCCGCTTCGCCGGCCTYGGCATCGAGATCTCGCAGGAAGAAGGGCTGGTCAAGGTGATCAACCCGATCGAGGACACCCCCGCCTTCCGCGCCGGCATCCAGCCCGGCGACCTGATCACCCGCATCGACGACAAGCCCGTGCGCGGCCTGCCGCTGGAACAGGCGGTCAAGCGCATGCGCGGCGAGCCGGGCACCAAGGTCACGCTGACCATCTACCGCAAGAGCGACGAACGCACCTTCCCGGTCTCGATCACGCGTGCCGAGATCCGCGTGCAGTCGGTCAAGGCCAAGCTGATCGACAACGACCGCCTCGCCTGGGTGCGCCTGACCAGCTTCCAGGAACGGACCGTGGCCGACCTGGGCAAGAAGCTCGATGATCTGGCCAAGAAGAATCCCAACCTCAAGGGCGTGATCCTCGACCTGCGCAACAACGGCGGCGGCGTGCTGCAGGGCGCCGTGGGCGTGGCCGCGGCCTTCCTGCCCGACGACGTGACCGTAGTCTCGACCAACGGCCAGGTGCCGGACGCCAAGCGCGTCTACAAGACGACCTTCAACAACTACCGGCTGTCGTCGATCGAGGATGACCCGCTCAAGAGCCTGCCGGCGCTGTACAAGAAGATCCCCATGGTGGTGCTGACCAACGCCTACTCGGCCTCGGCGTCGGAGATCGTGGCCGGTGCGCTGCAGGATCACAAGCGCGCGCTGATCATGGGCAAGACCACCTTCGGCAAGGGCTCGGTGCAGACCGTGCGCCCGCTGACCAACGAGACCGGCATCAAGCTGACCATCGCTTACTACTACACGCCGACCGGCAAGTCGATCCAGGCCAAGGGCATCCGCCCGGACATCCCGGTCGACCAGAATCCCGAGGGCGATCCCGACGACGCGCTGATCACGCGCGAGATCGACACCGAGCGCCACCTGCACAACAAGCAGGAATCGGAAGAGCCGGAGATGAACGAGCGCGAGCAGCGACGCGTGGAAGAGCTGCGCCGGCTCGAGGAAGAGAACGCCAAGAAGACACCGGAAGAGCGCGAGAAGGAACGCAAGAAGAAGCCCATCGAGTTCGGCTCGGCGGATGACTTCATGCTGCAACAGGCCATCGCGCAGCTCGAAGGCCAGCCGGTCAAGCGCTCCAAGTCCAAGCTCGAAGCCGTCGCGACCTCGGACAAGCCGGCCAAGCCCGCCAAGAGCGCAAGCCCGGCCAAGCCCGCCGCCCCGGCCGGCAAGACCCCGGCAAGCGCACCACCGGCAAGCGCCCCGATGGGAACGCCGCTGGGCACGCCGACCGGCAAGGCTCCCTGAACTCCTCTCGAATAAAGGCGGCCCTGCGGGGCCGCTTTTGCATGGCACCGCATGAACGACGATCAACTGCTGCGCTACTCGCGGCATATCCTGCTCGACGAACTCGGCATTGAAGGTCAAGGCCGCCTGCTGGCCGGCCGTGCGCTGGTGATCGGCGCCGGCGGGCTGGGCGCGGCCGCACTGCCCTACCTCGCATCGGCCGGGGTCGGCACCATCACGGTGGTCGACGACGACGTGGTAGACCTCACCAACCTGCAGCGCCAGGTGATCCACACCACCGCCAACGTCGGCCGGCCCAAGGTGGAGTCCGCGCGCGAAGGCATGCTGCGCATCAACCCGGACCTCGACGTACGGCTGGTTGCCGCGCGCGTGGGCCCCGATCAGCTGGCGCAACTGGTCGCCGATGCCGACGTGGTACTCGACTGCTGCGACAATTTCGCCACGCGCCAGGCGGTCAATCGCGCCTGCGTGCAGCACCGCGTGCCGCTGGTTTCGGGGGCGGCGCTGCGCTTCGACGGGCAGGTCAGCGTGTTCGACCACCGCCAGCCGGACGCACCGTGCTAYGCCTGCCTGTTTCCCCCGTCGCAGCCCGCGCAGGAAGTCGCCTGCGCCACCATGGGCGTATTCGCGCCGCTGGTGGGCATGGTCGGCACCGTGCAGGCGGCCGAAGCGCTCAAGCTCCTGATGGGGGTTGGCACCAGCCTCGCCGGGCGCCTGCTGATGGTCGATGCGCTCGGCATGGAATGGACTACCATGCGGCTCGGCCGCGCGCCGGACTGCGAGGTCTGCGGTGGCGGCCATGATGGCCACCCAGGCGCCTGATGCCGATCCCGATGCCTCCCGTCAAGGGCCGACGCAACAGGCTTGCGCCACCGTTTCAGGCGCGCGTGTGTTCGCGCAGGTAGGCCAGCACGGCCGGGCGCGCGCCGCGGAACACGATCCTGGCCTCGCGCTGCTCGCGCTGGTAGGCATACATCGGGTCGTAGTACTGGCTTAGCAGCACGGCGATCCAGGCCCGGTGCATGTCGGTTTCTCCGCTGCCCTCCTGGCGCGCCAGTGCCTGATCCAGCAATGCCGACAGCCTCGCGTAGCGTACCCCGCCAAGGCGCCCGGCAATCGCTGCCATGGCCTCGCGCAGGCGCGCGGCGTAGGCCGCGAACCCGGCCTGCCCGCCAAATGCCGCCATGAACTCGCCGGACAGGCCGAGCACATAGTCGTCGAGCACCCGGCTCACGCGCGCCTCGAATGGCTCCTCCAGCCAGACCAACGGGGCCGCCTGCATGGCGAGATAGAAAGGCAGCGGCAAGGTGCGCCTGCCGATATAACGCCCTTCGTCTTCCACCACCAGGGCCGGGTGCCCGGCCGCACGGCGGCGCAACAGATCGATCGCCATGCCATTCTCGAAATCGATCTGCGTGGGCTGCGCCACGGCCCGCCGGCCGAAGCTCGATCCACGATGCCGGGCATGCCCTTCCAGATCGATGGCGGCGCCCTCCCCGGCGACCAGATCCGCGATCAGTTCGGTCTTGCCGCTGCCGGCGAGGCCGCCAAGCATCAGCRGGCCGCAGTTCGCCGCGGCCGCATCGAGGGTCTCGATCAGGAAGGTGCGCATCGCCTTGAAGCCGCCGGCCACGCGCGGACAGGCAATGCCGGCATCGTCGTTCAGCCACTGCTGCACGATCTGCGAGCGCAATCCGCCGCGAAAGCAGTACAGGTAGCCATCCGGGTGGGCGCGGGCAAAACCCGCCCAGGCGGCGACGCGCGCGGCGCGGATCTCGCCCGACACCAGGCGGTGCCCCAGCGCAAGCGCGGCGGCCTGCCCTTGCTCCCTGAAGCACAGGCCCACCTGATGCCGCTCGGCGTCATCCATCAGCGGCAGGTTGACGGCATCGGGAAAGGCGCCTCGCGCGAATTCGGCCGGCGCGCGGACATCCAGCAACGGCGCGCCGGAGAGAAAGAGCCGCCTGAGATCAGCCGTATCTGCGCGCATCGCGAACCAGAGCCTTCAAGTGAAAGAGAGAGACGGCGTGCGGGGGAGGATTTGTCGTTCGATTTGTCGTTCGATTCGATTGTACGCACGCGCAAGGCACAGGCATGCAAGGTACCGGCGACCGCGTGCGAAAACCGCCTCGAATGGGAATCTAAATCCGAATGATAAGGGTTACTACCAGAATGCAGGCAAGAGCGGCAGCACCGGACGGCACCGCGCGTGTGCGGCCACCAGGTTCTTGCGAACGTGCGGCCGACTGCTGGGCGGCTTACTGCTCGCCCGGCTCCATCTGCGACTGCAGATAGTTGGGCAGGCCAACCTTGTCGATCAGGTCGAGCTGCGTTTCCAGGTACTCGATATGCTCTTCGGTGTCGGTCAGGATATCGACCAGGATGTCGCGGCTGACATAGTCGCCCACCGATTCGCAATATGCGACGCCTTCCTTGACCGTGGTGTGCGCGGCTTGCTCCAGCTTCAGGTCGCACTTGAGCATTTCCGGGGTGTCTTCACCCAGCAGCAGCTTGTGCAGGTCTTGCAGGTTGGGCAGTCCGTCGAGCATCAGGATGCGGTCGATCAGGCGATCCGCGTGCTTCATCTCGCCGATGGATTCCTTGTATTCCACGTCGCCGAGCTTCTTCAAGCCCCAGTGGCGATACATGCGGGCATGCAGGAAATACTGGTTGATCGCGGTCAGCTCGTTCTTCAGCTGCGCGTTCAGGTGTTGGATGACCTTCTTGTCACCTTTCATTGGAGGCTCCTGTTGCATCGGGCCCCCGCAAAAACGCGAAGCGGCGCAAGGTGCGCCGCGTGCAGTCTGGAAATGGGAAAACGCGCCGCAATCTAAAAATTGCGGGCGAGTTCAGGCAACCAGCTCAGTTTGCTGGTCGTTCGCGACTGCCGGGTCCCGAGTGTCCATTATGGCACGCGGACCAGAGGACGAACAGGAGGAAATGTCCACCACATGGATGGTGGCGACCGTTACGTTGCGCACCGCCGCCACGCCTTCGCACAGGACCTGGTGGGCGCATTCGCGGCAGCGGCCGCAGCAGGTGCCAACACCCAGCGTTTCAGCCAGCTCTTCCAGCGTTTGCACGCCAAGATGGGCGGCTCCATGGATTTCTCGGTCGGTAACCTGATTGCAGATGCAAACGTACACAAATGCCTCCTTGGGGCAGGGGTGACACCGGCATGTCACCCTCGATGTACGCCAGAATATCAGAGATCGAAAATGATAACAATTCCCATTAAGGCACAAAGGGTACATGCCAGGAGAGCGCCACTTTGCACCAGTTTCCGGCATGCGGGGGTCGTCACACTCCCGCCGAAAAGTGACGGATTACCCCCAATCACGGTGCCGGATCCGAGGCAAAAACCCCAACCACATCAGGGTTGTCCGAGCCGTCACAGCTGCTTCAGCGCGCAGGCCAGTTCCTCCGGCTCGTAGGCACACAGGACCTGCTCCACCAGCCGCTCCAGCCGCTGGCAGTCGGCATGCAGGACTTCCTGCTTGACCCGCAGCAGCTGCGAAGGATGCATGGAGAATTCGCGCAGCCCCATGCCCAGCAGCAGCCGGGTCATGGCGGGGTCGCCCGCCATCTCGCCGCACACCGCCACGGGCACGCCGGCGCGGTTGGCCTCGCGGATGGTGCGGGCAATCAGCTGCAGCACCGCCGGGTGCAGCGGGTCGTACAGATGCGCCACGGCGTTGTCGGCACGGTCGATGGCCAGCGTGTACTGGATCAGGTCGTTGGTGCCGATCGAGAGGAAATCCATGCGGCGCAGGAACAGCGGCAGCATCAGCACGGCTGCCGGAATCTCGATCATGGCCCCGACCTTGATGTTCGGGTCGAAAGCCTGGCCGCGCGCGTCGAGCTGGCGCTTGGCCTGGGCGATCAGGTCCAGGGTCTGGTCGATCTCGCGCGCGTGCGCCAGCATCGGGATCAGCAGGCGCACCGGCCCGAAGGCCGAGGCACGCAACAACGCCCGCAGCTGGGTCAGGAACATCGCCGGTTCCGACAGCGACCAGCGGATCGCGCGCAAGCCCAGGGCGGGATTCAGCGCGGTCTCGAAATCGTCGCCCCGCCCGTCGCGTCCGTCCAGGGGCTTGTCGGCGCCGATATCGATGGTGCGGATGGTGACCGGCAGGCCGTGCATGGCATCCACGGCGCCGCGGTAGGCATGGAACTGCTCCTCCTCGTCGGGCAGTTCGCCGCGCCGGTTCATAAAGAGGAATTCCGAACGGAACAGCCCCACCCCGACGGCACCGGCAGTGAGCGCCGCGCTGGCGTCTTCCGCCATCTCGATATTGGCCAGCAGGTCGATCTCGAGCCCGTCCAGCGTCACCGCCGGCGTATGGCGCAGGCGCTGCAGGCGCTTCTTCTCCAGGGCCCGCTCGCTCTGGCGGTGGCGGTATTCCTCGAGGATGATGGCCGACGGGTCGACGATCACCAGGCCGGCGTCGCCGTCGATGATCACCCAGTCGTCCTGGCGGATCAGCTCGCTCGCGCTCTGCACGCCCACGGCGGCGGGGATGTCCAGGCTGCGCGCCACGATGGCGGTGTGCGAGGTGCGCCCGCCCAGGTCGGTCACGAAGCCATGGAACACGGTATGGCGGAACTGCAGCATGTCGGCCGGCGAGATATCGTGCGCGACCACGATCACGCCCGGCGCGGGCTCGCCGTCGGGGGCGAGCGTGGAAGGCGGCGCCGGGGCCGGCGCCAGCATCGCCGCGCCGGCCAGCACCTTGAGAAGGCGCTCGACCACCTGGCGGATGTCCGCCTTGCGCTCGCGCAGGTATTCGTCTTCGATTTCGTCGAACTGCCGCATCAGTTCTTCGAGCCGCGTGGTCAGCGCCCATTCGGCGTTGTAGCGGCGGTTGCGGATCAGCGCCTCGGGTTCGCGCGCAAGCGCCTCGTCGTCGAGGATCATCGCGTGCACGTCGAGGAAGGCGCCCATTTCCTCCGGCGCCTCGCGCGGCAGGTCGCGCTTGAGCGCGGCCAGTTCGGCCCGCACCACCGCGCGCGCGGAGCGCAGGCGCTCGACCTCGTCGTCGAGCCGGTCTTCATCGACCAGGTAATGGGAGACATCGAGCGCGGCAGGCGCGAGCAAATGCGCGCGGCCGATGGCGACGCCGCGCGAGACCGGGATGCCGTGCAGGGCAAATGGCATGTACCGCTCCGTCAGGAACGTTTAAGAAGTCTGGCCGTGGCCAGCAGCCTCGAGAGCCGTCGCAGGATGCGGCAAGGCGGCCCCGGCCGGGCGCGCCATGGCGGACGGTGCCGCCGCACTCATCCTGGGCCGGCCCTTATTCTCCCTCGCCGAAGCGGTTGGCGATCAGCGCCAGCAGCGCGTCCATCGCCTCCTGCTCGTCGGGACCGTCGGTCTCGATGGTCACGGTCGAGCCAATGCCGGCGGCCAGCATCATCACGCCCATGATGCTCTTGGCGTCGACCTGCCGGCCGTTGCGCGACATCTTGACCTGACTCACGAAGTTGCCGGCCAATTGCGTCAGCTTGGCGGATGCGCGGGCGTGCAGCCCGAGCTTATTGATGATGTTGGTGTCCCTCTGCAGCATATTTGTCGGGATGATTAGCGATCTGGTTCTGGACAGTGGTGGAGCCTACCTGCAATACCCCCTGCGAGCCGCCGGCCAGGGCCTTGAGGGCGAGCTGGTCGAGCTTCTCGGTACGGTAGCAGATGGCGCGCACCAGCATGGGAAGGTTGACGCCGGCGAGTACCTTGACGCGGCCCGGCTCGGCGAGCCGGGCCGCGATATTGGCCGGCGTCGCGCCAAAGATATCGGTCAGCACCAGCGCACCGTTCTCTTCGCAGATCTCGGCGAGACGGCGCCGGGCTTCGGCCAGCACGGCGGCCGGCTCGGCGTCCGGCGTGACGTCGATCGCTTCGAGCCGTTGCGGCTGGCCACAGTAGACGTGGGCGGCGCAGTCGCGCAATGCCGAAGCCAGCGGGGCGTGCGCGATGATCAGAATGCCTGCCATGGTGGTGAATCCGTTGGATTGACGCGATTGTAGCAGGCACTCCAGCCGGCGAAGTCAGCCGCGGCTGACTTCGCACCGGCTTAGCCCGCGCGGGCCTGTACCGCCTGCTCCAGCGCGTCGATGAACATGGCGGCCACCTGGAAGCCGGTCTGCTGCGTGATTTCCTGGAAACAGGTCGGACTCGTCACATTGACTTCGGTGAGGTAGTCGCCGATCGCRTCCAGCCCGACCAGCAGCAGGCCGCGCTCCCACAGGCCCGGCGCCAGCGCCTCGGCGATCTCGCGGTCCCGCTGCGAAAGCGGCTGCGCCCGCCCCGTGCCGCCCGCGGCCAGGTTGCCGCGCACTTCGCCATCCTTGGGGATGCGCGCCAGCGAGTATGGCACCGGCTTGCCGCCGATCAGCAGGATGCGCTTGTCGCCGTCCTTGATCTCGGGGATATAGCGTTGCGCCATCAGCGTGCGCGCGCCGTTCTCGCCCAGCGTCTCGATGATGGAACCGAGGTTGAGGCCATCCGCGCCGACCCGGAAGATCCCCATGCCGCCCATGCCGTCGAGCGGCTTGAGGATGACGTCGCGGTGCTCGGCGTGGAACTCGCGGATGCGGTCGGCATCGCGCGTGACCAGGGTAGGCGTGGTGAACTGGGGATACTTCGCGATCGCCAGCTTCTCGGAAAAGTCGCGCACCGCCTGCGGCTTGTTGAACACATTGGCGCCATGCGACTCGGCCAGCTCCAGCAGCCAGGTGCTGGTCACGTATTCCATGTCGAACGGCGGGTCCTTGCGCATCAGGACGGCGTCGAAGCCCGTCAGCGGATGCAGGGCGGGCTCGCCGGCGCGATACCAGTCATGCGCATCGCCGGTCAGCTGCAGCGGGCGCACCACGGCCTCGACCCGGTGCGCCGACAGCGAGAGCTGCGACTGCAGGCAGGCAAACAGCTCGTGGCCGCGCTCGGCCGCCTCCACCATCATGGCGTAGGTGGAGTCCTTGTAGGTCTTGAAGGTGTCCAGCGGGTCGGTAATAAACAGAATGCGCATGTTGGCTCGTCCCGGATCGCAGGGGCCGCGCGCAGCGCGCGGCACGTCAAGGCGCTGCCACACGGCAGCGCCGCCTCACAGAATCGGATTGGGGTCGGTCTTCTCGAGTTCCAGTGAGGCAGCCAGCAAGGCCAGCCGCGCCACCACGCCGTACATATAGAACCGGTTCGGCACCGCCGCGCCAGGCTTGGCATGACTGTCCGGAATGCCGTTCGGCGCAAACGCCAGCGGCACGAAGTGCATGCCCGGCGCATTCAGGTTCTCGTCGTTGCCGCGGCCGGTATGGACGCGGTAGAAGCCGCCGACCACATAGCGGTCGATCATGTACACCACCGGCTCGGCCACCGCCTCGTTGACCTTCTCGAAGGTGTGCACGCCTTCCTGGATGATGACGTCGTTGACCTCGAGGCCTTCCTTGACGACGCTCATCTTGTTGCGTTCCTTGCGGTTCAGCCCCTTGACCTCGGCCGGATCGCGCACGGTCATGATACCCATGCCATAGGTGCCGGCATCGGCCTTGACGACCACATAAGGCGTTTCCTTGATGCCGTACTCGCGATATTTCTTGGCGATCTTCTTGAGCACCGCCTCGACCGAGTCGGCCAGCGCGTCCTCGCCCACGCGCTCGTGGAAATCGATGCCCGAGCACTTGGCGAAATACGGATTGACCATCCAGGGATCGATGTCGATCAGCTTGGCGAACTTCTTGGCCACCTCGTCGTAGGCGGCGAAGTGGCTGGTCTTGCGCCGCGTCGACCAGCCCGCGTGCAGCGGCGGCAGCAGGTACTGCTCGTTGATGTTCTCCAGGATCGGCGGGATGCCGGCCGAGAGATCGTTGTTGAGCAGGATCGAACAGGGATCGAAATCCTTCAGCCCCAGGCGGCGTCCGCGCGCGCCCAGCCGCGCCAGCGGCTCGACCACCAGCGTCTGGCCGTCGGGCAGATCGATCGGGGTGGGTTCGGTGATGTCCTCGGACAGCGAGCCCAGCCGGACATTGAGTCCGGCCTGGCGCATGATCAGCGACAGGCGCGCCACGTTCTGCAGATAGAACATGTTGCGCGTGTGACGCTCGGGGATCAGCAGCAGGTTCTTGGCATCCGGACAGATCTTCTCGATCGCGGCCATGGCCGCCTGCACCGCCAGCGGCAGCATTTCAGGCGCTAGGTTGTTGAAACCGCCCGGGAACAGGTTGGTGTCGACCGGCGCGAGCTTGAAGCCGGCATTGCGCAGATCGACCGAGCAGTAGAACGGAGGCGTATGTTCCTGCCATTCCAGCCTGAACCAGCGCTCGATGGACGGCGTCGCGTCCAGGATCTTTTTTTCCAGCTCGAGCAGCGGACCGTTCAGCGCGGTGATGAGATGCGGGACCATATACATCCTATTGATCGTCTTTATCGTTCGCCCAGATTGTAGAGGAACGGCCAATTGGCTGCTGGCGCTACCAGAATAAGCATATGCGAGCGCCGGCTAGAGGAAGAAGGATATGGGGATGCCGGCGTGGATTAAAAGGGGCGCCTGGCAGGCGCCCCGGCGACATGCGCAAATCGGCGCCCGGGCCAGGCGCGGCGGCCGGCGAGGCAAAAAAAAAGCGCGACAGTGTCGCGCTTTCAAATGGCCTGACAGATACGGGGAGCGTTCTGCAGGTGGAGGAAACTGCCTCACTCGCACTGTATGTGCGCTGCCCTCCTAAAACAATTGAAGCTTTTTAAGATCGGATTTAAGCACCTGGCGAAAAGTCCATGCCGGCAGTGTGCCCAAGGCGCCGCGGCGCGCCGGTGCCGAACGATGCAGGCTATTTCGTCGCAGATGCCATCACGATACCGGCATCACAACGAAAAAAGCCCGGCACAAGGCCGGGCGAAACTCCTGAGAGAAGATTCCCAATCAGCTCTCCAGCACAACTCCTCTGCGATCAGGCTTCATACGCGGTCTCGCCGTGCGAGGTGATGTCCAGACCCTCGCGCTCTTCTTCTTCCGGCACCCGCAGGCCGATCAGCATATCCACCAGCTTGTAGGCGACGAAGGCCACCACGCCGGACCACACGATGGTGGTCAGCACGCCTTCGAACTGGATCCAAACCTGGCCGGCGATCGAGTAATCGTCGGCCACCTTGTTGGCCACGTAGTCATAGATGCCCGTGCCGCCCAGGCTCGGGGATGCGAACACACCGGTCAGCAGCGCGCCCAGGATGCCGCCCACGCCATGCACGCCGAACACGTCCAGCGAGTCATCCATGCCCAGCAGCTTCTTCAGGCCGGTCACGCCCCACAGGCACAGCAGGCCAGCGGCGATACCGATCACGATCGAACCCATCGGGCCGACGAAGCCGGCCGCCGGGGTGATCGCCACCAGGCCGGCCACGGCACCCGAGGCACCGCCCAGCATCGACGGCTTGCCCTTGCTGATCCACTCGCCGAAGGTCCAGGACAGCACTGCCGCGCAGGTCGCCAGCAGCGTGTTGACGAAGGCCAGCGCAGCCGAGCCGTTGGCTTCCAGCGCCGAGCCGGCGTTGAAGCCGAACCAGCCGAACCACAGCAGCGAAGCGCCCACCATGGTGAAGGTCAGGCTGTGCGGACGGAGCGCCTCGCGGCCGAAGCCGATACGCTTGCCGAACATGAAGGCACCCACCAGGCCGGCCACGGCCGCATTGATGTGCACCACGGTACCGCCGGCGAAGTCCAGCGCGCCCTTCTGGAACAGCCAGCCGGACTTGGCGGTGGCAGCCGTCGCGGCTGCCGCGTCGGTGAAGCCGTCCGGACCGGGCCAGAACCAGACCATGTGGGCCATCGGGATGTACGAGAAGGTGAACCACAGCACCACGAACACCAGCACGGCCGAGAACTTGGCGCGCTCGGCGAAGGCACCGATGATCAGCCCGCAGGTGATTGCCGCGAAGGCGCACTGGAAGGCGAAGTAGGCCAGCTCCGGCACCACCACGCCCTTGCTGAAGGTCGCTGCCACGGCGTCTACGTTCAGGCCCTTCATGAAGAGCCTGTCGGTGCCGCCGAAGAACGCGTTGCCCTCGGTGAAGGCGAAGCTATAGCCGTAGATGGCCCACAGCAGCGACACCAGCGAGAAGATCACCAGGCACTGCATCAGCACCGACAGCATGTTCTTCGAGCGGACCAGGCCGCCGTAGAACAGGGCCAGGCCGGGCAGCGTCATCAGGATGACGAAGGCAGTCGATACCAGCAGCCAGGCGGTGTCGCCCTTGTTCGGCACGGGTGCCGGGGCGGCGGCGGGAGCCGCTGCCTCTGCCGCGGGAGCAGCCGCTGCAGGCGCCGCGGCGGCCGGAGCCGCTGCCGGGGCCGCGGCGGCAGCCGGAGCCGAGGCTTCCGCGGCGGGCTTGTCCTGCGCCACGGCGTGGGTGGCCACGCCGATGCCGGCCGTGCCCAGGGCCAGCGCCAGGGCGCCGGTGCTCAGGATGCGCTTGATCCAGGATTTCATGTGATTAACCTCTTGTCGTTGGGCTGTGCGTCACAGCGCATCGCCGCCGGTCTCGCCGGTGCGGATGCGGATGACCTGCTCGATCGGGGCAACAAAGATCTTGCCGTCGCCGATCTTGCCAGTGCGCGCCGATTTTTCGATCGCCTCGATGGCCCGGTCGACCACGTCGTCCGGGACGGCCACTTCGATCTTCACCTTGGGCAGGAAGTCCACGATGTACTCCGCGCCCCGGTACAGCTCGGTATGGCCCTTCTGGCGGCCGAAGCCCTTGACTTCGGTCACGGTGATGCCGGACACCCCGACGTCCGAGAGCGCTTCGCGCACCTCGTCGAGCTTGAACGGCTTGATGACAGCGATGATCAGTTTCATCCGATTTCTCCTCTGAGCGGGTCGGCCCGGTATCCGCCCGGCGCCCGCTCTACCTCATGCTGGTTTAGAAAGTCTTGGTGATCGAAGCCCAGGCCGTGGCGCGGCCGACATAGCGACCGGACGTATTGGTATAGACCGAGTTGTGCGCGTTGGTGTCGATATAGGCGACCGCCAGCGCGAAGCCCTTGCCCAGGTCCTTGGTCAGGCCGATCTTCCAGTCCGTGTACGAGGCGCTGTTGATGTGCTTCACGTTCTGGTAGCCGACGTGCGCGTTCACCGTCAGGTCCCAGAAGTTCAGCGGCACGTTGGCCGTCAGGTCCACGTAGTAGCTGTACTTGCTGTCGGCAAAGCCGAACAGGTTGGTCAGCGACTGCGAATACTTCAGGAACACCGGGCCGTAGCCCGCGCCGACGTACAGTTCCGTGGTGTACGGGCGCGTGAAGCCGGCCGGGTAGTCGCCCGGGTAGTAGTACTGCAGCACGCCGGCGTCGTAGTTCCATTCCAGCCCGGCGATCGTGACGGTGTTCTTGAAACCGCCGTAGAAGTCCATCTCGATCGGCGCCGAGACCTGCGAGTTGCTGTCGCTGAGCCAGCTGATGTTCGAGTTCCAGTTACCGATGTAGAAGCCACTCGAATGCGAGTAGTCGAAGCCACCCTGGATGGCGGGGCGGTGATTGGTCTGCATCAGGCCGCGATAGCGATATTCGGTAGCCAGGGTCACATTGGCCGTGAACGTATGCGGCGAGGCCTCGGCCGCGGCGGCAGGAGCCGCCGCGGCGTCGGATGCGCTCTGGGCAAAAGCTGCGGAGCTGAGGCCGCAAAGCACAACTGCACTGGCACTGACTGCAAGGGCCAACTTCTTCATGGATTTCTTCTCCTTTTCCTCTGGCTCGGTACTCGTGTGTTTGGATTCGATAGTGAAACAAGGCTCCCGGATTCATTACTGCAACTGCCGTGCCAGGTCTGCCGCCATGCAGGAACCGTATTTTTGTGAAGAAAGGACCTCTCCCCTGCGTCATTGGAAAGCCCGCTGAGCGGCCGGCGGCACGTTAAAAGGTGTTACCAGGCCTCGCCGGCGCTTTCCCGGCGGCGCATGAAGCGCGATAATCGGCCCAAGCCGGCGGCAGGTGCCGTGCACGCACCGCGTTTGCCCGCGTTCCGGCCGGGTGCACCGTGATGCAGCACGCGAAATCCGCCCACCCATCATCCGCACCAAGGCGGTGCAAAAGGAGAATCACCATGAAACCGACCGACCTGTTCAACGATTTCCAGGCCAAGGTCAGCGAAGCCTTGCGCAACTCGCCCGCCAAGGACATCGAGAAAAACGTGCGCAGCATGATGACCCAGGGCTTCTCCAAGCTGGACCTGGTCACGCGCGAGGAATTCGACGTGCAGTCGCAGGTGCTGGCCCGTACCCGCGCGCGCCTGGAAGAACTGGAAGCCCGCGTGCTCGAGCTGGAGCGTCGCGCCGCCGGCGGCTCCGACAAGCCGGCTGCCGGCTGAAGCGCTTGGCGCGCCGCGCATCCGCCCCGGGTCGCCGATGACGCCGGGCAAGCGTCTTGTCCGCCATCATGGCCGCCGCACTCCGGCGGCCATTTTCGTTAACACTTCCTTGAAGTTTGCGGAGCAACGATGAGCCTCGCCCTGCTGCGCAGCCGGGCGCTGACCGGACTCGAGGCGCCGCTGGTGTCGGTCGAGGTTCACCTCGCCAACGGCCTGCCTGCCTGCAGCATCGTCGGCCTGGCCGACACCGAGGTCCGTGAAAGCCGCGAGCGGGTCCGCGCGGCCATCATCAACAGCCGCTTCGAATTCCCGAACCGGCGCATTACCGTCAACCTGGCCCCGGCCGACCTGCCGAAGGAATCCGGACGCTTCGACCTGCCCATCGCCCTGGGCATCCTGGCCGCGAGCGGCCAGATCCCGCTGGACGGGCTGGATGCCAGCGAGTTCGCCGGCGAGTTGTCGCTGTCCGGCGATCTGCGCCCGGTGCGCGGCGCACTGGCCATGGCGATGAGCCTGCAGCGCGACAATGCGCTGCGGCAGGCCAGCGATGCCGGGCCGCCGCGCACCTTCGTGGTGGCAGCCGAGAACGGGCCGGAAGCTGCCCTGATCGACGGGGTCACCGTCTATGCGGCGCGCTCCCTGCTGGAAGTCTGCGCTCACCTTGGCCCGCTCCCCGAGGGCCGGCTGCCGCGCGCCGAACCGCTGCTGGCTGTCGGCGGCGCCGAGCCCGCCCGCCCCGACATGCGCGACGTCCGCGGCCAGGCGCAGGCGCGCCGCGCCATGGAGATCGCCGCCGCCGGACAGCATTCGGCGCTCCTGATCGGGCCGCCGGGCACCGGCAAATCCATGCTGGCGCAGCGCTTTCCCGGCCTGCTGCCGCCCATGACACTGGAAGAAGCGCTGGAATCCGCCGCGGTGCAAAGCCTCACCGCCGCCGGCTTCCACCCCGCCCGCTGGCGCGAGCGGCCCTACCGCGCGCCGCACCACACCGCCTCGGCGGCGGCGCTGGTCGGCGGCGGCGGTAATCCCCGCCCCGGTGAAATCTCGCTCGCCCATCACGGCGTGCTGTTTCTGGACGAACTCCCCGAATTCGACCGCAAGGTGCTCGAAGTCCTGCGCGAGCCGCTGGAGTCAGGCCGCGTCACCATCTCGCGCGCCGCCCGCCAGTCCGATTTCCCGGCCCGCTTCCAGTTTGTCGCGGCCATGAACCCCTGCCCCTGCGGCTACCTCGGCCATCCGTCCCGGCCTTGCCGCTGCACGCCCGACCAGGTGCTGCGCTACCAGTCCCGGCTCTCCGGCCCGCTGCTCGACCGCATCGACCTGCAGATCGAAGTGCCCGCCCAGGACCAGCAGGAAATGCTCGATGGCCCGCCCGGCGAGCCCAGCGCCGAGGTGCGCGAGCGCGTACTGGCGGCGCGCGCCCGCCAGCAGGCGCGCCAGGGCAAACCCAACGCCGCCCTGGCAGGCCGCGAGATCGACGAGCATTGCCCGCTCGCGCCCGAAGCGCAGGCGATGCTGCGCGGCGCCATGACCAAGCTGGCCTGGTCGGCGCGCGCGTATTTCCGGGTCCTGAAGATCGCCCGCACGTTGGCGGACCTGGAAGGCGCCGAGCTATTGCAGCCCGGCCATGTGGGCGAGGCGATCCAGTACCGGCGTGCTTTGCGCACGCCGTGATTGCATCGTGAAAGACTGGGAACTGGCACGGGAGAGAGGTACTCGCGCGGTCGGCGCGAGCTTACGATATTCGCCGCTTGATTTTCATTTACACGAAGGCCAGCAAAAGCCTTCTAGGCTGCACACGGAAACACTGCGATCCCGTGAAAAATGGCGCCGTTCTCCAGTCTCACCCGATATGGCATGGCGACATGAATGCCGCCGTCGGCCGCCGATCCCAGCATGATTTTGGCGCCGATGCCACCCGAATCGAAATCCTCGTGGCTCTGCACTGCATCACTGCGCGTGAAAATCGACTTCCCCTTGAGCCATCCCTTTTTACCACCCGCCATTGCCACCAGTTGGAAATCGACGGTTGCAACAGAATTGAGGATCGAGAAGCTTGCCTTTCCACCGACCGTGCCGGCCTGCTGATTGCTATCGATATTGGTGCCGTTAACAAAAGTTATCGTGGTGACACGTGGCGCGCCGCACCGATAGGTCCAATTGCCAGGCATCGCCCTTAATGGCTTGATGAGCAGGTAATGCCATGACCACCGAGGGCTCCCATCAAGAATCTCCGTGCTTCCTTGCGGGGTAGTCAGCGTACCGGCCGACCATCGGCCTAATGCGAAATCCGCGTTCCCCGAAACATCGCCCAACTGCATCGACGCACCCGATAATCTAAAGTTAGCCAGGGAAGTCAATGCGCCGCTGTCCACCTGTCGATAAGTAGTCAACGGAGCCAACGTAAATCCGGAGGGACCGATGAGCGAGAAAATAGCCGGATTGTCATTTCGGAAAAGCGCCGACACGCCGCCCAAAATGCCGTTCGGCAATTCCGACTCGGACGATCCGGGTTTATCGGTGCGCCTTTCCCATCCGTCGCAGGCGCTCATGCCACTCGCCGCCATCAAAAGCAATGAGCAGAGAAATAAATCCCTTGGTTCCATGAAGTTGTGCGCTTGGTTCAGGGCTCTCAATGATTGCGAGGTTGAGACCCACCACAGCGGAGAACAATCGTTCCTAAACAGTGGCTTACCTGCGTGCGCAAGCCCATCAGAAACCGCTCAAAGTTGCATGAGAAATTTCCGCATGCATGGGGCGTAAACGTGTGGTGTGTCGACGTGCGAGAAGAAAGATATGCAGTCAGCAGGCAGCAGTAGGCTGCTGGAAGCAGGGAGTACGCTACAGAAAGACGAGCGCCGCAAAACCGGGTCGCGCCGGCGGCCACGCAGAACCGCTATTGGGATCTCGGACCGACCCCTGTCTGCTGGCACGCCGGACGCTGTCATCCGAACTTCACGGCATTTCCCTGTCCGGCGCGCGATGTACCTTCACCCGCGCGGCGGCACCGCGACGGGCGGCTCCGCGGGCGGCGGATCCTCTTCGGGCGGCAGCGGCAGGTCGGGAGGGACGCCCGGCGGCGCGGGCTCATCGGCCGGCGGCACGGTATGGGCGGGATGGCGGCGCGGCTGGGCCTGCACGGCGTGAGAATGGGGCATGACTGGTCTCCGCGTCGGACGATTCACCTCACCTATTTAAGCAAACGCCCCCGTCAGAAGCCAGCGGCATGCTGAAAGCCGGCCCGCGGCACCCGGCCGCCGGAGGGCACGCCACTTCGGCCGCTTCGGTCATCAGGCATCAGGCCGGATGCCGCCTGACGAAGAACAGCGCCGCGCCTACGGCCACCAGCACGCTGCCGAACACGCGGTTCTGCCAGCGCATCGCCCGCGCGTTGCGGAACAGGCCGCGCATGCGCGAGGCGAGCAGCGCGTAGCCGTGCATCACCACCAGGTCCACGCCGCACATGGTCGCGGCGAGGATCGCGAGCTGGGGCGCCAGCGGGTGATTGGGATCGATGAACTGCGGCAGCACCGCGACCATGAAGATGATCCCCTTGGGGTTGGTGACATTGGTCAGCAGGCCGGTGGCAAAGCGGCGGCGCGGGCTCAGGGCGGCCACGCGCGGCGCGCCGGCTTCGTCGCCCTGGTCCGCGGCGGCCGGGCCGTCTTCCACGCGCGCGCGCCACTGCTGCACGCCCAGGTAGACCAGATATAGCGCGCCGACCGTCTTGACCACGACAAAGGCGTGTTCGGAGGCAAGCAGCAGCGCGCCCAGCCCGCCGCCCGCCACCAGCAGGATGATCACCAGTCCGGTCTGCAGGCCGAAGATGGTGGTGGTGGTCTTGCGCAGCCCGTAGGACAGGCCATGGCTCATCGACAGCACGGCCCCCGAACCCGGAGACACGGCAATCACCCAACAAGCTGCGAAATAGGCCAGCCAGACTTCYAGACGCATGACATCACTCCTTGAATAGAATCCAGAATCGCGCCCGCACGGGCGCTTGCAAACGTTATCTCATCGGCCCGGCGCGCGGCATGGGGCACCACCGGCCCGGCGCAGCTCAGAACGGATGGAAGCTGGTGAGGAACTGGTCGACCTGCTCGGCCTGGCGCTGGTCGCGCGCCGCGTCGCCCGCCTCCAGCACCACCGCCTGGTAGACATGCACGCCCGAGGCCACCAGCCTTGCCGTCAGCCTGCGCGCCGACTTGTCCTGCGGCGACACTGCCGCCACCTGCACCTCCACGCCCTCCAGCGCCACCGCCGGCGTGGCGGCGGACATCACCGTCACCTGGCGGGTCTTGACCGCATCGGCCGGATGCGGCCCGAGATTGCCGAGCAGCCCGGCCTGCATCGATGCCAGCGCAGCCTGCCGCATGGCGGCATCGTCGGCCGGCAAGGTCACCACGCCCACGGCGAACAGGGTCTCGTCGACCCGCGCCGCCTCCATCGTCATCGGCAGCTTGCGCCCGGCAATCGACACCTCGCGCGCGGCGCCGCTCGGCTTGCCCGGATAGAGCGCGGCATAAGCCCCTTCGTTGGACTGGATGGTGCGCCAGTCATAGCGCGGCGAGCAGGCAGCCAGCGCACAGATGGCCGCGATCGCAACAAGCCCGGCGAGCGAGGGTGACGAAAAACGGGAAAACCAGGCGTGTGGCATCGCGGCAGTCGGGGGGGCTGAAAGCCTGGCAGCGGTCCTGCGAACCCTGCCCGGGAATGTGCGGTCCCGCACCCCAAGGCATGCCGGCACGGCGCCTCGGGTTCGGGCAGAAGCCGCTATTATCGGGGAACCCGCGCGCCAGCGCGCATTCATTGCCCACCCCATGCCACGCTCTTTGCAAACCTTGCCACCGGCGCCGCCATCGCCAAGCACGCGTGCGCGGCTGGCCGCGCGCGCCGCGATGCTCGGCGCAGTCCTGCTCGCCATCGGCACCGCGGCGATGGCCGCCTCCACGCACCTGCCGCCTGCCACGGACCTCGCCGCCCAGGCCGCGGCGGCCGCCAGCAGGGGCGAGCCGCTGGTCGTGCTGGTCACCCTGCCCGACTGCGTCTACTGCGAGACCGTGCGCCGCAACTATCTCGGCCCGCAAGCCGCCAGCGGCGAGATCGTCGCGCGGGAAATCGACATGACCTCGAATGCGCCCCTGCGCAACGCGGACGGCACCATGACCACCGCGCGCGAATGGGCACGCAGCCGCAATGTGGCGGTGGCGCCTACGGTCCTCTTCCTCGATGCACGCGGCCGCTCGCTGGCCACGCCGCTGCGCGGCCTGCAGCCTGACTTCTACGGCGCCTACCTGGAACAGGCGCTGGACCAGGCCCGCTCTGCCCTGGCAGCGACGCCGCGGTGAGCCGCGGTCCGGGCCAGGCCGCGCGGATTCCTGCGGCCAATCGCCGCACCCTTGGCGGCGCCGGAATTGCCTCCGGCAGCGCATCGGCGGGGGCAGTAGAATGAGAGCTTGTCTCTGACCTGTCGGCACGCATCATGACGACCTCGGCTTCCCCCTCGCCTTCCTCCCAGCGCAAGCTCTGGCCCGTCATCGCGGGCGTGCTGCTGGCCGCCGTGCTCGGCTGGTTCGGCTATCGCGCCATCGCGCCGGCCAACGCGGCGCCGCCGGCCACCTTCACCCTGCTGTCCGGTGAAAAGGTGAGTACCGCCGATCTCAAGGGCAAGGTCTACCTGGTCAACTTCTGGGCCACCAGCTGCGTCACCTGCGTCAAGGAGATGCCGGAAATGGTCCGCACCTACGACAAGTTCAAGGACAAGGGCCTGGAGTTCGTGGCCGTGGCGATGAGCTACGACCCGCCGATGTACGTGATGAACTATGCGCAGACCCGCAAGCTGCCGTTCAAGGTGGCGATGGACTCCGACGGCGCGGCGGCCAAGGCGTTCGGCGAAGTGCAGCTGACGCCGACCACCTTCGTGATCGACAAGGACGGCCATATCCTCAAGCGCTACGTGGGCGAGCCCGAGTGGGACGCGCTGCACAAGCTGCTCGACGGCGCCCTGGCCAAGGCCGCCTGACCGGGACCGCCCGGCCAGCGCCAGAGCCAGAGCCACCTTTTCCGCAAGCCTTTCCAGCCACATACCCGATGGCAAGGCCAGGCACGCAACGCCCCGGCTTGCACGCCTGGCCTGTATAGATATACAGTTACCGGCAGCTTTCCCCCGCCCATGCACGGCAGCGCACATGCGCGCGCCCGCATTCCTGAGGCCCCTGCCGTGTTACTCGATTCTTCCCCTGCCTTGCTGGATTCCGCGCCCGGCGACGCACTTTCCGCCGTGCCGCCTGCCCAGGCCACGCCCGCCTATCTCGCCAGCCTGAACCCCGAGCAGCGCGCCGCCGTGACGCACGAGGCGGCCGCGCCGCTGCTGGTCATCGCCGGCGCCGGGTCGGGCAAGACCAATACCCTGGCGCACCGCGTGGCGCACCTGGTGCTGGGCGGCGCCGATCCGCGCCGCATCCTGCTGCTGACGTTCTCGCGGCGCGCCGCCGCCGAGATGGGGCGGCGCGTCGAGCGCATCGTCGACCAGGCGCTCGGCAACCGGGCATCCGGCGCGGGGCGCGCCGCGCTGCACTGGTCCGGCACCTTCCACGCCATCGGCGCGCGCCTGCTGCGCGAGTACGCCGAGACGCTCGGCCTGTCGCCCAGCTTCACCATCAGCGACCGCGGCGACGCCGCCGACCTGATGAACATGGTACGGCACGATCTCGGCCTGTCGGCCCAGGCCTCGCGCTTCCCGCGCAAGGAGACCTGCCTGGCGATCTACTCGCGCGCGGTCAATACGCAGGCCCCGCTCGACGACGTGCTCAAGCAATGGTTTCCGCGCTACGCCATGTGGGCGGATGCATTGCGCGGCCTGTTCGCCGGCTACGTGGAGGCCAAGCAGAAGCAGCACGTGCTGGACTACGACGACCTGCTGCTCTACTGGGCCCAGGCGCTGGGCGAACCGGCGCTGGCGCAGGACATGGGCGCGCGCTTCGATCACGTGCTGGTCGACGAATACCAGGACACCAACGCGCTGCAGGCCACCATCCTGCTGGCGCTCAAGCCCGACGGCCGCGGCCTCACCGTGGTGGGCGACGATGCCCAGTCCATCTACGCCTTCCGCGGCGCCACGGTGCGTAATATCCTCGATTTCCCCACGCAGTTCTCGCCGGCGGCGGACATGGTCACGCTGTCGCAGAACTACCGCTCCACGCAGCCCATCCTGGCTGCCGCCAACGCGGTGATCGGCCTGGCGGCCGAGCGCTTCACCAAGGACCTGTGGTCAGACCGCGGCTCGGCCGAAAAGCCGGACATCGTGGTGGTCAACGACGAGGCCGACCAGGCCCGCTACGTCGCCGAGCAGATCCTGGCGCGGCGCGAAGCCGGGCTGGCGCTGATCGCGCAGGCCGTGCTGTTCCGCGCCGCCGACCACAGCGCGCAGCTGGAGATCGAGCTGGTCCGCCGCAATATTCCCTTCGTGAAATTCGGCGGCCTGAAATTCCTGGAATCGACCCACGTCAAGGATGTGCTGGCGGTGGTGCGCTGGATGGAGAATCCGCGCGACCGCATGGCGGGTTTCCGCGTCCTGCAGCTGATGCCGGGCGTGGGCCCCAAGACCGCCGCGCGCGTGCTCGACGCCATCGATGTCGCAACCGGGCCGCTATTCGCGCTCGAATCGTTCGAGGCGCCCCCGGCGGCGGCCGAGGCCTGGCCGCAGTTCGTCGCGCTGGCGCGCAGCCTGATGGCGCCGGCCGCGCCGTGGCCATCGGCCTTCGAGCAGGTGGTGGCCTGGTACCAGCCGCACCTGGAGCGCATGCACGACGACGCCCACGCGCGCGCCGCCGACCTGCAGCAGCTCGAACGCATCGCCGCCACCTACGCCTCGCGCGAGCGTTTCCTGACCGAACTCACGCTCGACCCGCCCGACGCCTCCAGCGACGAATCCGGCGTGCCGCTGCGCGACGAGGACTACCTGATCCTCTCCACCATCCACTCGGCCAAGGGCCAGGAATGGAAGGCCGTCTATGTGCTCAACGCCGTGGACGGCTGCCTGCCGTCGGACCTGGCCACCGGCACCACCGAGGAGATCGAGGAAGAACGCCGCCTGCTCTACGTGGCGATGACGCGCGCGCGCGACCACCTCGACATCGTGGTGCCGCAGCGCTTCTATGTGCACCAGCAGCCCGGCTACGGCGACCGCCACGTCTATGCCTCGCGCACGCGCTTCCTGCCCAACCGCGTGATGCCGCTGTTCCACAGCCGGGCGTGGCCACCGCCGCCGCCCGTGCCGGACGCGCCGGCCAAGGCGCCGCTGCCGAAGCTGGACCTCGGCAGCAAGATGCGCGATATGTGGCGCTGAGTCGCTGAGTCGCCGCGCCTCAGTGCACCGCGGCGCCCGCCGCGCGCACCACTTCGACCAGCGCACCCGCGCGCAGCGTCGCGGCGATGGCTTCGATGTCGTCGGTCATGTAGCGGTCCATCGCCAGGAAGGGCACGCGCTCGCGCACGAAGCCGAACACCGCGCGCCCGGCCGGCGACAGGTGCTCCACCGCGCCCGCCAGCTCAGCCGCCTGGCATGCCGCCAGCAGCTCCACGGCGAGGATGTACTGGTTGTTGTCGATGATGCGGCGCGCATTGCGCGCGCCGATCAGCCCCATGCTCACCACGTCCTGGTTGTCGCCGTTGGACGGCACGCTCTGGATGCTGGCCGGGCTGCAGATGGTGCGGTTCTCCGCGATCAGCGCCGTGGCCGGATACTGCGCGCCCGCGAAGCCGCAGCTCAAGCCCTCGTTGGCGGCCGCCAGGAAGGCCGGCAGCCCGTTGTTCAGGTGCGGGCTGAGCAGGCGGTTGAGGCGGCGCTCGGACACCACGCCGAGCTGGGTGGCGGCGATGGCCAGGAAGTCCATGGCGAATGCCACCTGCTGGCCGTGGAAATTGCCGCCGTGGAACAGCTCGCCGTCATCGAAGAACAGCGGGTTGTCGTTGGAGGAATTCAGTTCGCGCTCCACCACCGCGGCGCAGTGGCCCAGCGTGTCGCGCACCGCGCCCAGCACCTGCGGGATGCAGCGCAGCGTGTAGGCTTTCTGGATGAACACGCCGGTGCCGGTGTTCTTCTCGGCGCCGGCGCGCGTCTTCATCTCGCCGGCCAGCTGGCCGTGGCCGGACAGGCGCGTGGCGCCCGCCAGCAGCGCGCGCATATTGGCCGCGGACTGCACCTGTCCCGGATGCGGCTTGGCGATATCGTGGCCATGGGTCATGAAGGCATCGGCCGAGGCGTTGAGCCCCTCCAGCGCCAGCGCGGCGATGATTTCCGCCTGCGTCACCTGCGCGCGCATGGTCTCCAGCAGCAGGCACGACATGCCGGTCATGGCCGAGGTGCCGTTGATCAGCGCCAGCCCTTCCTTGTAGGCCAGCTTGATGGGTTCGATGCCGTGCTCGCGCAGGACCTGCGCGGTGGGCGCGGTGCTGCCGTCGGCCAGCAGGACCTTGCCCTCGCCGATCAGCGTGATGGCGATATGCGACAGCGGCGCGAGGTCGCCGCTGGCGCCCAGCGAGCCCACCTGCGGCACCGCCGGCGTGATGCCGGCCTCCACGTAGCGCAGCAATTGCTCGATCACCAGCGGGCGCACCGCCGAATAGCCGCGCGCCAGCGCATTGGCGCGCGCCACCATCATGGCGCGCACTTCCTCGCGCGCGAACAGCGGGCCCACGCCGGCGCAGTGGCTGCGCAGCAGGTTTTCCTGCAGCGCGCGGCCATGCTCGATATCCACCCAGTTGTGCACCAGTTCGCCGAAGCCGGTGGAGACGCCGTAGATCGGGATATTGGCCGAGGCCAGCTGCTCGAAGCGCGCCCGCGCATCGGCCACATGCTCGCGCGCCGCCGCGTCCAGGCTTGCGGCACTGGCGCCGCGCGCAACCTGCGCCACGGCGGCAGCGGTGAGTTGATGTCCATCGACCTGYACGGCCACGCCGGCCTCCGGGGTGGATGCGGGCTGGCGGGATACCTCGTTCATGGCTTGTTCCGGGTGATCTGTTCGGGGCACGCCGGGGCGATGCAGTGCCGCGCGGCGTGCCGGGCCCGCGAGTGTATCAAGAGATGAACGCGACTTTGCGCCTACAGCCCGTAGCGCTTGATCTTCTCGTACAGGGTCGCCTTGCCCACCTGCAGCAGGTCCGCCGCCTGGCTGACCGCGCCGCCGGTGCGCGCCAGCGTGTCGGCGATCACCGCGCGCTCGTAGTGCTCCATGCGCTCCTTGAGCGGCGTGGAATCGTCCAGCGCGTCGGCGCGCGCGCCGCCCTCCGGCACGCCCAGCACCAGGCGGTCGGCCGCGTTGCGCAGCTCGCGCACGTTGCCCTGCCAGGCGCGCTGCATCAGCGCCTGGCGCTGCAGCTCGGAAAGAATGGGCGCGGGCCGCTGGTAGCGCACCGCCGCTACCAGCATGAAGTGCTCGAACAGCGGCACGATGTCTTCGCGCCGCTCGCGCAGCGGCGGCAGCGGGATCGTCACCACGTTGAGCCGGTACAACAGATCCTGGCGGAACGTGCCCCGCGCCACCAGCGCTTCCATGTCGCCCTTGGCGGCGGCCACGATGCGCACGTCGATGGCGATCGAGGCATTGGAGCCCAGCCGCTCCAGCGTGCCYTCCTGCAGCACCCGCAGCAGCTTGACCTGCAGCGCCAGCGGCATGCTCTCGATCTCGTCGAGGAACAGCGTGCCGCCCGAGGCATGCTCGAGCTTGCCCACGCGGCGCTTGCCCGCGCCGGTGAAGGCGCCCGCCTCGTGGCCGAACATCTCGCTCTCGAAGATGGCCTCCGGCACCGCGCCGCAGTTCAGCGCCACGAAGGGTGCCTGGTGGCGCGTGGACAAGGTGTGCAGGCTGCGCGCCACCAGTTCCTTGCCGGTCCCGGTCTCGCCGTTGATCATCACCGGCACGTCGGTGGCCGCCACGTTGGCCACCAGCGTGCGCACCTGTTCGATCGCCGGCGAGCGTCCGATGATGCGCGTGCCCGCGGCCGGGCCGGCCAGCTCGCGGCGCAGCGCACGGTTCTCCAGTTCCAGCGCGCGGCGCTCCAGCGCCCGGCGCACGGTCTCGGTAAGGCGGTCCGCGCCGAACGGCTTCTCGATGAAATCGTAGGCGCCTTCGCGCATGGCCTGTACCGCCATGGTGATGTCGCCGTGGCCGGTGACCAGGATCACCGGCACGCCCGGGGCGGCATTGCGGCAGTGTTGCAGCAGGTCCAGGCCGCTGGCGCCGGTGAGCCGCACGTCGGTCACCAGCACGCCGGGAAACTCGGCCGACAGGTGCGGCATGGCGGCCTCGGCCGAGGGCAGCGCCAGCACATTGAAGCCAGCCAGCTCCAGGCTCTGCGCGGTGGCCTGGCGCACCAGGGGTTCGTCTTCGACGAACAGGACACGCAATCCGTCTTGCATGGCGATGCTCACTGGGTGTTGGTGGAGGAAGCGCCGGATGGCGCGGCGGCAGATGCGGAGGACGGCGCCACGGCAGCGCCGGGCAGCGTCGCGCGCCGCAGCACCACCAGGAATTCGGCGCCGCCCCCCGCACGGTTGGCCGCGCTCAGCTGGCCGCCGAACTCGCGCACGATGGAGGTGGAGATGGCCAGTCCCAGGCCCAGCCCCTGGCCGATTTCCTTGGTGGTGAAGAACGGCTCGAACAGCCTGGGCAAGGCGTCATCGGCGATGCCGCCGCCGTTGTCGCGCACGGCGATGCTGACCGTCTCGCCCTGCTCGCTGACCGCCACTTCCACGCAAGGGGCCGCCGGCAGGGCAGCCGCCAGCGCATCCAGCGCGTTGCCGATCAGGTTGAGCAGCACCTGCTCGAGCTTGAGCTCGTCGGCCCAGACCGCCGGGCCCGGCGGCGGCGACAAGCCTTCCACCTTCAGCGCGACCTGGCCCAGGCGCGGCGCCATCAGCGCCAGCACGTGGTCGAGCGCGGCGCGCACGGGCACCGCGTGGCGGCGCGGACGCGCCTTGCCGGCGAACAGCTTGAGCTGACCGGTGATCTTGCCCATGCGCGCGGTGAGATCGGCGATGGCGGCGAGGTTGTCGGTGGCGGCATCGAGCTTGCCGCGCTCGAGCAGCACGCGCGTGTTGTCGGAGAACGTGCGCAGCGCGGCCAGCGGCTGGTTCAGCTCATGGGTGATGCCCGCGGCCATCTGGCCCAGCGCCGCCAGCTTGCTGGCCTGCACCAGCTCGTCCTGCGCCGCGCGCAGCTCGCTTTCGGCGCGCGTGCGCTCGGCCACCTCGGCCTCGAGCTGCTCGTTGATCGCCATCAGGTCGGCGGTGCGCGCCTCCACGCGGCGCTCCAGCTCGTCGTAGGCGGCCTCGAGCAGGCGCCGGCCGTACTCGATGTCGCGCGCGCGCTGGCGGCGCTGGCGCCAGTTGAACAGCAGCAGGCACATGCAGGCGTAGGCCAGGGCCGCGCCCAGCGTGGCATTGCGCGCGCTGGCCAGCACCGGATCCAGCGCGGCCAGCACCTGCATGGTCCAGTCGGCCGGGCCCACCTTGCGGCTGACTTCCAGGTACCGCTCAGCCTTGCCGCCGGTGCCGATGCGCACCAGCCGCGCGCCCTCGCCCAGCACGGTCTGGCCGAGCCAGCGCGTGACCGGCGACTGCAGCGCGTCCAGCGGCAGCGGCTTGACCTCCTGGTCGTGGTACTGGCGCGTGCGGTCCAGCTCCGACTGCAGCTCGGGCGGCAGCGGGCGCAGCGTGCGGTACTGCCAGCCCGGCACGGAGGAAAGGAAGATCACGCCGTGGTCGTCGCTTACCATCACCGGCTCGGCGCCGCCGGCACCGGCACGCTGGAACCATTCCAGGTTGAGCTTGACCACGGTCACGCCCACCACGCGGCCGCCCGCCTTGACCGGCTGGGCGATGTAGTAGCCCGGCTCGTCGCTGGTCACGCCGATGGCGTAGAAGCGCCCGACCTCGCCACGCGAAGCGATCTGGAAATACGGCCGGAAGCGATAGTCGGTGCCGACGAAGCTGCCCGGCTCGTCATGGTTGCTGGCGGCCAGCGCGAGCCCGTTGGCGGCGATCACGTAGGTGGCCGAGGCGCGCGCGCGGCGGTTGACTTCAGCGAGATAGCGGTTGGCCGCCGCCACGCGCGTCGGGTCGTTGGGCGCGGCGAGCAAGTCGTGTACGAAGGGATGGAGCGAGACCAGCGCCGGCAGGAACTCGTAGCGGTCCAGCGTGCTCTCCAGCGTGGCCGAGTAGCGGTCGGCGCGCGTGGCCGTGCTTTGCTGCAGGGCGTCGATGCCGCGCTGCACCGAAACCAGCCAGGTCAGCGAGCACAGCACCAGCAGGCCGACGGCCAGTGCCGCGGCGAAGCCCCGCCAGGTGCCGCCACCATCGCCCGGCGCATGCACCAGGCGGGCGGAAGCGGGATCATGCACGGCGAGAAAATCGTCGGAATGTGGCATCGGCGCACGCGTTGGGACACGCGCCGATGATACCCGCTGGCGGGCGGCGCCGGCTGGCGCCGCCGCCCCGCCGGGGCCGCGGGGGCCGCCGGCGGCGTCCTCAGCGGACGCCGGGGCCGGCTTCGGCAAGTTCGGCCGTTTCATCGCCGCCACGGCGCAGCGCGCGATCGAGCTGCGCGCGGTCCAGCTCGTGCTCCCAGGCCGACATCACCACCGTGGCCACGCCGTTGCCGATGATATTGGTCAGGGCGCGGCATTCGCTCATGAAGCGGTCGATGCCGAGGATCAGCACCATGCCCGCCACCGGGATGTCAGGCACCACCGCCAGCGTGGCGGCCAGCGTGATGAAGCCCGAGCCGGTCACGCCGCTGGCGCCCTTGGAGGTGATCATCGCCACGCCCAGCACGGTGAGCTGCTGCAGCAGCGTCAGCTCGATGCCGGTGGCCTGGGCGATGAAGATCACCGCCATGGTCATGTAGATATTGGTGCCGTCCAGGTTGAACGAGTAACCCGTGGGTACCACCAGGCCCACCACCGACTTGGAGCAGCCGAGCTTTTCCAGCTTTTCCATCAGGTGCGGCAGCGCCGCTTCCGACGAGCTGGTGCCCAGCACGATCAGCAGCTCTTCCTTGATGTAGGAAACGAAGCGGAAGATGGAGAAACCCGTGAGGCGCGCCACCGTGCCCAGCACCACCACCACGAACACGATGGCCGTGAAGTAGAACGTGCCGATCAGCTTGAGCAGCGGCACCAGCGAGCCCAGGCCGTACTTGCCGATGGTGAAGGCCATCGCGCCGAAGGCGCCGATCGGCGCCACCTTGGTGATGACGTGCACGATGTGGAAGAACACCTTGGAGACCTGCTCGACGAAGTCGAACACGATCTTCGAGCGGTCGCCCATGGCCGCCAGCGCGGAGCCGAAGAACAGCGAGATCAGCAGGATCTGCAGGATGTCGCCGTTGGCGAACGCGCTCACCATCGTGTCGGGGATGATGTGCATGAAGAACTCGACCGTGCTCTGGCCATGCGCCTGCGTCACGTACTGCGAGATCGCCTTGGTATCGAGCGTGGCCGGATCGATGTTGAAGCCCACGCCCGGCTTGAGCACATGCGCGGAGATCAGCCCGATCAGCAGCGCGAAGGTGGAGATGATCTCGAAGTACAGCAGCGCCTTGCCGCCCACGCGGCCCACCTTCTTCATGTCGCGCATGCCGGCGATGCCGGACACCACGGTACAGAAGATGATCGGCCCGATGAYCATCTTSAYCAGCTTGATGAAGSCGTCGCCCAGGGGCTTCATGGCCACGCCGGTGGCAGGCCAGAAGTGTCCGAGCACGATGCCGACCAGGATGGCGAACAGCACCTGCACGTACAGGATCTTGTAAAAGGGTTTCCTCATGATGTCGTCCTCGGTGTTTTTGACCGTGCCCGCCGCCGCAGCAGCGGCAGGTTCGCGCACCCTTGTCGATGAGGGCGCGTCTGGCTTATATAGTTGCAACCGTCGTGCCAGCCATGTGCCTCGCGCCAAACCCCTGATTCAAAAGGAAAAACCCTGAAGCGCAGGCGCGAGCACTCCGGCTTTCCGGAAATCCGGAAAGCCGGCGTCCGGAGATCCGGAAGCGGGCGGCTGCCGCAGGTGCCCGCTACGCCACCCGCGGCGGCGCGCCGATGCACGCAGGCCACGCGCACGCGCGCAAAGCGGCGAAGCGGCCCGCGCGACCCCGTATAATTCAGGGCTTCCACCTGACCCCAGCGGCCGGCGCGCGCGCCGGGCATCCAGCTTCCTGGTGCCGCATGCCGCCCGACGCCCGCCAAGCCACGCATGAGCAGCTTCTATCAGCACCACGTTTTCTTCTGCCTCAACCAGCGCGAGGACGGCGCTGCCTGCTGCGCGGACCACAATGCCAAGGCCATGCAGGAATACGCCAAGAAGCGCTGCAAGGCGCTSGGCATCRCCGGCGGCGAAGGGCGSGTGCGGATCAACAAGGCCGGCTGCCTGGACCGCTGTGAACTCGGCCCGGTGCTGGTGGTCTATCCCGAGGCCGTCTGGTACACCTTCGTCGACGAGCATGACATCGACGAAATCATCGACAGCCACCTGGTGGGCGGCAAGCCGGTCGAGCGGCTGATGCTCGACCGCTGAGCCGCCGGTCCGCGGACACCCCGGGCCTGTTGAACCGTTGCAACCCGGGCGGCGCCCCGCCCGCGCCAGCCATCCCGTTGCCCAGCATTCCCGTCATCCTGTTTCCTGCTTCCCGTCTGCCATGAACGCGCATACCCAGGTACACACCATCGCCGGCCCGGCCGGCGCCATCGACCTCTCGGTCGACCTGCCGCAGGGCCAGGCCCCGCGCGGCCTGGCCCTGGTGGCCCATCCGCACCCGCTGTTCGGCGGCACCAAGGACAACAAGGTGGCGCAGACCCTCGCACGCAGCTTCGTGCAGCTGGGCTACGCCACCGTGCGTCCCAACTTCCGCGGCGTGGGCGGCAGCGCCGGCACGCACGACAACGGCGTGGGCGAGCAGGACGACCTGCTGGCCGTGGTGGACTGGATGCGCACGCAGACCGCCTGGTCGCCCGAGGCAGCCACGCTGCCGCTGGCGCTCGGCGGCTTCTCGTTCGGCAGCTACGTGGCCAGCCACGTGGCCAGGCGCCTGGCCGCCGCCGGCGCGCCGGTGCAGCGCCTGGCCATGGTGGGCACCGCCGCCAGCCGCTGGGAGGTGGCCGAGGTGCCGGCCGACACCATCGTCATCCACGGCGAGCAGGACGAGACCGTGCCGCTGGCCAGCGTGTTCGACTGGGCGCGCCCGCAGGAACTGCCGGTGATCGTGATCCCCGGCGCCGACCATTTCTTTCATCGCAAGCTGCACCTGATCAAGCAGCTCGTCGTCAATGCGTGGGACCAGTGACGCGTGCGACAACCGTGGCGGGGCCGGCAAGCTGCCGCCCGGCCGCGTCGCCTCAGGCACCCCTTCGCAACTTCTTCTTTGCCGGAAAACTGAAACATGTTGAATAGAGCCACGCCGCTTTTCGCGTCCGCCAACACGTCCACCCTGGTCGCCGCCGCCACCGCTGCCGTGATCGGCACCGCCTCGCTGCTGGCCGCGGCCCCCGTGCGCGCCCAGGGCGTGCCGATGCCGCAGGTGGCCGCCAAGTCCTGGATGCTGTACGACGTCACCAGCGGCCAGGCCCTGGCCTCGCAGAACGCCGATGTGCGCATCGAGCCGGCCTCGCTGACCAAGCTGATGACCGCCTACCTGGCCTTCGCCGCGCTCAAGGAAAAGCGCCTGACGCTGGACCAGACCGTGGTGCCGACCACCGTCGTGCTCAAGGTCAAGAGCGATGAATCGCGCATGTTCCTCGAGCCCAACAAGCCGGTCAGCGTGCAGGACCTGCTGCTCGGCCTGATCGTGCAGTCGGGCAACGACGCCGCACTGGCGCTGGCCGAGGCCGTGGGCGGCTCGGAAGAAGGCTTTGTCGCGATGATGAACCGCGACGCCCAGCAACTGGGGATGAAGAACACCCACTTCACCAATACCGACGGCATCCCCGACCCGAACCACTACACCACGGCCAATGACCTGGCCACGCTGACCACCCGGCTGATCAAGGACTTCCCCGAGTACTACAGCATGTACTCGCAGAAGGAATTCACCTACAACAAGATCCGCCAGCCCAACCGCAACCGCCTGCTGTACATCGATCCCACCGTGGACGGCGTCAAGACCGGCCACACCAAGTCGGCCGGCTACTGCCTGATCTCCTCGGCCAAGCGCCCGCTGGCCAATGTACCGAACGGTTCGCGCCGGCTGATCTCCGTGGTGATCGGCACCACCACCGAAAGCGTGCGCACGCAGGAAAGCCTGAAGATCCTGAACTACGGCTTCCAGTTCTTCGACACCCTGCGCCTGTACGACCGTGGCCAGGTACTGGCCACGCCGGACATCTACAAGGGCAAGGAATCCACCGTCAAGATCGGCGTCAAGGACGAGACCTTCATCACCGTGCCCAAGGGCACGGGTGGCCGCATCAAGCCGGTGCTGGAGCGCCAGGAACTGTTGCTGGCGCCGATCGCGGCCGGCCAGCAGGTGGGCACGGTCAAGCTGATGGACGGCGCCACCAAGGTGGCCGAGTTCCCGGTGGTGGCGCTGGAAGCGGTGCCCGAAGCGGGCTTCTTCGGCCGCCTGTGGGATACCATCCGCTTGTGGTTCAAGCGCAAGTAGGAGGGCCCAGCAATGAGCACCGATGATCCCAAGGGCAAGCCGGGCGAGATCACGCCGGCCGAGTCGCTGATCGAATACCCCAGCCATTTCCCCATCAAGGTGATGGGCACCATGCAGGACGGCTTCGCCGAAGCCATTGTCACGCTGGTGCAGGACTTCGACCCCGACTTCCATGCCGGCAAGATGGAAATGCGCCCGTCGCGCAATGGCAACTACCTCGGCCTGACCGTCACGGTCTGGGTCACCAGCCGCGAACAGCTCGACGACCTGTACCGCGCGCTGACCTCGCACCCGATGGTCAAGGTGGTGCTGTAGTGGCCGGGAGACCGGCTTGCGCCCCTCTCCCGCCCGCGGCAGAGGGGCCGGGGGAGAGCGCGGGCGCCTGATACGTCGCCATCCGGGACATACGCCGCAGGCTTCGCTTCTTGCGGCTCCCGGCCAGACCACCGCTCTCCCCGGCCGCCTGCGCAAGCGGCTTTGGCGCATCCGCCGGCTTCGTCCGGCGACAGCTTTTTTCCCCTGCCGCCCTGAAGCCGCCACAATGGCCCACCGCCGAACCCGCGCGCCCATGCCGTCGCTATGGCGCCGCGCCCAGATCCAGAACTAGAAAACCATGAACACCATCACCCTCAAGCCCGGCAAGGAAAAATCCCTGCTGCGCCGCCATCCCTGGGTCTATGCCACCGGCGTGGCCGCCACCGAAGGCCGCTGCGAACCCGGCAGCACCGTGGTCATCCGTGCCGCCGACGGCCGCTTCCTGGCGCGCGCGGCGTACAGCCCCTCGTCCCAGATCCGCGCGCGGGTGTGGAGCTTCGACGAGAACGAGCCGGTCGACCACGCCATGTTCAAGCGCCGCGTGTCCGCCGCGCTGGCGCATCGCAAGCAATGGGTCACCGACAGCAATGCCGTGCGCCTGGTCTTCGGCGAGTCCGACCGCCTGCCCGGCCTGGTGGTGGATTACTACGGCAGCGGCGCCACCGGCCAGCTGGTGTGCCAGTTCAATTCCGCCGGCGTCGAGGCATGGAAGGACGCGCTGGTGCAGGCGCTCGTCAAGGAGACCGGCTGCCCCAATGTGTACGAGCGCTCCGACGCCGCCGTGCGCGAACGCGAAGGCCTGCCGCTGGTCACCGGCGTGCTGGCCGGCGCCGAGCCCGATCCTGAACTCAATGTCACCGAACACGGCGTGCGCTATTACGTGGACGTGCGCAGCGGCCACAAGACCGGCTTCTACGTCGACCAGCGCGACAACCGCAAGCTGGTCGGCGACCTCGCCGCCGGACGCGAAGTCCTCAACTGCTTCTGCTACACCGGCGGCTTCTCGCTGGCCGCGCTGCGCGGTGGCGCCACCGCCGTGACCTCGATCGATTCCTCCGGCGAAGCGCTCAAGACCGCCGCGAACAATGTCACGCTCAACGGCTTCGATCCCGCGCGCGCCACCTGGCTCGACGCCGACGTGTTCAAGACCCTGCGCCAGTTCCGCGCCGAAGGCCGGCAGTTCGACCTCATCGTGCTGGACCCGCCCAAGTTCGCCCCGTCGGCCCAGCATATCGACCGCGCCGCGCGCGCCTACAAGGAAATCAACCTGGTCGGCATGCAGCTGCTGCGCCCGGGTGGCCTGCTGTTCACGTATTCGTGCTCGGGCGCGATCAGCATGGAGCTGTTCCAGAAGATCGTGGCCGGCGCGGCGACGGACGCACGCGTGGACGCGCGCATCCTGCGGCGCCTGTCGGCCGGCACCGACCACCCGATGCTGTCCGCGTTCCCGGAAGGCGAATACCTCAAGGGCCTGCTGCTGGAAAAGATCTGAGTCTGAGGCGGGGGCCGGGGCCGGCGGCAGCGCCGTCATCGCAATTTCACGCGGGCGTCGCCGCTCCGTCACAAACCCCGCCTATAGTCCGGTATGCGGATGCGGCATTGGCAGGTGTCCTCCGCCTCTTCCTATCAGTCTTCGTGGTAGTTGCCCCGCGGCGTAGCGGGGCTTTTTTTTAGGCGCGGGCCGGGCTGCCTAGCGCGTCCTGTCCCATCGCCGCCCGCACCGCGTTGCAATGCCGGACGAGATTCGGGCGCGACAGCACGAAGCGCTTCAGCGGCGTGTCGATATCGTAGCCATGGATATTGGCGACGAACCCGTACAGGCCCGCATCGGTGCTGGCGGGTGCCGCGCCGAACAGGAAAGGCTGGTCGCCGATCAGGCCGGAGAGCACCGCGAGATCGGCCACGCCGCGCGCGTACACCTCGTCCGCTTCGAAGCGCCCGATCCCCTGGTAGTAGTACCGCTCGAAGTTGTATTTCTGCGCGCCGGCCAGCGCCGCTTCGGTGAGCTCAGGATGCTCGCGCAGCAGGGCCGCCATGAAGCTCGGCCAGTAGCGCTCATCGCGCCAGCGCGAGTACGACATGACCCAGTAGAGATCATCCAGCGTGCGCCGGATCATGTGGTCCAGGCCATGCTGCGCCTCGGTCAGCGACGCATCGATGGCCAGGCTGTACTTCTGCTTGAGATGCCGCACGATGGCGTCGCTGTCGCCGATCGCCTTGCCGTCGTCGTCCACATAGGGAAGCTGCCCGCGCGGGGCCAGCTTCGTGTCGAGGATATGGCGGTGCGCGAATGGCAGGCCGCTGAGCCGCAGGAAGGCAAAGACCTTGAGGCCGTAGGGATTGTTGTCTTCGAGGCCGAACAGGCCCGGGTAGGAAAAGAGGGTGATCATGCGCGCTCCTCTCGGGCCCTTCCCGCGGCCGTCTCAAGGGTTCGGGAAAATGCGGGCGACTTCAGGATCTTTGCACCGGCGCAAGGCGGCGCGCGTCAGGCGTTGCGGCCGCCGCGCCGCCTGCACGAGCGCGACCTACACCAGCGCGACCTTCCCGCTCTGCAGATCGTAGACCGCGCCGACGATGTCGATCTTCTTGTCGCCGTAGCGCTTCTGCACCACCGGCGGCGAGGCCTTGAGGCGGATCACCTGCCGCCGCACGTTCTCCGCGACCGCGCTGCCGGGCAGGTCGGCGGGCCCGGTCTTTTCCGCGGCGATCACCGCCGGCTTGATCGCCGCCACGAGGCCCGGCAGATGCCCGGGCAGGACCGCCTTGTCCTTCAGCACCTTGATCGCGGCGTCGACCGCGCCGCAGTTGGTGTGGCCGAGCACCACGATCAGCGGCACCCCCAGGAACTCGATGCCGTATTCCAGGGAGGCCAGCAAGTCGGGACTGACGATATTGCCGGCGACGCGCACGACAAACAGGTCGCCGGGCGCCTGGTCGAAGGCCAGCTCCGGCGCGACACGGGAATCGGCGCAACCCAGGATCGCGGCAATGGGGTACTGCACCTGCGCGCGGGCGGCGCGGCCGGACGAAAAATCGCGCTCGTCGGGCGTGTTCGCCGCATAGCGCGCGTTGCCGTCCATCAGCCGCTTCAACGCCTGCGCAGGCGCGATCGCGTTCTGCGGCGGCGCGCCCGGTGCCGGCGCATCGGCCGCGAGTGCGGCACCGATGCTCCACGGCGCCAGCGCGGCGAGCGCGCCGGTCCTCAGGAAGCCGCGGCGCGAAACATGGCTCGCATGCCGGGCGTCATCACACAGTTCACACAGATCGCACATCTCGTCCTCCCTTCGCCGTCCGATTCCGCGAGCCGCCGCAGCGGAGCACGGGCCCGGGGGCCGATGGCCGGCGACGTCGCGATTTGCGGCTGCCCGCAGCTTGCGCGAGCGCCTGCGATCCAGTCCGTGCAGGAAGGTTAGGAGATCCCGCGCGACATTGGGAGCCAATCTGGCGCCCGGCAAGCGCCGCCATCCGGAAAACCCGGCGGCGCCTCACCCGGGCCGGCAGGATCGGGCGGCACCATGCTGCACTGCGTTCAGGCCGGCATGACCGGTCGCGGCGCCAGGAACGTGCCATCCGGCTGGTAGAAGACGAGCGCGTCCACCACGCCCGGCGAGGGGCTGCGAAACGCGACGCGATATCCGGCGAGCCCCTCGATATCGAAGGACYGCCCGTCGAACGGCAACAACCGGCGAACCTGCTGCGTCGCAATGCGCAAGGTCAGCTCGCCCGCCGCGTCGAGCACGACATCGATTTCCTGCGCGCCATGCAGGAACCTGCCGGCGCACAACGCGCGGAAGGCGGGATCGAGCACATCGCCGGCGGCCTTGCGGCGAAAGACAATGTCCGCGACCATTGGCTCGAATGGTGCGGTGATCCGGTCGATGACGCCCTCCCGGTCATAGCCGAAGGTGAGTGCCAGGCAATCCGGATTGATCTCGGCCGGCTTGTCAGGGACGGTGAACACGTCGTAGTGGCGATGCTCGAGCGGCCCCGACATGCCGCGCCAGCACCACGCCAGCTTGCCACCCTCGCTGGCAATGCCGATCCGTCCGTAGGCCGGGTGTTCGTACTCGCCGACATAGTCGTCAAGCGCGTGGCTCGGTGCCGTTCCGGTGCGGCGCAATTCGCCGCGCGCCTGCCGGTCGACCTTCTGCTGGGCCAGCACCTCGCGGCGCATGGCGCGGAACCGCCCGAACCAGTCGACCGGCTGGTGGCCACAGAGCCGGTCGAACGCGGCATAGGCGAGAATTTCCGGCACGCTGCTGGCGTCGCGGTTGGTCAGCACCGCGACGCCGATCCGGCGTTCCGGCAGCATCGCCATCGCGGTGCCCCAGCCGACCCACGAGCCGGTATGCGACACCTTGCGCTCGCCGCGATAGTGCTCCACCGTCAGGCCGAGCCCGTAGTGACAGTCACCGACCTCGCTGAACACGGAGCGCCCGGCATGCACGTTCGGCGTCATCATCTGGCGCACGACATCTGCCGACAGCAACGGCTTGCCGTCGATGGCGCCCTCGTTCATGAGCAAGCGCATCCATCTTGCCAGGTCGGACACCGAGGCATTGAGCCCGCCGGCGGCTAGCGCGCGGATCGGCGTGAGCGTCGCGCGCCGGCTTTCTTCGCCCTGCCTGATGTGGGGATGCGCGTGGTCGGGCGCAGCGGCGAGCGCCTCGATGCCGAGTCCGAAATGCGCGAAGCCCAGCGGACCAAGCAGGCGCCCGGTGGTGAACGCCTCCCAGCGCTGCCCGCTGATGCGCTCCGCGATGTGCCCGGCCACCACATAGCCGAGGTTCTGGTACTGGTACGCAGCGCGCAGATCGCGGCTTGGCTCCAGATGGCGCAACGCCGCCAGGATCTGCGCCATGGAGAGGTCGCCCGGCGAGTGGATCCAGTCGTGGCGCGGCAGTCCGCTGTGGTGGGAAAGCAGATCCCGCACCGTCACGCGCTCCGTCGCCACGGCATCGTGCAGCCGGAACTCGGGGATGATGTCGCGCACGGGTTGCGCCCAGTCGAGCCTGCGCTCGTCCACCAGCAGCCCCAGCCCGGCGGCCGTGAAAGACTTCGTCAGCGAGCACAGGAGAAACTGCGTGTCTTCCGTCACGGGCAGGCCGGTGTCGGTATCCCGCACGCCATAGCCCTTCGACAGGAGGATCTCGCCATCCCGGATCACGGCGACGGCAACGCCCGGCACCCGCCACTCGTTCATCGACGCTTCGACAAGGCTATCGAAATCACGCAGCGCGGGGCTTTCCATCTTGTGCATGCTCGCTCGGGAAGAAGCCTGGAGGAAGGTGTGCCATCCGCGACGATTTTCCCGTTTCCCGCCAGCGCTCTCAAGTCGGCATTCACCCGAGTGCCTGCATTCGGGTTTATGCCAGCTTTTCGCAGGTTCTGCGTTGCGGTCTACTGAAGGCGAGTTGAGACGTGGCTGGAGCGTGGATCGGTACCGATTGGCTTGCCACTACATTCCAGCCGTGGATTCCTACTTCAGGAGACAAGACCATGGTGACCAAGCAGGATGATGCCTTCGTTCTGAAGAACCTTCTCGCGCTGGCGGCAGTGGAAGCGCTAGGCGGCGCGATTGCGCTAGGGTTCGCCTTCAACCTGCTGACCTGACTGCAAGGACCTCGGCGGTCCTTCATCGGCGTCACGTACTTCGCGTACTTCACGTACTTCAAGCACTCCACCTATTCGCGTTCCCCGGTGCCGGCCTGACGCCGGCCGGTCCCGGGGAACGTCGTCAACTCAGTTCAACCCGCCCGGATTCTGCGCAGTCGCGCGCTGCTTGGCCTTGGCAGCCCAGAACGCGCCAATCTGCCTTTGCGAGACCGAGCCGGTCTTCTTTACATCGATCTCGTCGAAGTGCTTGTAGACCTCGGGCATGCCGGCCTGCGCCTCCTCGCGCGTGAGCTTGCCGTCGTGGTCGGTGTCGGCAGCCTTGAACGTTTCGGCGAATTTCGCCTTGGCTTCCTTTGCGTTCATCGGCTGCTGCGGCTGCTGCGGCTGCTGTGCGCCGACGGTTCCGCATGCGAGGATGGCGGCCAGAGCCAGGCTGGCGGTCGACATTAGTCGTGGAATCATCAGAGTCTCCTTGAGCACTTCGATAATGAGTCCGGCCGGTCCCGCGCTTGTCCGCGGCCGGCCTGCTCTTGCTGGGGTCGGGAGAAGTCGATCCGCGGCCCCTTGGCAACGATCATGGTCGGCTTTCGGGTATTGCGGAATTCATTTGTTTCGGCAGCCGATATTAGACTTTCCGAGGGCGGACGGTGGCGCGAGGCAGGTCCGGCGCGGCGGCGGACCGCGCCATGCCGTACGCTGCAGCACGGCAACTTCCTGGAAATATCCCTGCCGGCGTGCCGGCGCGGACTGCGATCTTGCGGGATCGGGGGCAAGGCGGGGGGCGGAAAAAACAAAAGGCCTGCATCGCTGCAGGCCTTTTGCTTCATGACTTGGTGCCCAGGAGAGGACTCGAACCTCCACAGTGTTGCCACCGCTAGGACCTGAACCTAGTGCGTCTACCAATTTCGCCACCTGGGCAAGGTGAGCGGCGCATTTTACCGGACAATCCAGAAAATGCAAGCACCACTTGCCTGCCTGCGCGGAAATGGCCCGGATGCCGAACGCCAATGCGCAAACGGCGCAGCGGCGGCCGGCAACGGCCGATGTCACTGCCTGCCGGAGACAAGCCGGTCGTTGCGTTCGGCGAGGGACCGGATCAGGCCGTCCACGCCGCCTTGCTGGATGATGTCGTTGAATTGCTGGCGGTATGTCTGCACCAGCCACGCGCCGAGCACGTTCAGGTCATATACGCGCCAGCCTTCGGTGGTCTTGTGCAGGCGGTAATCGATCTGCAATGGCTGGCCGCCCGTCATATTGGTAGCGACCGTGCGCACCACCACGTCGGTCTCCGTCGGCTCGATGCGCGACGGCGGATACTCGATCTGCTGGTCCGGGCGGAGCTGCGCGATTGCGCCTGCGTAAGTGTGGATCAGCAGCAACTTGAACTGTTCGATCACCTGCTGCTGCTGTGCCGGCGTCGCCGCGCGCCAGTAGCGGCCCATGGCGAGCTGCGTGGTGCGGTGCAGGTCGGTGTAGGGAAGGATGTCCCGGTTCACGATCGATATGATCCGCGGGATATCGCCTGGCGCGACCGCATGCGTGCGCACCTCGTTGAGCAACTGCTGCGTCACGGTCTGGATCAGCGCCTGCGCCTTCGACTGGTCGTCGACCTGCGCAAAGGCCGCGCCGCTGAACGCGGACAACGCCAGGAAGGAAGTGATCAGGAATGCTTTCATCTGGGAACCTGCGCGGATAGTCGGTGCGTTCCCTATTGTGCGAGATTTTCCGGTGACCCGCCAAGGCGGGGCATTTCACCCGCCTCCGTCTCGCCACCGGCGGCCATCGGGCGCTATTCGATGAAGACGTAGTCGGCCCGGTAGGGCACGCGGTCTTCCTGCCCTTCCTGCGTGCAGGCCTGGGGCAGCGCCACGCCGCCATGCGTATTCAGCCGCTGGACGTAGCGCGCGGACCCCAGCAGGCCGGCGCCGCCGACACTCGTCGCCTGCAACAGCAATAGCGGAATGCTGCCCGGCTCCCGCGCATTCGCCGCCTGCCGCAAAACCTTGCCGGTCAGCTTGCTGCCATCGGGCGCTTCCCAGCTCGGGCCGGCGTAGTGCTTGACGGCGAGCTTGCCGCCGGCGTCGTACAGGTCTGCCTCGGGCGCCTTGAAGCTCCATAGCAATTGCCCGTTCTGATCGCGCTTGCACAGGTAGATCTGCACGCCGGAGGCGCGCATGGTGGCGATCGTGCGGACCGCATCGGCGGGCTGGAGATCGGGCGGCGCGGCGCCCTTGTCGACGGCACAGCCCGTCACGGCGCAGCAAGCCAGCGCGCATGCCATGCCGCGCACGATGCGCTTCGCCCTGCCACTACTGCGGGAACCCGGCAACATACGGCCTCCTTGCCCAAGCCTAGGCAGCATAGTACTTGGCGGACCGGGCTGCCAGGATGGCGCCGCGATCTGCGCCGTGTTCGCCGCGTTCGCCGCGGCATGTCCGCGCTCGCCCGCCGCGACGGCTCGGGCGCCATCTTGACCGGCACGCAAACAGCAAGGCGCGTCGCCTGGCGGCACCGCGCCGTGTGACTTGAACGCTTGCGTATAATCCAGGTTTCCGCGATCCGCTCGCCAGCGAGCCAGCCGATCGCCTGAATCCCGGTCATCACACCCCGCGCCAGCCAGGCCGGTGCAGGCCCCGAGCGCGGTAACACCGCCAGGCCACTGACCACCCCTCGCGGAAGTGGATCGCCGGTCATGCGGCGCCCCTTCCTTGTGTTCCTCCCCGGCGCCCCGGCCGTCCAGCACCTCGATTGTCGTTCCCCGACGCTCCGCCAGCAGGCGAAGCCACGACAATCGCAAGCCATTGTGCGATTGCCGGCTCAGCCAGACCATCCGAAACGTGTTTCCGCTATGAGCCATTTTCCCAAGCTCGCGCTGAGCCTTGTGCTGGTCGCACTGTTCCACCTGACGCCGGCGGCCCTGCCGGCAGCCCTTGCCGCCGAAGCGGCGTCGGAGGCCGCCGCATCGCAGCCGGCTATCCTGACGCACGCCGAGGCGGTGGCCGAGCTCAAGCGCCTGCAGACCGAGCAGGATCGCATCAAGCAACTGGCGTCGAGCGCCACCAGCGGCACCAAGCTCGACGGGCTCGACGACGTCATCCAGCAACTGGCGACGGACGTCGACAAGCTGGCCACGGCATTGACGCCCCAGCGCGCGCAGTTGCAGGCACAGCTCGATGTGCTCGGCCCGCCGCCCGAAGCCGGCAGGACGCCGGAGGCACCCGCCGTCGTGCGGCAACGGGCTGACCTCAATGCGCGCAGGGCGCAAATGGACGTCGAGCTCAAGCAGGCGGCCGAGAGCAAGGAAAACATCGCCAACCTGAAGTCGCAACTCGGCAAGCTGCAGCGCAGCCAGATGAAGAACCAGCTCGCCTTGCGCTCGGAAAGCATCCTGAACCCGCAGTTCTGGGCGCCGTTGTCCGCGCCGTCGATGGACGACCAGGAGCGGCTGGGCGAATTCAAGGAACAGCTCGTGTCGATGCTGCAACTGGCGTGGCAGCCCGGGCAGCAGGCCGTCACCGCCGCGCTCCTCCTGCTCGCCCTCGCCGTGTGGACACTCGGCCGGCTGCTGATCGAGCGGGCGCTGGCATGGTTCTGCCTGACGCGGCTGCCGGAAAGCCGGTTGCGCCGCAGCGCCCTGGCGCTGGCGACTACGCTGACCACCCTGGTGACGACGGCCCTCGCGGTACAGATCGCCTACACCGCCTTCACCCGCCACTATGCATTGCCGCCTGAACTGCAGGACCTGCTCAGCGAACTGGCGAAGCTGACCTTGACCAGCGCGCTGATCGCGGGCCTGGGGCGGGCGCTGCTGTGCACGCGCCACCCGTCGTGGCGCCTGCCCGCGCTGGCCGACCCGGTGGCGCTGGCAATGAAGCCGTTCCCGACCGTGCTGGCCGGCCTGTTGCTGCTGGCCGGTACGCTCGAACAACTCAACCGGACCGCCGACACCAGCGTGCAGGTCACGCTGCTGGGCCGCGGCCTGGTCTCGCTGGTGGTGGTGCTGACCATCGGCGCGGCGCTGCTGCGGGCCAACCGCGTGCGCACCGCGCTGGCGGCGGCCGGTGAGCCGCCAGAAGCGCGAGCCGCGCTGGCAGGCATGATCCACGCCGGCGTGACGATCACGATCATTGCCTCGCTCGGCGCCCTGCTGGTCGGCTATATCAGCTTCGCGCGCTTCCTGACCTACGAGCTGGTCTGGTTCGACATCGTGCTGTGCAGCCTGTACCTGCTGACACGGCTGACGCGCGATATCTGCCAAGGCCTGTTCTCGTCGCATCACACCAGTGGCCGCGTGATCAAGCAGCTGTTCGGCGCGAACGACAGCCACCTGGAGCAGGTCTCCACCGTGTTGTCCGGGATTGGCGCGAGCCTGCTGCTCCTGGTGGCCGTGATCGCCCTGCTGACCGGCGGCTTCGGCACCACGCCCGTCGACCTGCTCAACAGCCTGCTGACAGTGCTCGGGGGCGAGAGGCTGCGCAGCCTCAACATCATGCCCGAGCGCATCATGAACGCGATGATCGCGCTGACGGCCGGCATCTGGCTGCTGCGCTCGGTGCGCCGCTGGCTCGACGCGGAACTGCTGCCCAAGGTCTTCACGGAGCCCGGCCTGCGCGCCTCGCTGATCACGCTGTTCAGCAATGTCGGCTACGTGCTGGTGGTACTGCTGACCTTGTCGCTGCTGGGCGTCAGATGGGAGAACCTGGCCTGGATCGTCAGCGCGCTGTCGGTTGGCATCGGCTTCGGCCTGCAGGAGATCGTCAAGAACTTCGTCTCGGGGCTGATCCTCCTGACCGAGCGGCCGGTCAAGGTGGGCGACATGGTCAGCATCGGCGGCGTGGAGGGCGACATCCGGCGCATCAATGTGCGCGCGACGGAGATCCAGCTCGGCGACCGCTCCACCGTGATCGTGCCGAACTCGCAGCTGATCTCGCAGAACCTGCGCAACGTGACCATGAGCAACAGCACCCAGGGCGTGGCGACATTGCTGCTGACCTTCCCGCTGAACATCGATCCGGAGCAGGTGCGAGACCTGCTGCTCGATGCCTATCGCGAGAACGAGACCATTCTCGACCTGCCCGCGCCGTCGGTCACGTTCAGCCAGCTCGCGCCGAACGGGATCACGCTGAGCGTGACGGGCTATGTCGGCAGCCCGCGCATCGCCACCACCACCAAGAGCGATCTGCTGTTCGAGATCCTCAAGCGGCTGCGCGCGGCCGATATCGCGCTGTCGGTGCCGCAGACGCTGAGAGTCGAGAACATGCCGGCGCCGGGCACGGAATCGCTGGCGGCGGCCGGCTAGGACCCCCGGCGCGGAAGCGGTTGGTGAGGTAGCGCTTCACCGACGTGCGCGCGAAGCCGGGACCGGCGGCGAGATCCCGCGGCCCGCCATGGGACCGGAGGACGCCGCCAGTGCCCCGGGGTGGGCAGGCCTCAGCGCGGCCCGCCCGCGTTGCCCGCGGCCTCGGCGCGCACGCGCTCTTCCTGCGCCCGCAGCTCGGGCGTGAATTCATCGCCGAAATCGGCGGCCTCGAACAGCGGGCGGATTTCGATCTCGGAGTCGCCTTCCATGGGGTTGGGGCAGCGCCTGACCCATTCCACCGCCTCTTCCATCGACTTGACCTGCCAGAGCCAGAACCCGGCGACGAGCTCCTTGGTCTCCGCGAACGGGCCGTCGATCACGCTGCGCTGGCTGCCCGAGAAGCGCACCCGCTTGCCCCTGGCGCTCGGATGCAGGCCCTCGCCCGCGAGCATCACGCCCGCCTTGACCAGTTCTTCGTTGAACTTGCCCATCGCCGCGAGCAGCTCCTCGCCGGGCATCTTGCCGGCTTCCGACTGGCTCGTCGCCTTTACCATCACCATGACACGCATCGTCTTTCTCCTGGAACAAGTGGCTGGAGCCGCGCGGCCGCGCGGCCACGAAGCCGGTTCAGGGCCCGCGGGATGCGGGCCCGACGGGCAGCTCTGACACTACGACGGGCCGGGGCACCGGAAATCGACACCGCCCGCGAAAAATCCGCGCCGCGGCAATCCTGCTCACGCGCCCGAGCGCTGTAGTCGCATCGATACGGAATACCGCTCGGCGGGATGCACGGTCACGGATACCTCGAACGCCTCGCCAGCCGTGTCCAGATAGCGGCGCACGATCTTCAGCGCCGCGGCACCCACCTCCAGCTGCAAGGCGTGCGCCATGGCCGCATCCGTCACCGTGCAGGCGCGGATGTCCTGGTAGATCTCCGCGATGTGGCGGCCATAGCGCTCTTCGATCAGCGCGCTGATCAGGGTGCCCGGCGATGCGCGCACGATGTCGCCAAGGTCCGCGTAGGCCGGATCGACATAGACGTCGGTCCAGCCGATYGGTGAGCCGCCCGCCTCCCCGACCATCCGCAGGCTGGTGATGCGCAGCCACCGCGTGCCGCTTGCGCAACCCAGCTCAGCGGCCAGCGCGCCGGTCGCTTCCAGCGACTCCACCGAGCGCACCACCCGCAGGTGTTCCGAGCCGAACTGCACGAGGTCATCCACCGAAGCCAGGGTCGGGCGAAAGACATTGGTTGGCCTGGCCGCCTCGACCCGCGTGCCTACATTCTTGCGCCGCGATACCAGTCCCAGCTGCTGAAGCTCCTGCAACGCCGCCCGGATCGTGTGGCGGCTGGTCTGGTACTGCTCGCACAACTCAAGTTCGGTCGGCAACAGCGAGCCAACCGGGAAACGTCCCGAGGTAATGCCATYCGTGAGTTCACGGGCGATGCTTGCGAAATGGGGTCTGCTCATAAGGCGGAATCTTGGGCCAGGGGAATCACATTTGTCCAGCTGCGGGTTAACACTGGTTTGCTGAATATGTTCGGACATACTAAAGTATAGATATGTCCGAACATATTGACACCCCCCTTCACCAGCACCAAGAGACCCTCATGCCGAATCCCACCCTCCCCATGGCCAGCACCGTCGTCGACTCCATCCTGTTCCGCGATGCCTTTGGCACGCAGAAGATGCGCCAGATCTTTTCCGACGGGGCGCTGATCCAGCGCTATATCGATGTCGAAGTCGCCCTGGCGGCGGCCGAAGCACGCGTCGGCGTGATTCCCGCCGAGGCGGCGGCAGTGATCGCGCGGGAATCGCGCCTCGAGCGCATCGACTTCGATCACATGCGCGAGGAAACCGATATCGTCGGCTACCCGATCCTGCCGCTCGTGCACCAGCTTGTCGCGATGTGCGGCGAGGCCGGCCGCTTCGTGCACTGGGGCGCCACCACGCAGGACATCATGGACACCGCCGTCGCGCTGCAGGTGCGCGACGCGCTCGATTCCATCGACGCCGACATCCGCGAACTGCGCGGCATCCTGGCGGGACTGGCGAAGACGCACCGCGACACGCCCATGGCCGGCCGCACCCACCTGCAGCAGGCGCTGCCGGTGACCTTCGGCTACAAGGTCGCGATCTGGCTGGCGATGTTCGATCGCCATCAGCAGCGCATCGCCGAACTGCGCCCCCGCGTGGCCGTGGTCGAATTCGCCGGCGCGGCCGGCACCCTGGCCTCGCTCGGCGACCAGGGCTTCGCGGTGCAGGAAGCGCTGGCCGAAGAACTGGGGCTTGGCGTGCCCGACACCACGTGGCACGTGGCGCGCGACGGCTTCGCCGAGGCCGTGAACCTGCTCGCGCTCGTCACCGGCTCGCTTGGCAAGATCGCGCTCGACATCATGATCATGGCCTCGACCGAGTTTGCCGAGGTCTACGAGCCCTTCGTCAAGGGCCGCGGCGCCAGCAGCACGATGCCGCAGAAGCGCAACCCCATCTCCAGCGAACTCATGCTCGCCGCATCGAAGGCCGTGCGCCAGCACGCGGGGTTGATGGTGGATGCGATGGTGCAGGACTTCGAGCGGGCCACCGGCCCGTGGCACGCCGAGTGGATCGCCATCCCCGAGAGCTTCATCCTGACGGCCGGCGCGCTGCACCAGGCCAAGTTCGCGCTCGGCGGCCTGATCGTCGACACGGAGCGCATGAAGCACAACCTCGGCATCTCCAGGGGCCTGATCGTGGCGGAGGCCGTGATGATGGGCATGGCCCCGCATATCGGCCGCCAGCAGGCCCATGACGTGGTCTACGACGCCTGCCGCACGGTCAACGAGCAAGGCGGCTCCCTCGCCGACGCGCTGGCCGCCCTGCCCGAAGTCACGAAGCACTTCGACCGCGCCGCCATCGAGCGGCTCACCGACCCGTGCAACTACCTCGGCCTCGCGCCGCAGATGGTTGACCGCGCCATCGCACGCTCCGCGCGCGTGCCTGCCTGAACTGAGGGTGGAGGAAGACAATATGTACAACGAAACCAAGCAAACCCCCGAGGCGCCGCCGCCGGCGCGCAAGCTCCCGTGGTACCGCAAGCTGGGCATGCAGGTGCTGCTGTCCCTGGTGCTCGGCATCATCGTGGGCTTCGCCTTCCCGAAGTTCGCCTCGCAGCTCAAGCTGCTGGGCGACATGTTCCTGTCGCTGATCAAGGCGGGCGTGGCCCCGCTGGTGTTTCTCACCATCGTGCATGGCATCGCGTCGGCCGGCGACGTGAAGAGCGCGGGCCGGGTCGGCTGGCGCTCCATCGTCTACTTCGAGGTGATCTCCACCATCGCGCTGGTCGTTGGCCTGCTGGCCGGCAACCTGCTGCAGATCGGCAAGGGCATGACGAGCGTTGCGGCAGGCGCCGCGCCGCCGGTCGCCAAGGCGGCGGCGCCGCAAGGCTTCCTGGAGTTCATGGCCCACATCGTGCCGGACTACTTCGTGGGCGCGTTCGCCAAGGGCGAACTGCTGCAGGTGGTGGTACTGGCCGTGATGGTCGGCATCGGCATCCTGGCGATTCCCGAAGGCCGGCGCGAGAAGATCAACGGCGGCCTGGACACCATCTCGGAGGTGCTGTTCTCGTTCATCAACCTGGTGATGAAGCTCGCGCCGATCGGCACCTTCGGCGCCGTGGCCTACTCGGTCGGCAGCAACGGCGCGGCGGTGCTGGTTGCGCTGGCGCAACTGGTGCTGAGCTTCTACGCCGTGGTGGCGCTGTTCATCGCGGTGGTGCTGGGCCTGATCGCCAGGCTGGCGGGTTTCAGCCTGTGGCGCTTCCTGCGCTACATCAAGGATGAAATCCTCATCGTGCTGGGCACCGCGTCCTCGGAAAGCGCGCTGCCGCGCCTGCTGATCAAGCTGCAGCGCCTGGGCTGCGCCAAGCAGACGGTGGGGCTGGTGCTGCCCACGGGCTATGCCTTCAACCTCGACGGCACCTCTCTGTTCATGGCGATGGGCGTGATGTTCATCTCCCACGCCTACGGGGTACCGCTCTCGCTCGATCACCAGATCGGCATCCTGCTGCTGATGCTGCTGACATCGAAAGGCGCGGCGACCGTCTCGGGCGGCTCCTTCGTGGTGTTCGCCGCGACCGTCACCTCCACCGGCATGCTGCCGGTCGAGGGGCTGGCGGTGATCTTCGGCGTCTATCGCTTCCTGTCGATGGCGATCTCGACCTGCAACACCATCGGCAACAGCGTGGCGACCGTGGTGGTGGCGAAGTGGTCCGGCACGTTCGACCCGGAAGTGGCCGCGCGCCATCTCTACCCGGAGCGCTATCCCGATGCCGCGGCCGCCGATGCCGCGCTGGACGACGGCAACCTGCTGGGCGAAGACGCCAGCGAGGCCAACCCGCATACCCCCGGCATTCCGCTGTCGAAGGCCACGACCTGAAGCTCACAAGAACATATCCGCCCACCCGGAGGAGACCATCCATGACCCGTACCAAGCCCTCGTTTCTTGCCACCCTGGCGCGCGTGGCCGGCGCCGCGGCGCTGATCGCCGCCAGCCATCCGGCCGCCGCGCAAGGCTATCCCGCCAAGCCGGTCACGTGGATCGTCCCGTTCGCCGCCGGCGGGCCCACCGATGCCCTGGCGCGCACCATCGCGGAGCGCGTATCGCGCGAAGTCGGCCAGTCGATCGTGATCGACAACTCGCCCGGCGCCGGCGGCACGGTGGGCGCGGCCAAGGCCGCGCGCGCCGCGCCCGATGGCTACACCATGCTGGTCGGCCACATGGGATACATGGGCGCCGCTCCGGCGCTGTACAAGAAGCTTGCCTACGATCCGGTCAGGGACTTCGCGCCGGTGTTCCGCTTTCCGGATACGCCGATGGTATTGATGGTCCGCAAGGACCATCCGGCCAAGGACATCCGCGCGCTGGTCGACTTCGGCAGGAAGAACCCCGGCAAGCTCTTCATCAGCAACGCCGGCATGGGCTCCAGTTCGCATCTGATCGCCGCCCTGTTCGCGTCGGCTGCCGGCATGAAGGTGTCCCTGGTGCCCTACAAGGGCGCGGGGCCGGCGCTGATCGATGTCATCGGCGGCCAGGTCGACGGCATGTTCGACCAGACCAATACCGCCTTGCCGCAGATCACGGAGTCCAAGGTGCGCCCGCTTGCGGTGACCTCGGCCACCCGCGTGGCGCAGCTCAAGGACGTCCCCACGCTGGCCGAGAGCGTGTTGCCGGGCTTCGAGGCCGCGACCTGGTACGGGATCTATGCGCCAAAGGGCACGCCGCAGGCGGCGCTCGACAAGATGCAGGAGGCTTACCTCAAGGTCATGTCGGATCCGGCGTTCACCGCGAAGATGGCAGGCCAGGCGATCCAGATGCTGCCGCGCGAACAATACACGGGCCGCGCGCTCGGCCTGCACACCGAAGCCGAGATCGCGCGCTGGAAGGCCGTGGCGGCAAAAACGAACATCTCACTGGACTGAAGACGATGACCATGACCCGAGTCGAGCACGACGCCTTCGGTCCGGTGGACATTCCCGCAGACCGCTACTGGGGCGCGCAGACGCAACGCGCCCTCGGCCTGTTCACGGTGGGCGAGGAACGCTTCCCGGCCTGCCTGATCCGCGCCTTCGGCCTGCACAAGATGGCGGCGGCGCGCGCCAACGTGCGCTGCGCGGCGCTGGACGCGGGGCTGGCGCAGAGCATCGTCGCGGCCGCCGGGGAACTGCGCGACGGCCGCTTCGACACGCACTTCCCGCTCACCATCTGGCAGACCGGCTCCGGCACCCAGACCAATATGAACGCGAACGAAGTGATCGCGAATCGCGCCAACGAGTTGCTGGGCCAGCCGCTGGGTACCAAGTCGCCCATCCATCCCAACGACCATGTCAACGCCTCGCAGTCCTCCAACGATAGCTTCCCGAGCGTGATGCAGATGGTCGCGGCGCTGGAAGTCAGAGACCGGCTGCAGCCGGCCTTCGCCTGCCTGCGCGATGCGCTCCTGGACCGCGCCCATGCCTTCGCGGACGTGATCAAGGTGGCCCGCACGCACCTGATGGACGCCGTGCCGATGCGCATGGGCCAGGCGTTCGAGGGATTCGCCGCGCAGGCCGCCAATGGTCTCGCGCGGCTCGACAGCGTGCTGCCGCGCCTGCTGGAATTGCCGCAGGGCGGCACGGCGGCGGGCACCGGCCTCAATGCACCCGCGGGATTCGACCAGGCGTTCTGCGAGGAAGCCGGCCGGCTCGCCGGCCTGGCGTTCCGCCCCAGCCCCTGCAAGGTGGAGGGCATGTCCGCGCACGATGCGCTGGTCGAACTCTCCGGCGTACTCAACGTCATGGCCACCTCCCTGACCAAGATCGCCAACGACCTGCGCTGGATGGGGTCGGGACCGCGCTGCGGCCTGGGAGAACTGACGATTCCGGATGATGGCCTGACGTCGTCGATCATGCCGGGCAAGCGCAATCCGACCATCGCGGAGGTGGCCGTGCAAGCGGCCATCCAGGTCATGGGCAATCACGTCGCGGTCACCATGGCGGGCGCATCCGGCAACTTCGAACTGAATGTCGCCAAGCCGGTGCTGATCCACAACGTGCTGCAGTCGATCCGCATCCTGTCGGACAGTGCCCGCCTGCTGGCCGAAAAGCTGGTCGCGGGACTCGAGGTGAACCAGGAGAAGCTGGCCGCCAACGTGGAGGGTGCGCTGCTCGCCGTGACCGCACTGAATCCGGTCATTGGCTACGACCGTGCCGCGCAGATTACCCGCACCGCCATCGCGCTCGGCATCACGCCGCGCGCCGCGGCGATGCAACTGGGCCTGCTGAGCGGGGAAGACTACGACCGGCTGGTCAATCCCGAGCGCATGGCGAAGGGGCTCCCCTGAACTAGTACCCCCGTGCGCGATCGACTTCGTTCAACACGGCCAGGCCGCTCCTGACCCGACGCACGTTCTCCACGCACTGCTGCGCGACGAGATCGAACGAGGCCTGGGCGGCGATATGCGGCGTGGCCAGGATGCGAGGGTGGCGCCAGAGCGCGGAGTCCGCGGGCAGCGGCTCGGCACGGTAGACGTCGAGCGCCGCGCCCGCCAGATGCCCGCTGTCYAGCAGCGCGATGAGATCGGACTCCACCAGATGCTCGCCGCGCCCCACGTTGACCAGGTATGCGCCTTGCGGCAGCTGCGACAGTCGCCTGCGATCCAGGATCTCATGGGTGTCGGCGGTCAGCGGCAGCGTGCAGACCAGGATATCGCTCTGCGACAGCAGCGTCCCGAGTTCGCTCTCGCCGGCAAAGGTGGCGATACCCGGCAAGGCTTTCCTGCTCCGGCTCCAGCCGGCCACATGAAACGCCGCGCCGTGCATGGCGCGTGCCACCGCCTGCCCGATCTGCCCGAGACCGAGGACGCCCACCCGCGTCTTCTGCGCCGGGCGAACCGGATGCCGGTGCCATTCGACCCGCAACTGCTGGGCTTCATAGCAAGGCAGTTCGCGCGTATGGCGCAATGTCACCGCCAGCACGTACTGGGCGATCTCCAGCGGCTGGCGCGGGTCGACCACGCGGGTGACCGGCATGCCGGGCGCAAGGTCTGTCGCCGAGAGCAGCTTGTCCACGCCGGCGCTCGGCGCGCTGATCAGCTTGAGAGCGGGGTACGACGAGGCGACGCCGTCTTGCAGGCTCCACGCCATGATGCACTCGACTTCCGGCACGGGGGCTTGCGCCGCGCTTGTCCACACGGGAATGTCGGGCGCAGCCTTGCGCAGTGCATCGGCCAGTGGCGCGGACAGCGATGGATGGATCAGAACCAGGATGCCCATGTTCAGGTCCTGAACGAGGGATCGATGCGGTCCAGGCGTCGCAGCAGCCCGGGCCAGACCAGGCCGGCGCCCTGGCCCTTGGTGACCTCCTTTGCCTGCCCGGCCATGCCTTCGAGGATGGATGCCGGCACGTGGGTCAGGCTGGTGCCGCCGCTTTGCGCCAGGATCTGCACGCGGCATGCGGTCTCCAGCGTGTACATGGCCAGGAAGGCTTCGGCGATGGTGCTGCCGCATGTCAGCAAGCCATGGTTGCGCAGGATCATGTTGCTGGCTGTGCCCAGGTCCGCCACCAGCCGCGCGCGCTCGGCGTCTCGCAGTGCCAGGCCTTCGTAGTCGTGATACGCGAGCGCGCTGAGCGGAAACATCGATTGCTGGGAGATCGGCAGCAATCCCTCGCGCTGCGCCGAGACGGCAATGCCGTGCAGCGTATGGGTGTGCAGCACGCACTGCACATCGGGCCGCGCCTCGTGGACTGCGCTGTGGATCAGAAAGCCGGCCGGATTCACCAGGTGCTCGGTCGGCCCGACCGGCGCGCCGCCGTGGTCCACCTTCACCAGACTGGAAGCCGTGATCTCCTCGAACATCAGCCCGTAGGGGTTGATCAGGAAGTGCTGAGGCGCGCCGGGCACGCGCGCGGAGATGTGGGTGAAGATTAGGTCGTCCCAGCGGAAATGCGCGACCAGCCGATAGCAGGCCGCCAGGTCCACGCGGGTGCGCCACTCCGCATCGGTCATGTCTGTGCCGGCATGCGGCTCGGTATGTGCTGTCATAGGTTGACTCCAGGATTTGCGGGGCGAAACTCAGTGAAGCTGTCCCATACTGGAAGCATTGCAACCTATCGTCAAATGCAATATTTTTCAGTTTTCCATGCGTAAAAACTTAATTTCATGGCCCTGAGGAAGTACCAGCACTTTGTCACCCTGATCGAGGCCGGCAGCTTTGCCAGGGCGGCGGACGAACTGCACCTGTCGCAGCCTGCCTTGACGCGCAGCATCCAGGCCCTCGAAAGCGAGCTGGGCAAGATGCTGATCGACCGGGCCTACGGGCGTGCCGCGCTGACCGCCGAGGGCCTGGTCGTGCTGGAGCGCGCGCGGCGCATGCTGCGCGAAGCCCGCGAGATGAAGCGCGACCTGGAAATGATGCAGGATCTGACCCGCGGCCATATTCGCGTAGGTTTCGGCGCACTTGCCGCGTCGTTTCTGCTGGACCCTGTGCTTGCCATGCTGCTAGGCCGCTATCCCGGCCTGCGCGTGGACGTCGAGATCGATGAGGCGCGCGCATTGGGCGAGCGGATCGAAGCGGAGGAGCTGGATGTTTTCCTTGGGGAGAGCACCAGCATCGACAAGCGTCCTCAGTTGCTCGTCGAAGACTTGCCGCCGATCGAAACCGGCTTCTTCGTGCGCGCAGGCCATCCGCTGGCGCGCAAGTCGGCAGTGGCGCTGCAAGACCTGCTGGGCTATCCGGTCGCCGGCCCGCATCTGCCGAAGAGAATCGCCGCGATGCTTCGCCAGCGCCTGGACGAACAGGTCCCCGGCACTGCTCGCGATCTGCTGACGGTGGCTTGCGACCAGTTGCTGACCGTTCGCTCGCTGGTGCTGGAAACCGAAGCGGTGGGTCTCGTGCCCAGCGAGATGATGAAGGCCGAATGCGCCGCGGGAACGGCGCGCAGGCTCGCCGTGCTGGGCTTCGATGACATGTGGTCGCCGTATGGCGTCGTCACGCTGGCCGGGCGCACGCGGTCACCGGCGACGCAGGCATTTATCGCGATCCTGCAGGAGAGCGTTGCGCGCTACAGGTAGCCGGCCAAGTCCCCGATGGATTTGCCACGCCATCCCGACGATATGCCCGGGCTTGCGCGATCGTCCGCGGCCACGTCAGAACACGCCCAGCGCGATGCCGGCCGCCAGTCCGGCGCCGAGCTCGGCACAGCGAGCGAGATCATCGGCGCTTATTTCCTTGCGCGCCAGAATGCGTTCGGGCGTCTGTGCATGGGTACAGACGATCAGGCCTGGCGCCACGCAGTTGAGCCGCCATCCGGTGGCGATGCGTTCGACCTGACGCAGTGCGTTCTGCCCGTCGCTGCCGGCGCAGATCATGGCCGCGTACGGGCGGCCGTTCACCTGGTCAAGCGCCGCGTAGTAGCAGCGATCGAAGAAGTCCTTCATCAGCCCGGACATCGAAGCCAGGTTTTCCGGCGTCGCGAACAGGTAGCCGTCGGCCGCCAGCACATCGTCCGGGCCGGTCTCGGACGCACGCTGCAGCCTGACCGCGACGCCCGACTGGGTGCGCGCCGCGCCGGCTGCCGCCTCGGCCATCTGCTGTGTTCCCCCGGTCATCGTGTGGTAGATGATCAGCAACGTCTTCATTCATGCTCCGCCATATGCAGGTCCGCGGGTCCGCGGGTCCGCGGGTCCGCAGGTCCGGTCAGCCAGGAATCGCCCAACCTGTCCGGGTTCTCGCAAAGGTAGCCCTCGATTCCCGTCGACGTCAACTTCGGCAAGCGAGCAGGCGCTTGCGGGCCGCATGGCAGGGCTACCCGCCTTTCTTGCGTGATTCGCTTGCCATCGCGGGCTTTTGAAACTGCGCCACCAGGAAGTCGATGAACGTCCTTGCACGGGCGGTCTGATTTCGACGTTGCGGGTAGTAGACAAAGAGATCGGCCGACGGCAGCGCGAAATCGGGCAATACCACCCTCAACCTTCCGCTTTCCAGATACTTCGCCAGATCCCACTCGGACCGTATCAGGATTCCATGGCCATCGAGCGCCCAGCCGAGCACGATATCGCCGTCATTGCTGGACAGCGCGCCGTCAACCTTCACCACTTCACTCTGCCGCTTGTGCAGAAACCGCCAGACGCCGTGGGCGCCGTCGTTCTGCCTGTGGATGATGCAACGGTGGCTTACCAGTTCGGCGAGCGTCGTCGGCGTCCCGAACTTGTCGAGATAGACCGGTGACGCGCAAAGAAACCGGCGGTTCGACATGATCCGCCTGGCGTTCAAGCGATTGTCGGGCAAGGCCCCGAACCGGATCGCGAGATCGAACCCGCTCTCGACCAGGTCCACGGGCCTGTCAGTGACCTCCAACTGCACTTCGACGTTGGGATAGCGCCTGGCGAAATCGGAGACGAGCGGCGCAATGGTGGTGCGACCGAAGCCCAGCGTGGCGTTGACACGCAGGAGACCGCGAGGCTCGGCTCCGCTGCTCGATACGGCATCTTCCATTTCACGAAGGTCCGCGAGGATCCGCGTCGCATAGGCGAGGTAGGTTTCGCCTTCGTTGGTCAGGCTGATGCTGCGTGTCGTGCGGTTGACCAGGCGCACGCCCAGCCGGCCCTCCATGAGCGCCAGCCGCTTTGTCGCCGCCGGCGGCGTCAGGTCGAGTTCGCGCGCCGCGGCCGACAGGTTGCCGTGACGCGCCACCAGCACGAAGAACTCCAGTTCGGAGGCGAGGTCAGTTTTCACTCAAAGTGAATAATCAAATTAATTTGATTCAATTTTAGTTCACGCTCCAGCCACTAAGCTACCGATTCCCACACCCCACGCACCGTAGCGCCAGCGCGCCAGGAGACACAGCATGAGAATCGTCGAAATCCGCGAAAAGACCCTCCCCATCAGCTCGCCCATCCGCAACGCCTATATCGACTTCAGCAAGATGACGCTGAGCCTCGTCGCCGTGATCACCGACGTGATCCGGGACGGCAAGCCCGTGGTTGGCTACGGCTTCAATTCGAACGGCCGCTATGGCCAGGGCAAGCTGATGCGCGAGCGCTTCATCCCGCGCCTGATGGAAGCCGATCCGGAATCACTCATCGACGCCACCGGCGACAACCTGGACCCCCACAAGATCTGGGACACGATGTTCACGAACGAGAAGCCGGGCGGCCACGGAGAGCGTTCCGTGGCGATCGGCACCATCGACATGGCCGTCTGGGATGCCGTGGCAAAGATCGAAGGAAAGCCACTGTTCCAGTTGCTGGCGGATCGCTACGGCAACGGTACGCCCGATCGCAAGGTCTTCGTGTATGCAGCCGGCGGTTACTACTATCCCGGCCAGGACCACGACAAGCTCAAGGACGAAATGCGCAGCTACATCGATCGTGGCTACACGGTCGTCAAGAAGAAGATCGGCGGCGCATCGCTCGACGAGGATCTGCGTCGCATCGATTCGATCCTGAGCGTCCTGCAGGATGGCCAGAAGCTGGCGGTCGACGCCAATGGCCGCTTCGGCCTCGACACCGCGATCGAGTACGCCAAGGCGCTTTCGCAGTACGACCTGTTCTGGTACGAAGAGCCGGGCGACCCGCTAGACTTCGAACTGCAGGCGACCCTGCGCAACTACTACGCCAACCCGATGGCAACCGGCGAGGATCTCTTCTCGATGCAGGACGCCCGCAACCTGATCCGCTACGGCGGCATGCGCCCGGACCGCGACTACCTCCAGTTCGATTGCGCACTGAGCTACGGCCTGGTCGAGTACCTCCGGACCCTCGACATGCTCAAGCAGCATGGCTGGTCGGCCAGCCGCTGCATCCCGCACGGTGGCCATCAGATGTCGCTGAACATCGCCGCCGGCCTGGGCCTCGGCGGCAACGAGAGCTACCCGGACCTGTTCCAGCCGTTCGGCGGCTTTCCCGATGGCGTCAAGGTCGAACAGGGCTATCTCACCATGCCGGACCTGCCAGGCATCGGCTTCGAAGCCAAGTCCGACCTCTATCGCGTGATGCAGGAACTGTCGGCCTGAGCGGCATAGCCAGGGCAAGAAACATACAACGGAGACAACCATGTCGAACAAGCAAGCGGCTTCCTATGCCGTCACCCTTTGTCTTGCCGGCGGTGCACTTGCCGCCCCGGGTCCCGCGTACGCCGAGTACCCGGCGAAGCCTGTCACACTGGTTGTCCCGTTCGTCGCCGGCGGCCCGAGCGACAAGATCGCTCGCGATGTGGCAGAGGCATTGCGCAAGACCCTGGGGCAGACGGTCCTGGTCGAGAACACAGCCGGCGCGGGGGGAACGATCGGTACAGCGCGCGTTGCGCGCGCCACGCCGGACGGGTACACGCTGCTGGTACATCACATAGGCCTGGCCACGGCGCCGTCGCTTTACAAGAAGCTGGGCTACAAGACGGCCGACCTGGAGTTTCTCGGTCTGATCAACGAGGCGCCCTCGACCCTGATTGGCAGGCCAAACCTGCCGCCGAATGCGCTACCCGATCTCCGCAAGTTCATCGCGGAGAATGGCGCAAAGCTGAACCTCGCCAATGCCGGAGCGGGTTCCGCCTCCCATCTGTGCGGCCTCATGCTGCAAAGCGCGCTCAAGAGCAATATGACCTCTGTGCCTTACAAAGGCACGGCTCCCGCCATGTCCGACATCATGGGCGGCCAGGTCGACCTGATGTGCGAGCAAGCCACGAACAGCACACCCCAGATCGAGGCCAGGAAGGTGAAGGCCTACGGTGTGACCAGCGCACAGCGATCATCTGTGCCCGCGCTGGCAAGCATTCCGACCCTCAGCGAAGGAGGGCTGGCGGGTTTCAACTTCACCGTCTGGCATGGCCTCTACGCACCGCGCGGGACGCCGCCAGCGGTACTGGCAAAGCTCAACACGGCCCTGCGCGCCGCGCTGAAGGACGCGGCGCTCATCAAGCGCGAAGAAGCGCTCGGCGTCACGGTCGTCAGCGACGACCGCCTTTCGCCGGCCGGGCACAAGAAGTTCTTCGACGGCGAGGCCAATCGCTGGTCGAAGATCATCCAGGACGCCGGCATCCAGCCCGAGTGATTCCCCTGTTCGCGCATCCCCGGCACAGGCTGCGCGGGCAGGCCGGTTCCCTTGGGAGAATGTCGCGCCGGCCCGCTCCTTGTCCGCCCTCCGCGACAAAGCGCGGCGTGACCCTGACGATCAGCCGGCCAGGCACCACCGGCCAGAATCCTGGCACACACCGGCCCTTGCACCGTTCAGCCAGACCTGCTCTTCATTCAGTTGCAGCGAGGTCGAGGCAGAGATGTCGAAGTCAACCTCGAGCGCGTGCCCGACACCGGCATCCTCGATGGGAAGCTCCCAGGTCAGGAATAGCTGGACCCAGTCGTGGCCGGGCGGGAAGTCGCCCACGTCGAAGCCGCTGCTGTGGCGTGGAATGACGCCATGGGGCTGGCAAGTATCGAATATCACAACCGTGCCCCGGCTCAGGGGGATGCGCAGTCCCAAAGAGGGGAAATGCAAGTCCAGGCCCTTGTCCTCGCTCAGGAAGAGGTTGCAGAAGGCCGCGCCGCCATATTGCTCGCCGTCATGGTGGTACCTCGCGCCGCGGCAGGCCATGAGGGCGATGTCACTGGCGGCAAGCACCCCGGGTAGTCCGAGCGCGCACGTCCAATCGGACGCCGCCTGCACGCAACGCGTGTAGTCCGGCCAGCGCGCCCGCGCTCGTGCCAGGGGCATGGCTTCGACATCCCCGGGTTCCAGGATCAGGCGTGACGATATCTCCCTTGCCCAATCCGCAAGCAGACGTGCAGGGGGCACGGGGACGTCGACCGTGCCTGACAGCACGATGTCGCTCACGCGCCGGCTGCGGATGGCGTCGCCACTCCAGAAATAGGAAGTGAGGAGGTCCCGTGGCTGATGCTGTTCAGGGCGGCTCATCTGCCAGGACGCTTCGGCATCGACATGCCCCAGCCCGGCTACGAGCGCAGGCCGAACAAGCCGTGCCAGAACGAATCGAAGGTGCCGGGGTGACGCCTGGACCGCGTCGCCTCATCGGCATTTGACGCCGCCGCGCCGGCAGGCGTCGGGGCGGCTTCGCTGTGTGGCGCGTCCGCGGCCGGCGCACCTGCCCGCCGCGACTCCTGCAAGGCCCATACGCTGTCCGCGATGCGTGCCGCCAGCTCCGCCTCGCAGTCACGGCCGAGCAGCACGCCGAAGAGGACTTCGCGGTTGTGTCCGTCGTCGGCAAAGCGCATCGCGATCGCGACCATCTTCTCGTAGTGTTCCTGCGCGACGCGCTGGGCTTCGCGTTGCGCCTCGCACTCCTGTTCTTCCTGCGCCTCGCGTTCAGCCTGCCAGCGCTGCATCTCCTGCTCGAATACCTCGTCGTAGATCCGGCGCTGCTCCGCATCGGAAAGAATGCCGTAGGCATCGCGGATTTCCTGGAACGCCTTGTGCGCCTCCGCCTCGCGGCCAAGATTGCGGTCGGGGTGCCACTTCATCGCGGCGCGGCGGTAGGCACGCTTGATCTCGTCGAGGGTGGCGTCCGATTGCACGCCGAGGGTCGCGTAGAGGGTGGTCATGGGCCTGGGGCGGCTGCTGGGGAGCGTTCATCCTAGCACGGGGTGACCCGCCAGCACGGTCACCGCCGCGTCGTCGTGGCGCCGTTGCCGACAAGGCACTTATGCGCGTATCGCCGCCACCCGGCACGGCGCACGCCTCGGTGCGGGCGGCACGCCATCCATCGACCCGCCGCCTCACCACTCAGGCATCACATCTTTACTACACTTCATGACAGGGGGTGCCGTCCATCGACGCACTGATGAGAGCCTGGTCTGGCGGGCCTCCATCCGCGCTGGTGGCCGCCAGGCGAACGCTTGAATAAGCGCTGGCTACGATACTTTGCGCTACGCCCGCGCAAGCCGATACCTGGCGGGTCTGCTCCCCCACGCCACGAAGGAGCCTTGGGATGGCCGGGAGTATCCGTAAGCCGACCGGTAACGGCGAACAAAAGCCAATCGCGCTCGCTTTGCAGGGCGGCGGGATGCATGGTGCGTTCACGTGGGGAGTCCTCGACCGCTTGCTCGCGGATGGGAGATTCACCATCGAAGGCATCAGTGCGACGAGTGCGGGCGCGATGAATGCCACCGTGCTCGCCCACGGCTTGCTGCAGGGCGGGCACGACCGGGCGCGCGAGGCGCTCCACGAATTCTGGCTCGCGATCGCGCAATCGGCAAAGAAGCACAGCCCGTTCCGCTGGATGCCCTGGCTAAAGGGAACCCATAGCTTTGGACTGAACTACTCGCCCCTTTACGCGATGGCGGACATCGTTCTCCGGATTCTGTCGCCATACCAGTTCAATCCCAGCAACAGCAATCCGCTGCGGGATGTCCTCGAGCAACAGGTCGACTTCGCGGTGCTGCGCAAGCAATGCCCGATACAGCTTTATCTGTGCGCGACCAATGTCGAGACCAGCAGGATACGCATTTTTTCAAGCACGGACATTTGCATCGAGGCCGTGCTGGCTTCGGCCTGTCCGCCCACCCTGTTTCAGGCTGTGCCGATAGACGGCGAGTACTTCTGGGATGGCGGCTATGTCGGCAACCCGGCAATTTTTCCGCTGATCTATCACTGCAATACAAGCGACGTCGTGATTGTCCACATCAATCCGATCGTGCGCCCTGGCGTGCCGACCACCGCCGTCGACATCCTCAATCGCGTCAATGAAGTGAGCTTCAACTCATCGCTCATGCGGGAGATGCGCGCGATTGCCTTCGTGACTTCGCTGATCCAGCAAGGCAAGGTCAATCGAAGCGAGATGAAGGAAATGCTGATCCACTCGATCAGGTCTGACGAGACCATGAGCGCCCTCGGTGCGTCGAGCAAGTACAACGCCGACTGGGACTTCCTTTGCTCCCTGCGCGACAAGGGGAGGACCGAGGCCGAGGCATGGATCAAGGAAAACTACGATCATGTTGGCCAGCGCTCGAGCATCGACATCAAGAAGGAATTTCTTTGAGGATCGCGATCGCGAGCCATGTCCGCTCGGGCATTGGCCCTTCGCGCGCCGATGATCCGGCCACCGCCTCCGTGCGAGCGCCGAGGCCGCCCCCCATTTCTCCCTCCCCGACGCCCCGGCGGATAGGTGCGTCCACACGACCGACCGGCTCCGTGTCGTGCCGCGCCGGCATCCCGCCGTTCTGACAGCAGCACATATCCTGCGCGCCTGCATGCCCTGGCTGCGCCGCGGTGGTGCGCGAGGTGCCAGCGGCGACGCCTGGCGGCACGCCGGGGAGCACCGCCCTGCCCGTGCAGGCAATGGCGATTTCAGGGGCAACCGCCAGGCAGCGCTTTGTCCACTTCGAACCAGCGCGCGGGAAATTGGGAGTCGCGCCGGCTGATGAAGCTGTGCACCTGATTTGTTCCTGCCGCGCAAGACTGATTCGCCTTGGCGGGTATGCGAGTTCGACGGCGATGCGCCTAGATTGGTGCCCAAGGGTAACGAGCAATCCCCGGGCGGCGCCAGGCGGCATCCAGGACGACAGCGGCTCGTTTCACTGGCTGGACTCGCAGAGTCCGCCATCACACGGCGAGCATGCCGGACTGCACACCAGGAAGGAAACATCATGAAGATTGCAAACATCGAGACGATACCCCTGCGCATTCCCTTCACGGCGGGGGGCCGATCAGATGACGCCGTGTGGGGCAAAAGCGGATTGCAGACCGCTGACTCGCTGGTCGTCAAGGTCACGACCGATACGGGCGTGGTCGGCTGGGGCGAGACGTTCGGCTTCATGGCGGTTCCTCCGGCCAAGGTCGTGATCGACACGATTCTCGCGCCCGAAATCATCGGCCGGGATGCCTCGCAGCTCGAGAAGCTGATGCTCGACCTGCAAAAGAAGTTCCATGTATTCGGGCGCAGTGGCGCCTTCATCCACAGCCTTTCCGCCATCGACATCGCGCTATGGGACATCGCAGGCAAGGTCGCGGGAAAGCCGGTCTACCAATTGCTCGGAGGCAGTAGCGCCACCTCGCTGCGGGCCTATGCCAGCCTGACCCGGTACTCCGACCCGGATCTCGTCAGGGAAAACGTGGCGCGCGCGCTGAACGACGGATTTCGCCATCTCAAGCTGCACGAGATCGATGTCGAGAGCGTCCGCGCGGCGCGCGAGACGGCCGGTGACGACGTCGACATCACGCTCGACGTCAACTGTCCGTGGACGGTCCGCGAAGCGCTCGACATGGCGGAAAAGCTTCGGCCTTTCAACCTGCGATGGCTCGAAGAGCCGGTCTGGCCGCCGGAAAACTATGCCGGGCTCGCGCGCGTCAGGCAGGAAGGCCGCATCCCCGTCGCCGCCGGCGAGAACGCCTCGACGTTGATGGACTTCCAGCATCTGTTCGAAGCCAAGGCTGTCGACTTCATCCAGCCGAGCCCGGCGAAGATGGGCGGCCTGACCGAATTGAAGAAGGTGTACGCCCTGGCCAATGCCAACAATGTCACGGTGATGGTCCACACGTTCTACGATGGTCCCGGCCTGCTCGCCAGTGTGCACGCAAGCGCCGCGCTGGGCGGTCCCGATGCGCTCGTCGAATGGCGCTATTTCGACCTCGAGGCACAGCTCTACGGCGACGCCATCATCCCGAAGAACGGTGCGTTCGCCGTGCCGCAAGGTGCGGGTCTCGGCATCGAGCCCAGCGCGGAAGTGATCCGCGACTACCGGGTGGCCTGATCAGGCCATGCATGAAGGCACGGCGCGCAAGAGGCGCCGTGCATCAAAGGCGATCGCGTGCCGGGCGAAGGAACAGACCTGACGGTACGGATGCCAAATCCAAGGAGTGTCATCATGCTGGACCGTATCGCAGGGCCCCTGCTGCCGGTTGCGTTTGTCATCGTGCTCGGATTTCTCGCGGGCAAACGCGGCAAGCTCAACCATTCGGATAGTCTCGTCATCAGCCGCCTGGTTCTCAACTGGATCTTCCCCGCCCTGCTGCTGGTCGGCATGGCCGGCACGCCGCGTTCGCAGTTGCTGGATTTCCGGTTCGTCGTCGCAACGTTCATCGGCATCATGGGGATGTACGCCGTGGCGTTCGCGCTCGGCTGGTTTCGCTATCGCGAGCTCAAGGCCGCCACGCTGAAGGGCTTCGTGGTCGGCTACCCGGACGCTGCCTTCATGGGCATCCCGATCCTGCAGGCCATGTTCGGCCCCAGCAGCCTGTATTCCGTACTGGTGCTCAACCTGGTCGCAAGCCTCGTGATGATTCCGCTGACCACGATGCTGCTCACGGTCGCCAGTGGCAAAGGCAGCGGCGCCAAGGCCTTCGTTGCGAGCGTATCGGGCGCCGTCCGCCGGCCGCTCATGTGGGCGCCCGCCATCGGCATCCTGCTCTCCCTGTTCGCGGTCAAGCTCCCGCCGGTAGCGGCCGAATCGCTCAATCTGCTCGGCAAGGCAACGCCCGGCGTTTCGCTGTTCTGCCTCGGCCTGATCATGTCCTCCGTGCGGCTGAATCTTTCCAGCGAGGTGTGGGTGAACATGGGACTCAAGCTGCTCGTGCACCCGGCCCTGATGATTGGCGCAACCATTCTGCTTTCGGTCAAGGGTCTCTACGCTCAACAGATGATCCTGCTGTGCGCGCTGCCGTCCGCGACGATTCCGGCCATGTTCGCCAACGAAGCCGGCGCCTATCGGAGCGAAGCGGCAACGTCCATCCTCACCAGCACGGTCATGTCTCTCGTGACGTTCTCGATCGCGATCTATCTGATCGACGGCGGTCTTGCGGCAGCCTGAGCGCGGCTCGCCAGCCACGCCGCTTCCGCGGGTCGGCTGCAAGAGGACACGGGCCAGCGGTTGAAGCCGGCCGATAGCAGCGGCCGGCTCATGGACCTTACAAGAACGGAATGGCCCCTCAGGGATCCCTCGGGGATTTGAACTTGCGGGGCCTCTTCTTTCGAGGCAGACGCTCGAAAAGGCCGGGATGCGGGTAGTGGGGCGATGCTGTCAGACGGCTGCGATCGGCCCGTACCGGCCGATCGCGCGCTTATGCGGATCGCAATCGAATTACCGCTTTGCCGAGCCCATGGACAAGCGCGACATCATGACGTCTGTCGCGGGCCGCCCCAACAGGCCAGGCCGCCCTCCCCCGAGGGCGTGGCTCGCGACTCAACTCCCGACAGCGTCCACAGCCGTGCGCGGCTTGGCCGCGGCCTTCTGATGCGCGTCCACGTCCAGCTCGCGCTCCGCGGCGTCGCCGGTGGCACCCTTGTAGTAGAGATGCACGCCGATGGCCAGTGAGTCGTGGCGGATTTCCTGGAGTGCCTTCCACGCCTTGGACGGATCGCGGAACACCAGGTAGTGCGCTTCCTGCGAAACCAGGTCCGCGACCTGGTGCAGCCCGTGCCCGTGCAGCGCGCTGACGAGCGCGTCGAGGCTGCGGTGGGTGCGGGCGTCGGTGCGCGGGTAGAGCATGTGCAGCACGGCGACGCGCTGCTCCGCGACCAGCGCCGACAGGGCGACAACGATTTCCTGATGGTTGAGCGCGCTGACGATGTGCTCGGGGTCGCCGACATGCCTTGCGAACAGGGCTTCGAGAATGGAACTCATAATGCACTCCTTTGCTGCTACGGCTGACTGCTGGCTGGGGACGGCGCGCCGACCGGGTCGACGCGGCTGCCTGGCTCCGGCGGCTCTCTTGCCGGAGACGCTGAGCGGAAGCCAGGCGGTTCACGCAATGTACGCCGCCTGGAACCAAGGGAAAACCCTAGATTCGTCAATACACTGTTCTGTAAAGGAAACAATGGCGACGGAACCTGTACGCCTGGATGCAATACACGGTGCGTGGCGGCACCCATACTGACTTAACGCCCGCCCCCGCTTCGCCGTAGACTTCCTCTAATACCAGCCACGCCGAAAGCACCCCGAACTCCCTATAATCGAACGCTCGTTCATATCCAGGGCGCCCCATGCGGCGCCCRCCGTGGTTCAGGAGACGCCATGCCCGCCGCCAAACAACTGCCCCCGGTTCTGCAGAACCTGTCGCTGCCCGTCATTTCCTCGCCGATGTTCATCGTCAGCTACCCCGAACTGGTGCTGGCGCAGTGCAAGGCGGGTATCGTCGGTTCCTTCCCCGCGCTGAACGCGCGCCCGGCGGAGATGCTGGGCGACTGGCTGACGCAGATGCAGGAGGATCTGGCCAGCTTCCGCGCGGCCAACCCGGGCGCGGCGGTGGGCCCGATCGCGGTGAACCAGATCGTGCATGCGTCCAACGCGCGGCTGGAGCACGACATCAAGGTGTGCGTGGACCACAAGGTGCCCATCTTCATCACGTCGCTGCGCGCGCCGCCCAAGGAAATGATCGACGCGGTGCACAGCTACGGCGGCATCGTGCTGCACGACGTCATCAGCATCCGCCACGCGGAGAAGGCCATCGAGGCCGGCGTGGATGGCCTGATCCTGGTGGCCGCCGGCGCCGGTGGCCACGCGGGCACGCTGTCGCCGTTCGCGCTGGTGGGCGAGGTGCGCAAGATCTTCGACGGCGTGATCGCGCTGTCGGGCTCCATCGCCACCGGCGAATCGGTGCTGGCCGCGCAGGCCATGGGCGCGGACTTCGCGTACGTGGGCACGCGCTTCATCGCCTCGCAGGAAGCGCACGCGAGCGAGACCTACAAGCAATCGATCACCACCTCGGCCGCGGCAGACATCATCTACACCAACCTGTTCACCGGCGTGCACGGCAACTACATCCGCGAAAGCATCCTGGCGTCCGGGCTGGATCCGGAGAACCTGCCGCTGGCGGACAAGAGCAAGATGGACTTTTCCAGCGGCGCTTCGAAGGCGAAGGCCTGGAAGGATGTGTGGGGCGCTGGCCAGGGCGTGGGCCAGATCCACGACATCCCCACCGCCGGCGAAATCGTGGCGCGCATGAAGGCGGAGTACAACGAGGCGCGCGCGCGCCTGGGGCTGGCGGTCTGAATACGGCGCCGCCCGCAAGCGCCAACGCCGGCTCCGCTGCGCGCAGCCGCCGCGAGCGGGTGCTGCGCGCGCTGTTCGTGGCGCTCGGCGCGCTCAGCCTGCTGCTGGGCATCGTCGGGATCTTCCTGCCGGTGTTGCCCACCACGCCGTTCGTGCTGCTGGCCGCGGCGTGCTTCGCGCGCGGCTCGGAACATTTTCATGCGCGGCTGCTGGCGCATCCGCGCCTGGGGCCGCTGGTGCACGACTGGCAGCAGCACCGCAGCGTGCCGCTGCGCGCCAAGTGGCTGGCCATCGGCACCATGTGGCCGTCGCTGGGCGCCACGGCGTGGTTCTTGCGCGAGCGCCCCTTCGCCTCGGTTGCCCTGCTGGCCTGCGCGGCGGCCGTGACCGCGTGGCTGCTGTGGCTGCCGACGCGGCCGCGCGGCGGCTATGCGCAGTCCGCCACGGACGGCGCAGCCTGAGCGCGCCGGCTCAGGCCACCTCCTCGCCCTGCGCCGCCGCCGCGGCTGCCGCACGCGCCTTGAACCAGCCGAAGTAAGCCACCGTCAGCGCCACCAGGAATGGCACGCCGAACACCAGCGTCATGCGGAACGCCTGCGTGAACGCCGTGGTGAGCATGACGGCCAGCATCAGCCCCGCGCCCAGCAGCGTGAGCACCGGAAAGCCCCACATGCGAAAGCGCAGCGGCGCGTCGCCCCGGGCCCGCCACGCGCGGCGGAAGTAGTAGTGGGTGATAAAGATCATCATCCACGTGAACAGCGCGCCGAACATCGACACGGCCATCATGATGGTGAACGAAGCATCCGGATAAACGATGCTCACCAGCGTGGCGATGCCGATGCCGCCGGTGGACAGCAGCAGCGCCGGCAGCGGCACGCCGCGCGCGCTGAGCTGGCCCAGTTGCCGCGGCGCGTAGCCCGCGCGCGAGAGGCTGAACATCATGCGCGTGGTGATGTAGAGCTGGCTGTTCATGGCCGACAGCGCGGCCACCAGCACCACGAAGTTGATCACGCCGGCCGCGCCCGGGATGCGGATGGCTTCCATCACCTTGACGAAGGGGCTCTGGTCATGGCCGGCGGCCGTCCACGGCAGGATGGCCAGCATCAGCGCGAGCGTGAGCAGGTAGAACAGCACCAGCCGCACCATGGTGGAGCGGAACGCGCGCATGACCGCGCGCTCCGGGTCCTGCGCCTCGCCGGCGGCCACGGCGATCATCTCGATGCTCAGGTAACTGAAGATGGAGACGATGACGGCTATCCACGTGCCCCGGATGCCGTTGGGAAAAAAGCCGCCGTGCGCGGTGTAGTGATGGAAGCCGGCCTGCTGCGCGCCGCCGCCGACCAGCGTCGGCGCGCCGAAGACCACGTAGGCGCCGAGCAGGATGAAGCCGACGATGGCGGCGATCTTGATGACCGAGAACCAGTACTCGACCGCGCCGAAGATATCGACGCTCAGCGCGTTGACCAGCACCAGCGCGCCCGAGAACGACACGATCCAGAACCACCCCGGCACCGCCGGGAACCAGTACTTCATGTAGAGCGCGGTGGCCGTGACCTCCGCCCCGACCGCCAGCACGATGCAGGCCCAGTAGGCATAGCGCACCAGGAAGCCGGCCAGCGGGCCGATGTAGTGCTCGGCATAGGCGCCGAACGAGCCGGAGGTGGGGTGCGCGACCGTCATCTCGGCCAGGCAGCCCATCAGCAGCAGCGCGATGAACGCGCCGATGGCGTAGCTCACCAGCACGCTCGGGCCGGCAAAGCCGATGGCGAAGCCGCTGCCGAGGAACAGGCCGGTGCCGACCGCGCCGCCGATGGCGATCATGGTCATCTGGCTGGCGCTGAGGCTGCGCCGCAGCCCCTTCTCGCGCTCGACGATCTGCTGGAACTGCTGCGGGGGATTGGTCATGGCTTGTCTCCTTCGGGTGGCCGGCCGCGCCGGCGCGAGGCCTGGCTGTTGCCTCGTCCGGCGCGGGCCGCATGGTCCCCGGAACCGGGGGCTGGGGGATGCGGGACGCCGCGGCTCAGAAGATGTGGCGGATGCCGAGCGCCACGCCGGTCTGGTTGCCGCGCCCGGGCAGCTCGGTGGCGGCGCCGCCGCTGACGACGTTGTGGTCCACCGTGCCGTACAACTGCGTGCGCCGCGACAGCGCGTACTCGGCCAGCATCACGCCCGCGTAGCGCCGGCCACCGTTGCCGGCGATGCCGTTGGCGTTGCGGATGCGGTCGTGGTAGAAGACGGCGGTCAGCGCCAGCGCCGGCATCACCTGACAGGTCAGGCCGGCGTAGACGGTGTCGTCCCTGCGCGGGTTGGCCGTGAACGTGCCATAGCCGACGGTGCGGGAGGCATCGTTGAGCGCCGCATCGAGCGAGCCGGTGGCGTCCCTGCCGCCGAGATAGCCGAGGAAATACTTGCCGGCGCCCACCGCGTAGCGCGCGGCCGCGCCCCACATGCGCTGCGTGTTGCTGGCGGCGTCGCGCGTCTCCTGGTAGACGCCGCCCACGCTGACGCCGCCGAAGGTGTAGGCGGCACGCGCGCCCCAGTACGCATTGCGGCCCACGCTGCCGGGCTGCTCGCCGAAGCCGTAGCTCGCGCCCACGTTGAGGCCGCCGAAGCTGCCGTCATAGCTGACGGCGTTGTCGACGCGGCCCACGGTGATGAAGTACGGCCAGTAGTTTGCGATGTAGTTGGCGATGCCGAGCGGGTCGAAGTCGCCGAACAGGTTAAAGCCCTCGGTGGACTGGCGGCCGAGCCGCAGCGTGCCGAGGCTGCCGGACAGGCCGACGTAGGCGTAGCGGCCGAACAGCCGTCCGCTCTGGTTGGCGCGGCCGGTCTGCGGGTCGAAGCCGTTTTCCAGGCGGAAGATGGCCTTGAGGCCGGCGCCCAGCGTTTCCTCGCCGCGCAGGCCGAAGCGGCTGTTGGTCACGGCGCCGTTGGCCTGCCCGATGTCGTGGTCGTCGGCGGCGTTGGCGTGGGTGGTGAAGCGCACGCTCTGGTCGACGATTCCGTAGAGCGTGGCCGAGCCCTGTGCGCAGGCGCTGCCCGTGACGAGCATGCCCGCCAGCAGCGGGGGGCAGAATGTCTTCATCGATGCGTCTCCTCTCTTTTTGTTTTTCCGGCTCCGCGCGCCTCGCGGCGAAAGAGCCTGCCTGATACGTGGCACCGCATGCCAGCCAGTGCTTTTGCGTCCAGGGAGAGGTATATTAACAAACAGATAATCTAATTTTCTTCGAGTTATTACCGAATTAAATCATCTTGCGCTGCATTTATTTCGTACAAGACCGATTTTTCGGTTAAATATTCAGAATGAAACTTGACCTGATYGATGTCCGCATCCTGCGCCACCTGACCCGCGACGGAAAAACCACGAACCAGGAACTGGCCGAGGCCGTGAACCTGTCCGCCTCGGCATGCTTCCGGCGGGTGAAGCTACTGGAAGAGGCCGGCGTGATTGCCGGCTACCGCTGCGTGCTCGACGCCAAGGCGCTGGGCATGGAATTCGAGGCGCTGGTCCAGGTATCGATGCGCACCGACGTGGAGCGCTGGCACGAAAACTTCGTGCAGGCCCTGAACGGCTGGCCGGAGGTGGTGACCGCGCGGATCGTGTCCGGCCCATCCAACTATGTGCTGACCGTGCGGGCGCGGAACCTTGAGCATTATTCCGAATTTGTTGTCAACCGCTTGCATAAGGCGCCGGGGGTGATGGCGATTAATTCTAATATTGTGTTGGCTACGGTTAAGAGGACGGGGTCGGTTTTGGAGATTTTTGAGATGGGATAAGTCTTAGATTTTTACTCAGAATCTTAACTTCAAAGGCGAAGTCTTAAAGACTAAGACTCAAAGTCTCAAAGAGGGCTCGGGCCTTTTTGGTCCTTCAGGCGCATGCAAGTGCGCCTGTCTCTGTGGGCCTAGCGGCGCGGGCTTGGTAGCCCGTTCGGGCACATGTAAGTGTCACTTTTCTTTTCTCGAAAAGAAAAGTAACCAAAAGAAAGCGATTCTTGCAGAAGGCTGGGCGCTCAGACTTCTCGTCTGAGGCTGGTTTCGTGGTGGGCGCGTTGGCTTTGATTGGGCTGCTGACGCTACCGGCAGCCACCGGGCACCGAGCTCAAATAGGGGCCACCGTGCCCACCACGAAACCAGCGCCATTCCTATGCCGCACCCATCCACCCCGGTCGCGGCAGCAGCCTGAACCACCTGGGCTTTCGCCATCATGCAGCGCCACCACGAATCGGACACCACCCGCGATGCCGCAGGCGAGCAAACCGGTAGCGCCAGCAGCCCCATCGAAGCCAACGCGCCCACCACGAAACCACCACCACCCATAAAGTCTGAGCGCCCAGCCTTCTGCAAGAATCGCTTTCTTTTGGTTACTTTTCTTTTCGAGAAAAGAAAAGTGACACTTACATGTGCCCGAACGGGCTACCAAGCCCGCGCCGCTAGGCCCACAGAGACAGGCGCACTTGCATACACCTGAAGGACTCAAAAGGCCCGGGCCGCCAGGCCCACAGAGGCAGGCGCACTTGCATGCGCCTCAATGACCCAAAAGGCCCAGCCACAGACACAGGCGCCCTCTCATCCCCAGCCCCCCCCCCCTTTCACTCATAACTCCTAGCATCCTCAATCACCCTCCCATCCTGCGGCAAYGACCCCGCAGCGACAAAACGCACCTCCCCACGCAAGCGCAACACCTCCCGCACCGATTCCCCGATCGCGCGGGCCAGGTTTTCATCATCCCCCGCGGCATCGCAATGCAAGGTCATCACATCGGCCCCCACGCGCCCCGTGACCACGAGGCGCGCCGCGCGCACCTCGGGATGCCGCCGCATGACTTCCCCCACCTGCCCGGGATGCACGAACATCCCCTTGACCTTGGTGGTCTGGTCGGCCCGGCCAAGCCATCCCTTGAGCCGCAGGTTGGTGCGCCCGCACGGGCTGGCGCGCTCGCCGGAGCCGGCCACGAAGGCGGAGAGATCGCCGGTGCCGAAGCGGATCAGCGGATAGTCGCCATTGCCGAGCACGGTGACCACCACCTCGCCGACCTCGCCTTCGCGCATCGGCTGCGTGCCACCGGGTTCGACGATTTCCACCAGCACGCCTTCGTCCACCACCCAGCCGTCGCCGCCTTCGGTTTCGTAGGCGATCAGCCCCACGTCCGCGCTGCCGTACATCTGCTGCACGCGGATGCCGCGCTCGCCGAACCACGCACGCAGCGACGGCGGCAGCGCTTCGCCCGATACCAGCGCCTTGCGCAGGCCGGTGCACGGCAAGCCCAGTTCGTCGCCCTTCTCCAGCAGGATGCGCAGGAACGACGGCGTGCCGGCGTAGGCCGCCGGCTGCAGGCTGGCCAGCGCCTGCACCTGCGACTCGGTCTGCCCCACGCCTGCCGGGAACACGCAGCAGCCCAGCCGGTGCGCGCCCGACTCCATCATCATGCCGGCCGGCGTGAAGTGATAGGAATACGTGTTGTAGACCAGGTCCCCGGCGCGAAAGCCCGCGGCGAACATCGCGCGCGCAATGCGCCACCAGTCCGCGCCGTGGCCGTCCGGCTCATTGATCGGGCCGGGCGACTGGAAGATATGCCGCAGGCCGCCCAGCGGCGTGGCGTTGAGCCCGCCCAGCGGCGGCATCGCGCGCTGCCGCTGCGTCAGCTCCGACTTGCGCGTCACCGGCAGCGCCGCCAGCGCGGCGCGCGAGTCCAGCGCACGCGGGTCCACCTCGCGCAGCAGTTCCGCGAAGTACGGCGCATGCGCCTTGGCATGGGCTACCTGGCGCGACAAGTCCGCCAGCAGGGCCTGCGCGCGTACGTCCGGCGCGCGCGTTTCCAGCGAATCGAAGTGTTCAGACATGGTTTGGCTTGGGGTCGCGTGTGAATAGGCGGCTAACACTGTGAAAAAAGAAATCTGCCCAGCCCGGGAAATCGCCCCGGGAAAGGCCTAGGGCTCGGGGCGCGGGGCTCCCAACAAGCAGCTCGCGGCGCATCCGAGGCGCACGGCAGATCCATGAGCCCGTCTCAGGCGAGCCAGCGCTTGCGCCTGCGATAGCTTTTGACATCGCGGAAGGAGCTGCGCCCGCCGCCCTCGCCATCGTTCGCGGCCACGCCGAGGTAGAACTCCTTCACGTCCTCGTTGGAGCGCAGCGCTTCGGCCTCGCCATCCATCACCACGCGGCCGTTCTCGAGGATGTAGCCATAGTCGGCGTAGCGCAGTGCCACCATGGTGTTCTGCTCGGCGAGCAGGAAGCTGACCTTCTCGCGCTGGTTGAGGTCGCGCACGATCTCGAAGATCTCTTCGACGATTTGCGGCGCCAGACCCATGGAGGGTTCGTCGAGCAGGATCATGCTCGGCTTGGCCATCATGGCCCGGCCGATCGCGCACATCTGCTGCTCGCCACCGGAGGTGTAGCCCGCCTGCGATTTGCGGCGCGTCTTCAGGCGCGGGAAATAGGCGTAGATGCGCTCCAGCGCGTCGCGCGTCTCGGCGCGCGACAGCCCGCGCGTGTAGGCGCCGGTGAGCAGGTTCTCCTCCAGCGTCAGGTGGGCGAAGCAGTGGCGCCCTTCCATCACCTGGATCACGCCGCGCTTGACCAGTTCGTTGGGGGTGAGGCGGTCCACGCGGTCGCCGCGGTATTCGATCGAGCCCTTGGTGACGTCGCCGCGCTCCGCGTGCAGCAGGTTGGAGATGGCCTTGAGCGTGGTGGTCTTGCCCGCGCCGTTGGCGCCCAGCAGCGCCACGATCCGGCCTTCCGGCACATCGAGCGAAACGCCCTTGAGCACCAGGATGACGTGGTCGTAGATGACTTCGATGTTGTTGACGGACAAGAGGGTCATGGTACGGCTCGGTGGGTGTGTTCCTGACTTGCGTTGCTTGTTTCGCTTGGTTCGCTTGCTTCGCTTGTTTGCGGCTCCCCCCTCCCGCCTGCGGGAAAGGGGGAGCCGACAGGCAACATGCCTGTCAGCCGCTCAAGACTTCATGCAGGCCGGCGCAATCCCCTTCTCCTTCGCATACTGCGCCGCGGTCGCCTTGAACAGCGGGTGGATCAGGTTCTTGTTGCCTTCGATCCAGTCGGACACCACGGTCCACTTGGTGCCGTCCCATTGCTGGATCTTCACCTTGCCGGAGCCTTCGTGGTTGTCGCAGCTGGTCTTGATCTCGGGCAGCAGGCCGGTGGCGCCGAGCTGCTGGAGGCGCGCGTTGGTGAGATTGAGGTTCTCGAAGGCCCAGCGCATGTCCTCGCCGCTCATGACCTTGCCCTTGCCGAACTTGCCCTGCGCCACGCGGATGGCTTCCACGGTCACCACCGCAGCGGAGACGCCGCGGTTGTAAAGCACCGAGCCGACCTTGTTGCGGTCCTGCATATTGCCCTTGCCGGCGCCGTACACGACCTTGTCGATGTCAGCGATCAGCGGCACGTTCTTGCCGGCCACATTCCAGGTAGCGCTCATATAGCCCTTGGCGGCGTCGCCGGCGGGCACCGTGTCTTCCTCGGAGCCGGCCCACCAGGAGCCGATTATCTTGTCACGCGCGAAGCCCACCTTCTGCGCGGCCTTGAGCGCGGTCTGGTTCATCACGCCCCAGCCCCAGAAGATCACGTAGTCCGGGTTCTCCTGGCGGATCTTCAGCCACTGAGCGCCCTGCTCGTTGCCGGGGTGCGCCACCGGGATCTCGACCAGGTTGAACTTGCCGAGCTTGGCTTCGGCTTCCAGCGCCACGATGGGCTCCTTGCCGTAGGCTGAGTCGTGATACAGGTAGACGATCTTCTTGCCGGCCAGCGAGCCGCCGTTCTTGCCCGCCAGGAACTTGACGATGGCCGAGACCTGCATCTGGTAGGTGGTGACCAGCGGGAAGGCATAGGGGAAGACCGAGCCGTCCACCGCATCGGTGCGGCCGTAGCCCATCATCACCAGCGGCACCTTGTCGGCCGAGGTCTTGTCCACCAGCGCGTAGGAAATCCCGGTGGACATGGTGTGGTAGGCCGTGCCCTTGCTGGCCGCGCTCTTGGCCTTCAGGCGCTCGTAGCACTCCACGCCCTTGGCGTTGTTGTACTCGGTCTCGCACTCTTCCCACGAGAGCTTGACGCCATTGATGCCGCCGTCCTTCAGGTTGACGTAGTTCAGGTAATCGATGAAACCGCCGTAAAAGGACTGCCCGTTGGCGCCGTACGGCCCCACGCGGTAGCTGGGCAGCGCCACGAACTGCTCGCCGCTCTGGGCCTGCGCGGCCAGCGGTGCCAGCAGCGCGGCCGACGCACTCACCGCGAGCGCGATGCGCTGCAGATTGCGAATCAGGATGGTCATGACAGTCTCCTTCACCTTGAAAGGTGTGTGTTTGTTATGGAATACCCGTTCTGCTTGGTCCGACCTCGAAAGCTTGCTCCGTTGTTCAATGCGGAAACGGCCACAGGCGCAGCTTCTCCTTGGCGATCTGCCACAGCCGCGCCAGGCCGTGCGGCTCCACTACCAGGAAAAAGATGATTAGCGCGCCGAACACCATCAGCTGGATATGCGACACCGCCGCGTTGGTGAACGGCAGGTGCAGCAGCGCGGCCAGCGGCGGCAGCAGGTTGTCCAGGAAGATCGGCAGCAGCAGGATGAACGCCGCGCCGAGGAAGGAGCCCAGGATGCTGCCCACGCCGCCGATGATGATCATGAACAGCACGCGGAACGACAGGTCCAGCGAGAAGCCGTCCGGCTCCACCGAGCCGAGGTAGCAGAACGCGTAGAGCGCGCCGGCCACGCCGCAGTAGAACGAGCTGACGGCGAAGGCCAGCAGCTTGGTGCGCATCAGCGGGATGCCGATGACTTCCGCCGCCACGTCCATGTCGCGCACCGACATCCATGCACGCCCGGTGCTGGATCGCACAAGGTTCTTGGCCACCACCGCCAGCACCGTCACCAGCGCCAGCACGAACAGGTATTTCTTCACCGGCGTGTCGATGGCGATGCCGAACAGCGCGAGCTTCTGCGCGGTGATCACGCCGGAGGAGCTGTTGTTGGAGAACCAGGGGAACTTGGTCAGCGCCCACACCACGAAGAACTGCGCCGCCAGCGTGGCCACGGCGAGGTAGAAGCCCTTGATGCGCAGCGACGGCAGGCCGAACGCCACGCCCACCACCGCGGCGGACAAGCCGGCCAGGATGAAGGTCAGCAAGACCGGCAGGCCCTCGATGCGCAACTGGAAGTTGTACGCGGCATAGGCGCCCACCGCCATGAAGGCAGCGGTGCCGAGCGAGAGCTGGCCGGCGTAGCCGGTGAGGATGTTCAGGCCGAGTGCCGCCAGCGCGAAGATCAGGAACGGGATCAGGATGGCGGAGAACCAGTATTCCGATGCGGTGAACGGAATCGCCACGAAGGCCACCGCCATCAGCACCGCAACGCCGATGCGATCCTGGCGGATGGGGAATACCTGGCTGTCGGCCACATAGCTGGTCTTGAACTGGCCGGCTTCACGATAGAACATGGGGTTGTCTCCTGTTGGGGCCGTGCCGCTCAGACGCGGTCGATATGTTTCTCGCCGAACAATCCTTCCGGCCTGACGAGGAGAAACAGCAGCGCGAATACGTATGGGAACCACCCTTCGATGCCGCCGAAGTTGCCGCCAAAGGCGGACTGGAACACCGGGGGGATATAGATCTCGGCCAGCTTCTCCGACGCGCCGATGATGAGCCCGCCGACGATGGCGCCCGGCACCGAGGTGAAGCCGCCCAGGATCAGCACCGGCAGCGCCTTGAGCGCGGTCAGTGTCAGCGCGAACTGCACGCCATTGCGCGAGCCCCACAACATGCCCGCCACCAGCGCGACGAAACCCGCCACGCCCCACACGATGGCCCAGATATGCTGCAGCGGAATGCCCAGCGACAACGCCGCCTGGTGATCGTCCGCCACCGCGCGCAGCGCGCGGCCCACCTTGGTGAACTGGAAGAACAGCGCCAGYGCACCCACCAGGATGCCGGCGATGGCGGCTGCCGCCAGGTCGAACTTGGACAGCACGATATTGAAGCGCGTCAGGATGGCCTCGATCGGCTCGTCGACGATGCCGAGGTTGATCGGGCGCACTTCGTTGCCGAACAGCAGCGGCCCCAGCCCCTCGAGGAAGAAGGACAGCCCGATGGTGGCCATGAACAGCGTGATGGGCGGCTGGTTGACCAGCTTGCGCAGCACCAGCCGCTCGGTGCTGATGCCGACCACCAGCATCACGCCGAACGCGCCGATCACCGCGGCCCACATCGGCAGGCCCTTGTCCATCAGCCCCACCACGGCCAGCGCGGCGAAATAGACCATCGCACCTTGGGCGAAGTTGAATACGCCCGACGCCTTGTAGATCAGCACGAAGCCCAGCGCCACCAGCGAATACATCAGTCCCGACAGCAGGCCGCCGATCAGGATCTCGAAGAAGAACGTCATGGTGTTCCTTGTTCCCTGTTTTCTGCTTCTTGTGTCTTGCCGTACCGCGCGGTGCGTGCTCAGTGGCCGGCGCCGAGGTAGGCCCGGATCACGTCCGGATTGGCCTTGACCGCGTCGGGGGTGCCGTCGCCGATCTTCTTGCCGTAGTCGAGCACCACCACGCGGTCGGAGATATCCATCACCACGCCCATGTCATGCTCGATCAGCACGATGGTGGTGCCGAACTGGTGGTTCACGTCCAGGATGAAGCGGCACATGTCCTGCTTCTCTTCCACGTTCATGCCCGCCATGGGTTCGTCGAGCAGCAGCATGGAAGGCTCGGCCGCCAGCGCGCGCGCCAGCTCCACGCGCTTTTGCAGGCCGTAGGGCAGGCGTCCCACCGGCGTCTTGCGGATGGCCTGGATTTCCAGGAAGTCGATCACTTCCTCGACCTTGCGGCGATGCTGCATTTCCTCGTTGCGCGCCGGCCCCCACCACAGCGCGTTGGCCAGCAGGCCGCTGCGGAATTTGGTGTTGCGCCCGGTCATGATGTTGTCGAGCACGGTCATGCCCTTGAACAGCGCGATGTTCTGGAAGGTGCGCGCGATGCCCTGGCGCGCGGCCTCGGTGGGATGCATCTTGCGGCGTTCCTCGCCGCGGAACACGATGCGGCCCTGCTGCGGGTGATAGACCCCGTTGATGACGTTGAGCATGGAACTCTTGCCCGCGCCGTTGGGGCCGATGATGGCGCGGATCTCATGCTCGCGCACATCGAACGAGATATCCGTGAGCGCCTTCACGCCGCCGAACGACAGCGAGATATGCTGCAGGTCCAGGATCACCTCGCCGGCGTGCCGCTCCTGCGCCTGCGCGGCCGCGGCCTGCGCACTGTCCTGCGGCAGTTCCGCCTCGGTCGCCACCGCGGACGCGCCGCTCCATGCGGGCTGGCCATCGCCGCCGCGCGCTACGCCTTGCCATGCCATCTGCGTCATCCTCCCGCCCCCGCTCATGCCGCGCGCGCCGCGCCGGCGGCGGGCGGAAAGCGCTTCACGTCAACCAGCTTCAAGGTGGCCGAGACGCTGCCTTCGCGCCCGTCCTCGAACTTCACGCGCGTCTCGATGAACTGTTCCGCCTTGCCCGCGAACAGCGCGTCGACCAGCACCGCGTACTTGTCGGCGATAAAGCCGCGCCGCACCTTGCGCGTGCGCGTCAGTTCGTCGTCGTCGGGGTCCAGCTCCTTGTGCAGGATCAGGAAGCGCGCGACCTGCGAGCCGGCCAGCATGGCGTCCGCAGCCAGGTCCGCGTTCACCTGCGCCACGCACTCGCCGATCATCTCGATCACTTCCGGCCGCCCGGCCAGGTCGATATAGCCCGCGTACGGCAGGTGGCGCCGCTCGGCCCAGTTGCCCACCGCGTCGAAATCGATGTTGACGAAGGCGCAGACATTGTCGCGGCCCGTGCCGAAGGCCACGGCTTCCTTGATGTAGGGGAAGAACTTGAGCTTGTTCTCGATGTACTTGGGCGCGAACATCGAGCCGTCGGCGAGCTTGCCCACGTCCTTGGCGCGGTCGATGATCTTGAGGTGGCCGTCGGCATCGATCACGCCGGCGTCGCCGGTCATGAAATAGCCTTCGTCGTTGATGGCCTCGCGGGTGGCGTCGTCGCGCTTGTAGTAGGACTTGAGCAGGCCCACGCCGCGCACCAGCACCTCGCCGTTGTCGGCGATGCGGATCTCCATGCCCGGCGCGGCCGGCCCCACGGAGTCGAACTTGACCTTGCCGTCGGGCTGCAGGCAGACATAGGCGCAGGTCTCGGTCTGGCCGTAGAACTGCTTGAGGTTGACGCCGATGGAGCGGTAGAAGCGGAACAGGTCCGGCCCGATGGCCTCGCCGGCGGTATAGCCCACGCGGATACGGCTCATGCCAAGCACATTGCGCAGCGGCCCGTAGATCAGCACCTCGCCCGCCAGGTAGCGCAGGCGGTCGGCCAGCGGCACCGGGCGCCCGTCCAGCATGTCCGTGCCGCAGCGGCGCGCCACGTTCATGGCCCAGTGGAACAAGCGGCGCTTGAGCCAGCCCGCGTCTTCCATGCGGATCATCACCTGCGTGAGCAGGTTCTCGTAGATGCGCGGCGGCGCGAAGTAATAGGTGGGGCCGATCTCGCGCAGGTCGGTCATCACGGTATCGCGCGACTCCGGGCAATTCACCGTGAAGCCTGCCACCAGGGCTTGCGCGTACGAGAACAGGTTGTCGCCGACCCATGCCATCGGCAGGTAGGACAGCACATCGTCGCCGGCCACCAGCCCGTCGAACGCGCAACCGTTGCGCGCCGCGCCGATCAGGCCGCGGTGCGAGTGGCACACGCCCTTCGGCTTGCCGGTGGTGCCGGAGGTGTAGAGGATGATGGCGGTGTCGTCGGGCGAGCCCGCCTCGACGGCGGCATCGAAGTAGCCTGGGTTGGCGCGGTCGAACTCGCGGCCGATTTCCTGCAGGCGCTGGTACGACATCAGCGCCGGATGATCGTAGCCGCGCAGCCCGCGCGGGTCTTCATAGATGACGTGGCGCACGGTGCGGCCCTGCTCCGCGAGCTGGGCCTGCACCTCGAGCAGCTTGTCCACCTGCTCCTGGTCTTCGACGATGGCGAAATCGATCTCGGCGTCGTTGAGCACATAGACCATCTCGCCGCCGATGGCGTCCTGGTACAGCGGCACCGGCACGCCGCCGAGCGCCTGCGCGGCGCTCATGGCCCAGTACAGGCGCGGGCGGTTGTCGCCGACCACTGCCAGGTTCATGCCGCGCGTAAAGCCCAGCGCTGCCATGCCGCAGGCCAGCGCGCGCACCTCCTGCGCGGCCTGCGCCCAGTTGTAGGTCTGCCAGATTCCGAGATCCTTCTCGCGGTAAGCCGGGCTTCCGGGCCGCTGCTGGGCATGCGCCAGCAGCAGGCGCGGGAAGGTCGTCGCCGACGGTTCCTGCATCGCTGTCTCCTGTCCCTCGGTGGCGGGGATCCGCCACCGGTGTCAAGCCTGCATCCGCTGGTTATACTTGGCCAGTTTTGCCCGGCGACGCAAACATGCGTTCGCCGCAGCGCATCAAGCCCGCCGCGCCTTTCCTGGCGCGCACTCGCGGTTCGTGGTGATCGTAAGATAGTTCATGCCATTTCCCCCGGTTGTCACGCCGGTGACAATTCGGGGTTAATCCCTACGGGAAGGGTTTTCAGCTAATGCTTAACGATTTTGTGGATCGCTGCGTATGGGCAGCCGATCTCAGTCCCGAGCAACGCGACCGTGTGCGCCGCGCCATGTGTGTGCGCGAATATAGCCAGGGCGACTACGTCTGCCACAAGGGCGACGTGGCCGAGCACTGGATGGGCGTGCTCGAGGGGATCGTGAAGATCACCACCGTCTCGCCCTCGGGCAAGTCGGTCACCTTCACCGGCGTGCCCACCGGTGGCTGGTTCGGCGAAGGGGCCGTGCTCAAGCGCGAGATCCGCAAGTACGACGTGATGGCGCTGCGCCGCTCGCGCATTGCCTTCCTTCCACTCGACACCTTCCAGTGGCTGCTCGATACCAGCCTGCCGTTCACGCGCTTCTTGCTCACGCAGTTCAACGAGCGGCTCGGGCAGTTCATCGCGGCGGTGGAATACGAGCGCCTGCTCGACATCGATTCGCGCGTGGCGCGCGCGGTGTCTTCGCTGTTCAACGAACATCTGTACCCCGGGCTGGGCACCACGCTCGAGATTTCGCAGGAAGAGATCGGCTTGCTGGCGGGCATATCGCGGCAGCGGGCCAACCAGGCGCTGAAGGTGCTGGAGCAGCAGGGCCTGGTGAAAGTGGACTACGGGGTGATCGAGGTACTCGACCTAGACGGCTTGCGGCAGTATGGGGAGTGAATGAAGCGGGAATGGCTGCGAGCGGGACGGGCATGTTTCCCGGCGATGCACACGATGCACACGATCCACACGATCCACACGATGCGCACGATGCGCACTTCGGGCCTTCCGCTCCGCCCCCTGCGGTGCGCACCGGTCACCACCGCGGGTTGCCGACCTCGGGGGTCAAAGCCTTTGATGCAGATATTGAAATTAATTGAAGCTGCCTGCGCCGGCGGCGTGATTGAAGGCCCGGCCGCACCGGCAAGCTGCAAAATGCGGCAAAACCGCACCTGAATCGTGCCGTCCGGGCTGCCTGATCAGGCACCTGGGACCGGTCGCAGGCGAAATCTGCGGCATCTTGCCGCAGGTCGTCCCGGTTTGTTACGGGCCATTAATCGTTTGAAATATTCCGGCAAGACAATCCCCGGGAAAACCCTCGATAGGCGGGATAGAATCGCCTACCTGTACATCGGTAGGCAAGCGTCAGGCCAGCCCTGGCAACAGCCGGGGCGGCATATTCCTTGCTGGATTCGCCGGGGACCGGCGCAGTCCCGAGGGCACCTGGCGTCCGGGCCGCCCACGCCGCCGCGCGCCGGCGGCGCACGCAATTTACCGTGCCGGCTTACCGCTGCGACCGCATCACGGACTGTCGCGGCGGCGCACGGCCGTCATGGTTCCGCAGTCTTTCAATCTTCTAGGAAATCGCAATGCAACGATCGCGCACCATGCGTGCTTTGATTCCGGGCGTGCTGGGGATTGCCCTGGCGACGCTCGCCGGATGCGGCAAAAAGGAACAAGCCGGGACCCCGCCGCCGCCGCAGGTGGGCGTGGTGACGCTGGCACCGGAATCGGTCATGGTCAATTCCGAACTGCCGGGCCGGACTTCGGCCTACCTGGTCGCCGAAGTGCGGCCGCAGGTCGACGGCATCATCCAGCGCCGCCTGTTCAAGGAAGGCAGCGACGTCAAGCAGGGGCAGCAGCTGTACCAGATCGATCCTTCGACCTACGAGGCCACCTACAAGAGCGCGCAGGCCACGCTGGAATCGACCCGGCTGCTGGCGGAGCGCTATGGCAAGCTGGTCGCCGACGAAGCGGTCAGCAAGCAGGCCGCGGCCGAAGCCAGGGCGTCCTTCCTGCAGGCGCAGGCGGCGGTCCAGCGTGCCGAGATCAACCTGCGCTACACCAAGGTCCTGTCGCCGATCTCCGGGCGCATCGGGCGCTCCAACGTCACCGAGGGCGCGCTCGCGGTCAATGGCCAGGCAACCGCGCTGGCGACGGTCCAGCAGATCGACCCGATCTATGTCGACGTGACCCAGCCGTCGGCCACGCTGCTGCGCCTGCGCCGCGAACTGGCCGACGGCAAGCTCGAGGGCGCGGGCTCGAACGCGGCCAGGGTAAGCCTGAAGCTCGAGGACGGTACCGCGTACCCGGAAAGCGGCAGGCTTGAATTCTCCGAGGTGTCGGTCGACCAGGGCACCGGCTCGGTGACGCTGCGCGCGGTGTTCCCGAACCCGAACCATGTGCTGCTGCCGGGCATGTTCGTCCATGCGCGCCTGAGCGAAGGCGTCAAGGCCAACGCGATCCTGGCGCCGCAGGTCGGCGTGACGCGCGACCTGAAGGGCCAGGCCACCGCGCTGGTCGTGAACGCGAAGGATGAGGTCGAACTGCGCCCGCTCACGACCGACCGCGCGGTCGGCGACAAGTGGCTCGTGACCAGTGGCCTCAATGCCGGCGACCGCCTCATCGTCGACGGCCTGCAGTTCGTCCGCCCGGGCGCGAAGGTCAGGCCCGTGCCGGCAGCCACGACGGCCGCCGGCGGGGCATCGGACGCCGCCGCGCGGGCCAAGTCCTGATACCGCACGCAGGGTAAGGAACAAGGGATAAGGATCCTCCATGTCTAATTTCTTCATCGATCGCCCGATCTTCGCCTGGGTGATCGCGCTGGTCATCATGCTGGCCGGCGTGCTCTCGATCCGGGCGCTGCCGATCAGCCAGTACCCGGCGATCGCGCCGCCGACCATCGCCATCTCGGTCAACTACCCCGGCGCTTCCGCCGAGACGGTGCAGGACACGGTCGTGCAGGTCATCGAGCAACAGCTCAATGGCCTGGACCGCCTGCGCTACATCTCGTCGGAGAGCAACTCCGACGGCAGCATGACCATCACCGTGACGTTCGAGCAGGGCACCAACCCCGACATCGCGCAGGTGCAGGTCCAGAACAAGCTGCAGCTGGCGACGCCGCTCCTGCCACAGGAAGTGCAGCAACAAGGCATCCGCGTCACCAAGTCGGTGCGTAACTTCCTGGTCATCGTGGGCCTGGTCTCCAGCGATCCGAAGGTGACGCGCGAAGACCTGTCGAACTACATCGTCTCGAACATCCAGGATCCGCTGTCGCGCACCTACGGCGTGGGCGACTTCCAGGTCTTCGGCTCGCAATACGCCATGCGGGTGTGGATCGATCCGGCCAAGCTCAACAGCTACCAGCTCGCCCCGCTCGACGTCAGCAACGCCATCAAGGCGCAGAACGTGCAGGTGGCCTCCGGCCAGCTGGGCGGGCTGCCGGCGGTCAGCGGCCAGCAGCTCAACGCCAGCGTGATCGGCAAGACCCGCCTGCAGACCAGCGAGCAGTTCGGCAACATCCTGCTCAAGGTCAACCCGGATGGCTCGCAGGTGCGGCTCAAGGACGTCGCGAAGGTGGAGCTGGGCGGGCAGGACTACAACATCAACGCGCAGTACAACGGCCAGCCGGCATCCGGCATCGCCGTGCGCCTGGCCAGCGGCGCGAACGCGCTGGAGACGGTCAAGGCAATCCGCGCCACGCTGAACCAGTTGCAGCCGTTCTTCCCGTCGGGCATGAAAGTGGTGTTCCCGTACGACACCTCGCCGGTGATCGCGGGCTCCATCCACGAGGTGGTGAARACGCTGCTGGAAGCCATCGTGCTGGTGTTCCTGGTGATGTACCTGTTCCTGCAGAACGTGCGCGCCACGCTGATCCCCACCATCGCCGTGCCGGTGGTGCTGCTCGGCACCTTCGGCGTGCTGTCCGCGTTCGGCTACTCGATCAACACACTGACCATGTTCGGCATGGTGCTGGCGATCGGCCTGCTGGTGGACGACGCGATCGTGGTGGTGGAGAACGTCGAGCGGGTGATGGCCGAGGAAGGGCTCTCGCCCAGGGAGGCCGCGCGCAAGTCGATGGGGCAGATCCAGGGCGCGCTGGTCGGCATCGCGATGGTGCTGTCGGCGGTGTTCCTGCCGATGGCATTCTTCGGTGGCTCGACCGGCGTGATCTACCGGCAGTTCTCGATCACCATCGTCTCGTCGATGGTGCTGTCGGTCCTGGTGGCGCTGATCCTGACGCCGGCGCTGTGCGCGACCATGCTCAAGCCAATCGACAAGGGCGACCACGGCGAGCACAAGACAGGTTTCTTCGGCTGGTTCAACCGCAAGTTCATCTCGACCACGCAGGGCTACGAGCGCAGCGTGAAGGGGATCTTGCGCCGGCGCGTGCCGTTCCTGCTGCTCTATGTCGCGATCGTGGCGGGGATGGCCTTCCTGTTCACGCGCATCCCGACCTCGTTCCTGCCGGAAGAAGACCAGGGCGTGCTGTACGCCCAGGTGCAGACGCCGCCGGGCGCGACCGCCGAGCGCACGCAGAAGGTGCTCGACCAGATGCGCAACTACCTGCTGAAGGACGAGGGCAAGGTGGTGGACTCGCTGTTCACGGTCAACGGCTTCAACTTCGCCGGCCGCGGCCAGAACTCGGGCCTCGCGTTTGTCCTGCTCAAGCCCTGGGAGGAGCGCGGCGGAGACGATACCAGCGTGTTCGACCTCACCAAGCGCGCGCAGCGCAAGTTCATGTCGTTCCGCGATTCGCTGTCGTTCGCGTTCGCGCCGCCCGCCGTGCAGGAGCTCGGCAACGCCACCGGCTTCGACCTGTACCTGCAGGACCAGGCCGGCCTGGGCCACCAGGCGCTGATGAATGCACGCGACAAGTTCCTGCAGCTGGCGTCGAAGAACCCGGTGCTCCAGCGCGTGCGCCCGAACGGCCTGAACGACCAGCCGCAGTACATGCTCGATATCGACGACGAAAAGGCGCGCGCGCTCGGCGTGTCGCTGACGGACGTCAACAGCACCGTGTCGATCGCCTGGGGCTCGAGCTACGTCAACGACTTCGTCGACCGCGGTCGCGTCAAGCGGGTCTACCTGCAGGGCGAGCCCAATTCGCGCATGAACCCGGACGACGTCGACAAGTGGTTCGTGCGCAATGACAAGGGCGCCATGGTCCCGTTCTCGGCGTTCGCCACCGGCAAGTGGGGCTTCGGCTCACCCAAGCTGCAGCGCTACAACGGCGTGCCGGCGGTGGAAGTGCTGGGCGAGCCGGCCGCCGGCCGCAGCTCGGGCGAGGCGATGGCCGCGGTGGAGGAGATCATGAAGCAGATGCCCCCGGGCATCGGCTACGCGTGGACCGGCTTGTCGTATGAGGAACGGCTGTCGGGCTCGCAGGCGCCCGCGCTGTATGCGCTGTCGCTGCTCGTGGTGTTCCTGTGCCTGGCCGCGCTCTACGAGAGCTGGTCGATCCCGTTCTCGGTGATGCTGGTGGTGCCGCTGGGCGTGATCGGTGCGCTGCTCGCCACGCTGCTGCGCGGCCTGTCCAACGACGTGTTCTTCCAGGTGGGGCTGCTGACCACGGTGGGCCTGTCGGCCAAGAATGCGATCCTGATCGTGGAGTTCGCCAAGGAGCTGCACGAGCAGGGCAAGGGCATGGTCGAAGCGGCGATCGAGGCCTGCCGCATGCGCCTGCGCCCGATCGTGATGACCTCGCTTGCGTTCATGCTCGGCGTGGCACCGCTGGCCATCTCCAGCGGCGCCGGCGCCGGCAGCCAGCACGCCATCGGCACRGGCGTGATCGGCGGCATGATCACCGCGACCATCCTGGCCATCTTCTGGGTGCCCTTGTTCTTCGTCGCGGTAGGCTCGCTGTTCAAGGGCAAGAAGCGCGACGACGCCGGCACGCTCAACAAGGAAGCGCTCCAATGAAGAAACACGTGATTTGCCTGGCCGCCGCGGCGGCGCTCGCGGCGCTGTCCGGTTGCAGCCTGATCCCGCACTACGATCGCCCGGCCGCGCCCGTCGACGCGGCCTATCCGCAAGGCCCGGCCTACCCGCCGGCCGATGCGGCGGCACCCGCGGCGGCCGACCTCGGCTGGCGCGATTACTTTGCCGATCCGCGCCTGCGCCGGCTCATCGAAGCCGCGCTGGACAACAATCGCGACCTGCGCGTGGCCGCGCTCAACGTGGAAGCCTACCGCGCGCAGTACCGCATCCAGCGCGCGGACCTGTTCCCCGAGGTGGATGCCAGCGCGTCCGGCTTGCGCCAGCGCGTGCCCGCCGACCTGTCGACCACGGGCCGGCGCCTCATCAGCAGCAGCTACGGCTTGTCGCTCGGCACCACCGCGTGGGAGCTGGACCTGTTTGGCCGCGTGCGCAGCCTGAGCACCGCCACGCTCGAGCGCTACTTCAGCAGCCAGGAGGCCATGCGGAGCACCCATATCGCCCTGGTGGCGAGCGTGGCCGATGCCTACCTGGCACTGCGCGCGGACGAGGCGCTGCTGCAGCTCACGCGCGACACGCTCGGCACCTACGAGCGCACCTACCGCCTGACCAGGCGCAGCTACGACGAGGGCATTGCCTCGCGCCTGGACCTGCGCCAGTCGCAGACCAGCGTCGAGACCGCGCGCGCCAGCCTGGCGCGCTACACGCGGCAGGTGGCGCAGGACGAGAACGCGCTGTTGCAGCTGCTCGGCACCAGCAGCATGCCGGCCGACCTGCCCGCGGGCCTGGCCCTGGACCAGAAACTGATCGCCGACGTTCCCGCCGGCCTGCCTTCGGATCTGCTGCAGAACCGGCCCGACATCCTCGCGGCCGAGCACCAGCTGCTGTCGGCCAACGCGAACATCGGCGCGGCACGGGCGGCATTCTTCCCCAGCATCAGCCTGACCGCGTCGGCCGGCACTGCCAGCAACCAGCTCTCCGGCCTGTTCGATGCGGGCTCCGGCACGTGGCTGTTCCAGCCGCACATCAACCTGCCGCTGTTCACGGCCGGCAGCCTGCAGGCCAGCCTCGACTACGCGCGCATCCAGAAGGACATCAACGTCGCGCTGTACGAGCGCACCATCCAGACGGCGTTCCGCGAAGTCGCCGACGGGCTGGCCGCGCGCGGCACCTTCGGCGACCAGCTCGCGGCGCAGCTGCGCCTGGTGGATGCGACGCAGGACTACTACAAGCTTGCCGAGGAACGCTACCGCACGGGTGTCGACAACTACCTGACCGTGCTCGACGCGCAGCGCCAGTTGTTCAATGCGCAGCAGATCCTGATCGGCAACCGGTTCAACCAGCTGAGCAGCGAGGTCAACCTGTACAAGGCGCTTGGCGGCGGGTGGAAGGCTGCGTCGGTGGTACCGGCGCCTGCGGCGGGGACGCCGGCTTCGTAGGCGGGTTCCAGGCCGCTGTATCGCCCGGGAGGACGGCGCGGCGCACGCCTCTCCCGCGCGTGGTAGAGCAACCGTGTCAAGCGGGACGCAAGCCCCCTGCACAAAAAAAGGCCGGCGACGGGCATCCCGTCGCCGGCCTTTCCTTTTTGGCGTCTGGCGTCTGGCGCCTGCCTGCCGTCTTACTTGCTGTAGACGTACACGCCGCGCCCGGTCTTGCGGCCCAGGTAGCCCGCGGCCACCATCTCGCGCATCAGCATCGCCGGGCGGTACTTCGGATCGGCAAATTCCGTGTACAGCACTTCCATCACCGCCAGCATGGTATCCAGGCCGATCATGTCGGCCAGCGCCAGCGGGCCGATCGGGTGGTTGCAGCCCAGCTTCATGGCTTCGTCGATCTCTTCCGGCGCGGCCAGGCCTTCGCCCAGCACGCAGAAGGCTTCGTTGATCATCGGGCAGAGGATGCGGTTGACCACGAAGCCCGGGTTGTTCTTGACCGTGACGGGATACTTGCCGAGTTGCTTCGACAGCGCCTCGACCAGTGCGTGCGCGGTGTCGCTGGTCTGCAGGCCGCGGATCAGTTCGACCAGGGCCATCATCGGCACCGGGTTGAAGAAGTGCATGCCGATGAAGTTGGCCGGGCGGCTGACGACTGCCGCCAGCTTGGTGATCGAGATGGAGGACGTGTTGGATGCCACCACCACGTCGTCGCCGACGATGGCGTCGATCTGCTTGAGGATCTTGACCTTGAGGTCGAAGTTCTCGGTGGCGGCTTCGATCACGATGTCGGCGGCCTTGAGATCGTCATAGGCGGTCGAGCCCTTGATGCATGCCAGCGCAGCGTCCTTGTCGGCTTCGCTGATCTTGTCCTTCTTGATCAGGCGGTCCAGGCTGCCCGCGACGGTGGCGATGCCCTTCTGCACCGCCGCTTCACTGATGTCCACCATCACCACGTTCAGGCCCACCACGGCGCATGCCTGCGCGATGCCGTTGCCCATGGTGCCGGCGCCTACGATGCCAACTGTCCTGATTCCCATCTTCTCTTCCTTGTTGCTGGTTGCTTGATTCTGATTGCTTGATTCAGCTTGTCCGATCCGGGCTGCAGGCGCGCGCTCAGGCTTCGCGCAGCGCGGCGATGATGCGCTCGGCGTGCTGCTCGAGGATCTCCGGGTCCTGCATGTCGGTGCCGTGGCCGCGCAGGGCACGGTCGGCGTAGCGCGGCACGATATGGAAATGCACGTGCGGCACCGTCTGGCCGGCGGCGGCGCCGTTGAACTGGCCGATCGAGATGCCGTCCGGGTTGAAAGCGGCGCGCACCGCGCGCGCGATGCGCTGGGTGGTGCGGATGGCGGCGCCCGCCGCGGCTTCGGACAAGTCGAAGATCTCGGCGGCGGGCTCCTTGGTCACCACCAGCGTGTGGCCGTCGGACTGCGGCATGATGTCCATGAAGGCGATCGTATCGGCATCTTCATAGACTTTGTTGCAGGGCAGTTCGCCACGCAGGATGCGGGCGAAGATATTGTTGGGATCGTACGTCTTGCTCATGTCTGGTCTCGTTGCTGATTGGCTTGCCGGGCGGCTCTGGCGGGCGCAGCCTTGAAGTTTAACGCAGGGCAATGTCTCTACATAGCGCTACCTGGCCCTGCGCATTGCCCGAAAAAGCGGCTGCGCCGGCACGTCACATATTGCGGCGGTACTGTCCGCCCACCTCGAACAGCGCGTGCGTGACCTGCCCCAGCGAGCAGGTGCGCACCGCGTCCATCAGCACGGCGAACACGTTCTCGTTGTCGATCACCGCCTGGCGCAGGCGCTGCAGCATGGCCGGCGCGGCAGACGCGTTGCGCGCGTGGAAATCGGCCAGGCGGGCGAGCTGGCTCTGCTTTTCCGCGTCGCTGGAACGCGCCAGCTCCAGCGACTGCGGGGTGGGGTCGCCAGCCGGGTTGCGGAAGGTGTTCACGCCGATGATGGGCAGCGTGCCGTCGTGCTTGAGCTGTTCGTAGTGCAGCGATTCTTCCTGGATCTTGCCGCGCTGGTAGCCGGTCTCCATGGCGCCGAGCACGCCGCCGCGCTCGGCGATGCGCTCGAACTCCTGCATCACCGCCTCTTCCACCAGGTCGGTGAGCTCTTCGATCAGGAAGCTGCCCTGGCTGGGGTTCTCGCACCGGGCCACGCCCCATTCGCGGTTGATGATGAGCTGGATGGCCAGCGCCCGGCGCACCGATTCGCCGGTGGGCGTGGTGATGGCTTCGTCATAGGCGTTGGTGTGCAGGGAGTTGCAGTTGTCGTAGATGGCGATCAGCGCCTGCAGCGTGGTGCGGATGTCGTTGAAGTCGATCTCCTGCGCATGCAGCGAGCGCCCCGAGGTCTGGATGTGATACTTGAGCTTCTGGCTGCGCTCGTTGGCGCCGTACTTGTCGCGCATGGTCACCGCCCAGACGCGGCGCGCCACGCGGCCCAGCACGCTGTATTCCGGGTCCATGCCGTTGGAGAAGAAGAACGACAGGTTGGGCGCGAAATCGTCGATGTGCATGCCGCGCGCCAGGTAGGCTTCCACGTAGGTGAAGCCGTTGGACAGCGTGAAGGCCAGCTGCGAGATCGGGTTGGCCCCGGCTTCGGCGATGTGGTAGCCGGAGATCGACACCGAGTAGAAGTTGCGCACCTGGTGGTGCACGAAGTACTCCTGGATATCGCCCATCACCTTGAGCGAGAACTCGGTGGAGAAGATGCAGGTGTTCTGGCCCTGGTCTTCCTTGAGGATGTCGGCCTGCACGGTGCCGCGCACGTTCTGCAGCACCCAGGCGCGGATCTTGGCTTCCTCGCCGTTGGTAGGCTCGCGGCCGTTGTCGGCGCGGAACTTGTCGAGCTGCTGGTCGATGGCGGTGTTCATGAACATCGCCAGGATGGTCGGGGCCGGGCCGTTGATGGTCATCGACACCGAGGTGGACGGGCTGGTCAGGTCGAAACCGTCGTACAGCACCTTCATGTCGTCCAGCGTGGCGATCGACACGCCCGAGTTGCCCACCTTGCCGTAGATGTCCGGGCGCGTGTGCGGGTCCTCGCCGTACAGCGTGACCGAGTCGAAGGCGGTGGACAGGCGCTTGGCGTCCATGCCCTCGGACACCAGCCTGAAGCGGCGGTTGGTGCGGAAGGCGTCGCCCTCGCCGGCGAACATGCGGGTGGGATCTTCGTTCTCGCGCTTGAAGGCGAACACGCCGGCGGTGTACGGGAAGCTGCCGGGCACGTTCTCGCGCATCAGCCACCTGAGCACCTCGCCGTCGTCCTCGAAGCGCGGCAGCACGACCTTGCGGATGGTGGTGCCGGACAGGGTCGTGCTGGTCAGCGTGGTGCGCAGCTCCTTGTCGCGGATCTTCACCACGTATTCGTCGCCGCCATAGGCCCGGCGCATCTCCGGCCACATCGCCAGCAGCTTGCGCTCGTGCGCGCGGAGCGCGGCGTCGCGCCCGGCGGCGAGCGCCTGCAGGGCATCTCCTGCGCTGTCCGCGGCCTGCCCGGGCGCTGCCAGCAGCATGCGGCGCGCCTCGCGCAATTGCTGGCGCTCGCGCGCCAACCGGCTCTGCGTGTCCACGCGGCGGTGATAGGCGCGCACGGCATCGGCCAGCTCGGCCAGGTAGCGGTTGCGTGCGGGCGGCACGATCACGTTCTGCCCGGTGGAGACGCGCCCGGCCAGTTGCGGCAGCACGCCGGCGGCGGCGCGCAGGCCGCGCGTGGCGAGCGCCGCGAGCAGGCCCTGGTAGAGCATGGTGACGCCGTCGTCGTTGAAGCGCGAGGCCTGGGTGCCGTAGACCGGCATGTCCTCGGGCTTGCCGTGCCATTGCTCGCGGTTGCGCTGCACCTGCTTGGCCACGTCGCGCCAGGCGTCCTGCGCGCCCTTGCGGTCGAACTTGTTGATGGCGACGAAATCGGCGAAGTCCAGCATGTCGATCTTCTCGAGCTGGCTGGCGGCGCCGAACTCGGGCGTCATCACGTATAGCGACAGATCCGCATGCGGCACGATGGCGGCGTCGCCCTGGCCGATGCCCGAGGTCTCCACGATGATCAGGTCGAAGCCGCCCGCCTTGCACGCGGCCAGCACATCGGGCAGCGCCTGCGAGATCTCCGAGCCGGCCTCGCGCGTGGCCAGCGAGCGCATGAAGATGTGCGGGTGGTTGATCGCATTCATGCGGATGCGGTCGCCCAGCAGCGCGCCGCCCGATTTCCGGCGCGAGGGATCGATCGAGATCACGGCGATGGACAGCGCATCGCGCTGGTCCAGCCGGATGCGGCGGATCAGCTCGTCGGTCAGGGAGGACTTGCCGGCGCCGCCGGTGCCGGTGATGCCCAGCACGGGCGTCTTCACGTGCGCCGCCTCGGCACGCAGCGCTTCGGCCAGCGCGGGATCGGCCTTGCCGTTCTCCAGCGCCGTGATCAGCTGCGCCAGCGCGCGGCGGTCGCCGCCTTTCACCGCGTCGAGCGTAGTGGGAGCGTAGCGCGCCAGGTCGATATCGCAGCGCTGCACCATGTCGGCGATCATCCCGGCCAGGCCCATGCGCTGGCCGTCCTCTGGGCTGAAGATGCGCGCCACGCCGTAGGCCTGCAGCGCGCGGATCTCGTCGGGCACGATCACACCGCCGCCGCCGCCGAACACCTGGATATGTTCGCCGCCGCGCTCGCGCAGCAGGTCGATCATGTACTTGAAATACTCGAGGTGGCCGCCCTGGTAGCTGGAAATGGCGATGCCCTGCACATCTTCCTGCAGCGCCGCGCTGACCACTTCCTGCACCGAGCGGTTGTGCCCGAGATGGATCACCTCGCAGCCGGAAGACTGCAGGATGCGCCGCATGATGTTGATGGACGCGTCGTGGCCGTCGAACAGCGAGGCCGCGGTGACGAAACGCACCTTGTTGACGGGACCCTTCGGTCCCTGCGCCGGACGGGCGGCGCCTGGCTGCGAACCCTTCTGCACATCGGAAAGATCGGTCATTGTCTCCACCTGGTTCGGTGTTCGGGCCATCCGCAGGGTCTGGCGCGGCGGCCGCTCTGGTGGCGGCTCGGCTCGCGATGCGGGCAGTCTGGCTGGCGCCGGCACTGCCGCTTGATTATATGACGTTAACGTTAACGGCAATCAAGCGACACAGGCATTGCCTGCCGTGCCGCCCAGGCGACCATGGCGGCTATCGTCGCACAGTTGGCGGCGAATGTGCCGGTACAGTCGGGGGGAGGTTCGGGGGGAGGACCGGGGGGAGGTTCGGGGGGGAGGCGAGACACCGGGCATGGCGGCGATGGCCGCCGGAGCCGGCGCAATGGCGGCCTGCGCGGGACGGCCGATCCGGGCGCAAGCCTGGCTGGTCTGCGTATGCAGCGCGCCTGGCTAGCGATCAACTCGCCGCCGGCGCACGGTCAGGTCACATCCCGGGTTCCGGGCACTGCGTGAAGGCGCGCCGCTGTCCCAGCCGATGCCCCAGCGCACGCGCCATCCCGCCCAGCCAGCGCCACGACAGCGGCGCCGGGTTCTCGGCCAGCGTGAAGCGCGCGCCCTCGCTCTCGCCGGAGAGCCATACCATGGCGCCGGCCGGCAGCGCGCAGGTGGCGCCGGGCAGCAGCCAGATATCCGCATGGTGGCCTTCCACGGTCAGCCACAGGCGCCCTTCGATCGCCTTGACGGTTTGCCCTTCGCGGGCGCGCCAGCCCACCGGCCGGCCGGGTTCATCCAGTTCGAAGATCCGTAGTTCACGCATTTTGCCGCTCCTGTCTCTGCATTGCGGTGTGCTCCGGGCCCTGCCGGCACCACCGATGGGGCCGGCGCGGGTACCTCCTCCGCATGCCTTCCATTATTCACGGCGGCAACTACAATCACATGAACAGTTGTGAACAGTTTTCCATGCACTGTTCAGTAGTTTTTCCTGACACTTCGATGCCTGGGGCCGCGCCCCGGCGCCCCGACACCATGAAGCTGACCCTCGTCCCCTCCACCGGCGTGCCCATCACCGACCAGATCGTCAACGAGGTCAAAAGCTGGATCAGCTCGAGCGACGCGCGGCCCGGCGCGCGCCTGCCGTCGATCCGCCAGATGGCGGCGGAACATGGCATCAGCCGCTTCCCGGTGATCGAGGCCTATGACCGGCTGGTGTCGCAAGGCCTGCTCGATTCGCGCCACGGCYCGGGCTTTTTCGTCGCCGACAGCCCGTTGCTGGCGCGCGCGGCCAACGGCTGGTCCGACCCGAGCCTGGCGGAGGACCTGTCGGACCATATCCTGGAGCAGTTCAACCACCCGAGCACCATGCTCAAGCTGGCCGGCGGCTTCATGCCGGAGCACTGGCGCGACCTCGAGGGCCTGACCCAGGCCATCCGCCAGGTTTCACGCACGGAGGTGGCCAGCGTGATCCACTACGCCACGCCGATGGGCCTGCCGGAGCTGCGCCAGCATGTGCTCACGCGCGTGCGGCAGCTCGGCATCACGGCGGAGCTGCCGCAGGTGCTGATCACCAGCGGCGCCAGCCAGGCGCTGGACCTGGTGGTGCGCCGCCTGCTCAAGCCGGGCGACACGGTATTCGTGGAGGATCCCGGCTACTACAACCTGTTCGGGCTGCTGCGCCTGCAGGGCGTGCGCCTGGTGGGCGTGCCGCACACCGCCAACGGCCCCGACCCGGACGCCACCGAGGCCTTGCTGCGCGAGCACAAGCCCAAGCTGTTCTTCACCAACAGCGTGCTGCAGAACCCCACCGGCTCGACGCTGGCGCCGCCCGTGGCGTTCCGCCTGCTGGAGCTGGCGCGGCGGCATGGCTTCCGCTTCGTCGAGGACGACATCTTCTCGGACTTCCAGACCCACTACACCGACCGCCTCGCCACGCTCGACCAGCTCGAGCACGTGATCTATATCGGCGGCTTCTCCAAGACCGTGTCCGCCTCGCTGCGCATCGGCTACCTGGTGGCCGACAAGGCGCTGGTCAAGGATCTGGTGGATGTGAAGGTGCTGACCAGCGTGGCCGGCTCGCACTTCGCCGAAGCCGTGACGGCGGCGCTGCTCGAGCGCGGTGCCTACCGCAAGTATATGGAGCGCCTGCGCCTGCGCGTGCGCCAGGCCACCGCGGGCGCGGTGCGGCGGCTCCACGGCGCGGGCTGGGAGGTGTATTGCGAACCCGCGGGCGGCAACTTCCTGTGGGCGCGCACGCGCGGCGTGGAAGATTCGCGCGAACTGGTGACGCTGGCCGAGCGGCATGGCGTGACCCTGGCGCCGGGCAACTACTTCCGCCCCGGCGGCGAGACCTCGCCCTGGATCCGCATCAACTCGGCGTTCGTGGAGGAGCCGCGCGCGCTGGCCTTCCTGCAGGAGGCCGGCGCGCTCGAGAAATAGGGCGGAACGCCCCTGCCCCGCCAGCCATCAAGCGGCGGCGACGGCGGCGGCCCCGAGGTTTACTTCGCATGCGAAACATATATACTTCGCATGCGAACATTATCTCAGGAGACCGAAGTGATTCCGCAACTCGAAACCGACCTCGCCGGCGGCGTGCTCACGCTGACCATCTCGCGTACCGACAAGAAGAATGCGCTGTCCAACGCCATGTACTGCGCACTCGCCGATGCGATCGAAGGCGCACCGGGTGACCCGGAGGTCCGCGTCATTGTCATCCGTGCCGCCGGCGACACATTCAGCGCAGGCAACGACGTCAGTGAATTCGCCGCCCAGGCCGCCGGCGACGGCCCCGCCGAGCGGCATGTGCACCGCTTCCTGCGCAGCCTTGCCACCACCAGCTTGCCGCTGATCGCCGCCGTACAGGGCAAGGCGGTCGGCGTCGGCACCACCATGCTGCTGCATTGCGACTATGTGCTGCTGGCCGACGATGCCCAGCTGATCACGCCGTTCATCAACCTGGCGCTCGTGCCGGAAGCCGCGTCGAGCTTGCTGATGCCGCTGCGGGTGGGCCATGCCCGCGCGTTCGAGATGTTCGCGCTCGGCGAACCGGTCGCGGCCACGCAGGCGCTGGCCTGGGGCATCGCCAACCGGACCGTGCCGGCAAGCCAGTTGCATGCCGAGGCGGCGGCAATGGCCGGGCGTATCGCCGCGAAGCCATCCGGCGCGCTCCAGGCCATGAAGCGGCTGATGCGCAACGGGCAGGCGCTGGTTGCGCAGATGGATGCGGAGAGCGCCTGCTTCGAGGAGCGCCTGATGAGCGCGGAAGCGAAGGAAGCCTTTGCGGCCTTCGCACAGCGCCGGCCCGCGGATTTCTCGCGGGTGACACGCACCTAGGCCACGTTCAGGCCAGATTCAGGGCGCACGCCGGCTGCGCCCTGAATGCCCGGGTACCGCCGCGGCTCAGTCCTCGACTGCGGGGAATTTATCCTGCAGGCTCTGCAGCCAGCGCGCGACGACAGCCATTTCCGCTTCGCTGAAGCCATCGGACAGCCGGGCGTTCAGCTCCACCAGGCCCGCCTTCGAGCGGCCATGCGCGGCGCGGCCCGCCGGTGTCAGCCAGACGCGCGAAGCACGGCCGTCGGCGGCATCGGCCCGACGCTCCACCAGGCCCGCCACGGCCATCCTGTCCACCAGGCCGCTCATCCCGGGCGCGCCCATGTCGAGCGCGGCGGCCGCTTCGCTCATCAGCACGCCGTTGTTCTTGCCCAGGAAGAACAGCAATCCCGCCTGCGCGGCGGTCACGCCGCCGAGCGCCGTGCGCGCCTGCGTCCAGCGCTGCAGCCGCCGCTGGCCGACGTTCAGCAGGTAGACCAGCCGCCGTTCCGAATCGTCCTTCAACTTGTCGTCTCCGAATCCGTGGTTGCACATGAGCGTGCGCGAAGCGCTTCGCATGCGAACCTTATCACGCCCGCGGGTGCCCGGACTCGCCGATGCCCGCGCCTGCGAAGCATTGCGGCGCCGGCCCTCAGCCGCCGTGCAACACGGCGTTGCGGCGCGCGTAGAGGAAGTAGATGGCCAGGCCCAGTACCAGCCAGGCCAGGAAAGCGATCCAGGTCAGTGCCTGCAGGTGGGCCATCAGGAACAGGCAGAAACCCACCGACAGCAGCGGCACCACCGGCACGCCCGGGCAGCGGAAGGCGCGCGGCAGTTCGGGCCGGGTCTTGCGCAGCACCAGCACCGCCACCGAGATCAGCGTGAAGGCCGACAGGGTGCCGATATTGATCAGCTCCGCCAGCACGTTGAGCGGCACGAAGGCGGCGATCGCCGCGAACACGATGCCCACGGTCCAGGTAGCGAAGAACGGCGTGGCATGCACCGGATGCACCCTGGACAGCCGCTCCGGCAGCAGGCCGTCGCGCGACATGGCGAAGATGATGCGGGTCTGGCCGAAGGTCATCACCAGGATCACCGTGGTCATGCCCAGGATCGCACCCAGGTCGACGAAGCCGGCTACCCAGTTCTGCCCGGCGTACTGCAGCGCCAGCGAGACCGGGTGATCGACGCCGGCAAACTTGGCGAACGGCACGATGCCGGTCATGATCGCCGCCACCGTCACGTACAGCACGGTGCAGACCGCCAGCGAGCCGATGATGCCGATGGGCAGGTCGCGGCGCGGGTTGCGCACTTCCTCGGCGGCGGAGGTCACCGCGTCGAAGCCGATAAAGGCGAAGAACACCAGCGCCGCCGCGTTGAAGATGCCGTCGAGGCCGAACGGCGCGAACGGATGCCAGTTGGCTGGCTTCACATGCCACACGCCCACCGCGATGAACAGCAGCACCACCGCAATCTTGATGGCCACCATCACATTGTTGAGCCGCGCCGATTCGCGCACGCCGTACGACACCACCCAGGTGATCGCCAGCATGATCACCGCGGCCGGCAGGTTGAACAGCGTCTCCACGCCCGGCACCGCACCCGGCGCGGCGCTCAGCGCCGCCGGCAGGTGGATGCCGAAGCCGCCCATCAGCGACTGGAAATACCCCGACCATCCCACCGACACCGCCGAGGTGGCCAGGCCATATTCGAGCAGCAGGTCCCAGCCGATCATCCACGCCACGATCTCGCCGAGCGTGGCGTAGCTGTAGGTGTAGATGGAACCGGAGACGGGAATCGCGGACGCGAACTCGGCGTAGCACAGCGCGGCAAACCCGCACGCCAGCGCGGCGATGACGAAGGAGACCGTCAGGGCGGGCCCGGCGGTCAGCGCGCCGGTGCCGGTCAGCACGAAGATGCCGGTGCCGATGATGGCGCCGATGCCCATCATGATCAGGTCGACGGGGCCCAGCACTTTCTTCAGGCCGTCGTCGCGCGCGGCGGCCAGCATGGCCTCGATGTTCTTGGTGCGGAACAGACTCATGGCGGGCACTCCTGGCGCTTCTCGGCTCTGAAAAGCGGCGTAGTTTACCTTGGCCTCCGTGCGCGGACGTCACTTCGCGCGGTGCCGCCGTATCCGGGCTGCCGCGGCACCGCGCTTGCCCGCCACCAGCCGGAAAACAAAAAAGCACGGGCGCAAACCCGTGCTTTCCTTGTCACCCGGCAACAGCCCGGGGACTACTTCGCCACCGGCATGGTGAACTCCGCGCCCTTGGCGATGCTGTCCGGCCAGCGCTGCATGACGCTCTTGTAGCGCGTGTAGAAGCGGATGCCTTCCTCGCCGTAGGCATGGTGGTCGCCGAACAGCGAGCGCTTCCAGCCGCCGAACGAGTGCCACGCCATCGGCACCGGGATCGGCACGTTGATGCCGACCATGCCCACCTGGATCTGGCGCGAGAACGCGCGCGCCACGCCGCCGTCGCTGGTGTAGCAGGACACGCCGTTGCCGTACTCGTGCGCGTTGATCAGGTCCACCGCCTGGGCAAAGTCGTGCACGCGCACCACCGACAGTACCGGACCGAAGATCTCTTCCTTGTAGATGGTCATGTCCGGCGTGACGTGGTCGAACAGCGTGCCGCCCACGTAGAAGCCTTCCTCATGTCCGTCGACCTTGTGGCCGCGGCCGTCGGTCACCAGCGTGGCGCCTTCTTCCACGCCGCGGGCGATATAGCCTTCCACCTTGGCCTTGTGGGCGGCGGTCACCAGCGGGCCCATCTCGGCATCGGCTTCCATGCCGTTGCGGATCTTCAGCGCCTGCGCGCGTTCGGCCAGGCGCGGCACCAGCTGGTCAGCCACCTCGCCCACCGCCACGGCGACCGAGATCGCCATGCAGCGTTCGCCGGCCGAGCCGTAGGCGGCGCCGATCAGCGCGTCCACGGCCTGGTCCAGGTCGGCGTCGGGCATCACCACGAGGTGGTTCTTGGCGCCGCCCAGGGCCTGCACGCGCTTGCCGTGCTTCGTGCCTTCGGTATAGATGTACTCGGCGATCGGCGTGGAGCCGACGAACGACAGCGCCTGCACGTCCTTGTGCGCCAGCAGCGCGTCGACGGCTTCCTTGCCGCCCTGCACCACGTTGAACACGCCGTCGGGCAGGCCGGCCTGCTTGAGCAGATCGGCGATCAGCAGCGAGGGCGAGGGGTCGCGCTCGCTCGGCTTGAGCACGAAGGTGTTGCCGCAGGCCAGCGCCACCGGGAACATCCACATCGGCACCATSACSGGGAAGTTGAACGGCGTGATGCCGGCSACCACGCCSAGCGGCTGGCGCAGGTTCCAGTTGTCGATGCCGCCGCCGATGTTGTCGGTGAAATCGGTCTTGAGCAGGTTGGGGATGCCGCAGGCGAATTCSACSAYTTCGATGCCGCGCRTSACTTCGCCCTTGGCGTCGGAGAASACCTTGCCGTGCTCGCGCGTGATCAGCGCGGCCAGGTCGTCATGGTGGCGGTCCAGCAGTTCCTTGAACTTGAACAGGATGCGCGCGCGCTTGAGCGGCGCGGTCTCGGACCAGGCCGGGAAGGCAGCGTGCGCGGCCGCCACCGCGGCAGCCACGTCCTGCGCGGTGCCGAGCGCCACGCGGCCGGCCACGGCGCCGGTGGCCGGGTTGAAGACGTCGGCGAAGCGGCCCGACGAACCGGCGCGCGCGATGCCGCCGATGTAATGCTGGATGTCGGCGATCTGCCGGTTTTCTGCGATGTTCACGTCAGTATTCCTTGTCTTGCCGCCGCGGATCCTTGCAGGCATCCGCGGCGATTTGCCGTTACTGCACGTCCTGCAGGACCTGCTTCACGGTATCGAACATGTGGCCGATCTGCTCTTCCGTGATGATCAGCGGCGGCGAGAAGGCCAGGATGTCGCCGGTGTAGCGCACCAGCACGCCGCGCTCCAGGCACTTGAGGAAGGCTTCGTAGCCGCGCGCGCCGGGCTGGCCCGGACGCGGCTCGAGCTCGATGCCGGCCACCAGGCCGAGGTTGCGGATGTCCTTGACATGCGGCGCGCCACGCACGCCGTGCACCGCGGTTTCGAAAACCGGAGCCAGGTCGGCGGCGCGGCCGAACAGGTTCTCGCGCTTGTAGAGGTCCAGCGTGGCGATGGCCGCGGCTGCCGCCAGCGGGTGGCCCGAGTAGGTGTAGCCGTGCAGGAACTCGATCGCGCCCGGCGCGGCGGAGTTGACCACGGTGTCATGCACTTCGCGCTTGACCGCCACCGCGCCCATCGGCACGGCTGCGTTGTTGATGGCCTTGGCCATCGTGATCAGGTCCGGCGTGACCTTGAAGCGCTCGGCCGCGGTAGCGGCGCCCAGGCGGCCGAAGGCGGTGATGACTTCGTCGAAGATCAGCAGGATGCCGTGGCGGCTGGTGATCTCGCGCAGCTTTTCCAGATAGCCCGCCGGCGGCACCAGCACGCCGGCCGAACCGGCCAGGGGCTCGACGATCACGGCCGCCACGTTGGACGGATCGTGCAGCGCCAGGATGCGCTCCAGGTCTTCGGCCAGGTGCGCGCCCCATTGCGGCTGGCCCTTGGAATAGGCCGCCTCGGCGATATTGAGCGTGGCCGGCAGGTGGTCGGTGCCGGGCATCAGGTTGGCCGCGAAGGCCTTGCGGTTCGGGCCGATGCCGCCAACCGCCATGCCGCCGAAGCCCACGCCGTGATAGCCGCGCTCACGGCCGATGAAGCGGGTGCGCTGGCCTTCGCCGCGCGCACGGTGGTAGGCCAGCGCGATCTTCAGCGCGGTGTCGACCGATTCCGAACCCGAGTTGGTGAAGAAGATGCGGTCCAGGCCGGACGGCATGATCGCGGCCACCTTGGTGGCGGCCTCGAAGGTCAGCGGATGGCTCATCTGGAACGGCGGCGCGTAGTCCAGCGTCTGCACCTGGCGCGTGATCGCTTCGGTGATCTCCGTGCGGCAGTGGCCGGCGGCCACGCACCACAGGCCGGCACACCCGTCGAGGACCTGGCGGCCGTCGTGCGTGGTGTAGTACATGCCGCTGGCCGAGGCGAGCAGGCGCGGCGCCGCCTTGTACTGGCGGTTGGCGGTAAACGGCATCCACAGGGCATCGAGATCGGGGATCACGGTCTTGGCGGCATCCATACGTTCCTCCTCAGGGGGTTCGTCTTGGGCGGCGGCGATCGGCGCCGCGCCCGGTTTATTTCGCTGGGCATCCCGGCATTGCCTTGGGCACTGCCGGTGAATGTGGCCACTGTAGCGGGAGGCCCTCCCATAAAGAATATACGGTCGACAAAACATCGCCTGACCGTACAGGTTCGACTATAACAACCGTACAGATCAGGAGTGAGGCGGTTTGCCGGGCCGCATCGCCGGCGGGCGTGCCATGGCGCGGTGCGGCATGGAAAGCCGCGCCCGCAGCGGGATTCCGCTGCATTGCCACATGGAACGCGAGAAAGATCCCGCTTCCCGCCCAGCGCGCCGCGCGATTAAACTGTACAGGTTCAACCCACCACGCGTGATGCATGCTTAACCTGGAACTCGTGCGCGGCCGCCGTAGCGGCGACACCCTGACCGAACAGATCGTGGCCGGCATCGCCAGCCTGGTCGAGCGCCGCGTGCTGCGCGCCGGCGTGGCGCTGCCGTCGGTGCGGCGCTTCGCCCGGCAGCATGGCGTGAGCACCTTCACCGTGGCCGAGGCCTACGGCCGCCTGACCGCGCTGGGCTACCTGAGCGCGCGGGTGGGCTCGGGCTACACGGTGGCGCATCGGCATGCCCCCGCCGGCCAGGCCCCTGCCGCGCGCTGGGAGGCGCCCGGGCTGAATGCCGCGTGGCTGCTGTCCGATGTGTTCGCCGATCATTCGGTGCCGATCAAGGCGGGCGCGGGCTGGCTGCCAGGCGACTGGCTCAACGAAGAGGGACTGCACCAGGCCATGCGCGCCGCCGCGCGCGTGCCCGCCGCGCAGGTGTCCGGCTATGGCCATCCGTACGGCTTTGCCGCGCTGCGCGAGCATATCGCCGCCGGCCTCAGCCAGTACGGCATGCCGGTGCAGGCCCAGCAGGTCGTGCTGACGCAGGGCGCCACGCAGGCGCTGGACCTGGTGGTGCGCACGCTGCTGCGTCCCGGCGATACGGTGCTGGTGGAGGATCCCTGCTACTGCAACCTGCTGCAGATCCTGCGCGTGGCGGGCCTGCAGGTGATCGGCGTGCGCCGCACCGCCGCGGGGCTCGACACCGACGCCCTYGACCACGCCATCCGCACCCATGCGCCGCGCGCGCTGTTCGTCAACACGGTGCTGCAGAACCCCACCGGCGGCACGCTCACCAGCATGAACGCGCACCGCGTGCTGCAGCTGGCCGAGCAATACCGCCTGCTGGTGGTGGAAGACGATATCTACCGCGAGCTGGCGCCGGCCGGCTCACCGATGCTGGCGGCCATGGACGGCCTCTCGCACGTGATCTACGTCAACGGCTTCTCCAAGACCATCACGCCGTCGCTGCGGGTGGGCTACCTGGCCGCCAGCCCGGAGCTGGCCAAGGCGCTGGCGCGTACCAAGATGGCGGTGGGGCTGACGTCGTCGGAAGTGACCGAACGGCTGGTGTACTCGGTGCTGACCAGCGGCCACTACGGCCGCCACGTGGCGGCGCTGGCCGAGCGGCTGCGCGGCCAGCAGGACCGCATCACGGACAAGATGGAGGCGCACGGGCTGGAAGTGCTGCTGCGCCCGGAAGGCGGGATGTTTGCCTGGGCGCGCGTGCGCGCCGACGAAAGCGGCGGCGAGGCCGCGCTGTCCGGCAACCGGCTGGCCACGCAGGCGCTGGAGCATGGCATCTGGCTGGCGCCGGGTTCGTATTTCGTGCCGGAGGAAGGGGATTCGCCGTGGATCCGCTTCAATGTGGCAACGAGCGATGCGCCAGCGCTGTGGCGCTTCTTCGATGCGCTGCGTGGCGTGCAAAGCCCGGCCACGCCGCCAGGGAGCGCCGAGGGCATCGGGCGCGGTGCGCGCAACGCGCGAGCGGGGCTGGCGCGGCTGGCCTGAGTGTCAGGCCGGCCCGGCCGCGGGTCGCGCCGCGGCCGCCGGGGCGCCGCAAGCGCGATCAGAAGCGATAGCGCACGTAGCCCGTGTAGAAACCACTGCCCGGATTGGGCTGCTTGATGCCGGCGTTGGAGACGTGCTGGTAGCGGAAGCCGGCTTCATAGGCGGTCCTGGGACCGAAAGCCACGCCCAGGCCAAGCATGTCGGAGAACTGGAACAGGCTGCCGGAGCGGTGCTCTTCCGAGGTGTACTTGCTGCTCATCATGCGCACGCCGACCGACGCTTCGAGGAACGGTACCCAGGCGCCGCCGCGCTTTTCCAGGCGCCAGATCGGCGAGAAGCCGAACTCGGTCACGTTATGGTGGTTGGTGCCGCTCAGGGTGTTCCATTCGGCCAGTTCGGCCTCCCACTGCAACTTGAACAGCCAGCCCTGCGGGTTGCCCCAGTTGAAGCCGGAATCCCAGTTCACGCCGACTTCGTACTTGTTGATGTTGTGGCCCGGATCACGGCCGAAGGCAAAGTGGACGGCGGGGTCGGCGTACGCGGACGCGCAGGCGCCGAAAGCGGCAACGGCGGCAAGCGCCTTGAATTGCGATGCGAACCGGCGGGCAAGGCCGGTCTTCTTCTGATTGGTCATGAGCATGGTGGGTGGTATTTACCGCGAAGAGTGGCAAGTCCTAGCGAAAACCTTGCCACCTCTCCCGCGGCAAGGCCGACCACCCGTACTCAGGACCAGAGACGTTCCACCACCAAGCCCGCGGTCACGGCGATCGCAAGCCAGGTGCCAATACATCCGGCAATAAAACGGTAAGTCATGGTCAAATTCCGCAACAAACGCCTGTCGCCAGGCGAATAATTCCGGAATTATACATCCATTCATGAATGTATGTTGGACGCCGGTCGACCACTCCGGCTAGGGCTCGTCGTACTGGTGAGCGATTATGCACCTCCGGGCTGCATCCTGCTCGGCCCATCCCGGTCCCTGTTGCCGTGCCGCGTCAGGGAGCGCATCCGCCCGCACCAGGCTGGCAGACGCCGACGGCGGCAGCGGCCTGCCGAGCAAATTGCCCCGGGCGGCGTCGCAGGCTTCCTCGGCCGGAAGTCGATTTTGCGCTCCAACATCCACTTCATCAGCGGGGCTGCTCAGGCCCGGCGGGCGCGCCTGCGCGATCACCCCGCGCAATCACCGCGCGGCCGGGCGGGGCGACAAGGGACCGGTCGAGGCCTACGCCACGGTGGCGTAGGCGAGCGTCTTCGGCGTCTTCACGATGACCTCGGGCCGCTCGCCCACCACCACGGTGTCGTCGAGGCGGAAGCCGCCGAGGCCATACACGTAGATGCCGGGTTCGGCCGAATAGACCTCGCCCGCCAGCAACGGCCGCGTGTTGAAGGCCATGTCCTCCGGATACTCGTGCAGCATCAGCCCGACCGCGTGCCCGGTGCGGTGGAAGATGTATTCGCCCAGGCCGGCGCGCTCGATCACCGCCTGCGCGGCAGCGTCCATGTCGCACACGCGGCGCCCGCTTACCGCGGCAGCCACCGCCGCATCGGTGGCTTCGGCGGCCACCTGGTAGCAATGCGCCTGCCGCTCGCCGGGCTTGCCGCAGAACCAGGTGCGCTCGTTCTCCACGTAGTAGCCGTTCAGGCGTGGCAGGATCAGGTTGACGATGGTATCGCCGGATGCGATGCGCGCCCCGCACGACGCGCCGTCGCCGTGGGGCGAGGCCGAGGCGGCGCCGGTCAGCGTCCAGCACTTGAGGATCTCGAAATCCTCGCCGGGAAAGCGGCGCGCCGCCTCTTCCACCATCAGCGCCGACATGGCATGGTCCAGCTCCTGCACCAGCCGTCCCGGGCGGATATGCTCGCGATAGCGGTCCTGCACCCAGTCCGTGAGCGCGCCCAGCGCGCGCATCACCTCCAGCTCCTCGGCATGCTTGACCCAGCGCATGCCGCGCATCTCGGCCATGGCCGGGCGCAGCACCAGCTCCGGCAGATGGCGCTGCGCCGCGGCCAGGACCGGGTGGCTCACGTCCACCGCGATGCGCGCGCCGCCGAGCCCGTGCGAGGCCAGCAGCGACGCCACCACCTCGGGCAGCTGCGGCGCCAGCGGCAGGCGCCGCGAGACGCGCGGATGCTCGGCGTAGTAGGTCACATCGCGCAGCCACACCGATTCGTTCTCCGTGCTCAGCCGCATATGGTTGGTGGACAGCTCGTTCATCACCGCGAACGGCTCGCCGCTACGCGGCACGAACACGAACACGGGCCGCTCCCACGGCCATACGTCGAGCTGGAAGTTGGTGGCGAACTGGAAGAAGTCCGGGGTGCCGAACACCAGCGCGTCCACGCGCAGGCGGTCCATCAGCTGGTGCATCATGGCCATGCGGTAGTCGCGCACGGCGGTGGTGATACGGGGCATGTCTTGTCTCCTGTGTCCTGAGTCTAGTGTCCTGCGTCTAGTGCCTTGTGCGTCAGAGCGCGATGCCGAGCTTGCGGATGAATGGCCCCCACGCCTCGGCGTCGCGCCGCATATGGCGCTCCACTTCCGCGGGCGGGCCCTTGATGGGGTCGAGGAACTGGCTGGCCAGCTTCTCCTTGAAGGCGGGTTCGTCCAGGGCCGCGTTGATGTCGGCGTTGATCCTGCCGACCAGCGCCGCCGGCGTGCCGGCCCTGGCCACGATGGCATACCAGCCGGGCACGGCCACGTCATAGCCGAGTTCCCTGAAGGTCGGCACGTCCGGCAGCGCCGGCAGGCGCCTCTCGCCGGTCACCGCCAGCGCCACCAGCTTCTTGCCGGCGATATACGGCTGCACGCCGGCGACCACGTTCATCATTGCGGGCGTCTGGCCCGACATCAGGCTGGTCGAGCCGCCCGCGCCGTTGAATGGCACATGCTGCAGGCGGATGCCGGCACGCTCGGCCACCAGTTCCATCGCCAGGTGGGTCGAGTTGCCGATGCCGCCCGAGGCAAAACTGATGGCGGCCGGACGCGCCTTGGCCTGGCGCACGAATTCGGCAAAGCTGGCCACGTGCAGCGACGGCGCCACCACCAGCACGAACGGCGAGCTGGCCAGCATCGCCACGCCGGCCAGGTCGCGCTGCGGCACATAGGGCAGCGACGGATACAGGAAGGGATTGAAGGCCAGGTTGGACACGCCGGCAAAGAACAGCGTGTAGCCGTCGGCCGGCTGCTGCAGCACGTAGTTGATGGCCAGCACGCCGTTGGCGCCGGGGCGGTTCTCCACCACCACGGCGCGGCCCCAGCGCTTGCCGAGCGCTTCGGCCAGCGCGCGCGCCAGCACGTCGTTGCCGCTGCCGCCGGCCTGCGGCACCACCAGCCGCACGGGGCGCTGCGGCCAGTCCTGCGCGTGCGCGGGCGCGCCGCACGTCCATCCCGCGGCTGCCAGCACGGCAGCCAGCATCAGCTTGCGTCTCTTCACATCGGTCTCCTTTTTCCTCCGCGCCGCCATGGTCTTCAGGGCGGCATGCGGTTTACTGTACCACGTGGTACACGAAGAAGAAAAGACCGCCGGACGCGGGCTGCGTGCGCGCGGCAGGCAAGTGACCGGAGAGGAACCGGGCAGGAACCGGAGAGGGTGGCCGCGCCAGAAAGCAGCGCGGCGCCATCGAGGCGCCGCGTGGCATCAGGTCGTCAGGCGCTCAGGCGCTCAGGCGCTCAGGCGTCAGACGCCTGCGCGGCCCCCGGCGCATTGAGCATGCGCGCGAAATACTTGAGGGCCGCGGTGGTGCCCTTGCGGTCACCGGTGGTGACCAGGTCGAGCAGCAGGCCGCGCACCGTGGCCAGCTCGACGCGCGCGCGCAGCTTCGCCTCGCTCGCGCTCAGTCCGTGCTGTTTGTGGAAGCGCTCGCTCAGCGCGCCGATCCAGCTGCCGATCACGTCGTCCAGAAAGGCCTGGAAGCGCTCGCGATCCCGGATGGCGCGCCCGTAGATCTCGAACAGCAGCTGGATGACCGGCAGGTAGTTGTCCGCCGAGTAGCGGGCCCAGGCCAATTCGAGCGCGCGGGCCGGATCGGTCTCGGCGGTGGCCAGGCTGGCGCGCGACTCCAGTTCGGCATGGCGGATGCGGCGCAGCACGGCCTCCCAGAAGCCGTCGGCCGAGCCGAAGTAGTAGATCAGCATGCGGTGGCTGGTGCCGAGCGCCTCGGCCACGCTGCGCAGCGAGAGATCGCCGATGCCGCGCTCCAGCACATGGCGCACGGCGCCATCCAGCAGCTGGATGGCCTGGTCGCTGGTGGCGCGGCCTTCGGCGGGCTCGGCGACGGGGGTTTCGGCCGGACGGGCGGCGGTCTTGCGAGGCGGCATGGGCGGAATCGCGTGCGGTTGGCCGGCGCCTGGCCGGCGGATGAAGCCAGCGAGTGTATGCCAGCCCGGCCGATCGCGCAGCACCCGGCCGCGCGGCGTCAGTGCTCCGCCAGCAGGAACGGCAGCGTTTCTTCCAGCAGCAGTTCCGGCATTTCCTCGGCGATATAGTGGCCGCACGGCAGGCTCTTGCCCTGTACGTTGCGCGCCACCTTGCGCCATTCCTCCAGCGGCGCGAAGCAGCGGCCCACCGCGCCCTGCTCGCCCCACAAGGCCAGCATCCCGCACTCGACCTGGCGCCCGGCGGCGATGTCGGCACGATCGTGCTCGAGGTCGATCGAGGCGCTGGCCCGGTAGTCTTCGCACAGGCCGTGCGCGGCGCCGGGCTGCCTGAGGCAGCGCAGGTACTCGGCCATGGCTTCGTCGGTAAATGGCGCCAGGCCGGCGCTGCGACTGCCCATGGTGCTGCGCAGGTAGAGCGCGGGATCGGCCTCGATCAGCGTCTCGGGGAACGGCGCCGGGCGGATCAGGAAGAACCAGTGCCAGTAGGCGGTGGCGAACTGCAGGCTGGTCTGCTCGTACATGGCCAGCGTGGGCGCGATGTCCAGCGTCACCAGCCGCCGCACCGCATCGGGATGGTCCAGCGCCATGCGGTGGGCCACGCGGCCGCCGCGGTCGTGCGCCATCACCAGGAAGCGCTCGAAGCCGAGCGCGCGCATGACCGTGACCTGGTCCTGCGCCATGGCGCGCTTGCTGTAGTTGGCATGGTCGGGCAGGCCGGCGGGCTTGCCGCTGTCGCCGTAGCCGCGCAGGTCGGTGGCGACCACGGTGAAATGGCGCGCCAGCGTGGCGGCCACCTTGTGCCAGATCACATGTGTCTGCGGATGGCCATGCAACAGCAGCAGGGCCGGGCCCTGCCCGCCCACCACGGCATGGATCTCGACGTCGCCGCATTGCACGCGGCGCGGGGTGAAGCCTTCGAACACGATTCGTCCTCCTGTCGGGATCAGGTGCAGATCCGCGTAGATGCCAGTGTAAGCATTGAACCCGCCGCTATAATTTCATTCACAGACTTTCATTCGGTCTTCATTTTCAGCAATCCTGGCGCCTTGCCGCCGCCATCGACCGCCGCTCGCCACGTGGACAATTTCTCGGACCTCGCCTTCTTCGTCACCCTGGTCAAGCGCGGCAGCCTGGCCGGCGCGGCGCAGCAGTTCGGCATCACGCCATCCGCGGCCAGCAAGCGGCTGGCCGCGCTGGAGGCCCGCCTGGGCGTGCGCCTGCTCAACCGCACCACGCGCCGGCTGAGCGTGACGCAGGAAGGCGAGGCCTACCTCGAACGCGGCGCGCGCATCCTGGCCGAGCTCGAGGAGCTGGAGCAAGGCCTGGGCGGCAGCCGCGTGGCACCGCGCGGCCTGCTGCGGGTCAACGCCACGCTCGGCTTCGGCAGGCGCCACGTGGCGCCCGCGGTGGGCGCCTTCCTGCTGGCCTGCCCCGAGGTGGAGGTGCAGCTGGAACTGACCGACCGGCCGCTCAACCTGGCCGAGGCCGGCTTCGACGTGGGCATCCGCGTGGGCGACCTGCCCGATGCCCGCCTGAGCGCGCGCCCCATCGCACATAACCGCCGCCTGCTGTGCGCCGCGCCGCGCTACCTGGCCAGCCACGGCGAGCCGGCCTCGCCGCGCGAGCTGCAGCAGCACCGCTGCATCGTGATCCGCGAGAGCGACGCCACCTACGGCACCTGGCACCTGCGCTCGGCCAGCCGCCAGGAAACCGTGAAGGTGCGCGGGCCCGCCAGCACCAACGATGGCGAGGTGGCGCTAGGCTGGGCCTTGCAGGGCCACGGCATCCTGATGCGCTCGGAATGGGAGGTGGCGCCGATGCTCAGGTCAGGGCGGCTGCGCCAGGTGCTGCCCGACTGGTCGACACCGCCCGCCGATGTGTTCGCGGTCTTCCTCACGCGCGACCAGCTCACCGCCAAGGTGCGCGCCTTCGTGGACTACCTCGCGCAGCACTTCGCCGCGCACCGCGAGCCCGGCGTGCCCCACAGCGGCTGGTAGCGGTCGGTGGCGGCTGGCGGCGCTCAGCGCAGCAGCGTGATGGCCATGCCCGCCAGCCCGCAGCAGAGGATCACCGGGATCACCCCCGCCTTGAAGCGGAACAGTGCCACCGCCGCGGCCAGCCCGATCAGGGCCGAAGGCCAGTCGAAGCGGCCCTGCAGCCCGGCCGGCCACAGCACGTGCGAGGCAAAGAACACCGCCAGGTTGACGATCACCCCGACCACCGCCGCCGTGATGGCGGTCAGCGGCGCGGTGAACTTCAGGTTGCCGTGCGTGCTCTCCACGAACGGCCCGCCGAGCAGGATGAACAGAAAGGACGGCAGGAAGGTGAAGAGGGTCACCAGTGCGGCCGCCGCCACGCCCGAGGCCAGTTCGCTGCCGGCGCCAAGCACCGCGTGCGTCCAGCCGCCGACGAAGCCCACGAAGGCCACCACCATGATCAGCGGGCCGGGCGTGGTTTCTCCCAGCGCCAGCCCGTCGATCATCTGCGGCGCGGTGAGCCAGTGGAAATGCTCGACCGCGCCCTGGTTCACATAGGGCAGCACCGCATAGGCTCCGCCGAAGGTCATCAGCGCCGCCTTGGTGAAGAACCAGCCCATTTGCGTGAGCGTGCCCTGCCAGCCGTAGCGCCATGCCAGCGCGCCCAGCGCCAGCGCCCAGATCGCCAGGAAGACGCCGAGTACGCGCGCAAAGCGCGGCCAGGTGAAACTGGCATGCTCGGGCGTCGGCGTGCCGTCGTCGATCAGCGCGGGGCCGTGGCCCGCCCTGGCGGCGCCGTGCCCGCCCGCGCCGGCGAAGCGCGCCGGCGCCAGGCGCCCGCCCACATGGCCGATCAGGGCAGCGGCCACCACGATCAGCGGGAACGGCAATGCCAGCGCGAAGATGGCGACGAACGAGGCCGCCGCAATGGCCCAGAGCCAGCCGTTGCGCAGGGCGCGCGAGCCGATGCGCCATGCCGCCGACATCACGATGGCCGTCACCGCCGGCTTGATGCCGTACAAGACGCCGGCCACCGCGGGCACCTCGCCGAAGCGCAGGTAGACCCACGACAGCAGCATCAGGATCAGCAGCGACGGCAGCACGAACAGCCCGCCCGCCATCACGCCGCCCCAGGTACGGTGCATCAGCCAGCCGATATAGGTCGCCAGTTGCTGCGCCTCGGGCCCGGGCAGCACCATGCAATAGTTGAGCGCATGGAGGAAGCGAGCCTCGGAGATCCAGCGGCGCCGCTCGACCAGGTCCTCGTGCATGATGGCGATCTGCCCGGCGGGGCCGCCGAAGCTGATGAAGCCTAGCTTGAGCCAGTACCAGAAAGCCTGGCGCAGGGAAATGGGCGCCGGGGCGGCCGCGGGAGCGAGGGTGGTGGCGTGCATCGGGTTGTGTGGGGCTGTCGGGGCCTTGCACGGTGGCAGGCAGCGTGCCAACAATAGCAGATGGGCGTGACAGCCCGGGGGCAACCCCGCGCGAGGCGGCACGGGCCAACACCACGCTGCCGGCATGGACGAAGGCGGCCTGCCGCGCCGGCGCTGTTACGCTTGCGCCAATCACATCATTTCGCCACGCAGGGCAAAGCCATCATGCATACCCAGGACCTCTCCCGCTGGACCCACAGCCACGTCTTCGACACAGGCAATCGCGCCGCCGAACGCGGCACCCGCCTGGTGATGCTCATCACCGCCGCCACCATGGTGGCCGAGATCGCCGCCGGCTTGTGGTTCAATTCGATGGCGCTGCTGGCCGACGGCTGGCATATGAGCTCGCACGCGCTGGCAATCGGCCTGGCCGCCTTTGCCTACGCCGCCGCCCGCCGCTACGCCGGCGACAAGCGCTTTGCCTTCGGCGCGTGGAAGATCGAAGTGCTGGCCGGCTTTGCCAGCGCCATCGTCCTGCTCGGCGTGGCCGCGCTGATGGTGTACGGCTCGGTGGAGCGGCTGTTCAGCCCGCAGGCCATCCACTATCGCGAAGCGATGGCGGTGACCATCGTCGGGCTGCTGGTCAACCTGGCATGCGCGCTGATCCTGGGCGACGCTCACCACGGGCATGAACACGGGCATGACCATCACCACGGCCACGATCACGATCACGACCACGGTCACGGCGGTGCGCACCACCACGACCTGAACCTGCGCTCCGCCTACCTGCATGTGCTGGCCGATGCCGCCACCTCGGTACTGGCGGTGCTGGCCCTGGCCGGTGGCTGGTGGCTCGGGCTGGCCTGGCTGGACCCCGTGATGGGCCTCGTCGGCGCGGCGCTAGTCGGCCACTGGGCGCTCGGCCTGCTCAGGCAGACCGGCACCGTGCTGCTGGACCGCGAGATGGACCACCCGGTGGTGGACGAAGTGCGCGAGGTACTGGCCAGCTTCGACCAGGGACCCGAAGGCACGCGCGTGACCGACCTGCATGTGTGGCGCGTGGGCAAGCAGAAGTTCGCGGTGATTGCCAGCCTGGTGACGCACGACAATGCGCTCACGCCGGCGCAGGTCAGGGAGGCACTATCCGTGCACGAGGAGCTTGTGCATGTGACGGTGGAAATTCACCGATGCGGACATGGGGAGGATGAAAGGCTGGCGCACCGGCACGGATGAATCGGGATGCGGGCGGTTGCGGGCCCGCGAGGCCCCGATCGGCATCCGGCTGGTGGACCAGACGGCGCCCCTGGCCCTGGCGCTGGCCGACCCGGGCGGTCAGCGAGGCCGGGCGGGCCCTGCTTCGAACAGGTGGAGAAAGTGGTCGAGGATCAGCAGGTGATCCTCGAACATCTGCCCTTCCAGCGCCAGCAACTCCTGCTGCGGCAGCCAGCGCACCGCCGCCGCGTCGTCGGCGGCGTCCACCCCGGGCAGTGCATCGAGCGGCAGGTCGAAGAAGAAGGCGTGGGTCAGCGTGCGCCCGCGCTGGCTGCGCTCGGGGTGGTCGAACAGCGCCTGGCCGCGGCATGCCTGCTGCAACTCGGCCTTTGGCAGATTGAAGCGGGTTTCCTCGTCGAGCTCGCGCAGGACCGCGTCGGCCACGCGCTCGTGCTGGTCCAGAAAGCCGCCCGGCAGCGCCCATGCGCCGCGCCCGGGCTGGCCGCCGCGGCGGATCAGCAGCACATGGCCGCAGCAGCGCACCACCGCGTCCACGGTGACGAAGACCGGCGGATACGGCGCGGCCGCCCAACGGTGGCGATGGTCCTCGAGGAAGCGGTACTCAGCCAGCAGCACGGCGAAGGCCTCGCGCGCGGCGAACTCGCGCAGGAAGGCAGCGACCGGGGGCGGCAGCACGCGCTCCACGCCATCGAGCGCGCCCGCCTGTGCGAACCACTGCCCGCGCACATCGGCCGCATTGAGTTGTCCGAAGCTGGGCTGCGGCACCAGGGGCCAGCCGRGGAAGTCGTTGAGATAGCCCGAGGATGCATCCTTGAAATGCCCGAACAGCCCGACGCGCGCCTCGGCGCGCAGGCCCGGCTCCGCACCCGGGAACTCGCCCAGGAACTCGCCCAGGACCGCGCCCACGGCGGCGCGCACGGCGGCAGCCCAGCGCGGGCCCTCGTAGTAGTCGCGCACGGCCACGAAGCGCAGATCCGGCACGCGGGCAGCGTCCCATGCGGCCACCGCGGCCTCGATCATGCGGCGGCGCTCGTCGCCGGTGAACGGATTCTTTACCGTGCGCGCCCCACCTGCCGAGCCCAGCACGACGATCACCACGCGCGCCTGCGACAGCGCCTGGCGCAGCATGGCGAAGTGCCCGTCATGGAAAGGCTCGAAACGGCCGATGTACACCAGGCAGTCGAATGGCGCCGGATCCGGCTGGGCGGCGGGCGCCGTCGGCGTGGGCAAGGTCATCGGTGTTTCGTCTTCATGACATCGGACTTCATACTTCGGATATCCCGGGGCATGCGCCTACTTCAGTTCGCAGTACATGCAAAGCGGCAAGCCTTCCTGGCGCTGGAACTCGCGCGAGGCGCGCACCGCGGGCGGCAGGCGCTCGGCCGCGATCAGCGAGAATCCATAGCGGGCAAAATAGTTGGGGCAACTGGCACTGAGCAGCACCGCGCGCGTACAGCCGTTGGAGCGTGCGCGCATCAGCGCGGCGGCAACCATATGGGATGCGATGCCCCGGTCGCGGTAGGGAGGCAGCACGGCCACCGAGCGCACCACCACGGTCTCGTCATACCCCTCGGTGCCGGCGCAGCCGACGATCTTGCCGTCGAGCAAGCCAATATGGAACAGCGCCAGCGAGGGATCGAGGTCGTCGCTGGCGAGGCCACAGGATTCCAGGATTTCCGCGATTGCCGGCCAGTCGGCCGGTTGTGCTGCGCGGACACGCAGATCTCTTGTCATTGCAATTATCTATCCGCCACGCACGATGGCGGAGGTTGTCATGGATGGACTGCGTTGACTTCACACTACATGATTCGGCGGACTTGTTCCAGCCGGGAATACGGCAGGAATCGGGGCGTGCTCTTCCATGCTGTGCGAATACCGGCATGCATCACGCGTTTGGGGGACGTGAGGCGAAAGGACGTGGCGGGAAGGACTTGGGGGAAAGGAAAAAGTGCGGGCGCGGTGGCCGCTGGCGGGATGCAACGGCCACGCACGGTACACGTAGCTCGCGTGGCAAACATGGCGCGCGCGGCATGCACCGGCGCGGCATCCGGCCCTGGACCTGCGCTACCGCCAGGTGCTGGAGGCGGGGGGAACGGAATCGAACCGCCGTGTACGGCTTTGCAGACCGTCGCATAACCACTCTGCCACCCCGCCGCTGTTGGAGGACGCTGCGATGCGCGTCCTCGTTCAGTGCGGGCGCAGTGTATCCGGAAACGGGAAACTCTGCACGGCACGCCTTCGGCGGGCGCGGCCGCGGGCGGTCAGCGCGACAGGATCGACATGGTGATGCGGGAGATGCACACCATCCGGCCTTCGTCGTCGCGGATCTCGATGGCCCACACGTGGGTGGTACGGCCCACATGGACCGGCGTGGCCGTGCCCGTCACAAAGCCGCTGCGCACCGCGCGCACATGGTTGGCGTTGATGTCGAGCCCCACGCAGTACTGCGCCTCGTTGTCCAGGCACAGGCTGGCCGCGCAACTGCCGAGCGTCTCCGCCAGCAGCACGGAGGCACCCCCGTGCAGGATGCCATAGGGCTGCACGGTGCGACGGTCCACCGGCATGCGCGCGCTGAGAGACGCCTCGCCTACCTCGGTGAACTCGATGCCGAGCTGCGCCACGGCGGTGTCCTCGTGGCGAGCCTGGAGCGCTTCCAGCGATGGGGTCGATTTCCACAACATGCACGGTCTCCCTTGTTCGTTATCCGTTGTCGTCTGGCGCACCATTCTAAGTCAGACGCCTGCCGGACCGTGGGCATGCCCCCACGGCGAACGCAGCGTGGCCCTCAGGCCAGCGGACGCTGCCGGTAGTCGATCAGGCTCGAGCAGACAGCCAGCAGCACTGCCATCACCACGAAGAACAGCAGCGCCAGGAAGTAGGAGCCGGACCACTGCACGATCACGCCGATCAGTAGCGGCACCACCACCCCGGCCATGTTGCCGCAGAAGTTCATGATGCCGGCCAGCACGCCGGTGCGCTCCGTGCCGCCGATGAGGGCCGGCAGGCACCAGTACATCCCGCACCAGCGGATGAAGAACATGGCGGTGCAAAGCAGCACGATGACCCGGGCGGCATCGGCCGTGTAGGCCGCCGCCAGGATGCAGGCCGCCGCCACCAGCGAGGAGCCGCTGAACATGCTGCGCATCACGAGGTTGGGCGACGCGCCCGAGGATTTCCACTTGTCGCCGATATAGCCGCCGACCAGTTCCCCGACGAAGCCCGACATGAAGATCACGAACGTGGCGCCGCCCATGCTGGAGATATTGAGGCCGTGCGTCTTGTGCAGATAGCTCGGCATCCAGGTCAGCAGGCCGTAGAACACGCTCAGCACGCAGCTGTAGCCGCCGAACATGGCGAGGATGGAGCGGTCGCGCAGCAGTTCGCGCAGCGGCGGCGCGGCTGCCGTGCCGCCCTCGCGCTCGCCGTTGGCACGCGTGATGTGTTCGAGCTCGGCCGCGTTGACGCCGGGGTGATCCGCCGGATGGTTGCGGATGTAGTACCAGGCCAGCCAGCCCGCCAGCATGGTGCCGACGCCCGAGATGACGAAGGCAATGCGCCACGAGCCCAGCCATGCGATCAGGCCCGCGATGATGATGGCGCCGAGCGCGCTGCCCAGCGGCGCGCCGCCGTCGACCAGGACCGCGCCGCGCCCGCGCTCGTTGGGCGTCAGCCACGCGCCGGTCAGCTTGGCGCCGGCGGGCATGATGGGCGATTCGGCCACGCCCAGCCCCATGCGGGTAAGCAGCAGGATGACACCATTGTGGGCAGTCGCGCCCAGCGCCTGGAAGGCGCCCCAGGCCACCGTCGCCGCGGCGATGATGCCGCGCGTGTGATAGCGGTCCAGCAGCGCGCCCACGGGCACCTGCATCAGCGCGTAGGACCAGAAGAAGGCGCTGAGCACCAGGCCTTCGGCCGCGGGCGAGAGGTCGAACTCGGGTGCGATCAGGGGCAAGGCCACCGACAGCGAAGCGCGGTCGATGTAGTTGATCGCCGTCAGCAGCAGCATGATGAGGAAGATCCGCCAGCGCACGTTGCTGGGGCGGGCGGCCGCGCGCGGCTGCGCGCGCATGTCGGCGCGCATGTCGGAGCGAATCTCGGCCGCGGCGTCGGGCACGTCGGAGGCCCCGGTGTCGAAGGCATCAACGGATTTCATGTTGTCTCGTCCTTGTGATTGTGTTTTTTGCCGCGGCCGGAGCGCGCGCGGTGGCGCCATGCCGTGCCGGCCATGGCGGATTGGCGGCAATGTAGGGCCGCGCCGGCGGCTTGCCTAATGAGAGTTCGTCATCGCCCGATAACCGGCGGCGCCGGCGCGGCACCGCGACGGACCGGCGATAAGCGCTGGTTATCCGCCAATCAGGTCTTTTCATTACCGCCGCGGTGGCGCGGTTTGTAAGGTATGGGCCGTGGATGACATCCGGCGCCGCGTACGGCGCGCCGGCATCCGGCCCACAAGCAGATCCGAAAGACTGCCACGCCCCCAGGCACGCCTGGCCGCAGCCTGCCTTCCCATGTCCATGCCCTTCGGCGCCGCCGGCGCGTCGCGGCAAACCTGTACGAGATCGCCATGAACGCATTCAACTATTACTTTCCGACCATGCTGAAGTCCGGCATCGGCCTGGCTGCGCAGGCCGGCGCCTTGCTCAAGCCGCACCTGCGCCGCAGGCTGCTGGTCGTCACCGACGCGGGGCTGGCGGGCTCCGGCCTGCTGGAGGGCTTTTTCCAGTCGCTGCGCGCCGAGGACATCGCCTACGAAGTCTTCCCGGGCGTGGAGCCGAACCCCAGCACCGCCGTGCTGGACCAGGCCGTGGCCTTCCTGAAGACGCACGAGTGCGACGCCGTGATCGGTGTGGGCGGCGGCAGCAGCATCGACACCGCCAAGGGCGTGGCCGCCATGGCCACCAACCCGGGCAGCATCCTCGACTACGAAGGCTATGACCGCCTGAAGAACGCGCCGCTGCCGGTGTTTGCCATTCCCACCACCTCGGGCACCGGCAGCGAATGCACCGCGTCCACCGTGTTTACCAACAAGGAAACCCTGTTCAAGACGGTCATCATCAGCCCGGCGCTGTTCCCCAGGCTGGCGATCCTCGACGCCAGCCTCACGCTCAAGCTGCCGCCGTCGATCACGGCCGCCACCGGGATGGATGCGCTCACGCACGCGATCGAATCCTATGTATCGAAGCAGGCCAATCCGGTCAGCCAGGCCCTGGCCATCGGCGCGATCCGCATGATCAGCGAGAACCTGCGCAAGGCCTTCTATGTCGGCTCCGACGTGGCCGCGCGGGAGAACATGCTGCTGGCTTCCTTCCTGGCGGGCGTGGCGTTCTCGCAGTCCAAGCTGGGCAATGTGCACGCCATCTCCCACACCTTCGGCGGCGTGTTCAACATCGCCCACGGCATCGCCAACGCGGCGCTGCTGCCGTACGTGCTGGCCTTCAACGCGCCGGCCTGCCCGGAGCGGCTACGCGACATCGCCATCGCCATGGGCGTGGACACCCGCGCCATGTCCGCGGAGGAGGCGGCGCGCGCGGTCGTGCAGCAAGTGGTCGGGCTGAACCAGGCGCTGGGCATCCCGGCCACCATCCGCGAACTCGGCGTCGACCTCGCCTTCCTGCCGCAGATGGTCAGCGATTCGATGCGCAGCGGCAACGTGCTGGTCAATCCCAGGCTGACCACCGCCGCGGACATCGAACGCATCATCACCAACGCCTATCACGGCGTGCTGTAGCCGCTTCGGCCACGGCGCGCGCGCCCCATTCCACCGACAACAAGGAAACTGTCCATGCATTACGAAATGCGCACCTACACCATCCAGATCGGCAAGATGCAGGAATACCTGCAGCACTTCGAGAAGGAAGGCCTGCCGGTCATCTCCCGCTACGCCACGCTGGTGGGCTGGTGGTACACCGAGATCGGCGAACTGAACCAGGTCGTGCACATCTGGGCCTATGAAAGCCTGGACGACCGCATCGAGCGCCGTGCCGCGCTGTACCGGGACCCGGACTGGCTCGAGCGCTTCGTGCCCAAGGCCTTCCCCATGCTGATCAGGCAGGAATCGAAACTGCTCAGGCCCGCGGCCTTCTCGCCCATCCGCTGACAAGACAAGGCCGCCGTCGCAGCGGGCGGGCGGCGGCCGCCACGAGGAGACACCACGATGTGCGTACACGGCTCGAACAACAATCCTGACATCAAGCAACTGCTGGAAGGCCTGCCGACCAACTGGGGCAAGTGGGGCCCCGAGGACGAGGTCGGCGCGCTGAACTACCTGCAGGCCGCGCAGGTGCTGCGCGGCATCGCGGCGGTCAGGCAAGGCAAGACCTTCACGCTGCAGATCCCGATCGGCCACGAAAAGGGCGAGCCGCTGTTCCCGGGCCGCCGGCCGTCGATGCGCATGAACGTGCTGGACAAAGGGCACTACCTGGCCGGCAAGGCGCACTTCGACGGCAACGTCGAGTTCTCCGACGACGTGATCTTCATGCATGTGCAGGGCTCCACGCAGTACGACGCGCTCGGCCACGTCTGGTACGACGACAAGCTGTGGAACGGCTACGACGCCATGAGCACCATCGGCAGCATGGCGCGCGCCAGCATCGTCCCCATCGCCGAGCGCGGCGTGGCCGGCCGCGCGGTGCTCGTCGACATGGCGCGCCATCGCGGCAAGGCCGTGCTGGACAAGGGCGAGACCTTCACCCATCTCGACGTGCTGGCCGCGGCGCAGGCCCAGGGCACCACCATCGAGCCGCGCGACATCCTCATCATCCGCACCGGCTGGATCGGCTCGTTCTACGAGCGCGAGGCCGCCGAGTTCTACAGCGATTTCGTCGAGCCGGGCCTGACCTTCAGCCGCGAACTGGTGGAGTGGTTCCACGCCATGGAGATCCCCAACCTGGTGACCGACACCATGGGCAACGAAGTGACGGTGGACCCGCAATCGGGCGTCATGATCCCGCTGCACGCCGCGCTGATGCGCAATCTCGGCGTAGCCTTCGCCGAGGTCGCCCAGCTCGACGCACTGGCCGAGGATTGCGCCGCCGACGGCCAGTGGCAGTTCCTCTACACCGCGGCGCCGCTGAAAATCGTGGGCGGCACCGGCGCGCCGGTCAATCCGCTCGTCATCAAGTAGGCTGCTGCCCGCCGTCCGGCCGCCCGGCGAACAACTCGTCGATCAGCAGCCGCGCGCCGGGCGACGGGGTCGAGCCGGCGCGGCTGATCACGCCGAACGGCTCTTCCAGTGGCGGCAGCGTGACCGGCAGGCGCGCCGCCAGGCCGAAGCGCTCGCCGAACAGCGCCACTTCGCGCGGCATGACGGCAACCAGCGTGGGGTCTTCCTGCAGCATGGTGAAGGTGGTGAAGGTAGAGGCGGTCTCCAGCGGGAAGCGCGGCGCCTTGATGCCCGCGTTGGCAAGCTCGCGCTCGAGCGCCACGCGCATGGGCATGTTGACCGGATAGGCGATCCAGCTGGAGCCGCTCAGCGCCTCCAGCGCGACGCAAGCGGCGCCGGCCAGCGGATGGCCGCACGCCACCACCACCGACAGCGGCTCCTCGTCCAGGCGCAGGCAGGCGTAGGCGTCGGGCCGCCGGCTGACGCCGCTGCGGCAGATCGCCACGTCCACCCGGCCCTCGTCGACCAGATCGAGCAGGCGCGCGCTGGTGTCCTCCACCACCTCCACGGACAGGGTCGGATGCTTGCGGCGCAGCGCCGCCAGCACCCTGGTCAGCAGCGGCACCGCGCCCATGATCACGCCCACCGCGAGGTGGCCGCCGTGACCCTGCGCAATTGCGGTCATTTCTTCGCGCAAGTGCTCCAGGTCGCTGTAGATCAGCCGCGCATAGCGGATCACGCAGCGGCCCAGGTCGTTGGCCACCAGTCCCTTGGGCTGGCGTTCGAACAGCGGCATGCCCAGCAGGTTCTCGATCTCGCGCAGGACCTTGGTCGCGCCCGGCTGCGAAATGGCGATCTCGTCGGCGGCCTTGTGCAGCGACCCGTGGCGGTCGAGCTCGATCAGCAGCCGCAGCTGCTTGAGCCGCAGGCGGGAGGCGAGGATGTGCAGCGAGGGGACGGTGTGGCTCATGTGGACGGCATCGGGGAAAGAAGTGGCCACTATATCGGCTGCCGCGCCCCGCCGCTCTTGCCGGCGCATCCAGACAGTCTTGCGCCGCAGGCAAGAATCGGCCGGCCGGCTGCCCGCGTGCAAAGCGATAACGAATGCTTATCGCCCCGCGCCCAGATGTCATTGGCCCCGGGCGGGCACGGCCGCTACAGTCGACCGCCGGAGGCACGCGGTGCGGCGCACCCGCGCCCGGCGCCTTTCGCCGATCCGTTCCCCCACCTTCAGGAGACCATCGTCATGCCGGCAATGTCGGGCTACAACTACATAGGCGGCGAGCGCCGCGCGGCGGGCTCGGCCTTCCTCTACAGCGTCGATGCGGCGAGCGGCGAACGCCTGCCGCTGCGCTTCGTGGAAGCGACTCCCGGGGAGATCGACGCGGCCGCGCAGGCTGCCGCGCAGGCCTTTCCGGCATTCCGCGCGCTGGCGCCGCGGCGCCGCGCCGAATTCCTGGATGCCATCGCCGATGAGATCGATGCGCTCGGCGAGGCCTTCGTGGAGCTGGTCTGCCGCGAAACCGCCCTGCCGGCCGCCCGTATCCGCGGCGAACGCAGCCGCACCAGCAACCAGATGCGCCTGTTCGCGCAGGTACTGCGCCGCGGCGACTTCCTCGGCGCCCGCATCGATACCGCCCAGCCCGGGCGCCAGCCCCTGCCGCGGCCGGACCTGCGCCAATGCCGCACCGGCATCGGCCCGGTGGCCGTGTTCGGCGCCAGCAATTTTCCGCTGGCCTTCTCGACCGCGGGCGGCGACACCGCATCGGCGCTGGCCGCCGGCTGCCCGGTCGTGTTCAAGGCCCACATGGGCCATATGGCGACCGCGCAGGAAGTCGCGGACGCCATCCTGCGCGCGGCCCGCCGGCTCGACATGCCGGCCGGCACGTTCAACATGATCTTCGGCGACCGCGTGGGCGAGCGCCTGGTCAAGCATCCCGCCATCCAGGCCGTCGGCTTCACCGGTTCGCTGCGCGGCGGGCGCGCCCTGTGCGACATGTCCGCCGCGCGGCCCCAGCCGATTCCCATATTCGCCGAGATGAGCAGCATCAACCCGGTGCTGCTCATGCCCCTCGCGCTGGCGCGGCGCGGCGGGCAGGTGGCGGAGGAACTGGCGGCGTCGGTCGCGCTGGGCGCCGGGCAGTTCTGCACCAACCCGGGCCTGGTGCTCGGCGTGCGCGGCGAGGCGTTCACCGCGTTCGTGCGGCACCTGTGCGCGGCGGTCGAGGCCCAGCCTGCGCAAACCATGCTGAGCGCGGGCGGGATGGACCACTACGCGCATGGCTCGCGGGCGCTCGCGACGCACCCGCGCGTGGCGTTGCTGGCAGGCACGGCGCAGCGCGACGGCAAGGCATGCGCTCAGGTGTTCCGGGCAGATGCGGCACTGCTGCTCGAAGGCGATGCGCTGCTGCAGGAGGAAGTCTTCGGCCCCTCCACGGTGGTGGTCGAGGCCGCGGACGCGGAAGAACTAGGCCGGCTGGTCGACAGCCTGCGCGGGCAGCTCACCGCCACGCTGATCGCGGAGGACGACGAGATCGCGGATTGTGCCGCGCTGGTGGCGCGGCTCGAGCAGAAGGTGGGCCGGATTCTCGTGAACGGCTATCCGACCGGCGTGGAGGTCTGCGAAGCAATGGTGCATGGCGGCCCCTACCCGGCCACCTCGGATGCGCGCGGCACTTCGGTCGGCAGCATGGCCATCGACCGCTACCTGCGCCCGGTCTGCTACCAGAACTTTACCGACGCGCTGCTGCCCGATGCGCTGAAAGATGCCAATCCGCTGGGCATCAACCGGCTGGTGGACGGCGCCTGGACGCGCGCGCCGCAAGGCCCTGCCGCATAACGGGCGCGCATCGACCCCATATCGGCACCACCTCGGCCCCATGTCGGCACCATGTCGGCACCACATCGCCCGCATGGTGGCCGCATGACGGCCGTCCTGCCCGCGCTGCCACGAGCGGCGGCGGCAGATTTTCCTGTCGCCGCCCCCGAGGGCAGCGGCCCTGGCCGGCGCTCAGCCGCACTGCCCTTCGCCGCGCGTCTTCGCGCGGTTCCAGGCCTGCCCCGCGGCGAGTCCCCCCGCCGTCGGCAGCAGCCGGTCCGATTCCTCCGCCACGCCCCTGTCGTACATCAGCAAACCCGAATCCATCATCTTGCGGATCTGCCAGCAATGCACGAACTGAGCCTTGCCTTGCGGGCCCGGCTCTGTCAGCGAAACGCTCGGCAGCAGATTGCCCCAGGGATCGCGAGACAGGCGCAGGACTGCGCCGTCGACCAATCTGCCCAGTAGCTCGCCTTGCCTCATCCCTGCTCCCTGCTTCTTGTCTTCGTGCCGGCCGCGCCGCGGTGAATCTGCGTGTTCCCGCGCAGCGACAGGCTTGCTCCCGCGGGGCGGGGACATGGTGCGCTTCGCGCGCTCTGCCGCATGTACCCGCCGCCGGGGCGCACAGTGTAGCGCGTCTGCATGGCGCGGCGAAGACAACACATGCGCCGCGGTGCACGCGGCGTTGGCCGATATCAAAGTAGGAAATGCACCGACAGCAGGGGCCGGCGCCAGGGGCGATGCTGAACAGCAAGCCGGCAAGCGGGCGGCCCTGTGCCGCGCGCCGCGCCGGGGCCGAGCCGCAAACGTCAACGGGCAAGCCTTGGCCTGCCCGCTGGATGATGCCTTCAAGCCTGTCATCCGCTCGCGCATGATGAAGATGAAGACATGTAGATACAGATACCTGGCGACCAGGGTGCCGGCACGCCGTGCGCGGCGTGATACCGGCCGGCGGCCCCCGGCCGCGCCGCCCTTACTCCACCGTGACCGACTTGGCCAGGTTGCGCGGCTTGTCCACGTCGGTGCCGCGGGCGCAGGCGGTGTGGTACGCCAGCAATTGCAGCGGCACCACGTGCAGGATCGGCGACAGGTCGCCGTAGTGCTCGGGCAGGCGGATCACCTGGATGCCATCGCTGGACTGGATATGCGTATCGCTGTCAGCGAACACGTACAGCCGGCCGCCGCGCGCGCGCACTTCCTGGATATTGGACTTGAGCTTCTCCAGCAGGGCGTCGTTGGGCGCAACGGTCACCACCGGCATGGCCTCGGTCACCAGGGCCAGCGGGCCATGCTTGAGCTCGCCGGCGGGATAGGCCTCGGCGTGGATGTACGAAATTTCCTTGAGCTTGAGCGCGCCTTCCAGGGCGATCGGGTAGTGCAGGCCGCGGCCCAGGAACAGCGCGTTCTCGCGGCGGGCGAAGTCCTCCGACCACGAGATGATCTGCGGCTCCAGCGCCAGCACGCCGTGCAGCGCGGCCGGCAGGTGGCGCAGGTTGGCCAGCGCGGCGGCCTCGGCCCCGGCAGTGAGCTTGCCGCGCACCTTGGCCAGCGCCAGCGTCAGCATGTACAGCGCGGCGAGCTGGGTGGTGAAGGCCTTGGTGGAGGCCACGCCGATCTCGGTGCCGGCGCGGGTCAGGAAGCGCAGTTCGGTCTCGCGCACCATGGCGCTGGTGGCCACGTTGCACACCGACAGCGTGTGGGTGTGGCCGAGCGACTTGGCGTGGCGCAGCGCGGCCATGGTGTCGGCGGTCTCGCCGGACTGCGAGATCACCACCACCAGCGCGCGCGGGTTGGGCACGGTCTCGCGGTAGCGGTATTCGCTGGCGACCTCGACCTGGGTCGGGATCTTCGCCACCGACTCCAGCCAGTACTTGGCGGTGCAGCCCGAGTAGTAGCTGGTGCCGCAGGCCAGGATCAGGATGCTGTCGATCTCGCCGAACACGCCTTGCGCGCTCTCGCCGAACAGCTCCGGCGTGATCGCATCGACGCCTTCGAGCGTATCGCCCAGCGCGCGCGGCTGCTCGAAGATCTCCTTCTGCATGAAGTGGCGGTACGGGCCGAGTTCCACGGCCGCAGCGTGGGTCTCGACCACGCGCACTTCGCGCTCGACCAGGTGGTCGTGCACGTCGCGGATGGTGGCGCCCTCGCGGGTCAGCTCCACCACATCGCCTTCTTCCAGGTAGACGATGCGGTTGGCCGTGCCGGCCACGGCCAGCGCGTCCGAGGCCAGGAACGATTCGTTCTCGCCCAGCGCCACCACCAGCGGCGAGCCGGCGCGCGCGCCGACCACGCGCTCGGGATGGTCCTTGGCGAACACGGCGATGGCGTAGGCGCCGTGCAGGCGCTTGGTCACCGCGCGCACCGAGCCGAACAGGTCGCCGCGCGTGGCGCTGCTGGGATAGCTGTAGGCCTGGTGGATCAGGTGGGCGACGACCTCGGTGTCGGTCTGCGACTCGAAGCCATAGCCGGCCGCGCGCAGCTCTTCGCGCAGCGGCTCGTAGTTCTCGATGATGCCGTTGTGCACCAGCGCAATGGTCTCGCCCGAGAAGTGCGGGTGGGCATTGGTGGTGTCGGGCTTGCCGTGGGTGGCCCAGCGCGTATGCGCCACGCCGGTGACGCCGGCGAGGCCGGAGGCGCGGGTCTGCTCGTCCAGGTCCGCCACGCGCGACACGGTGCGGGCGCGCTCGAGCGCGCCCTCGCGCACCACGGCCACGCCACAGGAGTCATAGCCGCGATATTCGAGACGACGCAGGCCTTCGATCAGGACCGGAACGATATTGCGCGAGGAAACCGCGCCGACGATGCCACACATAACTTTCTCCCGACAGGTGCGGTCATGGCCGCGCCTGATAGATTGCGCGGTAACGGCAGCGCCGTTACCCGCGGTTTGCCAATGCCGCCAGCCATGGCGCAGGCCGGTCGGAGGCGGGGCTTATTTCTTCGCTTGCTTGACCGGGCGGTGCCAGGCGTCGAGTGTCATCTGCTTGCTGCGCGACAGCGTCAGCTTGTCGGCGGGCGCTTCCTTGGTCAACGTGGTGCCGGCGCCGATGGTGGCGCCGCGGCGCACGGTCACCGGGGCCACCAGCTGCGTATCGGAGCCGATGAAGACATCGTCCTCGATGACGGTGCGGTGCTTGTTGGCGCCGTCGTAGTTGCAGGTAATGGTGCCGGCGCCGATATTGACGCGCGAGCCGACCGTGGCGTCGCCCACGTAGGCCAGGTGGTTGGCCTTGCTGTGCGCCGCGATCTCGCTGTTCTTGACCTCGACGAAGTTGCCGATGTGCACATCCTCGCCGAGCACGGTGCCCGGGCGCAGCCGTGCGTACGGGCCGATGCGGCCTTGCGCGCCCACGCTGGCGTCCTCGAAATGGCAGAACGGCTGCAGGCGCGCGCCCGCGCCGATGGTGCTGTTGCGGATCACGCAGCTGGCGCCGATATGGGCGCCGTCTTCGAGATGCACGCGCCCTTCGAACACGCAATTGACGTCGATGGTCACGTCGCGCCCGCAGGTGAGTTCGCCGCGGATATCGATGCGTGCGGGGTCCAGCAGCGTCACGCCGGCTTCGAGCAGGCGCTGCGCGAGGTTGCGCTGGTGGATGCGCTCCAGTTCGGCCAGCTGCACCTTGCTGTTGACGCCCAGCGTTTCCCACAATGCGACGGGTTGCGTCGCGACCACTTCCATGCCGTCGGCGACGGCGCGCTCGACCGTATCGGTCAGGTAGTACTCGCCCTGGGCGTTGTCGTTGCGCAGCGTGGACAACCAGCGGCGCAGGTGGCCGGTGGGCGCAATGATGATGCCGGTATTGATCTCGCGGATGGCGCGCTGCGCCTCAGTGGCATCTTTTTGCTCGACAATACGTACGATGCTGCCTGCCTCGCGCACGATGCGGCCGTATCCGGCGGGGTCGTCCATCTCCACGGTCAGGATGCCGAAGCGTTCCGTGCCGGCCTCGGCCACCAGGCGCTGCAGCGTGGCGGACTCGGTCAGCGGCACGTCGCCGTACAGCACCAGCGTGGGCTGGCTGTCGTCGAGCAGAGGCAGCGCCTGCGCCACGGCGTGGCCGGTGCCGAGCTGCTCGGCCTGGAGGGCGAAAGCGACGTCGGCGGCGCCCACGGCCTCGCGCACGCGCTCGGCGCCATGCCCGACCACCACGACAAGCCGCGTCGGCGACAATTTGCGGGCCGTAGCAATCACATGCGCGAGCAGCGGCTGGCCGGCAAGCGGATGCAAGACCTTGGGCAACGCGGAGTTCATGCGCTTGCCCATTCCCGCAGCGAGAATGACGATATTCACAAGGAGGGTCCTAAGTGAGTGTGTCCAAAAACCCGTTTGAAACCGCCCCCGGGACAGCCCGGGGGCCGGCAAGGCTGGCCGGCTTCGTGATCCGGATCCCGCGACAGGCGGCAAAGGCTGCCGCAACCGGGAATGGCGGGCGCGTTCAGGGCCCAAATCACGCGGAAAAGGATTCTATCATGCGGGTTTTACGCCGTTTGTCACCAATTCTCATGTCGTGGAACGAGCGCCACGGTGCCGGCCTGCGCAAGTTCGCGCTGGCCGGCGCGCTGATCGCGCTGACCGCGCTGGGCGCCTGCAACGCCATGAAACTGGGCTACCAGCAGGGCGACAGGCTAGCCTTCTGGTGGGTTGACAACTATGTGGATGTGTCGGCCAGCCAGGAACCGCTGACGCGCGACGCCATTGCCCGCTTCTTCGCCTGGCACCGCAAGGACCAGTTGCCGGAAATCGCCGGCCTGCTGCGCCAGGCCAAGAGCGAAGTGCAGCAGCCGGTCACGGCAGCCGAGGTGGGCAGGATCCAGGAAGGCGCCCAGCGCCTGGCGCGCGTGGCGTTCGACCGCTCCACGCCCGACGTGGCCGACCTGCTGCTGACGCTCACGCCCGAGCAGATCGCCCGGATGGATAAGAAGTTCGGCGAAGCCAACGCCAAGTACCGCAAGGAGTACCTGCGCCCTGACCCGGCCGCCCGCGAGGAAGCCCGCTTCGACAAGGTGATGGATTATGCCCGCCTGATCTACGGGCGCTTCTCCAGCGAGCAGGAGGCCGTCATCCGGCGCGCCATGGCGCCCGTGGTGCAGGGTGCGGAGGCGCGCTACGACGAGCGGGTCAAGCGCCAGCAGGAATGGCTGGCCCTGGCCAGGCAGGTGCAGGCCACGCGTCCGCCCAAGGCCCAGGTCGTGGAGATGCTCAGGCGCTACGGCGACCACTGGCAGAACCCGCCCACGCGCGAGCGCGATGCGCGCCACGACGCCAACAACGAAGCGGGCCTGGTGCTGACGGCCACCATTGCCAACCTGACCACGCCCGAGCAGAAGAACCACGCGGTCGAGCGCTTCCAGAAATGGATCGAGGACGCCAACGCGCTGATGCGCGAAAAACCGCCCGCCACGGCCGGCGCGCAGCCGGCGCGGGCAGAGAACTAGCCGCGTCCGCTGCTCAGTCTGCGACGGCCGGCGCAGTGGCGGCCGGCGCGGACTTCTCGAAGCGCACGAATTCCAGCTTGTTCTCCTCCATCCCGCCGGCAAAGACCAGCGGCTGCTGGGAGAAGGTGGTCTCGCCGAACAGCGCGGCCTCGTCCACCTTGGCCAGCCCGGTTGCCAGGCCATTGAAATCGAACAACGCGGTATCGGCCAGGTGCGAGGGCACCACGCTGCGCAGCGCGGCAAAGATATTGTCGGTCCGGCCCGGATTCGTGCGCTCCCACTCCACCAGCATCTCCTTGACCTTCTTGCGCTGCAGGTTCTCCTGCGAGCCGCACAGGTTGCACGGGATGATGGGGTACTCCATGGCGCGCGCGTAGGCGGCGATGTCCTTTTCCGGGCAGTAGGCCAGCGGACGGATCACGATGTGCTGGCCGTCGTCGGTGGCCAGCTTGGGCGGCATGGCCTTCATCTTGCCGCCGAAGAACAGGTTCAGGAAGAAGGTCTGGACAATGTCGTCGCGGTGGTGGCCCAGCGCGATCTTGTTGGCGCCCAGTTCCTTGGCGGTGCGGTAGATCACGCCGCGGCGCAGGCGCGAGCACAGCGAGCAGGTGGTCTTGCCCTCGGGCACCTTCTCCTTGACGATGGAATACGTATCCGCGTCGACGATCACATATTCCACGCCCACCGACTTCAGGTACGCCGGCAGGATGTCCGCGGGGAAGCCCGGCTGCTTCTGGTCCAGGTTCATCGCGATCAGCTTGAACTTGACCGGCGCGCGCTTCTGCAGCGCCATCAGCACCGACAGCATGGTGTACGAGTCCTTGCCGCCGGACAGGCAGACCAGCACCGTGTCGCCGTCCTCGATCATCTTGAAATCGCCGATGGCGCGGCCCGTCTGCGACTGGAGATAGGTCTCCAGGCGGAAGAAGTTCTTGGAATGCGTGGTGGCGGTCATGGCGCTCGAATCGGGGAAGGCGGGGGCGGAACGGCGTGCGATGCGGCAGTCACGTCACTTGCGTTGCTGCCGGCCGGGCCGTAGCCGGACAACCTGCTATTTTAGCTTGAGCGCCCCGGCCGCGCCGAACGCCGGCGCGCGCTTCTTGCGCGGCTGTTACTCGCTCTTGATATGGAAGACCTCGACACCGACCGAATCGCAGTCCGGGTAGACGTCCGGCTTCTCGGTCGACACGCGCACGGCGCGCACCTTGGGATGCTTGAGCATGGCGCGCGCCACGTCGTCGCACAGGGTTTCCTGCAGGTGCACGTGGCCTTGGGCCATGCGCTCGGCCACGGTATTGCGCATGAAGTCGTAGTCCACCACTTCCTGCAGCTTGTCCTCCTGGGGCGTGCTCTGCGCCAGCGGCACGAACAGGTCGATATTGATCAGCACGCGCTGTTCGCCCTTCTTCTCGAATTCGTGCACGCCGATATTGATCTGCACTTCATAGTTGCGCAGGAACATGCGGCGGCAGTCTTGCAGGCTGGGGAGTGAAAGGGCGGCGAGCATGGTCATGATGGGATGCTAAGTCTGAAAGGCGCGCGGGCTGGTTGCCGGCCTTGCGCGCCGGGGTACGTCAAAGGGTTATTCGGTCAGGAACATCACGTCGCGCGCGAGCGGCATCAGGTGCTGCCCGCCATCGACGTAAAGCGTGGTGCCGGTCACGGCGCGCGCGTCGGCCAGGTAGGCCACGGCCTGCGCGATATCTTCCGGCGTGGACGACTGGCCCAGCGGGGTCATGCAGTGCGCGCGCCGGAAGCCGGGACTGGACTGGTCGCCCGAGACCATGGTGATGCCGGGCGCCACGCCCACCACGCGCAGCTTGGGCGCCAGCGCCTGGGCCAGCTGCACGGTGGCGGTCTGCAGGGCGGACTTGGACAGCGTGTACGACAGGAAATCCGGGTTGAGGTTGTCCAGCTTCTGGTCGAGCAGGTTGATCACCACGCCGGTCTGCCCGTCCGGCAGCGCGCGGTGCAGCTCGCGCGACAGCAGCAGCGGCGCCGCCACGTTGGTGCGCATGTGGGTGTCGAGCGAGGCATAGGAAAAGCTGGTCGCCACGTCGTACTGGAACAGCGAGGCATTGTTGACCAGGCAGGTCGGCACGCCCAGCGCCGCGATGCAGTCGGCGACCAGCTTGCCGGTGGAGGCTTCGTCGGCCAGGTCGGCCTGCAGCACCGCGGCGCGGCGCCCGCCCGCGCGGATCTGCGCGGCCAGCGCCTCGGCCTCGGCCAGCGAACGGTGGCAGTGCACCGCCACGTCCCAGCCGCGCGCGGCCAGTTCCAGCGCGATCACGCGGCCGAGCCGGCGCGCGGCACCGGTGACGAGCGCGACGCCGCGCGCCGGGGCGGCGGTGGCAGCAGTCGCTGCGGCAGGTGCCGCGCCGGGCGCGGCGGAGTCAGGGGATACGGAGTCTGGCATTGCTACAATCGCGGTATGCACAAAGGCGCTAGTCTACCCCTTCCCCCCGCCGACGCGCTGGCCGCGTCCGCCGCGCTCAGCGCACATATCGGCCAGGCCATCGTCGACGCCGGCGGCTGGCTCGGTTTCGACCGCTATATGGCGCTTGCGCTATATGCCCCCGGCCTTGGCTACTACAGCGGCGGCGCCGCCAAGTTCGGCCGCGACGCGCGCGACGGCAGCGACTTCATCACCGCCCCCGAACTGAGTCCGTTCTTCGCGCGCACCCTGGCACGCCAGTTCGCGCCGCTGCTGGCGCAAGGCCTGTCCGAGGTACTCGAATTCGGCGCCGGCACCGGCCGCCTCGCCGCCGACCTGCTGCTGGCCCTGGAACAGGAAGGCCAGCTGCCCGAACGCTACGCCATCGTCGAACTTTCCGGCGAGCTGCGCGCGCGCCAGCAGGCCACGCTGGCCGGGCGCGCCCCGCGCCTGGCCGCGCGCGTGCAATGGCTTGACACGCTGCCGGAGCATTTCGAAGGCATCGTGGTCGGCAACGAAGTACTCGACGCCATGCCGGTGCGCCTGTTCGCCCGCAGCCACGGCCGCTGGCTCGAACGCGGCGTGATCCGCCGGGAGAGCGAGGATGGCGCGGAGGCTACCGATGGCGCCGGCGCCTTCGCGTTCTCCGACCGCCCGCTGCCGGCCGACGCCCTGCCCGAAGCGCTGCACGCCATCCCCGGCGACCACGACATCGTCACCGAGACCCACGCCGAAGCCGAGGGCTTCACGCGCGCGCTGGGCGCGATGCTGGCGCGCGGCGCCGCCTTCCTGATCGACTATGGCTTCCCCGCCGCCGAGTACTATCACCCGCAGCGCATGGAGGGCACGCTGATGTGCCACTACCGCCATCATGCGCACCCGGACCCCTTCCTCTACCCCGGCCTGCAGGACATCACCGCCCACGTCAACTTCAGCGGCATCGCCCACGCCGCCGTCGACGCCGGCCTGACGGTAGCCGGTTTCGCCTCGCAGGCGCGTTTCCTGATGAACGCCGGCATCACCGAATTGCTGATGGCGCTGGACCCCAACGACACGCAAAGCTTCCTGCCCGCCGCCAATGCGGTGCAAAAGCTGTTGTCCGAGGCGGAAATGGGCGAGCTGTTCAAGGTCATCGCCCTGACCCGCGGGCTCGACGACACCTTGCCGCTGGCCGGTTTCGCGCGCGGCGACCGCAGCCACGCGCTATAGTCAGGCATCCACCCCCTCAGGCACGCACCATGCTGCGCTGGACCCTCACCATCTTCCTGGCCGTCATCTTGCTGTCGGCAGCCCTGCCCTGGCTGCAAAAGCTGGGGCTCGGGCGGCTGCCCGGCGACGTGCGGTTCCGGCTGTTCGGGCGGGATTTCATGCTGCCGTTTGCCTCCACCATCCTGCTGTCGCTGGTGGCCTTGCTGGTGGGCAAGCTGATCTAGGGACGGGAGCGGGAGCGGGGATCGCGCCGGCATGCGCCGGCCCCTCCCCTGGCCCGTGCGAGCGTCCGCTCACGCCCCCAGCGCAGTCTCCACCGCCGCCACCCGCGCCACATGCACGCGGTCGCGGATCAGCGTCGCATTCCCCGCGCATTCCCTGGCCACCGCACCCCCATCCACCGACGACGCGGCGTCGAGCGCCGCCATCAGCCGCGCGGTCTGCGGATAGCTGCGTTCCTCGAAGCCGAGGCGCCCCCGGGCATCGGCCTCGCAGGCCTGCAGTACTTCGGCAAAGCGGGCGGGCTTGCGCAGCGCGTCGCAGCGCTCCAGCAAGCGCGTGAGCGCCGCGGCGCCGAAGGTGTCGGAGCGGTGGATATTGCCGTGCTCGCGCGCGACCACGACCGCGAGGTCGCGGCATTCGGTGGGCACGCGCAGGCGCTTGCAGACGGCCTCGAGCAGCGCCACGCTGCGCTGTTCGTGGCCGATATGGCGCGGCAGGATGTCTGCCGGCGTGGTGCCCTTGCCGAGGTCGTGCATCAGCGCGGCGAAGCGCACCGCCAGCGAGGCGCCCATGGCGGCAGCGGTATCGACCACCATCATCACATGCACGCCGGTATCGACTTCGGGGTGGTAGTCGGCGCGCTGCGGCACGCCCCACAGCCGGTCCAACTCGGGCAGCAGGCGCGCCAGCACGCCGCAGGCGCGCAGGACCTCGAACATGCGCGAGGGCTTCGCTTCCATCAGGCCGCGCGCGATTTCCTGCCACACACGCTCGGCCACCAGGGCGTCGACCTCGCCCGCTTCGACCATGCGGCGCATCAGCGCGAGCGTGTCGGCGGCCACGGTGAAATCGTGGAAGCGCGCCGCGAAGCGGGCCACGCGCAGGATGCGCACGGGGTCTTCGGCGAAGGCTTCGGAGACATGGCGGAACTGGCGCGCGGCCAGGTCGCGCTGGCCGCCGTAGGGGTCGATCACCGGGCCGGTGAGTGCGCCGTCCGCATCGACCGCGCGCGCCATGGCGTTGATGGTAAGGTCGCGCCGCACCAGGTCGTCCTCGAGCGAGACGTCCGGGGCGCAGTAGAAGGCGAAGCCCTTGTAGCCGGCCGCGGTCTTGCGCTCGGTGCGGGCCAGCGCGTATTCCTCCCTGGTCTGCGGATGGAGGAAGACCGGGAAATCCTTGCCGACCGGCTTGTAGCCCGCGGCTTCCATCCCGGCCGGGGTCGCGCCCACCACCACGTAGTCGCAGTCCTGGCTGGGCTTGCCCAGCAGGGCGTCGCGAATGGCGCCGCCTACGGCATACACCTGCATAAGCGGATCTCAGTGATTGATGACGATGGCGTCGTCGCGGTCGGGGACGAGCCGGTAGGGTTCATCGGATGCGAGGAAATCGCGCTCCTCGCGCGCGTCGGCGATCCAGGCCTGCATGGCCGGCAGCGCGAGCATGAAGTCGGCGTAGGGCTTGGCCGCATCGTCGGGCAGGTGGATGCCATAGGTGGCGAAGCGGCTGACCACCGGCGCGAAGTACGCGTCGGCGATGGTGAACGCGCCGAACAGGAAGGGGCCGCCGGCCCCGAAGCGCGCGCGCAGGTCGGACCAGATCGCGGCGATGCGGTCCACGTCGCGCTGCACGGCCACGTTCCAGCCCATGCCGGGCAGCACCGCGGTGACGTTCAGCGGCAGCTGGCTGCGCAGGTTGCCGAAGCCGGAATGCATCTCCGCGCAGACCGAGCGGGCCAGCGCGCGCGCGTTGCGCTCGGCCGGCCACAGCTGCTTCTCGGGGAAGCATTCGGCCAGGTATTCCGCGATCGACAGCGTGTCCCACACGGTGAGGTCGCCGTCGATCAGCACCGGCACCTTGCCGGTGGGCGAGTGGCGCGCGATCTCCTGCTCGAAGCCCGGCGCGAACAGGCGCACCTTGACCTCCTCGAAGGCAATGCCGGCATGGCGCATCAGCAACCACGGACGCAGCGACCAGGACGAATAGTTCTTGTTGCCGATGACGAGCTTCATCGCGGAATCCTTGCAGGAAATGGGGGAAGAGAGGCCGGGACAGCACACCAGCGAAACAGGTCATTGTAGCCAGCGGCGCCGGGCCCCTCCAAGCGAATTGCGCTCGCAGCGATGTGAAGCCAGGTCACATGCGCCGCCGGCGGCAGGACGCGGGCAGGCCACCGGCAGGCCCCGCGCGGACCTGCCGCCCGGGCCGCTTCAGCGGTAGATGCTTCGCCGCAGCACCTGCATCTGGCTCTCGTGGCCGCGGCCGGCCAGCACGTCGGTCATCACCACTTCCAGGCTGACGGGCTGGCGCAGGCCCAGCTCCGGCGCGATCTGGCCCTGCATGACATTGTCCAGCCGCATGGAATCGAGATTGTCGCGCGTCATCACCGGCGCGCCCGGCATGTGCTCGAGCACGGCTGCCTGCAGGCGCGCGAGCGCGTCGGGCAGGTGCAGGACCGGGCGCGGATGGCCGCTGGCGCGGCCGGCAAAGCGCACCAGCTCCTCCAGCGTGTAGACCTGCGGCCCGGCCAGGTCGTAGGTCCGGCCGATGGTGGCGGGCGCGGCCATGGCATTGACGAAGGCCTGCGCCACGTCCTGCACGTAGACCGGCTGGAACCTCGCCTGCGCGCAGGCCAGCGGCACCACCGGCGCGATCTGCTGCATGTGGGCGAAGAGATTGAGGAAATGATCGTCGGGACCGAAGATCACGGAGGGGCGGAAGATGGTCCAGTCCAGCTCGCTTTCGCGCACCACGCGCTCGCCGTCGCCCTTGCTGCGCAGGTACATCGACGGCCCCGCGCTGTCCGCGCCCAGCGCGCTCATGTGCAACAGCCGGCGCACGCCGGTGCTGCGGCAGGCTTCCACCACGCAGCGGGGAAGATCCACATGCGCGCCGGCGAAGGCGCCGCCATAGGGCTCGGCACGCTCGCCGTGGAGGATGCCGACCAGGTTGACCACGATGCCGTCGGTACCCAGCGAGCCGATGGCGGCGTTCAGGTCGGCCTCGTTGCGCACGTCCAGTTCGGTGACTTCCACGCGCGGCAGCAGCAGCAGGTGCTGGGCGTGCTCGGCGTCGCGCGTGGCGGCGACGATGCGCTCGGGGTCGAGGGGCGGCTCGGTCACACTGCCCGGTTCGAGCGGCGTGGCCGAGGCGGTGGCGACACCCGCCAGGCGCGCCACCAGGTGGCTGCCGACGAAACCGGCCCCGCCGATCACTAGGACATTGCTGGTCTGCATGGATTTCTCCGTGGCAAGGGACGACTGGCGCGCGCCCGAAATGGAGCACGCGCCGGTGACCGCACCGGCCGGCAGACCGCGCCGCCCGCGCTGCCTCAGGGCAAGGCGGTGGTGGTGATCTGCGACGGCGACACCGAGCCCAGGCGATCCTTGAGCGACTGCGGCCGGCCGCTCATCAATGCAGCATAGTACGTGGCGTTGGAGAGCACATTCTTGACGTAGGTACGCGTCTCCGAGAACGGGATGGTCTCGGCGAAGATCGCGCCCTCGACCTGGCGCGGCAGGCTCGAGCGCCAGCTCTTGGGACGCCCCGGGCCCGCGTTGTACGCGGCCGAAGCCAGCGTCCAGGAGCTGTCCAGGTCGGTAAACACCATGCTCATGTAGTTGGTGCCGAGCATGATGTTGATGTTCGGATCGCTCATCATCGAAGGCGAGAAATCCGTCATGCCGATCTTGCGCGCGACCCACTTGGCGGTGGCCGGCATCACCTGCATCAGGCCATGGGCGCCGGCGGACGAGCGCGCGTTCATGATGAAACGCGATTCCTGGCGCACCAGGCCGTAGGCCCAGGCCATGTCCAGGCCGACGTCGTCGGTGGCGCGCTGCATGATGTCGCGGTAGGGCATCAGGAAGCGCAGCGAGAAGTCGTGCTCGGCCTGGGTGCGGTCGGCGGTGTTGACGGCGCGGTCCAGCAGCTCGATGCGGCGCGCGTAGTCGGCGGCGGCCAGCAGTTGGCGGTCGGTCATGCCGCGCAGCTCCCAGTTCCACTCGCGGTTGCCCTCGAAACGCAGGTTGAGGTCATAGAGCTTCTGCGCGCGCACGAAGCCCGGGCGGCCGCGCATGGCGTTGACATCGGCGTCGGCGACCTGGGTGCGCACCGGCAGCACCGTGCGGTTGCCCAGTTCCTCGTTGGCCAGCTGGCCATAGAAATTGAACTGGCCGGCGATCGACTGGAACTGCTGCTGGGCCTCGCCGGCACGGTTGTCCGCCTTGAGCGCGCGGCCATACCAGTAGGTCCAGGCCGGGTCCTTGGCGCGCAGCTCGGGGCGCATCAGCTCCACCGCCAGGCGCACCTGCTTCCAGTCGCCCTGGCGCAGCGCGGCACGCACGCGCCATTCCTGGGTCTCGTCGGACAGCCACTGGTTGCCGCCCAGGTCCATCTGGCGGCTGTAGTAGCCGGCCGCCTCGGGCGCCAGCTTCTTGGCGGCGAACTGGCCGATCACGCCCCAGCCCGCGCCCTGCTCGTCGCGCGACAGGCCGCCGGCGCTGGCGTTCAGGTAGGCCGCCGCCTGCGAGGGATCGTTGCGCGCCATCTTGACCACCGTGGCCAGTGTGTTGCTGTCGCCGCGCGCGTCGGGGACCGCGGCGGCAATGCGCCCCGCCAGCGTCACAAAATTCTGCTCGAGCGCCTGGCGTGCCTGGAAGGCCACGTCGCTGGGCTCGATCTGCCGGCTCTGCGCCAGGTAAGCGATCAGGTCGACGCAGCCTTCGCCGAAGTACTTGGGATCGCTGAGCACGGCGCGCGCATCGGCCGCCACGTTCTGGCCCTTGAGCGCGCGCGACAGCAGCGCATAGCACTCCACCTGGGTGTCGTCCTTGAGCACGAACTGCGGGTACTCGGCGTCGAAATTGGCCCAGTCGCGCTTCTTGCCCAGCACCAGCAGCCAGTCGTTGCGCATGCGGTCGGCAATGGCCTCGCCCTTGTAGCGCTGCAGGAAGGCGCGCACCTGGTCGTCCGGCGCGTCGATGCGGGCCAGGCCGCTGGCGTCGAACATCTGCGGCTTGATGCGGAAATACTCGACGTACGACGGGATCGGGTAGTCCACCAGCGTGGCCGAGATGGCATCGGTGCGCACCACGTCGTTCTTGCGGGCGGCCTCGCGCAGTGCCACGAAAGCGTCGTCGGGATTGCTCGGGATGCTCAGCGAGGGCGCCTGGGACTGGACCTGCGGCGACGGGCGCTTTTGTGCAAATACCGGCGTGGCAAGCAGCGCGCACGCGATCGCCGTCAGGGCGGCCTTGGCCGCACGCTGCGGATATACTCCCTTCGGCATTCTTAGCTTCCTTGTTGTGACGGCCGGACGGCATCGCCTTCTCGGAGCGCGCCTTTTCCGACCGTGCAATATTTGGTCAACAGCAGACATTATCCCACGCAGCCATGCCCAGCGACGAGCATCGCAACCGCTCCGGCGAGGAACGCAACGCCCTGCGGCAGCGCCTGCTGGCGCTGCGCGCCGCCCTGCCCGCGCGCGCCCGCGCCGACGCCGCCATCGAAGCCGCGCTGGCCACGCTGCTGGAACGCCAGGCAGCGGTGCGGCGCCTCGGTTTCTACTGGCCGATCCAGCACGAGTTCGACGCACGCCCCGCGGTAACGCGCTGGCTGGCCGCCGCGCCCGGCCGCCAGGCGGCCCTGCCGGTGGTCAGCCGCCCCGGCGCGCCGCTCGACTTCCACCTGTGGGAACCCGGCACCGCGATGGCCACTGGACGCTACGGCATCCCGGTCCCCGACGGCACGCCGGCCGTGGTGCCGGACGCGCTGCTGATTCCTTGTGTCGGTTTCAGCTCCGATAAGTTCCGCTTGGGATATGGCGGGGGCTTCTATGACCGCACGTTGGCGGCGCTGGCTGCCGCTGGCGGTACACCGCCGGTGGCGATTGGCATCGGGTTCGAGGCTTGCCGGATCGGGCTCCTGGCGGAGGGGCATGATGTGGGGATGGATTGGGTGGTTAGTGAGGGGGGGATTTTTTGACGCATGGGAGTGCGCCTGTGTCTGTGGGCCTGGCGGCCCGAGCTTGATTGGCTGTTCAGACTGTGGGCCTGGCGGCCTGGGCCTTTTGGGTCCTTCAGGCGCATGCAAGTGCGCCTGTCTCTGTGGGCCTAGCGGCGCGGGCTTTTTGGGTCATTCAGGCGCATGCAAGTGCGCCTGCCTCTGTGGGCCTAGCGGCGCAGGCTTGGTAGCCCGTTCGCACACATGTAAGTGTCACTTTTCTTTTCTCGAAAAGAAAAGTAACCAAAAGAAAGCGATTCTTGCAGAAGGCTGGGCGCTCAGATTTCTCGTCTCTCGCTGGTTTCGTGGTGGGTCTTGTGGCTTCGGCTCGACTGCTGACGCTACCGGCGCTGGCCGCGSTGCCATSCYGGATGTGGCCGTTTCACATTACGGCTCCATGATGGCYKAGGCCCAGGCCATTCRRGCWKCTGCCGYKACCGGCTCGGGYGGCCACGATATAGCACCCTCGTGTTTTCGTGGTGGGCGCGGTGGACCCGAACGCGAAAGCCTCGGCTTCCCAAACCGGTGGGCCGGTGTGCTGCGGCTGAGTGCTCCCGCCCGGGAGCCACCGCGCCCACCACGAATCCAGTGCCGTTCCTATGCCGCACCCATCCGCCCCGGTCGCGGCAGCAGTTTGAACTACCTGGGCCAACGCCACCATGCAGCGCCACCACGAATCGGACATCAGTCGAGATGTCGCCGCGGCTAGCGCCGGTAGCGCCAGCAGTCTCATGGGAGCCAACGCGCCCACCACGAAACCACCACCACCCATAAAGTCTGAGCGCCCAGCCTTCTGCAAGAATCGCTTTCTTTTGGTTACTTTTCTTTTCGAGAAAAGAAAAGTGACACTTACATGTGTGCGAACGGGCTACCAAGCCCGCGCCGCTAGGCCCACAGAAGCAGGCGCACTTGCATGCGCCTGAATGACCCAAAAGGCCCAGGCCGCTAGGCCCACAGCCGCGAACACAATCTCATGCGTCTGAACAGCCAATCAAGCCCGGGCCGCTAGGCCCCAAAAAGCAACCATACCAATCACCCCTTCCACAACAAATCATCCACCACCCCCCGCATCCGCCGCCAATGCGACCCCTCCCAAAACACCCTCTGGCAGCAATCGCAAGTAGCAAACCGCTCCTGTCTCGCCAACACGCCAGCCGGCACGCGTCCGGCCATCACCGCCACCTCGGCCTTGTCGATGCGCCGCAACGGCACGTTGCAGTCAAGACATAGCGAAAACGGCCGCGCACTACGCGCCAGGTCGAGCCGCGCGAAGATCTCGTGCAATTGCGGCAGCGCCTTGATGGCGCGCACGTAGCAGCCATGGGTGACACCGCGCCGCTTGAGCAGCTCGCGGTCGCGCGTGAGCACGATGCGGCCCTCGCGCAGGGCGATGGCCTCGATCTCGGCGTCGGCGAAATGGTTGTCGTAGAGGGTATCGAAGCCGGTCAGGCGCAGCAGGTGCGCCAGCCCGCCGAGATGCGCATCGGCCACGAAGCGCGTCTCGCGCAAGGGCGCGGTGCGCACGCGCAGCAGCGGCGTGACGTCGAAGGTTTCGAAGCGGGGATAGACAGCCACGCGGTCGCCGTCCTCCAGCGTCCGCTCGAAGGCGCTCGATTCGCCGTTGACCAGGATCAGCTCGACCTCGGTATGCGGCACGCCCAGCGCCTCGATCATGTGCTTGACGGTGGCGGCGCGCGCGCAGGCGCAAGCACGGTCCACGCCGCGCTGCGCGCGCGGCAGGAAGTCGTTCAGTTCCTCGTAGAAACGGAACGTGGCGGTGACGGCGGTGGCTTCGGCGGCGGTTGTGGCCATATGCCAGTTTAGGCCATCGCCGGGCCGCTCAGCGCGCCTGGTTGGCCAGCCGCAGCGTGGACTCCACCGACAGCCGCGCCCAGGCGGTCATCTCCTCGGCGGATTCCAGGCAGGCCGGCGGCAGGCTCAGGTAATGGCGCATGGTGACTTCGCGCCCGGCACTGCTGTACCGGAACGGCTCGCCGCCCTCGGCCTCGAAGCGCGCGCGGGTCTGGTCGTCGGTCTTGAGCCAGCAGCGCCCGCCCGACACCAGCGCGAACATCAGGCCGTCGTAGTACAGGCCGTGGCCGCCGAACATGCGGCGCGCGCCGATCGGGCCGATGCGCGCCGCCAGCGGGCCCATCAGCTCGAGCAGGTGGTCGATGAAGGGATCCGGGCGGCGCGCCGGCATGGCGTCAGAGCTTGAGGCGCTGCCAGATGGCCTTGGTCGCGCCGGCCGAGTTGAGCGTATAGAAATGCAGCCCCGGCACGCCGGCGGCCAGCAGGCGCTCGCACAGCGCGGTGACCACGTCCAGGCCGAAGGCGCGGATCGATTCGCGGTCGTCGCCGAAGCCCTCCAGGCGCCTGGCTATCCAGCGCGGCACTTCGGCGCCGCACATCTCCGAGAAGCGCATCAGTTGCGAGGAATTGGTGATCGGCATGATGCCCGGCACGATCGGCACTTCCACGCCCATGGCGCGCACGTCGTCGACGAAGCGGAAATAGGCGTCGGCGTTGAAGAAGTACTGGGTGATGGCCGAATCGGCGCCGGCCTTGACCTTGCGCACGAAGTTCTCGAGATCGACGCGCGGCGACTTGGCCTGCGGGTGGTACTCCGGATAGGCCGCCACTTCGATATTGAACCAGTCGCCGGTTTCGGCGCGGATGAACTCCACCAGCTCGTTGGCAAAGCGGAACTCGCCGATCTCGCCCATGCCCGAGGGCATGTCGCCGCGCAGCGCCACGATATGGCGGATGCCGCCGTCGCGGTACGTCTGCAGGACCTGGCGGATGCTCTCGCGCGAGGAACCCACGCACGACAGGTGCGGCGCGGCCTCGATGCCTTCGCGCTGGATTTCCAGCACGGCATCCAGCGTGCCCTGCTGGGTGGTGCCGCCGGCGCCGAACGTCACCGAGATGTACTTGGGATGCAAGGGAGCCAGCTGCGCACGCGTGTTGCGCAGCTTCTCGGCGCCCTCGGCAGTCTTGGGCGGGAAAAACTCGAAGCTGAAGTAGCGGTCTTGCATGATGGTGGCGCGCCGCGTGTGGCGCGGCGCGCTGGAAAGTTGGTTTTGATCCCCCGTCTGCGCGAGACGGTTGCCTCGAAATGAAGCGTAGCGGTCCTGGGCCAGGCGCGGCCGCGGACAGTCGGGCGGTAAGGCAAGGCCGCGCGACAACGCCAGGAGCTGTACGGTGCGGCCCCTCAGGCGTTGCGGCGCTCGCCCAGCAGCACGCTCGACAGCAGCCAGGAAATCACGCTGTACAGGATGGAGCCGAGCAGGGCCGCGCCGAAGCCCGTGACCACGAAGCCGGAAAGCAGCTTGCCCACGAACAGGAACAGCAGCGCGTTGATCACGAAGATGAACAAGCCGAGCGTGAGCAGCGTCACCGGCAGCGTGAGGATGACCAGGATCGGCCGGATCAGGGTGTTGACCAGCCCCAGCACCAGCGCGGCGATCATGGCCGAGCCGAAGCCGCCCAGGTGAATCCCGCTGATCAGGTTGCCCACCAGGAACAGCGCGGCGGCGTTGATGATCCAGACGGCCAGCAATCTCATGACGACTCCTTCGCTCGGGTCAGACGGACAAACGACAGACAGATCCACGACAGACAGGCACGGGATACCGCGACGCGCGCGGCCAGGGCTGCCAGCCGGCCGCCCTGGCCGCGACCGCGATCAATAACGGTAGTGGTCGGCCTTGTACGGGCCTTGCTTCTTCACGCCGATATAGGCAGCCTGCTCCTCGGTCAGCTCGGACAGCTGCGCGTTGAGCTTCTTGAGCTGCAGGCGCGCGACCTTCTCGTCCAGGTGCTTGGGCAGCGTGTAGACGCCCACCGGGTACTTGCCGCTATCGCGTTCCTGCCACAGCTCGATCTGGGCGATGGTCTGGTTGGCGAAGGAGCTGCTCATCACGTAGGACGGGTGGCCCGTGCCGCAGCCCAGGTTCACCAGGCGGCCCTTGGCGAGGATGATGATCTTCTTGCCATCCGGGAAGATCACGTGGTCGACCTGCGGCTTGATCTCGTCCCACTCGTACTTTTCCAGCGAGGCGATCTCGATCTCGTTGTCGAAGTGGCCGATGTTGCAGACGATGGCCTGGTCCTTCATCCTGGCCATGTGGTCATGCGTGATGACATGGTAGTTGCCGGTGCAGGTGACGAAGATGTCGCCGTGCTCGGCGGCGTAGTCCATGGTCACCACGCGGTAGCCTTCCATCGCGGCCTGCAGCGCGCAGATCGGGTCGATCTCGGTCACCCACACCTGCGCCGACAGCGCGCGCAGCGCCTGCGCGCTGCCCTTGCCCACGTCGCCGTAGCCGGCCACCACGGCGACCTTGCCGGCGATCATCACGTCGGTGGCGCGCTTGATGCCGTCCACCAGCGATTCGCGGCAGCCGTACAGGTTGTCGAACTTGCTCTTGGTCACCGAGTCGTTGACGTTGATGGCCGGGAAGCGCAGCTCGCCCTTTTGCGCCATCTGGTACAGGCGGTGCACGCCGGTGGTGGTTTCCTCGGTCACGCCCTTGATGGCGTCCAGGTTGCGGCTGTACCAGCTCGGGTCCTTGGCCAGCTTTTCCTTGATGGCGGCGAACAGGAAGGTTTCTTCCTCGCTGCCCGGCTTGGCGATCAGCGAGGCATCCTTCTCGGCGCGCGCGCCCAGGTGCAGCAGCAGCGTGGCGTCGCCGCCGTCGTCCAGGATCATGTTGGGGGTGCCGCCGTCCTTCCAGTCGAAGATGCGGTGGGTGAAGTCCCAGTATTCCTTGAGCGACTCGCCCTTGAAGGCGAACACCGGCGTGCCCGACGCGGCGATGGCGGCGGCGGCGTGGTCCTGGGTGGAGAAGATGTTGCACGAAGCCCAGCGCACGTCGGCGCCGAGGGCAACCAGCGTCTCGATCAGCACGGCGGTCTGGATGGTCATGTGCAGCGAGCCGGCGATGCGCGCGCCCTTGAGCGGCTGCTGGGCGGCGAACTCGTCGCGGATGGCCATCAGGCCCGGCATCTCGGTCTCGGCGATGGCGATTTCCTTGCGGCCCCAGCCGGCCAGGCCGATGTCTGCGACCAGGTAATCGTTCTTCAGGTCAGTCACTGCGTTCATGTTTCACTCCGGTGAAGAGTGGCGCGACGGTGACGAGTGCGGGGGGATATGCGGCCGCGCCGGCATTCCGGACGAAACAGGAATGCCAAGCGGGCGGATAGGTCGACTCGCCTCCGTGGGACCACGGATCAGCGAGCGCCGTTGAGACAGTCCGAGCCTGGCGAATGGCTTACCGGCCCATTGGGGCACAATGACCACATTCGTTGCAACGCTCCTCGGAGTGGCGGTATTGTAGCCTGCCCGGCGGCGCTGCGCACCGCCGCCAGCTCGATTTTTTCTTTGCCGCTTCCCCGCGGCCTGCCCCGTACCGTACATGACCCAGACGACACACCGCCCTCCGCGCACCCTGACCATCGCCGGCTCCGATTCCGGCGGCGGCGCCGGCATCCAGGCCGACCTCAAGACCTTTTCCGCGCTGGGCTGCTTCGGCATGAGCGCCATCACCGCCATCACCGCCCAGAACACCCTCGGCGTCACCGGCGTGCATGCGATCCCCGCCGACATGGTGGCGGCCCAGATCGACGCGGTTGCCAGCGATATCGGCGTGGACGCGGCCAAGACCGGCATGCTGGGCACGGCCGCCATCGTCGAGGCGGTGGCCGCCGCGGTGGACCGCCACGGCATCCGCCAGCTGGTGGTGGACCCGGTGATGATCTCCACCTCCGGCGCCACGCTGGCCGACGACGCCACCAGCCAGGCCATGGTGCGCCTGCTGTTCCCGCGTGCCGTGCTGGTCACGCCCAACCTGCCCGAGGCCTCCTGGCTGCTGGGCCGCAAGATCAGCCGCCGCGGCGAGATGGAGCAGGCCGCACGCGACCTGCTGGCGCTGGGCTGCCGCGCGGTGCTGCTCAAGGGCGGCCACCTGGACCCGGCCGACGCCGGCCTGGACGACCTGCTGATGACGGCCGAAGGCACGGTGCGCGTGTTCTCCCACCCGCGCGTCGACACGCGCAACCTGCATGGCACCGGCTGCACGCTGGCGGCCGCGGTGGCGGCACAGCTGGCGCGCGGCGACGCGCTGGAAGACGCCGTCGATGCGGCGCTCGACTACGTGGCAGAAGCCATCGTCGCCGGCGCCGACCTGGAACTGGGCGCCGGCAAYGGCCCGCTCAACCATGCCTTCGCGCCGCGCGTGATGGGCTGAGCGCGCAGTTCGACTTCTGACGGACCGCGCCGGACGGAAACCGGGAAAAACAGCGGGCGGCGGTATGATCGGACACTTCATTGTCCGGCCATCCGCCGCCCGTTTTCATTTTCCCGACTTCCTCTTGCCAGCCATGTCCGCCCTGACCCAGATCGACCTGCGCACCGATCCCGCCGCCGCGCCTTACCAGAAGCACGAAGTCGTGCAGGTGGCCTTCGCCGCCGCGCCCGGGGAACTCATCAGCCTGGAAGGCCCCAACCGCTACCAGCCGGGCGATGCCGTCGTCACCGGCTCCACCGGCGACCGCTGGGTGGTTTCCCGCGACCGTTTCGACGCCAAGTACGAGCCGCTGCAGGCCGGCACGCACGGGCAGGACGGCGACTACCGCAACAAGCCGGGCGTGGTGCTGGCCAGGCGCATGGCAGATGCGTTCAGCATTGCGCGCTGTGCCGGTGGCGACGTGCTGCATGGCGCGGCCGGGGACTGGCTGATGCAGTATGCGCCGGGAGACTATGGCATCGTGCAGCAGGCGCGCTTCGCCCAGGTCTACCGGCCGGCGCAAGGCCAGGCCTGAAGCCCGGGGCGCGGCCCTAGTTGCCGCCGCTGCTCAGCGGCACCAGCTTGAATGCCGCGCGCGCCACGCAGACGACCTCGCCCTGCGCGTTCTTCACCTCCCCCTCGCAGAAGGCGATGCGCGCGCCGCGCCGCATGCAGCGCGCTTCCAGGTACAGTTCGCCGCGCGCGGCCGAGAGGAAGTGCGTGGACATGTCGATGGTGATCACGCCGGTTTCCAGCGGCGCATGCGAGCGCGCCGCGCCGCTGAGCGTGAAGTCCAGCGTGGCCATCAAGGTGCCGCCGTGCACATCGCCACGGCTGTTGACCAGCGCCGGGCCGACCGGCAGGCGCGTGCGGCACAGGCCCTCCTCGATATGCACCGGCTGCAGTCCAAGGTGGCGCATCAGCGGCACATCGATGCCGAAATAGGGCTTATCCGGGGTGCCGGGCGCCACCGGGACGATCTGTGCGGGACTTTCCAAAACGTTGTTCCTTTCGCGTTCAATGATTCGAGTTCGACGACCACCCGGCCTCGGCAACGGCATCGCCGGCCTGCACCAGGATGGCCTTGACCACGCCAGCATAGTCGGATTCGAGCGGGATCTTCATTTTCATGGACCCTGCCATCATGACGGCGTCGCCGGCCGCAATGGTAGCGCCAACTTAGGTGTGGATGGCGCGGACGGCGGCTTCACGCGGAAGTGCTCGGTGTCCTCGTACGCGATGCGCTGCACGCCGTCGGCGCCGAGGCTATAGATCCACGCGTCGGGGTAGGCCATCAGGATCGGCGAGTGCGTGGCGATGACGAACTGCGAGTCGTCGCGCGCGAGATCGTGGATGCGCGCCAGCGCCGCCAGTTGCCGCTGCGGCGAGAGCGCAGCGTCGGGTGCGTCGAGCAGGTAGAGCCCGTTGCCGCGAAAGCGAGGCGTGCCCGGCTTTCTCGGGCGCCTGCCCTTCCGCCGTTTCCCTTCTCCCGGCACGCCTCTCCCGCATGCGGGAGAAGCGCGCGGACCGCCGGTTCGCCAGGTGCTTCAGGCGGCGGGGAACATGCCCAGCAGGTGCTTCACCGCGGCGGGCACGTCGGCCGCCTCGGTGATGGCGCGCACCACCGCCGCGCTGCCGACGCCGACGGCCAGCACTTGCGGCAGGCGCGCGGCATCGACGCCGCCGATGCCCACCAGCGACGGGATCACCGGCTGCATCAGCTTCGCGTAGGCGTGGAAGCGGCCCAGCCCCTGCGGCGCGGTCGGCATGACCTTGGTGGTGGTGGGGAAGATCGCGCCCAGCGCGAGGTAGCTCGGGCCGATGGTGGCCACGCGCAGCATCTCGGCATAGCCGTGGGTGGACACGCCGAGGCGCAGGCCGGAGGCGCGCAGCGCGTCGAGGTCGGCCTCATCGAGGTCTTCCTGGCCGAGGTGGATGCCGTAGATGCCGCTGCGCGCGCTGTCGCTGCCGAAGCTGGCGTGCAGGTCGATGGCGGCGCGCCAGTGGTCGTTGATGAACAGCCGCGAGGCGCTGCCGCGCGCGGCACCCGCCGCGCGTGCGATCTCGGCGCGCACGGCCTGCGCGTCGTCCGACTTGAAGCGCAGCTGCACCGTGGGCACGCCGTGCGGCACCAGGCGCTCGATCCATTCGGCGCTGGGCACCACCGCGTACAGGCCCAGCGGCGGGCACGGCGCGAAGGGCTGGGCGCGCTGCTCGGGCGGCACCAGCGCGGCATGGCGCACCTGCGGGAAGCGCGCGAAATCCGCCGGCCACTCGAGCGAATCCGCCTGCCAGGCGCGGGCCAGGCAGAGCGCGTCGTGCGCGGGGAAATGCAGCGCCAGGCAGGCCAGCAGCACGGCGGTAAAGGCCGGCGGATGCGCGGTGTCGCTGTCGGCATGGGCGCTAAAGACCCAGGTGCCCATCGGCGAGCGCACGGTGTCGATCCAGCGGCCGCCTTCGCGCTCGCTCTCGATGGCGATCGCGCCGGCGGCGGCGATGCGCCYGAGCGCGTCGGCATCGGCCTCGCCGTCGGACAGCACCACGTCGGCGTGGCCGAGCGCCCCGGCGCCGGGCCGCGCCCAGGCGGACCAGCCCTTGTCGCTGGTGCCGAAGCTGGCGCCGTAGCGCGCCAGCAGCGTGTCGCGCAGCGCCGTGTCGACGGCGGCTTTCACGGCAGCGTGACTCATGCGCGGTCCTCCACGCCTTCGGCGTGCCAGAACGGCATGCCGACCACCGGCGTGCTGGCCTGGGCGATCTCGCGCTCGGGCATGGGGCCGGCCAGGTAGGCGGTGCGGCCGGCGTCGACCGCCAGCGCGAAGGCGCGCGCCATATTGACCGGATAGGCGGCCTGCGCCACCGCGGTGTTCAGCAATACGCCGTCGTAGCCCCACTCCAGCACCTGGGCCGCGTGCGACGGCAGGCCGAGGCCGGCGTCGACGATCAGCGGGGTGTCGGGCAGGCGTTCGCGCAGCACGCGCATGGCGTGCGGGTTGACCACGCCCTTGCCGGTGCCGATCGGCGCGCCCCAGGGCATCAGCGCCTGGCAGCCCACGTCGAGCAGGCGACGGCACAGCACGAGGTCCTCGGTGCAGTAGGGCAGCACCTTGAAGCCTTCCTTGATCAGCGTCTCGGCTACCGCGGGCAGGTTGAGCGTGTCCGGCTGCAGCGTGTAGTCGTCGCCCACCAGCTCGAGCTTGATCCAGTCGGTCTCGAACACTTCGCGCGCCATCATGGCGGTGGTGATGACTTCCTGCGGTGCCATGCAGCCGGCGGTATTCGGCAGCACCGGCACGTTGAGCGCCTTGAGCATCTGCCAGAAGGACTGGCCGCCCTCGCCGTCGCCCACCGCGCCCTGGCGGCGCAGCGCCACGGTCAGCATGGCGGGCCGCGACGCTTCCACGGCGGCCTGCAGGGTGGCGGGAGACGGGTAGCGCGCGGTGCCCAGCAGCAGGCGCGAGGTGAACGATTCGCCGTACAGCACGAAGGGATCGCCGAGCAGGTCGCGGCGGGGATCGGTGGTATCGAATGTCATGTTGGTTCAGCCTCCCGTCACGGGTTGCACGAGGTCGATGCGGTCGCCGGCGGCGAGCGCGGTGGCGGCATGCGCGGCGCGCGGCACGAACTGGCCGTTGAGCGCGGCGGCAAACGGCGGCGCGATGCCGGCGCCGGCCACCGCGTCGGCCAGCGTGGCGTTCTCGGCAAGGGCCAGCGGGCGGCCGTTGAGCAGGATTTCCATAGTCTGTCTGTTCAGTGCAGGACAGGCGCGCCGGCGACGGTCTCGAGCGCCGGGCCGATCATCCCCGGCCAGCGCAGCGCGGCGGGCACGGCGTGGGCGGCGGGATCGCCGCTGAGCAACGCGCGCACCACCTGGCAGGCGGCCTCGGTCACCGCCGGCGCGATCAGGAAACCGTGCCGGTACAGGCCGTTGAGGCGCACCACGCGGGCATGCTGGTCGACCCGGATGGCGGGCAGGTGGTCCGGCCGCGTGGGCCGGCGCTGCACGTTGAGTTCGAGCACGCGCGCTTCGCCAAAGGCCGGATGCAGCGAGTAAGCCGCCGACAGCAACTCCAGCGCGGAGCGCACGCTCATCGGCGAATCGTCCTCGCTTTCGAGTTCGGTGGCGCCGATCACGTAGAGGTCGTTGGGCTTGGGCGCGATATAGATCGGGTAGCGCGGATGCAGCAGGCGCACCGGGCGGTGCAGCTTGACCTCGGGCGCGTGCACGCGCACCACCTCGCCGCGCAAGCCGCGCAGGCCGGGCATGGTGCCGCGCGCGGCCGGCTGCGCGGGCCACGCGGCGCGCGCGCCCAGGCCACGGCAGTCCAGCACCGCGCCCGCGCTGATGCCCAGCGCAGGCAGGTCCCGGGCCTCGATCTCGCCGGCTTCCCACACGCAATGCAGGCCTTCGGCCACCGCGCACGCCAGCAGCGCGCGCAGCGTGCCGCGGTTGTCGAGCTGGCCTTCGCCGGCCAGCAGCAGGCCCTGCGGGAAGCGCCCCGCGAGCGCGGGTTCCAGCGCGGCCACGCCGTTGCCGTCGAGCGCGCGCATGCGCTCGGCCACCAGCGCGGGCGGCGCCACCGCGCGCACGCGGCTGGTGAACAATGACATCTCGCCGCGGTCGCGCGCATGCCAGACCACCAGCGTGCCGTCTTCCTGGAAAAACACCGGCTCGGGCAGCTCGGCCACCCAGGCGCGCCAGAGATCGACGCTGGCCACGCCCAGCTCGACGATGCGGCGCTCGGCGATGGCGGATTCGGCCAGCGGCGCCAGCATGGCCGCGGCCACGTGCGCGGCGGAGCCGGCGCCATCGGGGCCGGCTCGCTCGACCAGCGCCACGCGCAGGCCGGCACGCACCAGTTGCCAGGCGGAAAGGCGCCCGGCCAGGCCGGCGCCGAGCACGGCCACATCAAACGACTGCACTGTCATGGGGATGCTTTGCGCCGGCGGCTGCCGCGACTGCGCGGCGGGCGCCGGCCTCCTTTAAGTCTGGGAGCGCCTCCTCGCGAAGGCACGGTACTACGTGTGCGGCGCCCGCTTGCGCGGGGGCCGCCCCCCTTGCCTTACGAGTAGATCTTGCTGCCGCTCTTGACGAACTCGATCGACTTTTCCTGCATGCCCTGCTCGGCTTCGGGCTTGAGCGAGGCGGCGTAGTCGCGCACTTCCTGCGTGATCTTCATCGAGCAGAACTTGGGACCGCACATCGAGCAGAAATGCGCGATCTTGGCGCCTTCGGCCGGCAGCGTGGCGTCGTGGTACGAACGCGCGCGCTCGGGGTCCAGGCCGAGGTTGAACTGGTCTTCCCAGCGGAACTCGAAGCGCGCCTTGGACAGTGCGTTGTCGCGCAGCTGCGCGCCCGGCCAGCCCTTGGCAAGGTCGGCCGCGTGGGCGGCGATCTTGTAGGTGATGATGCCTTCGCGCACGTCTTCCTTGTCCGGCAGGCCCAGGTGTTCCTTGGGCGTGACGTAGCACAGCATGGCCGTGCCCATCCAGCCGATATTGGCCGCGCCGATGCCGCTGGTGATGTGGTCGTAGCCGGGGGCGATGTCCGTCACCAGCGGTCCGAGCGTGTAGAACGGGGCCTCGTAGCAGTGCTTGAGTTCCTCGTCCATATTGGCCTGGATGCGCTGCAGCGGCACGTGGCCCGGGCCTTCGATCATGACCTGCACGTCGTGCTTCCAGGCCTTGTCGGTCAGCTCGCCGAGCGTGCGCAGCTCGCCGAACTGGGCGTCGTCGTTGGAGTCCGCGATGCAGCCCGGACGCAGGCCGTCGCCGAGGCTGAACGASACGTCGTAGGCCTTCATGATTTCGCAGATCTCGTCGAAATGCGTGTACAGGAAGTTTTCCTTGTGATGCGCCAGGCACCACTTGGCCATGATCGAGCCGCCGCGCGAGACGATGCCGGTGACGCGGTCGGCGGTCATCGGCACATAGCGCAGCAGCACGCCGGCGTGGATGGTGAAGTAGTCCACGCCCTGCTCGGCCTGCTCGACCAGCGTGTCGCGGAACATCTCCCAGGTCAGGTCCTCGGCGATGCCGCCGGTCTTGTCCAGGGCCTGGTAGATGGGCACCGTGCCGATGGGCACCGGCGAGTTGCGCAGGATCCATTCACGGGTTTCGTGGATGTGCTTGCCGGTGGACAGGTCCATGATGGTGTCCGCGCCCCAGCGGATCGACCACACCATCTTTTCCACTTCCTCGGCCAGCGACGAGGTCACGGCGGAGTTGCCCAGGTTGCCGTTGATCTTGACGCGGAAGTTGCGCCCGATCGCCATCGGCTCCAGTTCGGTGTGGTTGATGTTGGCGGGGATGATGGCGCGGCCAGAGGCGATTTCCTTGCGCACGAATTCCGGCGTCATGTCTTCCGGACGCAGCGGCAGCGACGCACCCAGCGCATTGCCCGGGTGCTGGCGCAGCAGCGCCTTGTATTCGGGCTTGTCGTACAGCGCCTGCAGGTTCAGCGACTCGCGCAGCGCCACGTATTCCATCTCGGGCGTGATGATGCCGCGGCGCGCATAGTGCATCTGCGACACGTTGGCGCCGGCCTTGGCGCGGCGCGGGTTGGTCAGCTGGGCAAAGCGCAGGTGGGCGGTGGCCGGATCGGCGGCGCGCGCCAGGCCGTATTCCGACGACAGGCCGGCCAGCACTTCCGTATCGCCGCGCTCTTCGATCCACTTGCCGCGTACCGAGGGCAGGCCTGCCTTCAGGTCGATATGCACGTCCGGGTCGCTGTACGGGCCSGAGGTGTCGTACACSGGGATCGGCGGGTTGGACATCTCGCCCTTGTCCGTGCGCGTGGACGTCTGCAGGATCGTGCGCAGCGGCACGCGGATGTCCGGGCGGCTGCCGCTCAGGTAGGTCTTGCTGGAAGCGGGATAGGCGAACTTCTTGTCGAGATCGGTCTCGAGCGACTCGAAGGAAGCGGCGGGGGCGGAGTTTGTGCGGGCCATGGGTATCGTCCTCTCTCTTGCGGGGATGGACGAAACCAGGAGCCCTGAGCATGGACGCGGCGCTGTGTCCGGGTCATGTGCCTCGCTGGAGGCAGGAGCTGTTCGGTAACCATGAAACTTCCCACGCCGGTACTAGCCGGATCGGGTTCGAAGGGACTCTCTCAGCCGCACGGCCCATCCGTACGGCACCCCTGTTTCATCCAACGGGGTGAATTTAAGCACAAGGGCCGGGGCTTGACCACCCCTGTTTCAATCTGGACAGTCGTGCGCGGAAGTCAGCATTGGCGCTTGTTGCAGCGCGGCAGGCATCGTGGGACGCGGGCACCACACCGGAGCGGCATGGTTGACGCCGTGCGGGGCCGCCCCTTGCCGTCACATGATGCGCGGCTTGCTCTACCATGCAGAAAACAGGACAACACTGCGACATCACGCACCACGCCACCCTGGAGACCGCATGACCGAAGCCGCCACCCATCGCGTGTTCAACCAGGTTCCGGATCTCGCCGGCCACAACCTGTTCGCCGGCGACCCGGTGCTGCGCGCCGCGCTGGAACGGCTGGGAGGCGGCTGGCATGCCGGTGCGCTGGAGGCATTCGGCGCGCGCCTGGGCGAGCCCGACGTGCAGCGCTGGGCGGCCGAGGCCAACCGCGATTCGCCGCAACTGCATACGCACAGCCGCACCGGCGAGCGCATCGACGAGGTGCAATTCCCGCAGGCATGGCACGAACTGCTGGGGCTGCTGCGCGGCCAGCAGCTGCAGGCGCTGCCGTTCGCGCAGCCGCGCGACGGTGCCTGGGTGGCGCGCGCGGCGGGCTACTACCTGCAGGCGCAGGCCGAATCGGGCTCGCTGTGCCCGCCCACCATGACCTTCGCCAGCATCCCGGTGCTGCAGAAGGAGGCCGCGCTGTTTGCCGAACTGGGGCCGAAGCTGTTCGCCACGGAACACGATGCGCGCGACCTGCCCTGGCGCGACAAGCGCGCCGTCATGATCGGCATGGGCATGACGGAAAAGCAGGGCGGCTCGGACGTGCGCAGCAATACCACCGTGGCGCGCGCCGTGCGCGGCGAGGGCCGCGGCGCCGAATACGAGCTCACCGGCCACAAGTGGTTCTTCTCCGCGCCGATGTGCGATGCGCACCTGGTGGTGGCGCGCATGGGTGCCGAGGACGGGCCGCTGTCGTGCTTCTTCGTGCCGCGCTTTCGCGACGACGGCAGCAAGAACCCCGTGCAGATCCAGCGCCTCAAGGACAAGCTGGGCAACCGCTCCAACGCCAGCAGCGAGGTGGAGTTCCGCGGCGCCACCGGCATCCTGATCGGCGAGGAAGGCCGCGGCATCCCGACCATCATCGAAATGGCCACCCATACGCGGCTGGACTGCGTGATCGGCAGCGCCGCCATCACGCGCGCCGCGCTGGTGCAGGCGCTCCACCACGCGCGCCACCGCATGGCCTTCGGCCGCCTGCTGGCGGACCAGCCGCTGATGCGCAACGTGCTGGCGGACCTGGCGCTGGAAAGCCAGGCCGCGACCCTGCTGATGATGGAGCTGGCGCAAGCCTTCGAGCGCGCCGACACCGATCCGCTGGCCACCGCGTGGAAGCGCATCGTCACGCCGGCGGCCAAGTTCTGGATCTGCAAGCGCGCCATCGAGGTCACCGGCGAAGCCATGGAGGTATGGGGCGGCAACGGCTACGTGGAAGACGGGCCGATGGCGCGGCTGTATCGCGAAGCCCCGGTCAACTCGATCTGGGAGGGTTCGGGCAACATCATGTGCCTGGACGTGCTGCGCGCGCTGCAGCGCAATCCCGAAGACGGCGCCCGGCTGCTGCAGGACCTGGCCCGGCGCGCCGGCGGACATCCGGCGGTGCGCGCCGAGCTGGCCTCGCTGCAGGCCATGCTGCGCGACGCCCCCGAACACATGGAGGCCGGCGCGCGGCGCTTTGCCCAGGGCCTGGTGCTGGCCGCGCAGGCGGCGCTGATGCTGGGCCATGCCGATGCCGAGGATGCCGAGCACTTCGTGGCAAGCCGCCTCGGGCGCCAGCACGGCCGCGTGTTCGGCACGCTGGAGGGCGACGCGGCCGGGCTGGCGCGCGTGGTGGCGCGCGCCTGGCCGGCCTGAAAGCCGGCCCGCTCCGGCCTGCCCCCGGGCCATCTTCCCGGCCCGCCCCCCCTTCTTAATTCCCCGGCAGCGCTACAGCTGCTGCCGGTCCTGCCGTAAACAGCCTTTGACACTAATGGCATACATTGCATACATAAGTGCCGGATCGTCCATTTTCCTGACTCAGTGCCGCGCTCCGCCGAGGCGGGCGTCGCCCATCCCGACATGAATATCAGTCAACGCTTGTTGCTTTCCCTCTCTCTTGCCCTGCTGGCCCTGCTGGTGGTCGGCCTCGGCGGCATCTGGCAGCTCAGCCAGTCGGAAGATCGCTTCGAATACTTCAACGACAACACGCTGGGCAGCGTGCGCACCCTTGGCAGCCTCAAGGACGACGTGAATGCGATGCGCATCGCGATGTACCAGCACACCATGAGCGAGGACCCCAAGGCCAAGGCCGGCATGGAGCAAGCCATGGCGCGCGCCGACCAGAAGTTCGAAGCCACCACCGCCAAGTACGGCCGCGACGATATCAGCGACGACACCGACGGCAAGCTGCTGGAAGCGGACCGCGCGGCCTTCAAGCGCTATCGCGATGCGCGCCCCGCCCTGCTGGAAAAATCGCGGGCCAACGATTACCTCGGCGCCCAGGCAATGCTGTTGAGCGGCGAACTGCACGACGCTTCCGCCGTCCTGCGCAAGGCGCTCGACGAGCACATCGCCTACAACGGCGAATTGGGCGAGCGGGCGGTCGTGCAAAACCGCGGGCAGTACCGCACTGCAGTGGTGGTGTTCTCGGTCGTGATCGCCGTGGCCGTGCTGGTCACCGGCGCCCTGGCGGTGACCTTGTACCGCCGCATCCACGGCAGCCTGGCCGAGATCGAGCAGACCCTGGAATACGTCAGCGAAAGCCTGGACCTGGAGCGCCGCGCGCCGGTCGGCCGCCTGGACGAGATCGGCCGTACCGCGGCGGCCTTCAACACCCTGCTTGGGCGGGTGGGCGTGGCGATGCGCGAAGTCCGCACCTCGACGGAGTCCGTGGGCGTGGCGGCACGCCAGATTGCGGCGGGCAACACCGACCTGTCGGCACGCACCGAGCAGCAGGCGGCGTCGCTGGAAGAAACCGCATCGAGCATGGAGGAGCTGACCACCACCGTGCGGCAGAACGCGGACAACGCGCGCCAGGCCAGTGGCCTGGCCGGCGATGCGGCCCGCGTGGCCGAACACGGTACCACCGCCGTGCAGCAGGTGGTGCAGACCATGGGCGCGATCGCCACCAGCTCCAGCCGCATCGCCGAGATCACCAGCCTGATCGAGGGCATCGCKTTCCAGACCAATATCCTGGCGCTCAACGCCGCGGTGGAAGCCGCGCGTGCCGGYGAGCAGGGCCGCGGCTTTGCGGTGGTGGCCGGCGAGGTGCGCAGCCTGGCGCAACGCTCGTCCAGCGCGGCGAAGGAGATCAAGGACCTGATCGACGAATCGGTCGGCACCGTGCGCGCCGGCTCCTCGCAGGCCCAGGACGCCGGCAAGACCATGGACGATGTGCGGCAGGCAGTCAAGCGCGTGTCCGACATCATCGCCGAGATCGCCGCGGCGTCGGACGAGCAGAGCGCAGGGATCGAACAGGTCAACCAGGCAGTCGGGCAGATGGACCAGGTCACGCAGCAGAACGCGGCGCTGGTGGAAGAGGCGGCCGCGGCGGCGCAGTCCCTGGACGACCAGGCCGGCAAGCTGCGCGACACGGTATCGTCCTTCCGCCTGGCCAAGGCCTGAGCGGCGCGGCGCATCGGGCCCGGCCGCCGCGCGCCGGGCCCTTGCCTGCCGGCGCCGGCTACACCGCCAGCGTCTCCGCCAGGCGCAGCACCACGCGCGGGCCGTGGCGGATCAGGTCATGCGCCCGTTCGCCGATCATGATGGCGGGCGCGTTGGTGTTGCCACCGATCAGCGTCGGYATGATCGATGCGTCGACCACCCGCAAACCCTCCACGCCCCGCACGCGCAGCTGCGGGTCGACCACCGCGCCTTCGTCCATGCCCATGCGGCAGGTGCCCACCGGGTGATAGATGGTGTCGGCATGCTCGCGGATCATGGCGCGGATGACGCCGTCATCGCCGCCCTCCGCGGGCAGGTGCCCCGAATAGAGCTCCTTGCCGCCGAACGCCGCCAGCTGCGGCTGGGCCAGGATGCGGCGCACGATGCGCACGCCGGACACGAGGTCGTCGAGATCCCGCGGGTCGGACAGATAGCGCGGATCGATCAGCGGAGCCTCGCGGATATCGGGCGAGGCCAGCGTGACCTCGCCGCGGCTGTGCGGGCGCAGTACGCAGACGTGGCACGAATAGCCGTGGCCGAAGCGAATGCGGCGCATATGGTCGTCGGCCATGCCGACCACGAAGTGCAGCTGCAGGTCGGGCTCCTCCAGCTCGGGCCGGCTCTTGAGAAAGGCGCCGGCCTCGGCGAAGTTGGATGTCAGCATGCCGGTGCGCTCGCGCCGGTAGCGCAGGATCTCGGCCAGCAGGCGGAAGGCACCGCCCACCGACACGCCGAACAGCTCCGATGCCGCCACGCGCTTGTGCACGATGATGTCGAGATGGTCCTGCAGGTTGGCGCCCACGCCCGGCAGGTCGTGCACCACGGGAATGCCCAGCTCGCGCAGATGCGCCCCCGGGCCTACCCCCGACACCATCAGCAATTGCGGCGAGCCGAAGGCGCCGGCCGAGACGATCACCTCGCGGCGCGCCCGCAGCAAGGTCTCGCGGCCGTCCAGCCGCACCGTCACGCCCACTGCGTGGCGGCCGTCGAATTCGATGCGCAGCACCTGCGCACCGGTCAGCACATGCAGGTTGGCGCGCCCGGCGTTGCTGGCGCGGTCGTCGGCATCGCCGCGATGGAGATAGGCGCGCGCGGCATTCCAGCGCTCGCCGCCGTGCTGGGTCACCTGGTACCAGCCTGCGCCCTCCTGTTCCATGCCGTTGAAATCGTCGTTGCGGCGGTAGCCGGCCTGCTGCGCCGCCTCGATGAAGCGCTGGCCGAAGGCATTGGGCGTGCGCAGGTCCGATACGTGCAGCGGGCCGCTGCCGCCGTGCAGCGGGTCGTCGTCGCGTCCGGCCAGGCGTTCGTTGCATTCGGCGCGGCGGAAGTAGGGCAGCACGTCGTCCCAGGCCCAGCCGTCGCAGCCGCCCATGGCCCAGCCGTCGTAGTCGGACGGACGGCCGCGCGTGTAGATCATGGCGTTGAGCGAGGAACTCCCGCCGAGCCCGCGCCCGCGCGGCTGGTAGCCGCGGCGCCCGTCCAGGCCGGGCTGTGGCACGGTGCGGTAGCCGTAATTGCGCGCACCCGCGCGCGGCAGCATGAGGGCGGCGCCCGCCGGCGCGGAAACCAGCACATGGTGATCGTGCCCGCCCGCCTCGAGCACCGCCACGCTGTCGCTGCCGCTGTCGGCCAGGCGCCCGGCCAGTGCGCAGCCGGCCGAACCGGCGCCGACGACGAGATAGTCAAAGGTGGTTTCCATCTGTCTCTCCGCGTGGTCGGAGGTCGGTGCGCCCGGGCTTGCGGCGCCCGCCGCGGCTGCCCGCAGATCCGGTCTGAAAACCAGTGTAGGCGCTTTGCACGGGAGCTGAAAAGGGGGAAGCGGGAGACGCGCAAGGTGGCTGGCCGGCCGCCGGAGATGCACGGGCACGCAGGCGGAACGAAGGCGGAACCAAGCCGGAAGCGGGGCGGGGAATGCACCTGCGAGCGTGCCGGCGGCAGGTCCCGCGGAGGCAGCCGCATGCGCCCGGAGACACCCGCCAGTCCTGCGGGAATACGCCCGGAATACGGCCGGAATACGCCCGTTTGAAGCGGTTCCCGCCAGGGCGGCCGGCATTGTCACCGCGCACGGCATGGCATATGGTGCGGGAATCGATAACGCCGCGCGCGCCACGGGCAGCGCATGGCCCATGGGAGATCGCCACATGAGAGAAGTGCCCGAGATGTCATCCGTATTCGACGCCATGCGCGCCGCCTCGCGCAGCGACCAGGCACCGGCCTGGACCGTGCGCGCCGACCGCCTGCGCCGTCTGCGCAAGCTGGTGACGGATCATCAGGACGAGATCTCGCAGGCCATCAGCGCGGATTTCGGCAACCGGCCGCGCCAGGAAACCGCGCTGCTGGAGGTCTTCCCGAGCCTGGCCGGCATCGACGGCGCGCTGCGCCACGGCAAGCGCTGGATGCGGGTGCGGCGCGCGCGCACCGGGCTGTGGTTCAAGCCGGCCAGCTCGCGGCTGATGCCGCAGCCGCTGGGCGTGATCGGCATCGTGGTGCCATGGAACTATCCGCTCTACCTGACCATCGGCCCGCTCGCGGGCGCGCTGRCCGCGGGCAACCGCGCCATGGTCAAGCTCTCCGAGTACACGCCGCGCTTTGCCGCGCTCTTCGCCACGCTGGCGCAGCAGGCCTTCGCCGCCGACGAGCTCACGGTGGTCAACGGCGACGCCGGGGTGGCAAGCGCCTTCTCCGCCCTGCCCTTCGATCACCTGCTGTTCACCGGGTCGACCCAGGTCGGCCACCATGTGATGCGCGCGGCGGCCGCCAACCTCACGCCGGTCACGCTGGAGCTGGGCGGCAAGTCGCCGGCCATCGTCGGCCCGGGTGCCGACCTGGAGCGCGCGGTCGAGCGCATCCTGGTCGGCAAGCTGCTCAATGCCGGCCAGACCTGCATCGCGCCCGACTACGTGCTGCTGCCGGAGGCGATGCGCGACCGCTTCGTCGAAGCGGCGCGCGCCTGCGCGGGCAGGCTCTACCCGGACCTCGGCAGCAATCCCGACTACACCACCATCATCAGTGCGCGCCATTTCGCGCGGCTCGACGGCCTGGTCGGCGACGCCGCCCGCGCGGGCGCCCGCGTGGTGCCGCTGACGCAGGCGCACTCCGACCCGCAGCGGCGCCGGCTGGCGCCGCTGCTGCTGCTCGACGTGCCCGACGGCGCGACCGTGATGCAGGAAGAAATCTTCGGCCCGGTGCTGCCGCTGGTGACGTACCGCTCGCTGGACGAGGCCATTGGCTATGTCAACGCGCGGCCGCGGCCGCTGGCGCTCTACCTGTTCGAGAAGGAGCGCGGCGCGATCGACCGCGTGATGGCGCAGACCGTGGCAGGCGGCGTCAGCATCAACGAGACCTTGCTGCACATCGCGCAGGAAGACCTGCCCTTCGGCGGCGTAGGGCCCAGCGGCATGGGCGCGTACCACGGCGAAGCGGGCTTCGAGACCTTCTCCAAGCTCAAGCCGATCTTCCGGCAATCCGGACTGAACGGCGCCGGACTGCTCAAGCCGCCATACGGCAAGCGCTTCGAGACGATGATCCGGATGCTGATGCGCTGACGCGGCGCCGCCGGCCCGCGCCCCAGGGCCGGACTCGCGTCAGGATGACAGCATTGGCCGGCCCAGCATGCGCGCCAGCACCGCCTCCGGCGAGTGCGTGTGATCGCTGATGGCCTTCGGCGACAGGTAGTAGGTCTGTTCCATCATCGCCCGGCCGCGCATGGCCGCATGCAGCACCTGGTCGCTGAACACAATCCAGGTGGAACCCGGCGGGAAGTGGAATTCCTGCTGCGGCACGCTGGCCTGGTATGCCAGGTCCGCCTTGGCCAGGTCATGCAGCTGCAGCATGCGATGGTCGTACTCCGAGCGGCGGCGCTTGGTGATGCGCAGCAACTCCATCAGGCGGGCCTGACCCGGCCACATGCCCTTGGTCTGCGGCACGAAGCGGCGCGCGAAATCGCCGAAGGGCTCGCCCACGCGCCACACGCGCGGCGCCTGCGGGTCGATGTTGTGGAACACGCGCAGCAGGCGCTGGCCCAGCAGCGGGTTGGACGGGAAGGAGTCCACGTGCAGGCGCGTGTCGTCCTTGCGCCAGCTCACCGGGCGGCCGGCGATTTCGCTCGGGCGCAGCGAGGTGCCGGCGCGCACCATGTGCGGGCCGTATTCCGGGAACAGGCTCAGCACCAGCTTTTCGCTGGACTCGGCATAGCGCTTGATCAGCCGGTACAGGTCGCCGAGATCCCGCTCGCTGCCGGTGGCGCCGCGCACGGCGCGGTCGTTGGCGCGCAGGTTGATGTTCTTGGACTTGCCGTCGGACCAGCGGCTGTCGAGAAAACGCTCCTCGCCGGTCTCGAAGCGGAATTGCAACTGCGGGAAGTAGAGCACCGCGCCCTGCTCCAGCTGCTGGCGCAGGCCTGCCGCGGTGGCGGCGTCGACCTGCGGCGCCCAGTCCGTGTAGGGCTGCGTGCGGATCAGGTTGAAGGCAGGCTCGCTCGCCCCGGGCACGGTAGCCGGGCCGGAGACGGCGGGCGTGGAGACCGGGCGGGTCGAATGAGTCGATTCTTGTGGCATGGGCATCCTCGGTATGCGGGCTCCGGCGGAATCCAGCGGGCTCCCGCGGGATGACAAGACGCCACTTGCACGGGCAGCCTTGCGATCCCGCGATTCTACCCTCGCGGCCCCGCCGCGCCACGCCTGGAGCGCCGCGGTTGATCTCCGGCAAGCCGGGCGGCTTTCGCGCCCCCTGCCGCGGGCACAAGAAAAACGCCGCCCGGAGGCGGCGCTTTTCGGTACGGACGCGACAGCCTTACAGGCCGGCGGCAGCGCGCAGGACGGCAGCCTTGTCGGTCGCTTCCCACGAGAATTCCGGCTCTTCGCGGCCGAAGTGGCCGTAGGCGGCGGTCTTCTCGTAGATCGGGCGCAGCAGGTCCAGCATCTGCACGATGYCCTTCGGGCGCAGGTCGAAATGCTCCTGCACCAGCGCGGCGATCGCCTCGTCGGAGATCTTGCCGGTGCCTTCCGTGTACACGGTCACGTTGATCGGGCGGGCCACGCCGATGGCGTAGCTGACCTGCACCTGGCACTGGCGCGCCAGGCCGGCGGCGACCACGTTCTTGGCCACGTAGCGGGCGGCATAGGCGGCCGAGCGGTCGACCTTGGACGGATCCTTGCCCGAGAACGCGCCGCCACCGTGCGGCGAGGCGCCGCCGTAGGTGTCGACGATGATCTTGCGGCCGGTCAGGCCGCAGTCGCCTTGCGGGCCGCCGATGACGAAGCGACCGGTCGGGTTGACCAGGTACTTGGTGTCCTTGAGCATCGCGGCCGGCAGCACCGGCTTGATGATCTCTTCGATCACGGCTTCGCGGATCTGCGCCTGGCTGATGTCCGGCGCGTGCTGGGTCGACAGCACCACGGTGTCCACGCTGTGCGGGCGGCCATCGACGTAGCGCACGGTCACCTGCGACTTGGCATCCGGGCGCAGCCAGGGCAGGCGGCCGTCGCGGCGCAGCTGCGACTGGCGCTCGACCAGGCGGTGCGAGTAATAGATCGGGAAGGGCATCAGTTCCGGCGTCTCGTCGCAGGCGTAGCCGAACATCAGGCCCTGGTCGCCGGCGCCCTGGTTCAGGTAGTCGTCGGAGGCACGGTCCACGCCCTGCGCGATGTCGGGCGACTGCTTGTCGTAGGCGACCAGCACGGCGCAGCCCTTGTAGTCGATGCCGTAGTCGGTGTTGTCGTAGCCGATGCGCTTGATGGTGTCGCGCGCGACTTGGATGTAGTCGACGTTGGCGGTCGTGGTGATTTCCCCGGCGAGGACTACCAGCCCGGTGTTGCAAAGGGTTTCGGCCGCTACACGCGCGTACTTGTCCTGGGCCAGGATGGCGTCCAGGACTGCGTCGGAAATCTGGTCTGCGACCTTGTCGGGATGGCCTTCGGAGACGGATTCCGAAGTGAACAGGAAGTCGTTTGCCACGAACTTATTCTCCAGGTTGGCTATTGCGTGCCAACCTATTCAGTCCGGGCGGCGACGCTTTAGCGGTATTTTCAAGCCGTTCCGGTAGAACGGTATCGCCCCGCAAGTTGTCAGTTAACTCGGCGATACGCGTTATTATACGCGGCTGCGAGCCGGCCTGCAGCGCCCCCGTTCCGATTGGGGTTGCCCGTGCGGCGCTGCCGGGGCCGGTGGCGGCCTTTTCGCAGTGAAACCGCAGGCACAGGCGCCTGTCTGACAGTGCAAGCGGTGTGCGGGCCCGGTAACGGACCCCATGTCATTTCGATTGCCCCCTCTAACGGCAGCAGCGGGCAAAACATGAATCACTGAACCCGGCCACCGTGCCGCAGAGCACGATCCGATGACCTTTTTGTTCTGGCTGATTTCCCGCTTGCCGCTGTCGTGGCTGCACGCCGCCGGCGGTGCGCTGGGCCTGCTGGCAGCGCGCCTGCCGGGACGCTACGGCACGCGGCTGACCGCGCACATGCGCCAGGCCTATCCGGGCGCTGACGCGGCCACGCTGGCAGAAGCCGCGCGCGCCACCGGCCGCATGATCCTGGAGATGCCGTATTTCTGGTGCCGCCGCAACCCGCCGCGGCGCTTGTACGGCTTTGCCCTGCCACTGTGGCCTGAACTGGACCGCCTGATGGCGCAAGGCCGCGGGCTGATCATCCTGGTTCCCCACCTGGGCTGCTTCGAAGTGCTGCCGCAGGCGTTCGCGCTCAAGCATCCGGTCACCGCGCTCTACAAGCCACCCCACCAGGCCTGGCTGCGCGCCTGGATCTTGAAGATGCGCACTCGTCACAATCTTGCCATGGCACCCGCGGAGCCGCGCGGCGTGCGCATGCTGCTCAAGGCGCTCAAGCGCGGCGAAGCGGTTGGCATCCTGCCTGACCAGGTACCGCCTGGCGGTGAAGGCGCGTGGGCGCCGTTCTTCGGCAAGCCCGCCTACACCATGACCCTGGTGCAGCGCCTGCAGCAGCACACCGGTTCGCCCATCGCCGCGATCTTCGCCGAGCGCCTGCCGCGCGGCGAAGGCTTCCTCGGGCATATGAAGGTGATCGAAGAACCCTTGCCGGACGATCCGGGCGAAGCTGCCGCCGTGCTCAACCAGGCCATCGAGGCATTGGTCCGCGCCGCGCCCACGCAGTACCTGTGGGGCTACAACCGATACAAGCAACCGCGCGGCGCCGAGGCCCCTCCCGAACCTGCGCCGCTCTCCAACTAGAACAAATGAGCCGTATCTTTACCTGGCTGGGCATTGCCCTGCTGACCGTGCTGGGCAAGTTGCCCTATCCGCTGGTGGCGCGCTTCGGCGAAGGACTGGGCAGCTTGCTCTACCTCATCCCCAGCAGCCGCCGCAAGGTGGTGCAGACCAACCTGCGCCTGTGCTTTCCCGAGCGCAGCGACGCCGAGATCGAGGCGCTGTCGCGCCAGACCTTCCGCACCGTGTTCCGCAGCTTTGCCGAGCGCGGCATCTTCTGGACCGGCAGCGAGAAGCAGATGCGCCGTTGGGTGCGCATCGAGGATCATGCCGACCTGGTGGCGCTGGACGGCAAGCCGCACATCCTGGTCACGCAGCACCTGTCCGGCGTGGAAGCCGGCGCGATCCGCCTGACCATCCACCTGCGCGACCATGTGGGCCGTTCGGGCGCCTCGCTCTACACCAAGCAGAAGAACGACCTGTTCGACGGCTTCCTCAAGCATGCGCGCGGCCGCTTCGGCGCCAACATGATCGCCCGCAACGACAGCGCGCGCGACATCATCCGCTGCCTGCGCAAGGGCGAAGCGCTGCAACTGATCGCCGACATGGACTTCGGCGAGCGCGACTCCGAGTTCGTCCCCTTCTTCGGCGTGCAGGCCCTGACGCTGACCTCCGTGTCGCGCCTGGCGCGCCTGACCGGTGCCAGGGTGGTGCCGATCTACACCGAGATGCTGCCCGACTACCAGGGCTATGTGCTGCATGTGCTGCCTGCCTGGGAAGACTATCCCGGCGACAGCGTGACCGACGACACGCGGCGCATGAACGCCTTCTTCGAAGACTGCATCCGCCCGCGCATCGCCGAGTATTACTGGGTGCACAAGCGCTTCAAGCACCGCCCGCCGGGCGAGCCCGAGATCTACTGAAACCGCCCGCGGCGTGTCCGGCAGGCACGCCCGGCGAGGAATACAATCGCACCATGAAACTCCAGTTCACCAAGATGCATGGCGCCGGCAACGACTTCGTCGTGCTCGACGGCATCCGCCAGACCCTGAACCTGACACCCGCGCAGTGGCGCGCGCTCGCCAGCCGGCATTTCGGCGTGGGCGCCGACCAGATCCTGGTGGTGGAGAAGCCCACCCGCGACGACGTCGACTTCCGCTACCGCATCTTCAACGCCGACGGCGGCGAAGTGGAGCACTGCGGCAACGGCGCACGCTGCTTCGTGCGTTTCGTCACCGATCAGGGCCTGACCGACAAGCGCTCGGTGCGCGTGGAAATCATGAACGGCGTGATCACGCTGACGCTGCAGGACGACGGCCAGGTCACCGTCGACATGGGCGCGCCCGAACTGGAACCGGCCCGTGTGCCCTTCCGCCCCGACGGCCTGCCGACCCGCGCCGAAGGCCGCGACACCCTTTACGGGCTCGAGGTAAACGGCCGCACGGAATGGATTTCCGCCGTCTCGATGGGCAACCCGCACGCGGTGCAGGTGGTGGACGACACCGAGGCCTTCCCGGTGCTGCAGGACGGCCCCATCATCGAGCATCACGCGAGCTTCCCCAACCGCGTCAACGCCGGTTTCATGCAGGTGCAGGAACGCCACACCGTGCGCCTGCGCGTGTTCGAGCGCGGCGCCGGCGAAACGCTGGCCTGCGGCACCGGCGCCTGCGCGGCGGTGGTCGCGGGCATCCGCCGCGGCCTGCTCGACTCGCCGGTGCTGGTGCATACGCACGGCGGCGACCTCACCATCGCCTGGGACGGCGAAGGCGAGCCGGTACGCATGACCGGCCCGGCCACCACCGTGTTCGAAGGCAGCATTGACCTGGAGCGGCTGCCTGGCTGACCATAGGGGCTCGCGGCCCGGCCGGGCCGCCCCCCTGATGGAGTGCCAATGCCGCTCGCCGATTTCCGCGTCACCTCTGGCAAGAACTTCCGACTGGCCGACTTCGACGCCGGCGCCAAGCCGCTCTCCAGCGGCGACAAGGCCGCCGACCTGGCCCGCATCGCGGAACTGAGCGTCCAGCTCGACCAGCAGCAGGACATTTTCTACGCCGAGCACAAGCGCAAGCTGCTGGTGGTGTTGCAAGGGATGGACACCAGCGGCAAGGACGGCACCGTGCGTGGCGTCTTCCGCAGCTTCGACCCGCTGGGCATCCGCGTGGTCAGCTTCAAATCCCCCACCGCTGAAGAACTCGCGCACGACTACCTGTGGCGCATCCACGCCCAGGTCCCGCGCGCCGGCGAGATCGTGGTGTTCAACCGCAGCCATTACGAAGATGTGCTGATCACGCGCGTGCACGAGTGGATCGACGAAGACGAATGCCAGCGCCGCTACAAGCAGTTGCGCGCCTTCGAGACGCTGCTGATGGAAACTGGCACCACCATCATCAAGTGCTTCCTGCACATCTCCAGGGATGAGCAGAAATCCCGGCTGGAAGCCCGCCTGGCAGATCCGCAGAAACACTGGAAATTCGACCCGAAGGACCTGGAGGAACGGCAGTACTGGAAGAGCTATATGACGGCCTACGAGGCCGCGATCGCCGCGACCAGCACGCCGGAAGCGCCCTGGCATATCGTTCCGGCGGATTCCAAGACGCATCGGAACCTGATGGTGGCGGAGATTATTTCCGAGGTGTTTTCCAGGTTGAAGCCGGCTTACCCGGCCGCGGCTCCGGGCTTAGGGAAATTGAAAGTGGTATGAGGGCAGGAGGTCTTTCCTGGGGGGCTCCGGTTTTGCGGGGCCCGGGGCTTTCGCCGCAAATCCAGGATCAGGTTCGGCAACGAAGGCAGATCCAAAGGCTTTCCAGGCTGCCTCTAAGCCTTTAAGTCTTTAAGCCTTTGAATTTGAACGTGGTATCGCCAAGGCGAAACCACGTAAATCCCGTTACTTCGCGCCGCTACTTCTCATTACTTCCCGTTACTTCCCGCCATTCCCCCGATGGATGTCATGCGTGACAAACGGCCTCTCGTGGGTGGGCATCGCCAGCCACTCCGGATGCCGCAACGTCTCGCGGATATCATCCAGCCCGCTCGTCCAGTGCTCGTTCATGGTGAGCAGGCCGAACTGGTAATCCTTCGCGTTGCCCTCGAAGGTCTTGTCCCGGTAGATGAGCTGAATCACGTTGCGTCGCGCGTCGCACGCGTATTCGGCTGCCTTGCGGTACCAGTCGTTGTCGCGCTGCGCCTGCGGCACCAGCGCCATGATTTCGCTGAGCATGCGGCGGTAGTTCTGCTGCTCGCCCATGTAGTCGGTGATGGTGCGCGTGCGGCTGGAGTACTGGATGTCTTTCTGCCGTTCAGCCACGTCCAGCAGGTTGTGCGGCAGCTTGCCGCGCGCGCTCCACAGGTCGACCTGGAAGATCAGCGCATCGCGGCGGGGCTGGGCGGTGAGGACTTCGGACAGCGGGGTGTTCGAAACCAGGCCGCCGTCCCAGTAGAACTCGCCGTCGATCTCSACGGCCGGGAAGCCGGGCGGCAGCGCGCCGGATGCCATGAAGTGTTCGGCGCGCAGCTTGCGGCGCGTGTTGTCGAAATAGGCGAAATTGCCGCTGTGCACATTGACCGCGCCCACCGATACCCGCATTTCGTTGTGGTGGTGGTTGATCCGGTCGAAGTCGACGAAGCGTTCGAGCGTGGTCTTGAGCGGCCCGGTGTCGTAGTAGCTGGCCTGGCCGGGTCCGCCCTGGTGCTCGAACAGCATCGGCCATGGACGCGGCTGGAAGAAGCCGCGCTGGCCTTCGAGCACGGCACGGGCGGCTTCGATGCCGTCGAACCAGATGCGCACGGGGTCGGGCCATTGGCTGGCGCTTTGCGCGACCATCTCGTAAGGCAGCAGGCTGGGCAGCCAGGGCTGCTGGCAGATGTACTCCCAGAACGCGCGCAGCTGCTCGACCCGGCGCTCGGGGGCGTTGCCGGCGATCACCGCCGCGTTGAGCGCGCCGATGGAGATGCCCGCCACCCAGTTGGGCTCGATACCGGCTTCGGCCATGCCCTGGTACACGCCGGCCTGGTAGGAGCCGAGCGCGCCGCCGCCCTGCAGCACCAGCGCCCTGACCGTGTATTCGTGGTGCGCGGGACGCTTGCGGCCGGCGCCCTCGGGCGCGAGGTCGGGCGCCGCGCAGCCGCCGGGAGGCAGGAAAYTGGGTTCCGGCTCCCTTGGTGCCTTGGCCCTCGCCTTCGCCACCGCCTGCCTCACCTCGGGCGCGGCGGGGTCGGCCACCACGGCCGCGGCTTCGCTGCGCGCGCCGTTCTTCTCGATCTTCGTCACTGCCTGATTTGCTTTCTGCCGACGTCCGCCTGCCACGGCTTCTCCTTGATGGTTTTGTCCTTCGCGCGGCCGGCCGGCGGCATGGTGCCGCCGCGCCGGCCGTCCTTGCTTACTGCATGTACCAGCCGTGGCTGACGATGAACGACTGGCCGGTCAGCGCCGCCGACGGGAATGCGCAAAGGAACAGCGCGGTCTGGGCCACATCGTCCACGGTGGTGAAGACGCCGTCCACGGTGCCGCCCAGCATCACGCGGCGGATCACCTCCTCTTCGCTGATGCCCAGCTCCTTGGCCTGTTCCGGGATCTGCTTGTCCACCAGGGGCGTGCGCACGAAGCCCGGGCAGATCACGTGCGAGCGCACGTTGTACTCCGCGCCTTCCTTGGCCAGCACCCGCGCCAGGCCGAGCAGCGCGTGCTTGGCGGCGACGTAGGCGGATTTCAGCGGCGACGCTTCGTGCGAGTGGACCGAGCCCATGTAGATCACGGTGCCACCGCGCTTGTCCTTGTACATGTACTTGAGCGCGGCCTTGGTGGTGAGGAACGCGCCGTCGACGTGGATGGCCTGCATCTTCTTCCAGTCGGAGAAGGCGTAGTTCTGGATCGGGTTGACGATCTGGATGCCGGCGTTGGAGATCAGGATRTCGATGCCGCCGAAGGCCTTGGCGACCTCGTCGGTGGCGCTGTTGACGGCATCCTCGCTGGTTACGTCCATCGCCACCGCGATGGCGCGGCCGCCGGCCGCCTCGATGTCGGCCGCGGCCTTCTGCGCCGCTTCGAGATTCAGGTCGGCGATGGCGACCGCCGCGCCTTCCCTGGCCAGCAGGTCGGCAATGGCTTTGCCGATGCCGCTGGCGGCGCCGGTGACGATGGCGGTTTTTCCCTGGAGCTTCATGAAGACACCTCGTATGGTTGATGCGGGTTGGTTGCTGCGGGCGCAATGCCCGCGGTGCGCGGGAATGAAAAGAGCGAAGAACCGGACGGCAGGCCGGGCAGGACCGGCCGCACCGGCGAGCGTGCGGGCCGCTCAGGCGAGGTAGTCGAACACCACCTCGCCCAGCCCGAGCGTGAGATCGGCCACGAAGTGCCTGGCGCCGAGCACCTCCAGCACCGGCAGCGCGGCCACCGGCGCCAGCGCGTGCGGCGACAGCGACAGTGCCGCCGGGCCGGTCCAGGCGCCCTTCATCTCCACGTCCTTGAGGAAGTAGCACACTAGCTCGCAGATGCGCGGGCTGCCGTCCACGTGCGGAATGACCTTGAGCAGGTAGTTGGGCGTGCTGGAGAGCGCCAGGCCGAGCGCGTCCTTGTCGAGTTCGCGGTGCTTGTAGCCCATGGTGCCGGTGGCCACGCGCACCGGACCGTAGTCGAGCGTGCCGACCAGGGTATCGGTGTGGACCTCGAGCCTGGGGCTGGCGAGCTTCTTCGGGAAGCCCCACAACTCGCGCCCGCCCGCCAGCGGCGGATGGTCGTCCAGGTACATGGCATGGGTGTAGGTACCGGCCTTGCCTTCGTAGGTGACGGGAATCACCTGGCCCGATTCGGTGTAGTCGCCAAACCCGGTGGAATCGGGCATGCGGATGAACTCGTAGTTGACCACGGCATCCGTGATCTCCAGCGGTTCCGGCACCACCGCGCGCAGCAGCGCGGGATCGGTGCGGTAGGTGATGATGAAGAATTCCCGGTGGATGAAGCGGTACGGACCCATCGGATAGGCCGGACTGGTGAGCGGCATGGCGAATGCCTGCTCGCGGATCGTCTTGATGTCCATCGCCAGCTAACCTCCTGAAGAGATGCTGCGCCGCCTTGCCGGGCGGCAAGGCGAATCGCTGGCGACGGGACCATCCCGGCCGGCCAGCGAGATCAATCAGACCGGCGATTTTTCCGCGCGGTTCCCGTGGCCTGCTGCATGGCGACAAAACCTTGCAATGCCCCGGGCGACAGAAACCAGACTATACGCCGTAGCGCTGGCGATAGGCAGCAACCGCCTCGCGCGAGCCGCCCAGAGCGGGATCCTGGGAAGCGTCCAGGTAGGCGAGCAGGTCCTTCAGGCTGGCGATGGAGATGACCGGCACGCCATATTCGCGCTGTACATCCTGCACCGCGGAATGGGTGCCGACCTGCTCGGCCGTGCCGCTCTTTTCCATGCGGTCGAGCGCGATCAGCACGGCGGCAGGCTCGGCACCGGCGGCGCGGATCATCTGCATCGATTCGCGCACCGAGGTGCCGGCGGAGATCACGTCGTCGACGATCACCACCTTGCCCTTGAGCTTGGCGCCGACCAGCGTGCCGCCTTCGCCGTGGTCCTTGGCCTCCTTGCGGTTGTAGGCGAAGCCCACGTCACGTCCGAGGCCGGACAGCGCCACCGCGGTGGCCGAGGCCAGGGTGATGCCCTTGTAGGCCGGTCCGAACAGGACGTCGAAGTCCAGACCCGAGGCCAGCAGGGTTTTCGCATAGAATTGCGCCACCTGGCCCAGCATTGCACCCTGGTTGAACAGGCCCGCGTTGAAGAAGTACGGCGACTTGCGGCCGGCCTTGGTCACGAATTCACCAAAGGACAGCACGCCGGCGTCCAGCGCGAAGCGGATGAAAGTCTGGCTGAGGTCACCAGCGCCGGGCTGCGGCGTCGTCTGCTGCGTCATCTTTTCTCTCTGATTTCAAAATTTCCCGAGATGTTACGGATTATCAGCGCCAACCTCAACGGCATCCGCTCCGCGGCCAAGAAAGGCTTTTTCGAATGGATGGCCAAGCAGGACGCCGACATGGTCTGCGTCCAGGAGCTCAAGGCCCAGGCCGCCGACATGACCGAAGCGTTCCTCGCGCCGCACGGCTACCACGGTTATTTCCACTACGCGGAGAAGAAAGGATATAGCGGCGTCGGCCTCTACACCCGCCACAAGCCCGAGCGCGTGATCACCGGCTTCGGCTGCGCCGAGTTCGACAGCGAGGGCCGTTACGTCGAGGTGCAGTATCCGCACCTGGCCGTGATTTCCGTCTACGTGCCGTCCGGCTCCAGCGGCGAAGAGCGCCAGCTCGCCAAGTTCCGCTTCATGGAAGCCTTCCTGCCCCACCTGCTGCAACTCAAGGCCAGCGGACGCGAGATCGTGCTGTGCGGCGACGTCAACATCGCGCACAAGGAAATCGACATCAAGAACTGGAAGGGCAACCTGAAGAACTCGGGCTTCCTGCCGGAAGAGCGCAGCTGGATCGGCGAATTGTTCGATGTGCACGGCTATGTGGACGTATTCCGCAAGCTGGACCCGCGCCCCGAGCAGTACACCTGGTGGAGCAACCGCGGCCAGGCCTACGCGAAGAACGTCGGCTGGCGCATCGACTACCACCTGGCGACCGCGAAGATAGCCGGGACGGCGCACGCCACCTCGATCTACAAGGACGAGAAGTTCAGCGACCACGCGCCGCTGTCGATCGACTACGACTTCCCGCTGTAGCGGCCCGAACCTGTTCCAACCTAGTTACAATGCAGGCTCCCGTCCGATTCCGGCACGGGAACCTTCGTATTTCCGAGTGAGTCCGCCATGGTTTTCAAAGTGTTCGTAGATGGTCAGGAAGGCACCACCGGCCTCCGGTTGCTCGACTATCTCTCCGGCCGTTCCGACGTGGAACTGCTGCGTATCGCCGACGACAAGCGCAAGGATCCGGCCGAACGAGCACGATTCCTGAATGCCGCCGACGTCGCTTTCCTGTGCCTGCCCGACGTGGCCTCGCGCGAAGCCGTGTCTCTGGTGACCAACCCGGACACCTGCGTGATCGACGCCAGCACGGCCTTCCGCACCACCGACAGCTGGGCCTACGGCCTGCCGGAACTGACGCGCGGCCAGCGCGAGAAGATCCGCGCGAGCAAGCGCATCGCCGTGCCGGGCTGCCATGCCAGTGCCTTCGTGCTGGCCGTGCGCCCGCTGGTGGAAGCCGGCGTGATGCAGGCCGACTATCCGGTCTCGGCTTTCTCGCTGACCGGCTACAGCGGCGGCGGCAAGCAGATGATTGCCGAGTTCGAAGCCGGCGGTAACCCGAAGCTGAACAGCCCGCGTCCCTACGGCCTGGGCCTGGCGCACAAGCACCTGCCGGAAATGCGCGTGCAGACCGGCCTGGCGCAGGCACCGATCTTCAACCCGATCGTCGGCAACTTCCTCAAGGGCCTGGCGGTGACGGTGCCGGTGTACCCGGACCGCCTGGCGCGCAAGGTCACGCCGGAGCAGATCGCCGACATCTATCGCAAGCACTATGAAGGCGAGCAGTTCGTGCGCGTGATGCCGGTGGGCKATGAGGCCAATCTCGACGGCGGCTTCTTCGACGTGCAGGCCAGCAACGATACCAACCGCGTGGACCTGTTCGTGTTCGGCTCGGCCGAGCGCATCGTGCTGATGGCGCGCCTGGATAACCTGGGCAAGGGCGCCGCCGGCGCCGCCGTGCAATGCATGAACGTGCACGTGGGCGCGGACGAGGCAACCGGGCTCAGCGCCTGATCCTCGCCCTGCCGCTCGCGGCAAACGAAAAAAGCCGGCAGCCGCCGGCTTTTTTCGTGGGCGGCCGCAGCCGGGCTCAGCTGCCCGTGCGGACCACCACGCCCTTGAGCGCGACGCCGATAAAGACGCCGCCCTTGGCGCAGACATAGGTGCTGTCGCTGGCGGTCTCGTCGTTCTTCCAGTTGCTGCGGATATCGATCACCGCGTTGCCCCCCTCCTTCATCGCGCGCTGCTGCAGCTCCTGCACCGCCTGCACGAAGGTGGTCGCGCACAGTTCCTCGTCGCCCGGCGGCGGCGGGCCGCCGGTGGCGCTGCTAGTGTCAATGGGCCGGCGGATGCGCTTGACGGTCTTGAACGACTGCCCGCCCTGGACATCGGCCGGCCGGTTGAGGCCAAACTGGAGCTTGATCGACGGATCGACGCGCGCCTTGGCATCGGCCGACGCCAGCGCCTTGTCGATCGGCTGGTTGAGCAACTGGTCGCCGGCCTGCGCGTTGGCTCCGGCCAGCAGGGCACCGGCCATCAGGCTGAACCGCACCCATCGTTTCATGTTCCGCTCCTTGCTCAGCGACGCAACGGGAAATGCCATCGGCGCTGCGCGCCATGGCACCCGGCGGGCGGCCCGGACCACGCCAGCCACGCCTGCCTTTCATCGTATGCGATACGCCGCAAGGCGGAGGCCCTGGCCGTCTTTACTTTTTTAGTGGCGCCTGGCGGTCGTCGTCGCCGCTGTCGACCGGCGCGTCGCCCAGGTTGGCCATATTGGCGCGGTAAGCCGGCAGCCTGGCCATATTGGACTCGATGGCGCGCGCGTACAGCGGCAACACCTCGGGCATGTGTTTCTCGAGCTCGGCGATACGGGTCCGGCCGGAGGGATGGGTGGAGAGGAACTCGGAGCCGGGCTGCGCCGCGACCTGCGACACCATGCCCATCTTCTGCCACAGCGAGATCGCGGCGCGCGGGTCGAAGCCGGCGCGCGCGGCGATATCCATGCCGACCAGGTCCGCCTCGGTCTCGTCGGAGCGCGAGAAGCGCAGCGTGAGCAGCTGCGCGCTGGCGCCGATGGCCATATTGCCCAGGTTGCCGAAGCCGAACAGCTGCGAGATGACATTGGCGCCGAGATTGGTGATCTCGGACTTGGCGGCGCGCTCGCGCGCATGCTCCTGCAGGGCGTGGGCGATCTCGTGCCCCATCACCATGGCGACCTCGTCGTCGGTCAGCTTGAGCTGCTCGAGCAGGCCGGTGTAGAAAGCGATCTTGCCGCCCGGCATGCAGAAGGCATTGACCTGCTTCGAGGTGATCAGGTTGACCTCCCACTTCCACTGCCGCGCACGCTCGTTCCAGCGTGGCGTCTGCGGCAGGATCCGCTTGGCGAGGGCGCGCAGGCGGATCAGCTGCGGATTGCTGTCCGGCATCAGCGTGCGCTTGGACTGCGCCTCTTCCTTGAGCTGCTCGTACTCCTGCGAGGCCTGCTGCTCGATCACCTCGACCGGGACGATCTGCCGCACCGAGGCGCCGCCGCGCTGCACGCGGATGCCGTCGTCGGGCCCGGCCTCCTGCGCCAGGCCCGCCGTCATGCCGAACGCGGCCGAGGCGGCCAGGGCCAGTGCGGCGAACCGCCGCGGCATCGCCATCCCGGCCCGCCGGTGGCGGTTCTGACAACGCTGGCAATCGGACATGGAAGATTCCCCGGAAGCGGTCGGCGGCACGCGGAACGATTTGGACTGGAAAAGGGCCGGACATCCACCGGGGCCGGCCGCAACGGTAATGCAATAATACACGGCGCCTCGCCCGGCCTGATGCCCACTGATTCATGACCTTCCAAGACTATCTCGACATTTTCCGCAACCGCCGCATCGGCGCCATGCTGACGCTGGGCTTTGCTTCCGGCCTGCCGCTGGCGCTCACTTCCGGCACCTTGCAGGCCTGGATGACGGTGGAAGGCCTCGACATCAAGACCATCGGCTTCTTTTCGCTGGTGGGCCAGGCCTATATCTTCAAGTTCCTGTGGGCTCCGCTGATGGACCGCTACACGCCACCGCTGCTTGGCCGGCGCCGCGGCTGGCTGCTGGTCACGCAGCTCGCGCTGGTGCTGGGCATCGCCGGGATGGCCTTCTGCCCGCCGCGCGAGGCGTTGTGGACGCTGGCCGCACTGGCCACGCTGGTGGCCTTCCTGTCGGCCTCGCAGGACATCGTTTTCGACGCCTACAGCACCGACGTGCTGCGCGCGCCCGAGCGCGGCGTCGGCGCGGCGGTCAAGGTGCTGGGCTACCGGCTGGCGATGCTGGTGTCGGGCGGCCTGGCGCTGTGGCTGGCCGACCGCGTGATGGGCTGGCAGCAGATGTACATCCTGATGGCCGGCCTGATGGGCATCGGTATCTTTTCGCTGTGGTGGGCGCCCGAGGCCGAGTCGCCGGCACGCACGCCGCGCTCGATGGAGGAGGCGGTGCTGGGGCCGCTGCGCGACTTCTTCTCGCGTCCGGGCGCGTGGTGGCTGCTGCTGCTGATCGTGCTGTACAAGCTTGGCGATGCCTTTGCCGGCAGCCTTTCCACCACCTTCCTGATCCGCGGCGTGGGCTTCTCGGCCGGCGAAGTGGGCCTGGTCAACAAAACGCTGGGACTGGCCGCCACCATCGTCGGCGCGCTGTTTGGCGGCACGCTGATGGTGCGCCTTGGCCTGTACCGCTCGCTGCTGCTGTTCGGCGTGCTGCAGGCCGTGTCCAACCTCGGCTACTGGCTGCTGGCGGTGACGCCGCCGCACCTGTGGAGCATGGGCGCCACCATCTTCGTGGAGAACCTGTGCGGCGGCATGGGCACGGCCGCCTTCGTGGCGCTGCTGATGACGCTGTGCAACCGCTCCTTTTCCGCCACCCAGTACGCGCTGCTGTCGGCGCTGGCCTCGGTCGGGCGCGTCTACGTGGGCCCCAGCTCGGGCTACCTGGTGGAGGCCTTCGGCTGGCCGGCGTTCTACCTCAGCACCGTGGTGGTGGCGCTGCCGGGCGTGGCGCTGCTCTGGGCGATGCGCAACACCGTGCACCGCTACGAGGCCAGCGCGCGCGCCGTGACCGCCTGAGCCGGCGGCCGCGGCCTCCTTACTGCTTGTAGTAGACGATCTGGTGCGAGGTGGCCAGCAGCTCGCCGCGCGGGCTCCAGATCTGGGCGCTCTGGTCGAAGAAGCCCTGGCGGAACACCTGCGCCTGCGCACTGCCCAGCACATGGCTGTCGCCCAGGCCGGCCAGGGTGGCGGCATCGGCATGGAAGTACGTGGTCAATGACACCGTGCCGGCCGGCACGAAGCCGGCGCGCTTGAGGAAGATGCGCGGGTAGAAGGTGTCGCACCACGCCGCCATGGCGGCAAAGTCCGGCGTGCGCGCCGGCGCGTCGCGCAGCCAGAACTGGGTCAGGCTGTCGGGATTCTCGGTGCCAGGCTCGGCATCGGGCCTGGCGCCGCGCACCGGACGCAGATCGTAGGCCTTGAGCCAGCGCACCGGGGCGAAGCCCGCCATGGATGGCACGGCGTCGGCGGCCGGCACCTGCGGGAACGCCGCCTCGGTGCAGTCCCAGGTCTCGCGGCGCACCGCAAAAAAGGCCGTGGCGGTAGTGGCCACCTCGTCACCCTGGCGCAGTTCGATCGACCAGTGCTGCGTATTGCGGTTGGTGCGCACCGGACGCGCTTCGATCACGAACGGTCCTTCCACGATCGGGCCGGCGAAGTTGACGGTCAGCGCGGACGGATCGCCGAGCCGGGCCGGATGCTGGAGCACGGCCTGCAGCAGGGTGGCCGCCGTGATGCCGCCGAACGGGCCGATCATGTTCCAGTATGCGGGCGTGGTGCGGCCGTGGAAGAGGTTGCCGCCCGCCGGCTCCAGCGCGATCGCGTGGTCGAAGGAATGGACGGGCAGGCTGGCGACTTGCGTGGCGGTCATGATGTCTCGGCGTCTCGGCGTCTTGTGGTTCTGCAATCGGGACCGGATGATCGGTCTACAAAAAAGTACGACCGTTCGATAATACGCCAAAACCGCCCTGGTCCGCTGAACCGGCGTGTTTGCCGTCAGTCCCCTGCCCGCCTGCGCTGCCAGGGCGCCCAGCCAAGCTGGTTGCCTACCACCGCCAGCAGGATCATCGCCATGCCCGCCAGTTGCAGCGCCGTGAGCACCACGCCGAACACCAGCACGTCGATCACGATGGCCACCAGCGGATAGACGAACGACAGCGTGGCGATCGACAGCACATTGAGCCGCTGGAAAGCGCCGTAGAGCAGCGTGTACATCACGCCGGTATGCACCAGGCCCAGCGCCAGCAGCGCGCCCCAGGTACGGCCATCGAAGCTGGCCACCGCCGGATGCGCCAGCGGCGACAGCATGAGCACGCCCAGCACCATCTGCAGCCCGGCGATCTGCCCGGCAGGAATCCCCTTCAGGCGGCGCGTGGCCATGGTGGTGATGGCGTACAGCAGGGCCGCCAGCATCGCCAGCCCGACGCCGGCCAGCATGCCGCGGCCGGCGCCGCCATGCTCGATGCCGGTGATCAGCATCACGCCGCCGAAGGCCAGCACCAGCCAGGCCAGCCGCCCGGGCGCGATGGCTTCGCGCTGGAACAGCGCCGCCAGCAGCAGCAGGAAGAACGGCTGGGTGTGATAGACCACGGTGGAAACCGAGATGCCGCTATAGGCATAGGCCGAGAACAGGCACAGCCAGTTGAGGATCAGCGTGACGCCACCCAGCGCCAGCCAGCCCCATTCGGCGCGGCGCATGGGCTGCCAGCCGCGCCGCAGCGCCAGCGTGCCGAGCAGCGCGGCGCCGCCGAACAGGCAGCGGAAAAACACCACGTCCACCGGCGGCTGCCCGCTGGTGACCACGAACCAGCCGATGGTCCCCGAGAGCGCCATGGCCGCCACCATGCGCCAGGCGCCGCCACGCTGCCCGGAGCCGGCGGCAGGCGCCGCGCCATGCGCCCCGGCGGCGGCAGTGGATTGATTGCTGCTCATGTCGTTCTCCTGCGGATTGTGCTTTGCATGGATGCATTGTTTCACCATGCACACAGGTCAACAATCCATCAGCAATGCAATTACTATTTGACCTGCCGTCACAAATGCAGGAGGTCATCCATGCCCGTCGCGCAACTCAATGCCATGGCCGTGTTTGCCCGGGTGGTGGAATGCGGCAGCTTCTCCGCCGCCGCGCGCCAGCTGGGCATGACGCCGTCGGCGGTGAGCCGCCATGTCACGCGGCTGGAGGCGGCCATCGGCGGCAGCCTGCTGCAGCGGACCACCCGCGCCTTCGCGCTCACCGAACTGGGCCAGGCCGTGCATGCCGCCTGCGCGCGCATGGTGGCGGCGGCGCAGGAAGTCGACACGCTGGCCGGAGCCTACGGCGCCGCGCCGCAAGGGCTGCTGCGCGTGACGGCGCCGGTGGTGTTCGGCCAGGCGTGGCTGGCGCCCCTGCTGCCGGCCTTGCTGGACCGCTACCCGCAGCTGGACCTGCAGCTCACGCTGGCCGACCGGCTGGTGGACCTGGTGGAGGAAGGCGTCGACGTCGCCATCCGCATCGCGCGCGAACTGGCGCCGGGCCTGGCGGCCCGGCCGCTGCGCCCGGTGCGCTACCGGCTGGTGGCCGCACCCGGCTGGCTGGCGCGGCACGGCACGCCGCAGGAGCCGGCCGCGCTGGCCACGCACCGCTGCATCTACCTCGGCTACGGCGCCTTCGGCGAGCGCTGGAGCCTGCGGCGCAAGGACGACGGCCAGGCCGTGTCGCTGCGGATCCCGCCACGGGTCACGCTCAACAACAGCATGGCGATCGTGGCCATGGCCGAGGCCGGCGGCGGCATCGGACTGGTGCCCGATTTCTCCGCCGCGGCGGCACTGGCCTCCGGCAGGCTGGCGGCCGTGCTGGACGGCTGGGAGATCCTGGAACCCTATGTGGGCACCGCCTACGCGGTCTATACGCCGACGCGCCACCTGGCGCCCAAGGTCCGCGCCTTCGTCGACCACCTGGTGGCGCAGGCCGGCGCGGGAGACGGCGCGAGCGGCTAGCCTGCGCTCAGTTGGCGCTCAGGTCGCGATCAGGTCGCGATCAGGTCGCGCAAACGCGGTACACCGCCAGGCTGCCGCGCCAGTTCCCGCCCCAGTTCACGGTCACGCCCTCGTGCATCACCACGCGGTCCACGATGCGCAGCCCGACCTTGGGCGCCAGCGCCTCGAAGTCGCTGATGGTCAGCACGCGCACGTTGGGCGTGTTGTACCACTGGTAGGGCAGCGCCTCCGACACCGGCATGCGGCCGCGGAACACCGACAGGCGGTGCGGCCAGTAGCCGAAGTTGGGGAAGGACACGATGCATTCGCGCCCCACCCGCAGCGTCTCGCGCAGGACCTGCGCCGTGTTGTGGATGGTCTGCAGCGTCTGCGACAGGATCACCGTATCGAAGCTCTTGTCCTCGAACAGCGCCAGCCCGCCTTCCAGGTTCTGCTGGATCACGTGCACGCCCTTCTGCGCGCAGGCCAGCACGCCCTGGTCCTGGATCTCGATGCCGTAGGCCTGCACGTCCAGCTCGTCCTGCAGCACGCGCAGCAGGCTGCCGTCGCCGCAGCCCAGGTCGAGCACGGTGGAATTGGGCTCGATCCAGCGCGCGATGGCGCGGAAGTCCGGGCGCAGCGCCAGGATATTGGGGTTGGCAGCGGCATTCATGCGCCAATCTCCTCGGCGATGCGTTCGTAGTAGGCGCGCATCAGGTCGTGATAGCGCGGGTCGTCCAGCAGGAAGGCGTCGTGGCCATGCGGCGCGTCGATCTCGGCGTAGCTGACCGGGCGCTTGTTGTCGAGCAGCGCCTTGACCAGCTCGCGGCTGCGGTTGGGCGCGAAGCGCCAGTCGGTGGTGAAGCTGGCCACCAGGAAGCTGGCCTGCGTCTGCGCCACCGCGCGCTTCAGGTCCCCGCCGAACGCCAGCGCCGGATCGAAGTAGTCCAGCGCGCGCGTGATCAGCAAGTAGGTATTGGCATCGAAATACTCGGCGAACTTGTCGCCCTGGTAGCGCAGGTAGCTCTCCACCTGGAACTCGACGTCGAACGAGAAGCGGATGTCGTCGGTCTTGAGCTCGCGGCCGAATTTCTCGGCCATGTCCTCGTCGGACAGGTAGGTGATATGGCCGATCATGCGCGCCACGCGCAGGCCGCGCTTGGGCTTGACGTTGTGCGCGTAGTAGTTGCCGCCGTGGAAGTCGGGGTCCGACAGGATGGCGCTGCGCGCCACCTCGTTGAAGGCGATGTTCTGCGCCGACAGCTTGGGCGTGGAGGCCACCACGATGCAGTGGCGCAGCCGCTCCGGATACATCAGGCTCCAGGCCAGCGCCTGCATGCCGCCCAGGCTGCCGCCCATCACCGCGGCGAACTGCGCGATGCCGAACTGGTCGGCCACGCGCGCCTGCGCGTTGACCCAGTCTTCCACCGTCACCACCGGGAACATCGCGCCGTAGGGATTGCCGGTGGCGGGGTTCGGGCTCATCGGCCCGGTCGAGCCGAAGCACGAGCCGAGGTTGTTGACGCCGATGACGAAGAAGCGGTTGGTGTCGAGCGGCTTGCCCGGGCCGACCATATTGTCCCACCAGCCCACGTCGCGCGGATCGTGCGCGTACACGCCCGCCACGTGGTGCGAGGCATTGAGCGCGTGGCACACCAGCACGGCGTTGGAGCGGGCTGCGTTGAGCGTGCCGTAGGTCTCGACCATCAGGTCGTAGTCGGTGATCGAGGTGCCGTTGCGCAGCTTCAGCGGCTCGGGGAAATGCATGCGCTGCGGCGTGACGATGCCGACCGAATCGGCGGGCAAGGCCAGCGTGGCAGGAGGCGTAGCTACGTCTGTCATGGAATCGGCCCGTCAGCGAACGGGCATAAAAAAACCCGACCGGCATTTGCGTGGCCGTTGCATGCAGCTTGAATTGCTCTTTGCATGAACGGCGGCGCAGCCAATCGGGTTTTGCGCGGGTCTTGTTTCCCGCGCGTCGGTGCCTTGCGTGGCAGGGTACCGACCCAACCTCTTTAGCCGCATTTATATTGGCCGCCGCGACGCTCCCGCACGCATGTGCAATGGAGCCCGAGGCTGCCGCGCGCCCGCAAGCCAGTCATCAAATCGGCGCGACCCGCTTATTATAGAGCAAACCGGCCGCACCGCTGCCTGCCCCTACTGCCAACGAGCCTTGCCTTGACGAACCCGCCCAGTATCCTGGTCATCGAAGACGAAGCCGCGATCGCGGACACCATCCTCTATGCGCTGTCCACCGACGGCATGACGGTCGCCCACTGCGCGCTCGGCGGCGCCGCGCTGGAGCGGCTGCGCGCGCAGGTGCCCGACCTGGTGATCCTGGACGTGGGCCTGCCGGACATCAACGGCTTCGAGGTCTGCCGCACGCTGCGCACCTTCTCCGACGTGCCGGTGATCTTCCTGACCGCGCGCAACGAGGAAATCGACCGCATCGTCGGCCTGGAGATCGGCGCCGACGACTACGTGGTGAAGCCCTTCTCGCCGCGCGAGCTGGCCGCACGGGTGCGGGTGATCCTGCGCCGCGCCGGCACGCGCTTGTCGGCGCAACCCGTCGCGCCACTGCCGCCCGCCAACGCCCGGCCCGATGGCTTCACGCTCGACGCCGACGGCGCGCGCCTGGCCTGGCGCGGCCAGTGGCTGGACCTGACGCGTTACGAATACCGGCTGCTGGCACTGATGCTCGGACACCCGGGCCGCATCTATTCGCGCGCGCAGCTCATGGAGCTGGTCTGGCACGACGCCGCCGACACCAGCGACCGCACCGTCGACACCCACGTCAAGACCGTGCGCGCCAAGCTGCGCGCGCTCGACTCCGGCTGCGACCCGATCCGCACACATCGCGGCATGGGCTATTCGCTCGAAGGCTGAGCGCCTCCCCCCGTTCACCCTGCACTGACCGCCACGCATGCATATCGGCCTTCGCATCTTCTTCGGCTTCTTCCTGATCGTCGGGCTGGCGGCCTTTCTCACGCTGCGCGTGTTCGTGCAGGAGGTCAAGCCGGGCGTGCGGCAGGCCATGGAGGACACGCTGGTCGACACCGCGCACGTGCTCGCAGTGCTGGCCGCCGACGACATGAAGAGCGGCCACATCGCCGACGGGGCCTTCGCTCGGCGCATGGCGCGCCTGCGCGAGGACAAGGTCGACGCCAACGTGTGGGGCATGCACAAGGACGCGGTGGGCTATCGCATCTACATCACGGACGCCGGCGGCATCGTGCGTTTCGATTCCGGCGATGCCGCCGTGGGCGCGGACTACTCGCGCTGGAACGATGTCTACCGCACCTTGCGCGGCGAATACGGTGCGCGCAGCACGCGCGCCAACCCGGACGACGACGCCAGCACGGTCATGCACGTGGCCGCGCCGATCCGCGACGGCGACAAGATCATCGGCGTGCTGACGGTGGCCAAGCCGAACGTCACCATGGCGCCGTTCATCGAGCGCAGCCAGCGCAAGATCCTGCTCAACGGCCTGTTGCTGATGGGCGGCGCCTTCGTCATCGGCCTGGCCTGCACGCTGTGGCTGGTGCACGGCCTGCGCCGCCTGCAGCGATACGCGCGTTCGGTGGCCGCGGGCGAGCGCGCCGAGATGCCGCTGCGCGGCGCCAGCGAGCTGGCCGAGCTCGGCCGCTCGGTGGAAAGCATGCGCCTGCGGCTGGAGGACAAGCAGTACGTCGAGCACTACATCCACACCCTCACGCACGAGATGAAGAGCCCGCTGGCGGCCATCAGCGGCGCGGCCGAATTGTTGCAGGAGGACATGAGCGCGGCGGACCGCGGCCGCTTCGTCGCCAATATCCGCCGCCAGGCCCAGCGCCTCGAGCAGATGATCCGCAAACTGCTGGCGCTGGCCGCGCTGGAACAATGCCAGCGCCTGGAGACGCGCGAGCGCGTGGCGCTGCTGCCGCTGATCGGGCAACTGCTGCTGGAGCTGGAGCCACGCGCGCGCCAGCGCGAACTGTCGCTGCACCTGCTGCCCGCACAGTCCGATGCGGTCGTGGAGGGCGATCCGTTCCTGCTGCACCAGGCACTGGCCAACCTGCTGGAGAACGCACTCGACTTCGCCCCCGCGCAGAGCACCGTGGCCGTGTCGGTGGAGCAGACCGGCGACACCGTCGCCGTGCACGTGGCCGACCAGGGCCCGGGCATCCCGGACTATGCGCTGCCGCGCCTGTTCGAGCGGTTCTACTCGCTGCCGCGCCCCGGCGGGCAGGACAAGAGCACCGGGCTGGGCCTGTGCTTCGTGCGCGAGATCGCCACGCTGCACCACGGCGGGATCGCACTGGCCAACCGCGCGCAAGGCGGGGCCTGTGCCACGCTGACCTTGCCGGCGGCATAGCACGGCGGGCGCGCCCGCGGCACCGCCACATTCGCCACACACTCGCTTCACACAGGCTTCCTCGGCACCTCACACGGCGGTCCTAAGCTTGGCGTCATCCTGACTCTCGCGCTTGCCGCCATGAACCGCATCCTGTTCTTCAAGTCCGCCATCACCGCCCTGCTGGTGCTGCTGATCCTGATTCCCCTGCACCTGGTCGACAACACCGTGCAGGACCGCAGGCAATACCGCGACCAGGCGGTGCGCAGCGTCTGGCAGAGCTACGCCGGCCCGCAAACCCTGACCGGCCCGGTGCTGGTGCTGCCGTACAAGGAAGTCACGCGCGTGGCGGACCGTAGCGACCCCAAGCAGCCCAATGCCACCGTGCTGCAGGCGGAGGAAAAGCAGATGCTGGTGTTCCCCGCCACGCTGCGCGTGAGCGGCGACATCACGCCGAACGAGCGCTACCGCGGCATCCACAAGGTGCTGGTGTACGAGCTGCAGAGCCGCTGGCAAGGCACCATCGCCCTGCCCGATGCCGGCGAGCTGCCGCGCTCGGCGGGGCATGTGAGCTTCGAGCCGGGACAGCCGTTCGTGGCGATCGGCCTCGGCGACACCCGCGGGCTGATGGCGACGCCCACGCTCGAGCTCGACGGCAAGCGCCTCAAGCTCGAACAAGGCGCGGGGCTGAAGAACCTGCCGCAGGGCCTGCACGCCGATATCGACCTGCCCGCGCCCAAGCCTGCGCCGGAGATCGCGGCCAGGACCGCCTCCAGCCTCGACGGCGCAACCGGCGCGACCGGCACGCGGCGCGTGGTCCCGTTCTCGCTGACGCTGCCGCTGCTGGGCGCGCAGTCGCTGGCCTTCGCGCCGGTGGCCGACCAGAACGATATCTCGCTGGCGTCGGCGTGGCCGCACCCGAGCTTCGACGGCACCTTCCTGCCGCGCACGCGCAGCGTGGACGCCGGGGGCTTTCGCAGCAACTGGAGCGTGACCGCGTACAACACGCGCGTGCGCAACCAGCTCGCCGGCTCCGGCGACGGCATGCTGGAGACGGTCTCGGTGACGCTGATCGAGCCGGTCAACGTCTACCTGCAAGTCGAGCGCGCGGTAAAGTACGGCTCGCTGTTCGTGCTGCTGACCTTTGCCGGCTTCTTCATGTTCGAGCTGGTCAAGCGCCTGCGCATCCATCCGATCCAGTACCTGCTGGTGGGCCTGGCGCTGGCGGTGTTCTTCCTGCTGCTGCTGAGCCTGTCCGAGCATATCGCCTTCGCGCTGGCCTACCTGGCCGCCAGCACCGCCTGCATCGGGCTGCTCGGTTTCTACCTGTCCTTCGTGCTGCAGAGCTGGCGGCGCGGGCTGGCGTTCGCGGTGCTCCTGACCGTGCTGTACGGCGCGCTCTACGGGCTGCTGCTGTCGGAGGACAATGCGCTGATGCTCGGTTCGCTGCTGCTGTTCGTGATCCTGGCGGCCATCATGGTGCTGACCCGCCGCATCGACTGGTACGCGGCCGGCGCGGCCTGGCAGCCGTTGCGCGACAAGCCCGAGGCCCCCGCCGAAGCACCCGCCGGGCAAGCCTGAGCAAGGAGACCATGCCATGCCCACCTATCTGCATTGCGCCCCGCCGCTGGCCCTGGCGGCCGGCCTCGGCACGCGCCGCGTGCCGGCCGGCCTGCTGCTCGCGGGCGTCGCCGCGAGCGTGCTGCCGGACCTGGACATGCTCAACGTCTGGTATGCCGGCGTGCGCTACGACACGGTGTTCGGCCACCGCGGCCTGACGCACTCGATCGGTTTCGCGCTGGCGCTCGGCCTGCTGGCCGCGCTGGCGGCGCGGCGCTGCGGCTGGCGGCGCGGAATCTCATTCCTGTTCGTGGCGGCAAGCGCCGTGTCGCACCCCATGCTGGACCTGCTCATGGACCGCGGCATCGGCGCCGCGCTGTTCTTCCCGCTCACGAGCCAGCGCGTGACTCTGCCCTGGCGGCCGCTGCCGCTGTCGCCGCCGGGTCTGTTCGGCGCTGCGCGCTTCTGGCTCGAATGCCTGTGGATCGGCCTGCCGCTGCTCGCCGCCGGTACGCTCGGCGCCAGCCTGCGGCGCTGGCTGGAGCGGGCCGGGCGCGCGCGGCATGGCGCGCCCGCACTCGTGGAATGAGTGCGGGGCATCCAGGTGCCCAGGTGCCTGAAGATGCAGGAAGATGCAGGAAGATGCGGCGGGAAAAACGGGAAGCCGCAGGCGGCTCAGCCCAGCAGCACGCGCAGCTGCGCTTCGGCGTTCTCGCTCGGCAGCTTGCGGAAGCCGCTCTTGGCGTAGCGGTGCCAGTGGCCCTGCACGGCGGCCATGATCAGCGCGGCGCGCACCGATACGTCGGCGTCCGCCGGGAAAGCGCCCTGGCTGATGGCGACCTTCAGGCACTGCCGCAGCGAGGCTTCGATGCGGTCGACCACCTGGTTGATGCGTTCCTGCAGGCGATCGTGCTCGCCAACCAGGGCCTCGCCGGTCAGCACGCGCGTCATGCCGGGATTCTTCTCGGCGAAGGAAAGCAGCATGCGCACGATGGCGTGCGCCTGGCGCAGGCCGTGCTCTTCCTGCGTGGTGATCTGGTTGATCAGGCCGAACACGGTCTGCTCGATAAAGCCGATCAGGCCTTCGAACATCTGCGCCTTGCTGGCGAAGTGGCGGTACAGCGCCGCCTCGGAGACGCTAAGCTTGGCGGCCAGCGCCGCGGTGGTGATCTTCTCGCCGCGCGGCACTTCCAGCATGCCGGCCAGTGTCTGCAGGATCTGCACCCGCCGCTCGCCCGGACGCGGGCGCTTGCGTGCCGGCGCCCCGTCGGCGCCCGCGCCTGGCCCGCCGGCGACTGCGGAGGCGCCCGGAGCGGCGCTCGAAGCGGCGCCCGACGGGCGCCCGTTGCTCTGCATCATGACCCGATTCCCCGCATTCTTTGTTTGAGTTGATGCATGGATTGTACTTTTACGTTCACATAGCCGGGACGATTTACGATGCGCGCGCGCACGCGCGGCAGCGAAGCCGGCTGCGCCTGCGGCGCGCTCGTGCCCGCCACGGAGGCGGCCGGCGGGTCCTGCGTCTCGGCCGCCACCAGCGTCACGCTGCGCTCCTGCGCGGCATGGCCGGCGTGCCGGCGGTCCTCGGCATCCAGCGTGCTGCGCAGCACGGCATCGCCGCTCGCGCCCGCCACCGCGGCGCCCGCCGGCAGCGGCACATCATGGGGGCGCGACGGCGCCAGCGTGCGCAGGTAGCCCGTCACCCATGCGGTGCGGATGCCCGTGCCGGCGTAGCGCTTGAGATGGGACAGCGTGTCTTCCACCAGCACCGCGCGGTGCGGCGCCACGCCCTCCTGGGCCAGCAGCCGGCGCAGCATGCGGCGGTCCGGCTTGGGCCGCAGGTGGCCGTGCACCCACATGTCCTCGACCGCGACCACGCGCTCGAAGCAGTGCCGGATGCCGGCCACGCGCATCACCGCGCGCGCGTATTCGGCAGGTGCATTGGTCACCAGGATCTTGCGCCCGGGCAGCCGGCGCAGGTGCGCGACCAGGCCGCGCCGCACGCGCACCATCTGCGCCAGTTCCGGGAAGTCGTGCGCGGCGCGCAGGAAGTCGGCCGGGTCCACGCCATGGTGGCGGATCATGCCGAGCAGCGTGGCACCGTAGCGCTGCCAGTACTTTACGCGCACCTCGCTGGCGGTGGCCTCGTCGCAGCCGATCACGCGCGCCACGTACGCCGTCATTAACTGGTTGATGGCGGGAAAGATCGCGTGCGAGGCGTCGTGCAGCGTGTTGTCGAGGTCGAACAACCAGACGGTGCGGCCGGAATTGTCGCCCGCGGGGCGGCGTCGGCGCGCACCGCGCAGGCTTCGGCGCGGGGGCGGTGTTGGTGTTGGCACGCGGGAAGGAGAGAGAGACCGGGTTGGCAGCGCGCGGCGCGCGCTGCCTGGGGACGCCGCTCTAGTGCGAGCGGATCATGGTGCCGAACGCCTGTTCGGTCAGGATTTCGAGCAGCAGCGAGTGTTCGATGCGGCCGTCGACGATGTGCACCGAATTGACGCCGCTCTTGGCCGCGTCCAACGCCGACGAGATCTTCGGCAGCATGCCGCCGGAGATGGTGCCGTCCGCGAACAGTTCCTCGATCTCGCGCGCCGACAGGTCGGTCAGCAGGTTGCCGGCCTTGTCCATCACGCCCGGGATGTTGGTCATCATGACCAGCTTCTCGGCCTTGAGGATCTCGGCCATCTTGCCAGCCACCACGTCSGCGTTGATGTTGTAGGCCTGGCCGTCGTCGGAGAAACCGATCGGCGAGATCACCGGGATGAAGGCGTCGTCCTGCAGCGCCTTGACCACGGCCGGGTTGATGGCCTCGATATCGCCCACGTAGCCGATGTCGATGAAGGCACCCGGGTTCTCGCGGTCCGGCATCTTCAGGCGCTTGGCGCGGATCAGGCCGCCGTCCTTGCCSGTCAGGCCCACGGCCTGGCCGCCGTACTGGTTGATCAGCATGACGATGTCCTGCTGGACTTCGCCGCCCAGCACCCATTCGACCACTTCCATGGTCTCTTCGTCGGTGACGCGCATGCCCTGGATGAATGTGCCGACCTTGCCGACCTTCTTCAGGGCCTCGTCGATCTGCGGGCCACCGCCGTGGACCACCACGGGGTTCATGCCGACCAGCTTGAGCAGGATCACGTCGCGCGCGAAGCCGTGCTTGAGCTTTTCCTCGGTCATGGCGTTGCCGCCGTACTTGACCACGATGGTCTTGCCGTGAAACTTACGGATATAGGGCAGCGCCTCGGCGAGGATTTCGGCCTTGAGGGCTGGGGCAATGGCGGCCACCGCGGTTGCGGCAGGCCCAGGGGTGTCGGCGTTCATGGCAAGGGACATCCGTGAGATTCAACAGGTATCATGGCGATTCTGACCTGCGGCAGGCAAGTGTTTCCGGGCTTTTTGCCCCGAACAAGCCACCTCCGGCCGCGGCAGGCGCCGATTTTACAAGAAACCGGGGCGCACGCGAACCAACGGGGGCACTGCGGGGGTGCAAGGCCGGTGCATGCGTCCTGCGGTGCACCATGGCGTTCCCTCTGCGCAACAGTCCGACGGCCGCGCGAGCACCACGCCACACAAGAACAGCGGCAAGACAACCATGAGCCTGCACCCSGACGAACTCAATGCCCTGCGTCCCCACCTGCTGCGCTTCGCGCGCCTGCAGCTGCGCGACGAGGCACTGGCCGAGGATACCGTGTCCGACACCCTGGTGGCCGCGCTCGAGCACCCCGAGCGCTTTTCCGGCCAGTCGGCGCTCAAGACCTACCTGATCGGCATCCTCAAGCACAAGATCATCGACACCCTGCGCAGCGGCCGGCGCGAGGTGCGCCTGGCGCTTGGCGGCGACGACGATGGCGAAGCGCAGTCGGACGTCGACGCCATGGACGCCCTGTTCACCAAGAATGGCCACTATCACACGCCGCCCTCCGACTGGGGCAACCCGGACCGCACACTGGAGCGGCGCGAGTTCTTCGAGATCCTGCAGCTGTGCGTCGACAAGCTGCCGGCCAAAATCGGCCGCATCTTCATGATGCGGGAATGGCTGGAGCTGGAAACCGAGGAAATCTGTCAGGAACTGGGCATCACCACGACCAATGCCTGGGTCATGCTCTACCGTGCCCGCATGCGCCTGCGCGAATGCCTGGAGCTGAACTGGTTCGGGCACAAGGCCTGACCGACCGAGACTGAGATGCCAGATACGCCACCCCGCGATCCCCTGCTGCCGAACTGCCGCGAAATCCACCGCCTGACGATGGAAGGCATGGACCGCCCGCTGAGCTGGATCGAGCGCGTGCGCATGCGGGCTCACCTTGCCATTTGCGACGCCTGCACCAATTTTTCGGCGCAGATGCGCCTGATGCGCACCGCCATGAGCCGGCTGGGCCGCGAGGACGAGCCCGACGAGCCGGGCTCCCGGCCATGAGCGACCCCGCCACCGTGCTCACCGGCCAGTTGCGCCCGGTCGAGCACTGCAGCGCCTGCGGTGCGAGCTTCGTGTGCGGCTACGCGGCCGGCCTGCCGCAGTGCTGGTGCGCCAGCGAGCCACTGCTGCCGGCACGGCGCATCGTGCCCGGCCACCATTGCCTGTGCCCGGATTGCCTGGCCCGGCGCCGCAAAGCCGCCGACGCCGGCTGATCAGCCGGCCGGCTGCGTCACGCGGTCGGCGGCCGGGCTGCCCGCATACTGCATCAGCGCCATCCCCAGCACCACCAGCAGCGCGCCGGCGGCCCGCCCCGGTGTGAGCGCGCGCACGGCGAAGCCGGCCACCCCGAACTGGTCCATCACCAGCGCCGCCACCATCTGCCCCGCCACCACGGCGGCGAGAAAGCCCCCCGCGCCCAGGCGCGGCGCCAGGATCAGCGCCGCCGTGATATAGAACACCCCCGCCACGCCGCCGGCCCACATCCAGGCCGGGCCGCGCGCGGCGGGCGCCAGCGCCGGCAAGGGCGCCTTGAGCAAGGCAGCACCGGCAGCACCACCGCCAGGCTGACCAGCAGCGAGGCCACGGTCGCCCACAGCGGATGTCCGAGGCTGCGGCCCAGCATCGCATTGGCGCCGGCCTGGAACGGGATGACCGCCCCGGCGGCCACGGCCACCAGGACAGGAAACAGGCCGGCGGCTAGCGGCGGCACGGCATTGAGACTGGACATCGCATCTCTCCCTCGGCTTCGATTCGATGTCTCAGTGTGAAATATTGCACGGCGAATTTCCAATTCTCGATTCATACGGTTAATATTCGCCCCATGAATGATCTACGTGCAATCGACCTGAACCTGCTGGTGGTGCTGGAAGCCCTGCTGGCCGAACGACATATTTCCCGCGCCGCCCTGCGGCTGCACCTGAGCCAGCCGGCCGTCAGCCATGCGCTGGGCCGCCTGCGCCAGTTGCTGGACGATCCGCTGCTGGTGCGCGGCCAGGGCGGACTGGTGCCCAGCGCGCGCGCCCACGAACTGGCCGGGCCGCTGGCCGAGGCGCTGGCGCAGGTGCGCATCCTGCTGGGGCCGTCGGGTTTCCAGCCGGCCACGGCGCGCCGCAGCTTCCGCCTGGCAATGTCCGACTACGGTGCGATGGCGCTGCTGCCCGGGCTGCTGCGCGCGGTGCGCAAGGCCGCGCCCGGCATCGACCTGGTCGTCACCCAGGCCAGCCGCGAAAGCATGGTGGCCAAGGTGGCGGACGGCGAGATCGACCTGGCGCTGGGCGTGTTCGAGCAACTGCCCGAAGGCGTGCGCGGCGCGGCGCTGTTCGATGAGTCTTATGCCTGCATGGTGGATGCGGCGACGGTGCGCGGCCCGGGCAAGCTGGACCAGGTGGCTTACCTGGCCCGCTCGCATGTGCTGGTGGCAACCCACAGCGAGCGCGTGGACGCCATCGACGCCGCCGTGGCCAAGATCGGCGGGCGGCGCAAGATCGCTTGCGTGCTGCCTCACTGGAGCGTGGCGCCGGCGCTGATTGCCGGCACCAACCTGGTCCTGACCACGGCGCGCCGCAGCCTGGCCGCCTTCGAGGAAGATGCGCGCTTCGCGGTGTTCGAACCGCCCTTCGCGCTCCCGGGCTTTGCCTTTACCCTGATCTGGCATGACCGCACCGAGGCCGATCCCGGCCATACCTGGCTGCGCGAGCGGGTGACGGCGGTCGCGGCCGGCGATGAGCCTGGCGACGCCATCAGCCTGCGGCGCTGACGCCGCGGCGCCCGGCCCCCCGGGCGCCAGGCCTCAGTGCTTGTGCTCGGCGTGCGCACCGGCGGCGGGGGCGCCTGCAGCCAGGTCGCGCACTTCGGCGTCGACCTTCTGCTCGATGACCTTGCCGCCCTGCTCGATCTTGAGCGTCAGCGGCACGGTATCGCCCTTCTTCAGCGGCGCCTTGAGGCCCATCAGCATCACGTGGTAGCCACCCGGCTTGAGTTCCACGTCCTGCATGCGGGGCAGGTCCAGCGCCCCCACCGCGCGCATGCGCATCACATTGCCGTCCATCTTCATCTCATGGACTTCGGCGGTGGCCGCGGCCGGCGTGCTCACGCCGACCAGCTTGGCCGGCTCGTGCGCATGCAAGGTCATGAAAACGCCGGTGGCGGTTTGCGCGGGCACCGTGCCGCGCGCCCAGGCGTTGCTGACATCGACCTGCGCGAAGGCCGCGCCCGAGCACAGCGCGGCGAGCAGGGCGGCGGGCACGGCCGCGAGGAATCTGGCTTGCATGGGAATCATCTCCACTGAACGGGTATTGGACTGCAAACGGATCATTAGACCATGCCCGCGGCGATGGCGATGGCGATGGCGATGGCGACGATGGCGGCACGTAACCGGGCAGTCTGGCAGCGGGCCCGCAGCGGGCCAATGCGGCAAGGTGTCGCACAGCGCAGGCCGGCCCTGCGTCGTTGTTAAACTCGCGGCATGGAATCCACTGCCGCCGTGCCGACCGGCCCGGCCACTCCCCGACCCGGCCCCCTGCGCCACAACCTGGTGAGCCTGCGCCGCCTGTTCTGGCTGCGCTGGGCCCTGCTGGGCGGCCAGGCCCTGCTGCTGGTGTCGTGCGAGGCGGTGGCAGGCGTGATCCTGCCCTACAGCCCGCTGCTGGCCATCCTCACGCTGCAGACGCTGTTCAACCTGCTGACCGGCCTGCGCCTGCGCCAGCAGCGCGGGCGCGGCGCGCGGCCCGGCGACGCCGAGCTGATGGGGCAGTTGCTGGTCGACCTGACCGCGCTGTCGGCCGCGCTGTTCTTCACCGGTGGCGCGACCAACCCCTTCGTCTCCTTCTACCTGCCCGGACTGGCCATCGCCGCGGCCATCCTGCCGTGGCGCCACGTGGTGGTGCTGGCCTTCTACGCGATGGCCTGTTACAGCCTGATGCTGGTCGAGTACGTGCCGCTGAACCTGTACAACCCGGACAACGCCATCAACTATCACCTGGCCGGAATGTGGCTCAATTTCGTGGTCAGCGCGACCATGATCGCGGTGTTCGTGGCGCGCCTGTCCAACGTGCTGCGCCAGCGCGATGCCGAGCTGAACCTTGCGCGCGAGCAGTTGCTGCGCGACGCGCGCATCGAGGCGCTCAACGACCAGGCCGCGGCGGTGGCCCACGAGATCGGCACGCCGCTGGCCACGCTGGCCGTGATCGCGGGCGAGCTGCGCGCCGATGCCGCGGACGCCCGGCTCGGCGTCACCCGGATCGGCGCCTACCTGCCCGACCTGCAGACCATGGAGCAGCAGCTCGAGCTGTGCAAGTCGATCCTGGCGCGCCTGCGCGACGACCACGAGACCGCCGCGCCCCAGCGCGTGGACGCATGGCTGGACGGCTTCGTGGAGCGCTGGCAGCTGCGCCACCCGCACGCGCGCCTGGAGGCCAGCGTCGTCGGCGAGGCTGCCGCGCAGCCGGTGGAAGCCGCCCGCGTCGGCCAGATCCTGACCATCCTGCTGGACAACGCCGCGCGCAGCCAGCTGGCCGCCGGCCACGAGCAGGTGCCGCTGCGGCTGGCCATTGCGCTGGAAGACGAGGGCGAGCAGCCCACGCTGACCTTCCGCGTCACCGACCGTGGCCTCGGCATCCCGCCCGCGCAGCGCGCGCGGCTGGGCGAAGCACCGATGACCAGCATGCACGGCGGCCAGGGCATCGGCGCCTACCTGGCGCAGAGCGCAGCGCTGCAGATGGGCGGCTGGCTGGCCTGGCACGACCATCACCAGGGCGGCACCGTAGCCGAGCTGCACTTGCCCGAGCCGGCCGCCGCGCCGCAGGATGTCCCTCCGATTGCCTCACCCATGACAACGACCCAGCCATGACCGACGCTTCCCACGATTCCGCCGCCGCCGAGCCGACCGGTCCCGGCAATGCCGCGCCCTTCCTGGTCGTCGACGACGATGCCGTGTTCGCCGGCGCGCTGGCGCGCGCGCTGACCCGCCGCGGCTATGCGGTGCAGATCGCGCACAACCGCGAGCAGGCGCTGGCGCTGGCCGCGCAGACGCCGTTCGCCTACATCACCCTGGACCTGCACCTGAGCGCGCCGCCCGAGGCCGGCAGCACCGCGCCGGCGGAATCGGGCCTGCACCTGGTCGGCCCGCTGCGGGCTGCGCTGCCCGATGCGCGGATCCTGGTGCTGACGGGCTACGCCAGCATCGCCACCGCGGTGGCGGCGGTCAAGCATGGCGCCGACGAGTACCTGGCCAAGCCGGCCAATGTGGATTCGATCCTGACCGCGCTGATGGCGGGGGTATCGGAGGACGCGGCCGAAGCCGCCATGGAAGAGCCCGTGCCGCTATCGGTGGCGCGCCTGGAGTGGGAGCATATCCAGCGCGTGCTGGCCGAGCACGACGGCAATATCTCGGCCACCGCGCGCGCGCTCAACATGCACCGGCGCACCTTGCAGCGCAAGCTGGGCAAGCGGCCCGTCTCGCGCTAGCGTGGCGCGGGCGCGCCGCCGGGAATCCCTGGCGGTGCGCCCGCTGCGCTCACAGGCGCAGCTGCACGTAATCCCACTCGAGGTCTTCGTCCCGCGCCGGCTGCTGCGCCAGGCGCAGCGCGTCGCTGGCATGGCGGTCGGCGCGCGAGCCGAGGTCCCCGGCCTGCACCGCCAGTTCGGCGGCCGGCGGCGTTGCCTCGGCGCGTGCCATGACGGCGTGCCGCAGCGCCGCGGGCTGCGCCGCCGCGCGGGGGGCCGGCGCGGCATCGGGACGTGCGCACAGGAACAGGGTCGCGGCAGCGATGCCGCCCAGCACTGCGAAGTAGGACAGTAGCTCGCGTTTCATTTCGGTCCTCCTGCCTGGTGGATTTCTCTGGTTGATGAAGACCGGCCTGCAGCAGTGGCATGCGGCCCTTGGGCGGGCCGGCGCAGAGGCCATGGACGCTGCCCGCATCGCCACACGCATCGTGGGAAAGCCCGCCGGCGGATATCCGGGCGGGAGTGCGGCGGGGGCGGCAACCGGCCGGCTGCGATCGTTCGATCGAGCCGGCCGCCACTTTGGCATCACATGGCAGTGCGTGCCAGTGCGCTTACCAATGCTTACCGTCCTTACCAGCGCGTGTCACGCTCCCATGCCTTCATTTCTTCCTCGACACGTTCCTTGGTATATCCGTACCGTTCCTGGATGCGGCCGGCAAGCTGGTCACGCTTGCCGTGGATCCGCGTGAGGTCGTCGTCGGTGAGCTCGCCCCACTTTTCCTTGATCTTGCCCTTGGCCTGGTCCCACTTGCCTTCGATCTGATCCCAGTTCATGTGTGCTCCTTGGTCGTGGATGTGGTCGTGGATGCAGTGGATATGCAGTGGATACGCGTACCTTGCGCATCGTCGCGGATCGCTCCGGACAGGCCCGATCCGCGTGACCGGCCCGCGGGCGCGGGCCGGTCACCTTTCACGCTTGATTCACGCTTACTTGGCGTACTTGGTCTTCACGTTGGCCTGGCACCTGTCCTTGGCATCGCCCGACATGGCATCGCACTTTTCCTTGTCGGCCTTGTAGGAGGCGTCCACGGTGTCCTTCTTGGCATCGCGGCGCGCTTCGGCCACGTCGGTGCTGGTGCCGGTGGCGGCGGCCTTGTCGACCTTGGCCACGCCCAGGGCCTGCTCGTGCGCGGCCTTGGCTTCCTTCACGCATACGTCCTTGTTGTTGCCCTTCTGGTCGTCGCACTTTTCCTTGGCGACGTCGTAGTCGCTGTCGGCCTTGGTCTTCTCGGCCTTGGCGCGCGCCTTGGCGGTGCCGTCGCGCGTGGCTTCGGCGTTGGCCTTGGCAACGTCCTGGTCGCGCTTGGCTTCCTTCACGCACACGTCCTTGGCGTTGTCCCTGAGGCTGTCGCACTGGGCCCGCGCGGCCTTGTAGTTGGCATTTGCCGTCTTCACGGCGGCGTCGTAGTCAGCCTTCGATCCCGGCGCACCCTGTGCCAGCGCGTAGCCAGCCGGGGCTGCAACCATCATCGAACACGCTACTGCAATCAGCCATTTCTTCATCATGTCATGCTCCTTTTCAGTGGCGGGATATCGTGGATGGCGTCCTGCCGCTGGCTCTGGCCGCCGGCGGTCCGCTCTTGCCCACACCGTATGAACAAGATTACGCAGCGGCACCGCCCGCAAGCAGGCGTGCGGCTCCGAAAGCCTCGTCAGACAATTCCCACACATGGTGCAACCTGCCTCGCGGGGCCCTGCGTCCCGGCGCCGCAGGGGCGGGGCGTACCATTGGCGCTAGACTGTTGCGCTTCCAAGGAGAACCAGATGACCGCATCCCGCCTGTTGCCCGCAGCTGCCGTCGTGCTTGCCGCGCTCGCCGCGAGCGCGGCCTCCCCCGCCTTCGCCCATATCGTGTTCGAGCAGAAGAGCGCTGCCGCCGGCAGCTATTTCAAGGGCGCGCTGATGGTGGGCCATGGCTGCAACGGCAGCGCGACAAGGGCCATCACGGTGACCATTCCCGAGAGCGTGCAGGGCGCGCACCCGCAGCCCAAGGCAGGCTGGCAGCTAGAGATCAAGCGCGCCGCGCTGGCCAGGCCCCGCAGCTCCCACGGCAAGACCGTGACCGAGGACGTGCGCACGGTGCGCTGGTTCGGCGGCTCGCTGGCCGACGCGCATTTCGATGAGTTCGTGATGCTGATGAAGCTGCCCGAGCAGGCGGGCAAGCTGTATTTCCCGGTGCTGCAGGAATGCGAGGACGGGAGCGCGGCGTGGACGCAGGTGCCGGCCGAGGGGCAGAGCCTGCATGAGCTGAAGACGCCGGCGGCGGAACTCGAGGTCGTGGCCCCCGCCGCGTCCGGGCATGCCGGGCACGCGCACTAGGCCCGAATGCAGATCGCCCCGCGCGGACACAGGTCCCGCGCGGGGCGATCGCCGGCCTCGATGGCCGGAACCATGGCTTACAGCACGTAGCGCGACAGGTCTTCGTTGCCGGCCAGGTCGCCGAGGCGCTCGTCCACGTAGGCCGCGTTGATGGTGACCGTCTCGCCGGACGACCTGGTGGCGTGGAAGGACAGATCTTCCAGCAGCCGCTCCATCACCGTGTAGAGGCGGCGCGCACCGATGTTCTCGACCTTTTCGTTGACCGAGAAGGCGATCTCCGCGAGGCGGCGGATGCCGTCCGGCGCGAACACCAGCTGGACCTGCTCGGTGGCGAGCAGCGCCTGGTATTGCTTGGTCAGGCTGGCGTCGGTCTGCGTCAGGATGGCTTCGAAATCGGATACCGACAGCGATTCCAGCTCGACGCGGATCGGGAAGCGGCCCTGCAGTTCCGGGATCAGGTCGCTGGGCTTGGAGAGGTGGAAGGCGCCGGAGGCAATGAACAGGATGTGATCGGTCTTGATCATGCCGTACTTGGTGTTGACCGTCGTGCCTTCGACCAGCGGCAGCAGGTCGCGCTGCACGCCCTGCCGCGAGACCTCGCCGCCGCCGACTTCGCTGCGGCTGGCGATCTTGTCGATCTCGTCCAGGAACACGATGCCGTTCTGCTCGACGTTGGCCACCGCCTTGTGCTTGACCTCTTCGTCGTTGAGCAGCTTGGACGCTTCCTCGTCGATCAGCAGCTTGAACGCTTCGTGCACCTTCATCTTGCGGCGCGCTTTCTTGCCCTGGCCGAGCCCGGCGAACATCGTGCGGATCTGCTCGGTCATGTCTTCCATGCCCGGAGGACCCATGATGTCCATGCTGGGGGCGCCGGCGGAAACCTCGAGCTCGATTTCCTTGTCGTCGAGCTGGCCTTCGCGCAGCTTCTTGCGGAACACCTGGCGGGTGTTGGAATCCTTTTCCTCGGGCTGGTTGAAGCCGATGTCGCGCGGCGGCGGCAGCAGCACGTCGAGCAGGCGGTCCTCGGCGGATTCCTCTGCCTTGGTGCGCACCTTCTTCATTTCGGATTCGCGCGCCTGCTTGACTGCCATCTCGGCGAGATCGCGCACGATGGTGTCGACGTCGCGGCCGACATAGCCCACCTCGGTGAACTTGGTCGCCTCGATCTTGATGAAGGGCGCGTCGGCCAGCTTGGCCAGGCGSCGCGCGATCTCGGTCTTGCCCACGCCSGTSGGSCCGATCAKSAGGATGTTCTTCGGGGTGATTTCCTGGCGCAGGGGCTCTTCCACCTGCTGGCGGCGCCAGCGGTTTCGCAGCGCGACCGCCACCGCCTTCTTGGCCTTGTCCTGGCCGATGATGTGCTTGTCGAGTTCGGAAACGATTTCCGACGGGGTCATGGTATGCGACATGGTATCCGTTCAAGAAGGGACGGACCGGCGCGCGCCTGCGGGCAGCGCGGCCGGCCGACGCTTATTCCAGCGTCTSGATGACGAAATTGGTATTGGTGTAGATGCAGAGCTCGCCGGCGATGCCCAGCGACTTTTCAACGATATCCCTGGGGGCCAGTTCGGTGTTCTCCACCAGCGCCTTGGCGGCCGACTGGGCATAGGCGCCGCCCGAGCCGATCGCGGCGATGCCGCCCTCGGGGTCGAGCACGTCGCCGTTGCCGGTGATGACCAGCGTGGTGTCGCGGTCGGCGGTGATCAGCATGGCCTCGAGCCGGCGCAGCGCGCGGTCCGAGCGCCAGTCCTTGGCGAGATCGACGGCGGCGCGGGTCAGGTTGCCCTGGTATTTCTCCAGCTTGGCCTCGAAGCGGTCGAGCAGCGAGAACGCATCGGCGGTGCTGCCSGCGAAGCCGACCAGGACCTTGCCGTTGTAGATGCGGCGCACCTTGCGGGCGGTGCCCTTCATCACGATATTGCCCAGAGTGACCTGGCCGTCACCGCCCAGCGCAACCTGGTTGCCGCGCCGGACGCTGACGATGGTAGTGCCGTGATACTGTTCCATGATGCCTTCGCGTGAATATGCCTGGAGGCTACTTGGCGACGGGTGCCCACGAATTCAAGAGCCGCCGTGCGGGCCGTGCCACCCGGGCCGCCTGCCGGGCACGGGCACCAGACCAATATAGACGAGACACCCGCGGTGCCGCCAAGCGGCGGGCGGATGGCCGCGCGAAGCGGCAAGCAAAAAGGCCACGCTCACGCGTGGCCTTTTCATCATCCGGCGCTGGATTCAGCGCCTGGTCTCGCCGGATCGCGCCGCGAGATCAGTCGGCATAGACACCGGCCTTCTTGATGACCGGGGTCCACTTGTTGATTTCGGCCGTCAGGAGCGTCTTCAGCGAATCCGGCGTGGCGCGCGGGGCAGGCACGGCTTCCGCACCCAGTTCGGCCATCTTGGCGCGGAAGGTCGGGTCGGTCACGGCCTTCTGCAGCGCGGCGGACAGCTTGTCCACCACCGGCTTGGGCGTGCCCTTGGGCGCGTACATGGCGTGCCAGATCTTCACTTCCACGCCCGGCAGGCCTTGCTCGGCCGCGGTCGGGATGTCCTTGAAGGCTTCCACGCGGCGGCTCTGCATGGCGGCGTAGGGCTTGAGCGCGCCTGCCTTGAGCTGGCCGGCGATATTGGTGGTCTGGTCGCACATCAGGTTGACCTGGCCACCCAGGATGTCGGTCAGCGCCGGCGCCGTGCCCTTGTAGGGCACCGTGGTCAGCTCGGTCTGGATCGCGCTCTGGAACAGCAGGCCGCACAGGTGCGAGGCCGAGCCGATGCCGGCGTTGGCCAGCGACAGCTTGGCCGAATTGGCCTTGATGTACGGCAGCAGGTCCTTGAAGTTGCTCGGCGGCAGGGTCTTGTTGCCGACCATCACCATCGGCACGTCAGCGATCTCGCCCACCATTTCGAAATCCTTGAGGGGATCGAAACCGAGGTTGCGGTACAGCGCCGGCGCCGTCGACATGCCGATATGGTGGATCAGGATGGTGTAGCCGTCGTTCTTGGACTGCGCCACCTTCTTGGCACCGATGGTGCCGCCGGCGCCGCCGAGGTTCTCGATCACCATCGTGGTGCCCAGGTGCTTGGACATGATCATGACCAGCTCGCGCGCGACCTTGTCGGTCGGACCGCCCGCCGCGAACGGCACCACGGCAGACACTGGCTTGTTGCCCGGGAATTCCTGCGCCTGCGCGCCCGCATTTACGCCCATCACGCCAACCGCCAGCGCGGCCGCTACAAACTGTGCAACTCGTTTCATGCTTTTCTCCTGGATACCCGGCTCATTCCCATTCCACGCTGTCCCGGCCGGACCGGCGCGCGCCCTGTCGGGCGCCGCCGCTCCTGTGCCGCCGATCCTGTGCCGCCGACCCCGTCCGGAACGGCGGCGCCGACCATGGCGCAAGGCACAGCGTATGCGGCCCGCGGCAACCGCCGCGCAACCGGAGCGCAATGCTATCAATGTCGAAAAGTGTCAAATATCCGGAAAAACCCGGGAATACATTTTCATCACATCTTAACTTCACCGCTTCTCTCTTCACCGCTTCTGCATTTACGCGGCAACCTCCCTTCAGCAGAAGAAGTCCAGCATCTCACGCAGGAGGATCTCCGGCGCTTCCTCCGGAATGTAGTGACCGCACGGCACCTCGCCGCCGCTGACGTCGGCGGCGACCTCCTGCCAGAGCGAGAGCGGCTCGAAGCAGCGCGCCACCACGCCGTGCTCGCCCCACAGCACGCGCAGCGGGCCTGCCACGCGGCGGCCGTCGGACCGGTCGGCGCGGTCGTGATCCAGGTCGACCGTGGCCGCGGCGCGATAGTCCTCGCACATGGCGTGCACATGGGCCGGATCGCGCATGGCGGCAATGTAGGCAGCCATTGCATCGGGGACGAAGGGACTGGGGYCGGCCTGGCGCAGGCCCATCAGCTTCTTGAGATAGAACTCGGGCTCGGCATTGATCAGCGTTTCGGGAAACGGCGCCGGCTGGATCAGGAAGAACCAGTGCCAGTAGGCTGCGGCAAAGGCCATGCTGGTGCGCTCGTACATCGCCAGCGTGGGCGCAATGTCGAGCAGCATGGCGCGCGTGACGGCGCCCGGATGATCCATGCACAGGCGGTGCGCCACGCGCGCGCCGCGGTCGTGCGCGCACAGCGCGAAGCTGCCGAAGCCCAGGCGGGCCATCAGGTCCACCTGGTCCTGCGCCATGGTGCGCTTGCTGTAGTTCTCGTGGCCGGTGCTGCCCGGGGGCGCGTCGCTGGCGCCGTAGCCGCGCAGGTCGGTGGCGATGACGGTGAAGCGGTCGGCCAGCGCTGGCGCCACCTTGTGCCAGATCAGGTGGCTTTGCGGATGGCCGTGCAACAGCAGCAAGGGCGGGCCCGAGCCGCCCTGCACGCCGGCGATGGTCACCTCGCCGACCTGCATGCGGAACGGCTCGAAATTGGGGAACAGCAGGGCACTGGCATCGTTCTGCATCTTCGGAGTCTCCTGGCGGATCTGCGTCAATTCATGCGCGGCAATGCGGCGGGCCGCCGGGCGCGAAGCCCTCCCGGGATGCGCGGCGCGGCCTGCTGCTGCCGATGATAGCCGCTCCCGGGACGCTGCCGGGGCAAGCCCGGCGCGAGACCGGCCAGCCACCGGAAGCGGCCTGTGCCGAAGCGCAGTTGACGCAACTGAATTGCATCAGTACGGGGGCTATGGTTAAATCGGCCCATGAGCAGCAGCCCCATCCCCAACCTGGCCACGCCTGCCGCAAGCATGGCGCCGGCGGCGGCCACCCTGGAAGCCGCCCACGAGCGCCTGCGCGAACTGGGCGCCCGCGTCACCCAGCCGCGCCTGGGCATCCTGGCCTGCCTGATGGAAAGCGACGAAGCGCTCACCCACCAGGCAGTGATCGACCGCATGCCGGCCGACGGCGAGGCGGTCGACCGCGTCACCGTCTACCGGGTGCTGGACTGGCTGGTCGAGCAGGGCCTGGCGCAAAAGCGCGCCGGCCACGACCGCGTATTCCGCTTCAGCCTGGTCGAGCACGAGGCCGCGCGCGCCCAGGTGCACCGGCAGCACAGCCACTTTCACTGCAACCGCTGCGACCGCACTTTCTGCCTGGATGGCGCCGGCGTGCCGGCCCAGTCGGCGCCCAGCGTGCCGAGCGGATTCGCCGTCGAGCACGTGGAGCTCACCGTCAACGGCGTCTGCGCCGAATGCGGCGCGCGCACACCCGGGCGCACCGGATGAGCTTGCGCACCGCTTGCCCGCACATGCCCCCGGCATCACCCCAAACAACACCGGCCCCGCGCACGCCAGGCCAGGCGGAATTCCCTTCCCGGAGAAAACAATGTCAAAACTGATCCCGGTCACCATCCTGACCGGCTTCCTCGGCAGCGGCAAGACCACCCTGCTCAAGCGCATCCTGAGCGAGCAGCACGGCATGAAGATCGCCGTGATCGAGAACGAGTTCGGCGAAGAAAACATCGACAACGAAATCCTCGTGCAGGATGGCCGCGAACAGATCGTGCAGATGAGCAACGGCTGCATCTGCTGCACCATCCGCGGCGACCTGGTGGCCGCGCTGTCGCAGCTTGTGACCCGGCGCGACGCCGGCGAGATCGATTTCGACCGCGTGGTGATCGAGACCACCGGCGTGGCCAACCCCGGCCCGGTGGCCCAGACCTTCTTCATGGACGACGAGATCGCCCAGCGCTACCTGCTGGACGCCGTGATCACCCTGGTAGACGCCAAGCACGCCCACCTGCAGCTCGACAAGCAGGAAGAAGCGCAGCGCCAGGTGGGCTTTGCCGATGCCATCTTCATCACCAAGGCGGACCTAGTGCCGGAAGCCGACATGGCCGATCTGCGCCACCGCCTGCTGCACATGAACCCGCGCGCGCCGGTGCGCACGGCGCATTTCGGCGAGGCGCCGATCGACACGATCTTCGACCTGCGCGGCTTCAACCTGAACGAAAAGCTGGAGATCGACCCCGATTTCCTGCGCGCCGAGGAGGAAGAGCACGAGCACGACCATGGGCACGACCACGCCCACGGCGACCAGTGCGCGGACGATTGCGGCCACGATCATGGCCACGGTCACCAGCACGACCACCACCACCATCACCATCACACCGACCGCATCGGCTCCTTCGTCTTCCGCAGCGACAAGCCGTTCAACTATGGCAAGCTGGAGGAGTTCCTGTCCGGCATCCTGTCGGTCTACGGCGAGCACCTGTTGCGCTACAAGGGCGTGCTGTACATGGACGCGGTCGACCGCAAGGTGGTGTTCCAGGGCGTGCACCAGCTCATGGGCAGCGATATCGGCGCCAAATGGGGCGACGAAACCCCCGGCACCAAGATGGTGTTCATCGGCGTGGACCTGCCCAAGGACGCCATCCTGAAGGGCCTGGCTACCTGCCTGGCCTGACCCCGCGGCGGGCGCCCAAGGCCTGCCCTGCCATCCCCCTCCGGCGAGGGGGGTGGGAACTCAGGGAAAACTCCCCCGCTTTTCCCCCATATCTCCAAAATTTTTGTTCAAGTACAATAGTCTGGATTTAGTGCGGGTTACGCAGCCTCGGTTGCGGCATCCGCGCAATGCAGGGCGGCGGTCGTCGTCAGCATGAGGCGGGCTGCCGGCAGGTGCGGTCGCAGTGCTTCGTGCGGGGACCGCCTTCCGCCCGGGGCACCCCTCCCGCGCCGACATCGACCGACGCGAGAAAGAGAGGTGTCCCATGGTAGCCGCAACGAAAACGAAAGAAAGCCGCAGCAAAAACGGTAGCGCTGCGGCCGAGACGCTGAAGGCGCGGCCCACCAAGGCTGCGCCTGCTCCCCGCGGCAGCACGGTGCACGCCGGTGCGGGCGAGGCCAAGGGAGGCACGCAAAGCAGCAAGACTGCAGCCAGCCAGAGCGAAACGTCCGAGCCGCGCAAGCGGCAGGACACTGCACCCGAGCGGACCAAGACGCCGCCGGTCGCATCAACAAGAGAATCAGCAGCAACCATGAGCAGCAATAAACTTCTGACTGAAGCTGAAATCCTGAAGATGGGCGACAAGGATTACATGAACGAGGCGCAACTCGCCTTTTTCAAGAATCGCCTTGAGCAGCTGCGCGACGATATCCTGAAGAACGCCGATCAGACCACCGAGCACCTGCGTGAAACGGTGATCGTCCCGGATCCGGCTGACCGCGCCACCATCGAGGAAGAACACGCGCTCGAACTGCGCACGCGCGACCGCGAGCGCAAGCTGCTCAAGAAGGTCGAGCAATCACTGGCCCGCATCGAGTCCGGCGACTATGGCTGGTGCGAGGAAACCGGCGAGCCGATCGGCGTGCCGCGCCTGCTGGCGCGCCCCACCGCCACGCTCTCGCTGGAAGCCCAGCAGCGCAGGGAACTGCGCCAGAAGCTGTTCGGCGACTGAGCCGGCCCCGCCCCCCGCGCTCCCAGACGGCCCGGTTTTCCGGGCCGTTTTGCTTGGGACGCCGATTGGGGCGCCGATTGGGGCCCTGCTTGCGGCCCGCCGCCTTCCATGTTGCCCGGGCGGGCGCCAGCTTCCCGACACGCCGTTGTGGTGTCACAGTCACGGACCTATCATTAGGGACGGCAGGATTCGTGCGCCCCACGCGCCCGGAAGGCCCGGAACCTCCCGCTTTCTGATACAGTCGCAACTTTGTTGCAATAACACGCGCGCCTTCTCCCGGCGTGCCTTCCCGCCATGGCCGATCGCCTGCCCGTCACCGTGCTGTCCGGATTTCTCGGTGCCGGCAAGACCACCCTGCTCAACCACATCCTCGCCAACCGCGAAGGCAAGCGGGTGGCGGTGATCGTCAACGACCTGGCGGACGTGAACATCGACGCCCGGCTGGTCGGCGACGGCCTGGTGGCACAGGCTGGCGAGCGCCTGATCGAGCTGTCCAACGGCTGCATCTGCTGTACGCTGCGCGAGGACCTGCTCGCCGAGATCGGCAAGCTGGCGCGCGAAGGCCGCTTCGACTACCTGCTGGTGGAATCCACCGGCGTGGCCGAACCGCTGCCCGTCGCCGAAACCTTCACCTTCGAGGACGAGCAGGGCGTGGCGCTGGACAGCATCGCCCGCCTGGACACCATGGTCACGGTGGTCGACGCCGCGCATTTCCTGCAGGACTTCAACGAAGCCGATTTCCTCCAGGACCGCGGCCAGGCCCGCGACGAGGACGACGACCGCACCGTGGTGGACCTGCTGATCGAGCAGGTGGAATTCTGCGACGTGATCGTGCTCAACAAGCTCGACCTCGTCAGCGACACCGAACGCGCGCGCCTGACCGGCATCCTGCATTCGCTCAACCCGCGCGCGGCCATCGTGCCGGCCAGCTTCGGCAAGGTAGCGCTGGACAGCGTGCTCGACACCGGCCGCTTCGACTTCGACGCCGCCGCCGCCGCCCCCGGCTGGCTGGCCGAGCTGCGTGGCGAGCATGTGCCGGAAAGCGAGGCCTACGGCATCGGCAGCTTCGTCTACCGCCGCCGCCGCCCCCTGCACCCGCAGCGCTTCGCCGACCTGATCCACACCGAATGGCTGCGCGAGCACGGCAGCGTGCTGCGCTCCAAGGGCTTCTTCTGGCTGGCCACCCGCATGGACACGGCGGGCACCTGGGGCCAGGCCGGCGGCGTGTGCCGCCACGGCGGCGCCGGCGCCTGGTGGGCCGCGCTGGATGCGTCCGAATGGCCCGAGGAAGAAGACAGCCGCGCCGAGATCCAAGCCGACATGACCGTGGACGGCCAGCCCGCTCCCTTCGGCGACCGCCGCCAGGAACTGGTGCTGATCGGCCAGGACCTAGACCGCCCCGCGCTGGAAGCGCTGCTCGACGCCTGTCTGCTGACCGATGCCGAGATGGCGGGCGGCCCCGAAGCCTGGGCGAGCTACCCCGACCCGTTCCCGGCCTGGGAAGATGGCCTGGACGACGATCACGTGCATGGCGACGACTGCGGCTGCGATGACCACGGCCATGGCCATCATCACGGCCACGCGCATGGTCACGCGCATGGCCACGACGACGGGCACGGCGGGCATGGCCACTAAGCCTCTGCCTCCCTGGCAGCGCCTGCAGCGCCGCCGCGCGCATGGCCTCGGCCTGTGGCCGGCGTTGTGGCTGGCGCTATGCCTGCTGCTGTCCCAGCATGCCGGGCTGACCCACCGCATCCATCACGGCGGGCTGCTGTATGCGCCGGCGCTGGCCGGCGAGCGCGAAAGCGCCACGCACGAATTCCCGGCCGCCGTTGCCGCCGCCGCGGCCAGCGCGTCCGGACACGTGGCCCAGCCCGAACCCGACACCCCGCTGTCGCTCAAGCTGGCCGGGCACTTCTGCGTCCTGTTCGACGGCGCCACCGTGGCCGCAAGCCATTGCGGCACGCCGGCCCTGCCGGCGCTGACACACCTGCAATCCCCGCTGCCGCCAACCAAGGGCTGGCGCAAGCCTGACCTGCCGCCGGCCAGGCCCTTCCACTCGCGCGCGCCTCCGGCCGTCTCCGCTCTCGCCTGATTTCCGGGCCGCGGCAGCCATGCCGCCGCCCGTTCCCTGACGCAACGCGCCACGATCCGCAATCCGTGCCCGCCGCCGCCCGCGCCTTCCTGCCGCGCCGGGCAGCCCGAGGCACACGTGCGGGCGCCGGCGCCGCGCGCTCGACAGCATCCAAGAGCACCGCGAGCCATGTCTTACCGCCTCCAACAAGAATATTTCCTGCGGCGCACGCCGCTGGCCGCCGTCGTGGCCCTGATCGCCTCGGCCTCCACCTGCGCCCTGGCGCAGGGCACGCCTGCCGCTCCCGCCGCGCCGGCCACCTCCGCCACCGCTGCCCCTGCCGCCACCCCGGCAGCCGCGACCCTGCGCGAAGTGGTGGTCACCGCCAATCCGCTCGGCAGCGAGCTCACCGACCTGGTGGCGCCGGTCTCCAGCCTCGGCGGCGACGCCCTCGCCGTACGCCAGGCCAGCACGCTGGGCGAGACGCTGGACAAGCTGCCGGGCGTGTCCTCCAGTTATTTCGGCCCCAACGCCAGCCGCCCGATCATCCGCGGCCTGGACGGCGACCGCATCAAGGTGCTGCAGAACGGCGGCAGCACCATCGACGCCTCCACGCTTTCCAACGACCACGCGGTGCCGGTGGACCCGCTGGTGGCCGAGCGCATCGAAGTGGTACGCGGGCCGGCCGCGCTGATGTACGGCGGCAACRCCATCGGCGGCGTGGTCAACGTGATCGACAACCGCATCCCCAAGGAGCCGATCGAGGGCGTCAGCGGCACGGTGGACGCCAGCGCGACCGCCGGCGGCGACGGCGCGCGCGGCACCAGCGGGCTGGTCGAGGCCGGCAACGGGCAGTTCGCCGTCCACGCCGACGGCTTCGTGCGCAAGACCAGCGACCTGCGCATCCCCGGCTATGCGCGCAGCGCCAGCCTGCGCAACAGCCAGCCGCTGCCCGCAGGCGAATCCGAGGCCTACGGCCGCCTGCCCAACAGCAACGCACAGCAGCAAGGCGGCTCGCTGGGCGGCTCCTACACCTGGGTCGACGGCTTCGTCGGCGCCAACTACAGCGAGTACCACAACGAGTACGGCACCCCGGCCGAGGACGACGTGCGCCTGCAGATGCGCCAGCAGCGCTTCGCGCTCGAGGGAGAAGCGCGCAACCTGGCCAACCAGACCGGCGGCTTCATCGAGTCGGTCAAGGRCAAGTTCAGCTATACCGACTACGAGCACAAGGAAATCGAGTCCGGCCAGACCGGCACCATCTTCAAGAACAACGGCTGGGACGCGCGCTTCGAAGCCAAGCATGCGCGCATCGGCAACATGACCGGCGTGATCGGCACCCAGTTCGGCTCGACACGCTTTTCGGCGCTGGGCGAGGAAGCCTTCGTGCCGAGCACCGACACCGACAACGCCGCCCTGTTCATCTTCGAGGAAATGCCGCTGACCGCCGACGGCGACCTCAAGCTCAACCTGGGCGGCCGCATGGACCACACCAGCGTCAAGGCACATGCCGACGGCAACGACCGCTTTTCCGACGCCAGCCGCAGCTTCAACGCCGGCAGCGCCTCGGCCGGCCTGCTCTACAAGCTGGCCCCGGCCTGGTCGCTGACCAGCAACCTGGCCTACACCGAGCGCGCTCCCACCTTCTACGAGCTCTACGCCAACGGCCCCCACGTGGCCACCGGCTCGTGGGAGCAAGGCGACCCCAACGCCGCCAAGGAACGCGCCACCTCGCTGGACCTGGGCCTGCGCTTCAAGTCCGGCCCGCACAGCGCCGGCATCTCTGGCTACTACAGCCGCTTCTCGAACTACCTGGCGCTGACCAATACCGGCACCGCGCGCGACGCGGAAGGCGATTTCGTGACGCCCGGCAGCGCCGGCGCGCTGCCGGTGATGCAGTACATGGGCGTGCCGGCCACGCTGTATGGATTCGAGGCCGAAGGCCGCGCGCGCGTGGCGCAGAAGCTGCTGACCGGCAGCGACACCGTCGACCTGGAAGCGCGCGCCGACTACGTGCACGGCGAGAACCGCGCCACCGGCGAGCCGCTGCCGCGCCTGTCGCCGCTGCGCCTGGGCGGCGCGATCGTCTACGGCGCGGGGCCCTGGGGCGCGCGCGCGGACGTGACCTACGCCGCGCGGCAATCGCGCGTGCCGGCCAACGACACGCCCACCGACGGCTATACCTTGCTCGGCCTGTCCATCACCTACAAGTTCAAGATGGCCGGCACCCAGACGCTGATCTACCTGCGCGGCGACAACCTGACCAACCAGGACGCCCGCAGTTCGACCTCGATCCTGCGCGACATCGCGCCGCTGGCGGGACGCAACGTCAAGATCGGCTTGCGCACCTCGTTCTGAGCGGCGGCGCAGGCCGCCCGCCTCAGGAAATGCCGTTGCAACCGTGCCGGGCAAACCCCGCGCGGCCACGCAAGCGTGCGAAGTACGCCGCCACCGCGGGATAGTCCGGGTGCGCCAGCGGCGTGGCGTACCACCGGTTGACCGAGAGGCCGAGCGGGATATCGGCGAGCGAGAAACTGCTGCCGGCGGCATAGCCGCCGGTGGCGGCGAGTTGCCGCTCGAGGATGCCCATGCAGCGCGACCAGCCTGCGACGGACGCCTCGACCAGCGCAGCGTCCTGATGCGCTGGCGACTGCCGCGCCAGTGCCATGAAGGCGTACCGCCAGGCGGGGTTCAGCTCCGACGCCTGCCAGTCGATCCACTGGTCGATGCGCGCGCGCACGCGCGGGGCGGCGGGATAGATGGCCGCGCCGCCGTATTGCGCCGCCAGGTAGCGGATGATGGCGTTCGACTCCCACAGCACGAAGCCGCCGTCGTCGAGCACGGGCACCATCGCGTTGGGATTGAGCGCCAGGAACGCCGGCGTATCGGTAGCGCGAAAGCCCGAGCCCCAGTCCTCGCGCTCAAAGGGCAGGCCAAGTTCGTCGCAGCACCACAGCACCTTGCGCACATTGATGGAGGAGGCCTTTCCCAGGATCTTCAGCATGGTCGTCGGGAGCTTGCAGTTGCATTGGCGGACAGCGCGGCTGCGCGCGCTGCATCCAATATACGGCCAGGCCGCCAGGCCGCACAGGGACAGTCGCGCCGATTCGCGGCAGGCCAGTCGCACCGCGCCCGTGCCTTGCCACGGTGAAAGCGCGGCAAGGCACGCGGAAAGAAGCACGCGCAGCGTGCATCGCCGCCTCGCCGCGGTGCATCCGGCGCTGCGGGTCGGCCCGCCTTGACACCCGCGCCGGCGAGTCCCGACAATGCCTCACCGCTCCAAGCCAACAGGGACCACCCGATGACCATCATCCGCCGCGCCCTTGGCGCCGCAGCACTCGCCACAAGCCTCGCCTGCGCATCGCTCTCCCCGTCCGCCATGGCCGCCGGGCTGACCATCGGCCTGTCCGGCGACATCACCTCGCTCGACCCGCACTATCACAACGTCACGCCCAATGCGAACGTGGCCGAGCACATGTTCGAAGCGCTGATCGCCAAGGACGAGAAGATGCGCTTCAAGCCCGCCCTGGCGCTGTCCTGGAAGCCGGTCGACGACACCACCTGGGAAATCAAGCTGCGCCCCGGCGTGAAATTCCACGACGGCAGCGAATTCACCTCGGCCGACGTGGTCTATTCGCTCAACCGCCCCGCCACCGTCAAGAACAGCCCCTCGCCGTACACCATCTACACCAAGGGCTTCAAGGACATCGTCGCGGTCGACAAGCTGACCGTGCGCATCACCACCAACGGGCCGTACCCGCTGGTGCCCAACGACCTCTCCACCATCTACATGGTGTCGAAGAAGGTCGCCGAGAATGCCACCGGCGACGACTTCAACAGCGGCCGCGCCATGGTCGGCACCGGGCCTTTCAAGTTCGTCAGCTTCCGCAAGGGCGACCGCATCGAGCTGGCCCGCAACGACAATTGCTGGGGCAACAAGCCCGAGTGGGACACCGTCTCGCTGCGCATCCTCACCAGCGACGCCCCGCGCGTGGCCGCGCTGCTGGCCGGCGACGTGCAGGTCATCGAGAACGTGCCCACCTCGGATATCCGGAAGCTCTCCTCGGATCCGAACGTGAGCGTGTTCAAGGTGCCGACCTTCCGCATGATGTACCTGCACCTGGACAGCAACCGCGACGTCACGCCCTTCGCCGCCGACAAGGCCGGCAAGCCGCTCGCCAGGAACCCGCTCAAGGACCCGCGCGTGCGCGCGGCCATCTCGCATGCCATCTCGCGCCAGGCCATCGTCGAGCGCGTGATGGAAGGCGCCGCCGAGCCCACCGGCCAGCTGGTCAACTCCACGCTGTTCGGCTACGTGCCGTCGCTCAAGCCAGACACCTTCGACGCCGCCGCGGCCAGGAAGCTGCTGGCCGATGCCGGCTACCCGGACGGCTTCCAGCTTACCCTGCACGCGCCCAACAACCGCTACGTCAACGACGAGCAGGTGGCGCAGGCCATCGCCTCGATGCTCGCGCGCGTCGGCATCCAGACGCGCGTCGAAGCCATGCCGTCCGCCACCTTCTTCACGCGCGCCAACAAGCTCGACTTCTCCTTCATGCTGGCCGGCTGGGGCGCCGACACCGGCGAAGCCGGCTCCTCGCTCAAGTCATTGCTGGCCACCTACGATCCCGCCCGCGGCTGGGGCGCATCCAACCGCGGGCGCTACAGCAATGCCGCACTCGATGCCAAGCTGACCACCGCGCTGACCACCATCGACGACCGTGCGCGCGAGAAGCTGCTGCAGGAGGCGACCGAGGTCGGGATCAAGGACTATGGCGTGATCCCGCTGTATTTCCAGATCAATGTCTGGGCGGCCAGGAAGGGCTACAAGGTGGTGCCGAGGCAGGATGAACGGACCTACGCGTTCGCCATCACGAAGTAGCGCCTCACGCGGCGCCTGATTTCCGCGCGCTGCCGGCCTGGCCGGCAGCCTGGTACCACGGCGGTACCAGCGAGTACATTGCCGCCGCGCACGGTACCCCGTGCAGCACCAGCCGGTTGCGTGCGATGCATTCGAACTGCGCGCCGATCTTCTCCGCCACCGCGCGGCTGAGCACATTGTTCTCCGCGGCGACCACCTCGAGYCGCGTCAGCCCGAGCCGGTGGAATCCGTAGCAGGCCATCAGGTCGGCCGCGCGCGCGCCAAGCCCCTGGCGCTGGCGGCTCTGCCGTATCCAGTAGCCGAGGTTGCCGAAGTTGTAGTCGCGGTTGATCTGGTTGATGGAGACGCCGCCGTACAGCTCCCTGCCGTCCGGCGCGAACACGCCGATGTCATAGGCTTCGCCGGTGCCCATGGCTTCCGTGCACATGTCGAACCAGCTCTCGGCATCGCGCACGCTGTAGCTGGCGTGGCACCAGGGCATCCACTTGCCCACGGTGTCGAGCGATTCATGCACGGCCGCGACGAACTGCGGCACGTCGGTGTAGCGAAACGGACGAAGCTGGAAGCCCTGGCCGTGGAGCGCTTGCATGGTGTGTCCTCGCGTTCCTGTCACCGTTCAGCGCCGGGACCCGCCGCCGCGGGCCATTGCCCCGGCGATCAGCAGGCGGGCCTGCACGCGCGCATGCAGCAGGGCCATGTCGGCATGGCGCAGGCGCGGATCGCGGCTGAGGATCGCCATCGCCTTGCCGGCCTGGCGCGCGCTGGCGATGCCTGCCTCGGCCGCGGCGCGGTCGATCGCGGCATCGAGCTCGGGCTCGGACAGCGGCGCGGCGATGCGGGCCGCCAGGCTCAGCGCGGTGTCGTCGAAACCGGCGCCGTCATCGAAATGAATGCGGCCTTCGATCGCCACGTCGAGACCCTGCGCGTCGAGCTCGCCGAAGCGCAGCTCGCTGACGTCGACCGCGTGGTGACGGCCTTCCACATAGAGCGAGCCGTCGATGTAGCCCGGCTCGGGATTGAGCGGAAAACGCAGGCGCCTGCCCGCCAGCTCTGCCAGGCTGCGGCTGGGCAGGCTCAGGCCGTCGAGCCGCAGCGCGGTGCGCACCTGTGCGCCGCCGAGCAGGAAGGGGGCCAGTTCGACCAGCAGGTCGGCGCCGTGCGCGTGGATCGCAGAGGGCGAAAGATGGGCAACCAGGGGCTGGAGCAATACGACGGGAAAGACAGGCATCGGCGGCTTCCTCGCAAATGGTCGGGGCGCTTGCCTACATGCTACGGCGTCCGGCTGGCGCGATCAAACGGAAAACGAGGGCGCCGCCGCCGCTCAGTCGCGATTGCAGACGTCCGCGCCTTCCATCGCCAGCGCACCGGCCTTCACCAGCGACGCCAGCATGCGCCCGAGCATGCCGCCAAGATCCTCGCCGTCCATGAAGCGGGCATGGATGCGTTGCATCAGCGGCGTCTGCTCCATCCATGCCAGCAGCGCGCCATACGGCATGCGCTGCTGCTCGAGCAGCTTGAACTTCAGCAGCACCTTGACCGCATGCGCGGCGTTGCGCGCGGGGTCGGCGCGCAGGTAGGCCAGGCGGGCGCCGGCCACGTCGAGCGCGGCGGCCAGATTGGTGAAGGGCCGGCCGTGGCCGGGTATCACCACGCGCGCGCCGAGCGTGGCGATACGCTCCAGCACCGCARCCTGCTCGGCGAAGCCGCTCTCGCCGTCGAGTTCGGGAAAGATCACGCCGAAGCCGTTCTCCCACAGCGCGTCGCCCGAGATCAGGATGCGCTCCTGCGGGGCGAACAGCATCACCGCGTGCGGATCGTGCCCGGGCGCGGCGACCGCCTGCCAGTCGATGCCGCCCAGGCGCAGCACATCGCCGTCCTGCACCACGTCATCGAAGCCGAAACGGTCGCATTGCTGGCCGGTGGCGCGATAACTGAGCATGTCGTCATCCCAGCCTTGCACGGCGGCGGCCTCCGCCGCCGGAATCAGCGTGCGCGGCTGCCAGCGCCGCTGCAGGATGGCGTTGCCGCCGCAATGGTCGGAGTGCAGGTGGGTGTTCACCAGGCGCCGCAGGGGCCGGCCGCGCAGGCCGGCCTCGACCAGCGCCAGCGTCTGCGGCGCATGCGTGACATAGCCCGAATCGACCAGCGCGGTGTCGTCGCCGTCGAGGAACAGGATGTTGTTGGCCGACAGCCAGCCGCGCTCGAACACGCGCAGGGTGGCCGGCAGGACTGGTGGCGTGAAGGGTTCGGGCATCTGGCGTTGTCTCGTCTCTTGTTCTTGCTCTTGTTCCGGCTCTTGCTCTTGCTCTTGTACGGCTTGTCGTGCCGCTGCGCTGCTACTGGCCGGCGGGCTTCGGCGCGTCCGCGCGGCCCGGGCCGACAGGCAGCGCGCCGGCGGCGCGAAATGCAGCGGAGGCAAAGAACGGATCCTGCCGCAGCCGGGCGCCGAGCATGTCGAGCGCGTCCAGGCCCCAGAACAGCTGCCCCGCGGCATCCCCCTGCACGATGGCGGTGGGCACGCCGAACACGCCGCGCGACACCGCCTCTTCGCCGTGCTCGCGCAGGCGCGCCTTCACCGCCTCCTGCGCCAGCGCAGCGGCGGGTACGCCCAGCGTGGCGCACAGCGCGTCGAAATCCGCCTGTTGCTGCGGCACGCGCCCCTGTTGCCAGACGAAACCGAACAGCGGCGCCAGGGTCTCGCGCGACAGCCTGCCGTCCAGCTCCAGCGCCACCGCCAGCCGCAACAGGGGCAGCGGATTGAAGGGGTGCACGGCGGGCATGGCGAGCGGGGTCTCGTCGCGGTGCGCGATCCAGGCCACATGCTCGAAGGTGAAGCGGCGCTTCGGCGCGATCTCGGCCGGGCCGACATTGCCCCAGTGCCGCAGCAGGCCCGCGAACAGCACCGGCACGTAGCGTACCCGCGCACCGGCCGGCAGCACGCGCGGCAGCCGTTCGAAGGCGAGATAGGAGAACGGCGAGATCGGGTCGAAGTACCAATCGATGACAGCAGGATCGTGGACAGCAGTCATGGGCAACCTCAGTCGGGAAACTTCTGTCGGGAAACTTCTGTCGGGAAACCTCAGTCGGTGTCGCAGGCGCGCGGTCCCGCGCAGGCCTGCGCCGCCAGTTGCGCGGCGCGGGCGGGCAGGCGCGCCCAGGTCGCGCGCCTGCCGGCGTCGTCGCTGCCGGACCAGGCGGCGATTTCCTCGATGGTACGCAGGCAGCCTTCGCAGTAGCCGCTGGCCGTATCCATGCGGCAGACATTGCGGCACGGCGACGGCACCGGCTGCGCGTGCTGCGCGGCTTGCGCGCCGCGCGTCAGCTCGGCGACCAGGCGGGAAAGCCGYGACATGGCGTCAGTGCCAGCCGCGGTGGGCACGCCGCGGCATCATGCCAGCCCGCGCTGCGCCACGTCAGCCACCGCGGCCCCGGTCATGCGCTGCAGCTCCTGCGGGGTGAGGTTGAACACCGCGTGCGGATGGCCGGCSGCAGCCCACAGGCTGTCGTAGCGGAACAGGTCGCTGTCGAGCAGCATCACCGGCGCCACCGCGTGGCCGATCGGGCAGACGCCGCCGATGGCATAGCCGGTCTTCTCGCGCACGAATTTCGCATCGGCCTTGCCGAGCGGCCCGACCACGGCGGCCACCTTGGCCTCGTCGACGCGGTTGCTGCCGCTGGCGATCACCAGCACCGGCGCATCGTCGGCGACGCGGCGGAATATGATGGACTTGGCGATCTCGGCCACCGAGCAGCCGAGGCCGGCCGCGGCCTCGGCCGAGGTCTTGCCGGTGGCCGGCAGCATCACCACGGGCTTGGCGTGGCCCAGGCCGGCCAGCAGGCCGGCCACGCGCTGGGCCGCCTCGGGCAGCGTCGCCGACGCATCAGCGCTATCCAGGGAGCCATGCAGGGAGCGATCGTTCATATCATCTGTTCCGTATCTGTCTCACACGCAGGCAGGCGCGGCGCCAGCGGCATCGGCGGCCGCCGCCCACTTGGACAGCAGCGCGCGGCCCACGCGCGAGCTGTTGGCGCGGCCGATGGACTGCGAGATGAAATCGCCGGCGCGCACCACCTGCTCCAGGTCGATCCCGGTGTGGATGCCCATGCCGTGCAGCATGTACAACACATCTTCGGTGGCGACATTGCCGGTCGCGCCCTTGGCGTAAGGGCAGCCGCCGAGACCGGCGACCGAGGCGTGGAAGGTCGAGATGCCGGCCTGCATGCTGGCCAGGATATTGGACAGCGCCTGGCCGTAGGTATCGTGGAAATGGCCCGAGAGGCGGTCGGCCGGGAACTCCGCCGCCGCCGCGTGCATGACTTCCTGCACGCGGCCGGGCGTGCCCACGCCGATGGTGTCGGCGATGTCGATCTCGTCGCAGCCAAGCTCGCGCATGCGGCGCACCACGTCCACCACCGCGTGCACCGGCACTTCGCCCTGGTAGGGGCAGCCCAGCGCGCACGAGATGCTGGCGCGCAGGCGCAGGCCTTTATCCTTGGCGGCGGCGGCCACCGGCTCGAAGCGCGCGATGGACTCGGCGATCGAGCAGTTGATGTTCTTCTGCGAGAAGGCCTCGCTGGCGGCGCCGAAGATCACCACCTCGTCCGCCCCGGCGGCCACCGCGCCCTCGAAGCCCTTGAGGTTGGGCGTGAGCACCGAATACAGCGTGCCCGGGCGGCGCTGGATGCGCGCCATCACGTCGGCGCCGTCGGCCATCTGCGGCACCCATTTGGGCGAGACGAACGAGGCCGCCTCGATATTGACGAAGCCGGCATCGCTGAGCCGGTTGATCAGGTCGACCTTGACCTCGGTCGGCACCATCGCCTTTTCGTTCTGCAGCCCGTCGCGCGGGCCGACCTCGACGATCTTCACATAGTTGGGCAGGGTCATGGCGTCTCCTCCTTGTGCTGTCTTCGACCGCGGCGCGCACGCCGCGCTCCTGTGTGTGTCTTCAGTAACCGCGCTGCAGGTCGACCACGCCGGCGATCGGCTGGCCCGCGCCGAGCGCGCGGATCTTGCCGGCGATCTGGGCGATGCTGTCTTCGCGCAGGGTCAGCGCGGCGATATGCGGGGTGATGGYGATGCGCGGCTCGCGCCAGAACGGATGCTCGGCCGGCAGCGGCTCGGTACGGAACACGTCGAGCATGGCGCCGGCGATCTGGCCGGACTGCACGGCCGCCAGCAGGTCTTCCTCGACCAGGTGCGGGCCGCGCGCCACGTTGACCAGGTAGGCGCCCTTGGCCAGCTTGCCGAGCAGCCCGGCGTCCAGGATGTTCTCGGTTTCCGGCGTCAGCGGCAGCACATTGACCAGCACGCGCAGGCCGTCCAGGAACCCGGCCTGGCCAGCCTCGCCGGAGAAGCCCTGCACGCCCTCGATCTCGCGTGCCGTGCGGCTCCAGCCGCGCACCGGGAAGCCGAAGCCGGCCAGCGCCTGCGCGATCTGCGCGCCGAGCGTGCCCACGCCCATCACGCCCACGGTGAAGTCGGCGCGGCGATGCGGCTTGAGGAAGCGCCAGTTGCCGGCCTGCTGGGCCAGCGAATACTCGTCGAGGCGGCGGAAGTAGCGCAGTACCGCGTGCGTCACGTATTCGATCATCTGGGCAGCCATGCCCGCATCGTCCAGGCGCACGATGGGCACGCCGTCCGGCAGCGCCTGCGGGTCAGCGTCGCGCAGCCGCAGGATGCCGTCCACGCCGGCGCCAAGGTTGAACACAGCCTTGAGGTCGGTGCGCCCGCGCAGCATTTCCAGCGGCGGGCGCCACACCACGGCGTAGTCGGCGCGCTCGTTCTTGCTGTCTTCCCAGGTCACGCATTGCGCCTCGGGCAGGGCTTCGGCAAAACCGTCGGTCCAGGGCTGGTAACGGCCGTCCGGCACATACAGCTGCAACTTCATCTCTTCTCCACGGTGGGGTTCTTGTCGCGTTTCGTCGTATTTTCGCAGAGATGGCAGAGGAGCGGGGGAATGGGGATGGCTGCCGGCTTCGTGGTGCGCGTGGCGGACCGCCTCGCGCAGGCACCGGGGGCCTTGCGCTGCGTCCGCCACGCAACCTGTGCCGCCATGCCGGCAAGGTCAGCCGGCGTAGCCCTCGGTCCGGATGTCCAGGCGGGCCAGCAGCGCGCGGTCTCGGTCGGCCTGCGGGTTGGCGGTGGTCAGCAGGCGGTCGCCGTAGAAGATGGAGTTGGCGCCGGCCATGAAGCACAGTGCCTGCAGCGCGTCGTCCATGGTCTCGCGCCCGGCCGACAGGCGCACCATGGCGCGCGGCATGGTGATGCGGGCCACCGCGATGGTGCGCACGAACTCGAACGGATCGAGCGGCTCGGCGTGGGCCAGCGGCGTGCCCTCCACGGCGACCAGGTTGTTGATGGGCACCGATTCCGGGTACGGGTCCATGTTGGCGAGCTGGGCGATCAGGCCGGCACGCGCGTCGCGCGATTCGCCCATGCCGACGATGCCGCCGCAGCAGACGTTGATGCCGGCGTCGCGCACATGGCCAATGGTGTCCAGGCGGTCCTGATAGGTGCGGGTCGTGATGATCTCGCCGTAGAACTCGGGCGAAGTGTCGAGGTTGTGGTTGTAGTAGTCCAGGCCGGCATCCTTCAGGCGGCGCGCCTGCTCGGCCTCCAGCATGCCCAGCGTGACGCAGGTCTCCAGGCCCATCGCCTTGACCTCCTTGACCATCTCGATCACCGGCTCCAGGTGGCGCTCCTTGGGGCTGCGCCATGCCGCGCCCATGCAGAAGCGCCCGGCGCCGCTGGCCTTGGCGGCACGCGCGGCTTCCAGCACCTCGTCCAGCGCCATCAGCTTGCCGGCCGTGACGCCGGCATCGTGGTGCGCGCTCTGCGGGCAGTAGCCGCAATCTTCCTCGCAGCCGCCGGTCTTGATCGACAACAGGGTGGAGAGCTGCACGGCATTGGGATCGAAGTGCTCGCGGTGCACCTGCTGGGCGCGGAACAGCAGGTCGTTGAAGGGCAGCGCGTAGAGCGCCGCGACGTCGGCCACGGCCCAGTCGCCAGGCTTGGCGGGAGCGGCCTCGGTGAAGCGGCGCGCGGTCTGGCGCAGGCTGTCGGCGGAGATGGTGGCGACGGTCTCGCCGGCAAAGGTCGTGTTGGTCATGATCGTTGTCTTTTCCAGGATGTCTTGCGGTATTCGTGAGGCTGGCGCCGGCTCAGGCCAGCAGCGGCGCGAGCGCCAGCCGGCTGGCGGCTTCCGCCGGCGGCACCTGCCACGGCAGCGTGCCGAGCAGGGGCGCATCCAGCGACTGGCGCAGCGTGTCGATGTTCTCGTCGCTCAGGTCCATGGCCGGATCGATGCGGTTGGCGATCCAGCCGGCCAGGTGCAGGCCGCGCGCGCGCACGGCTTCGGCGGTGAGCAGCGCATGGTTGAGGCAGCCCAGGCGGATGCCCACCACCAGCACCACCGGCAGGTCAAGCATCATGGCGAGCGCGGCCGTGTCCCAGCCGCCCGCCTCGGGGGGCGCGCCGTCGAGCGGTACGCGAAAGCCGCCCACGCCCTCCACCACCACGGCGTCCGCGCGCGCCTGCAATCCGGCAAAGGCGGCGCGGATCGGCTCGCGGGTGATGCGCACGCCTTCCGCGGCGGCGGCCAGGTGCGGGGATGCCGGCGTGCGCAGCAAGAAGGGGCAGGTCAGCGCCTGCGGCACGTCCACCGCGCTGGCCGCGCGCAGCTGGGCCACATCGTCGTTATGCCAGTGGTCGCCGCGCCATTCGCTGCCGCTGGCCACCGGCTTCATGCCCACGGCGCGCCGGCCGGCCGCGCGCAGCGCATGCAGCAAGGTGGCGCTGGCGTGGGTCTTGCCGACGCCGGTATCGGTGCCCGTGACGAAACAGGCGAACGGCTGCACGCTCATGCCATCTCCTTGCGCGGCACCACGCTGCCCAGGCTGGCCAGCAGGCGCTCCACATCGGCCTGCGCATGCGAAGCCGACAAGGTGATGCGCAGGCGCGCGGTGCCCGCCGGCACGGTGGGCGGACGGATCGCGCCGACGCGGATGCCGTCCGCTTCCAGCGTCGCGGACAAGGCCAGCGCGGCCACGTTGTCGCCCACGATCACGGGCTGGATCGCGGTGGCGCTCTCGCCCAGGCGCCAGCCGGCGGCGCGGCTCAGGCCGGCCAGTCCGCCGCGCAGGGTGCGGATCAGCTCGCCGAGGTGGGCGCGGCGCTGGTGCCCCTCCTCGCCGGCGATCAGCGCCAGGCTGGCCGACACCGCATGCGCCACCGCGGGCGGCGCGGCCGTGGTGTAGATGTACTGGCGCGCGGTGTTGACGAGGTGATCGATGATGGTCCCATGCGCGGCCACGAAGGCGCCCGCCACGCCGGCGGCCTTGCCCAGCGTGCCGATATAGATGATGCGCGGGGAGGTCAGCGCGAAGTGCTCGAGCACGCCGCGGCCCTGCTCGCCCAGCACGCCGAAGCCGTGCGCATCGTCCACGATGATCCAGGCGTCGTGCCGTTCGGCCAGCGCCAGCAGCGTATCGAGCGGCGCCAGGTCGCCATCCATGCTGAACACGCTGTCGGTGACGATCAGCTTGAGCGGGGTGGGGGACTCGGCCAGCAGCTTGTCCAGCGCGGCCACGTCGCGGTGAGGATAGCGGCTCACCTTGGCCCTGGCCAGGCGCGCGCCATCGATCAGCGAGGCGTGGTTCAGCTCCTCGCAGAACAGCGTGGCATCGGCGCTGCCGAGCGCGCTCAGCACGCCCATGTTGGCCATATAGCCGGTGCAGAAGTAAAGCGCCCCGGCATGTGGGATATGCGGCGCGAACCAGGTCGCCAGCTCGCTCTCGAGCACGTGGTGGGCCTGCGAATGGCCACTCACCAGGTGAGATGCGCCGCTGCCCGCGCCGTACCGGCGCGCGCCTTCGCCCAGGGCTTCGATCAGCGCGGGATGATTGGCCAGGCCGAGGTAGTCGTTGCTGCAGAAGGTCAGCAGCGCATGGCGCTCGCCGCCGCAGGCGTCGCTGACTTCCTGGTGCGGAGCGCAGGCGGTGTGCGCGGTGCGGCGGCGCCGCGTGAGGGCCTGGCCGTCGCGTTCGGCGGCGGCCAGCGTCAGGTGTTCAAGCAGCATCGCGTATCTCCTTGGGGTGCGCCGGCGCCGCCTGCGGCGCCGAGGCGCCGGGCAGTACCGTGTCGAGTGTGGCTTGCAGCCGGTCCGCCAGCCACTGCGCCATGTCCATGTCGAACACGTAGGGCGGCATGACATAGAGCGTGCGGCCGATCGGGCGGATCAGCACGCCGTGCGCGCGCGCGGCGTGGTGGAAGCGCGCGGCGAAATCGCCGGCGCCTACCGGCACATATTCCTCGCGCACGTCGGCGGCCCAGATCAGCCCGCGCTGGCGCACCTGCTCGAGCCGCGCATCGGCGCCCAGCCCGGCCATGGCCTGCGCGAGCCATTGCGCGCGCAGCCGGTTGTGCGCCACCACGTCGTGCCGCGCAAACAGCTCGAGCGTGGCAAGCGCGGCGCGGCAGGCCAGCGGATTGCCGGTGTAGGAATGCGAGTGCAGGAAGCTGCGGGCGCGGTCCGGCTCGTGCGGCGCCGAGACGAAGGCATGCTGGAGCGCGCTGCGCGACATCACCAGCGAGAGCGGCAGGTAGCCGCCGCTGATGCCCTTGGACAGGCACAGGAAATCGGGCCACAGGTGCGCCGGCAGCGGCCCTGCATCCGCGCCGCCCGCCGGCTGCGTGCGCGCCTGCTCCCATGCGAAGAAGGTGCCGGTGCGTCCGCAGCCCACCGCGATCTCGTCGGCGATCAGGTGCACGCGGTAGCGGTCGCACAGCGCGCGCACGCCCGCCAGGTAAAGCGGATCGTGCATCGCCATGCCGGCCGCGCACTGGATCAGCGGTTCGACGATCAGCGCGGCGATCTGGCCGCCGCGCGCCTGCAGCAGCGCTTCGAGCTCATCCAGCGCACGCTGCGCCACCTGTGCCGCGCTTTCGCCCGGCGCCGCCTGGCGCGCATCCGGCGACATCACCACATGCGACTGCATCAGCATCGGATCATAGGCGTCGCGGAAGATCGCCACGTCGGTCACCGCCAGCGCGCCCACGGTCTCGCCGTGGTAGCCGTGGCGCAGGCACACGAACTCGCGCTTGCCCGGCAGCCCGGTGTTGCGCCAGTAGTGAAAGCTCATCTTGAGCGCGATCTCGACGGCGGACGCGCCGTCGCTGGCATAGAAGACATGGCCGAGCGCGCCGCCGGTGAGCGCCGACAGGCGCTCGGCAAGCTCCACCGCCGGCGCGTGCGTGCAGCCGGCCAGCATCACATGCTCGAGCGTATCGAGCTGCGCGCGCAGCGCGGCGTTGATATCGGGATTGGCGTGGCCGAACAGGTTGACCCACCACGAGCTGGTGGCATCGAAATAGCGCTGGCCGTCTTCGCCATGGAGCCACGGGCCCTCGCCGCGGGCAATCGCCAGCGGCGGCTCGCCGGCGTCAGGGCGCAGCGGCGTGCAGGGATGCCACACCGCGCGCAGGCTGCGCTCGCCGAGCGAAGGCGCGGCGGGCACTGGCGGCAGGGATTGGGACTGGTTTTCCAAGGAAACCCTCCTTTGTTGAGCGCGCCTGCGGCCTGCACTGCCTGCGCGGGGGGGCAGGCGGGCGGCACTGGCGTGCGCGTTGGGGAGAGTCATGGTAGGGAGCTCCCCGGTCCCTTGGCAAACATTCCCGGCTTTACACGTTAGCAGCGTGTTGAGCGACGAACCACGAAGAAGGCCATGGCCCCCGGCATCTCGCCGTCAGCATGCGCGTATCTCCACATGCGGTGTGGCCTCGCATGCCCAAACCCCGCTGACCGGGGCCATCGACTGCGCCGACGAATGCGGCTAGAAGGACAGCCCGGGCGCCGGATTCAGCCCCGCCTGTCCAGCGGGTGCCCCGGCAGCAGATCGTACGGATGCTTCCAGCCCGGCAGCGCACGCAGGCGTTCGGTCCAGGCATGGATGCGCGGATACTCCTTGCGCCAGTGCACGCCGATCTCGTCGTCGAAGAACACGTAGCCGGCCAGCGAGAAATCGGCAATGGTCAGACGCTCTCCCAGCACGTACGGTCGCCCGGACAGATGCGCGTCGAGCACGCTCCAGGCGCCTTCGCAGCGCTGGCGCAGGAACTGCAGCACCGCCGGATCCGGCGCCTTGGCAAAGGTGCGCAGGAAGCGGTAGGTGGCGGTGTAGGCGGTGAACTTGTGGTTGTCGAACAGCAGCCAGCGCAATACCTCGGAGCGCTCGACCTCGCTGGCGGGGCCGTATGCATCGAGGCGCTGCGCCAGCAGGTCGAGGATGGCGCCCGACTGCGACAGCCGGCGGCCGTCGAACTCGAGCACGGGCACCTCGCCCATCTCGTTGATGGCACGATACTCCGGCGTATGGGTCTCGCCGTTGAAGTAGTCGACGAAGCGCGGCGTCCACAACTGGCGCCGGCGCTGCACGCCGATGGTCTCCAGCAGCAGGGCCACCTTGTAGGCATTGCCGGATTGCGCGAAACCGTACAGCAGGTATTCGGTCTCATGCGCGGTCTCATGCGCGATTTCATGCGCGGCTGCATTCTTGCTGCTTGCTGCGGCTTTCAATGTCATGGTGTCTCCCCAAGCATGTCGCCATCCAGGTAGAGCCAGCGCGGCGCCTCGCCGGCGGCGCGCGGCTCCAGTACGAAGCGGCTGCGCTCGTGCAGCCGGAAAGCGCGCCCGCCGACCTTGTAGCGCGCGACGAACTCCACCTGCGCGTGCGTCTCGTCCTGCTGCGCGTGCGCCTTGACCGCAAGGCCGAGCCAGCGCGCGCCGGCATCGGCAGCCAGGTCATCCGGGCAGGTCGACGGATGCCAGGTCTGGCGCAGCCAGTTCTCATCGCCCAGCACATAGGCGGCGTAGCGCGAGCGCATCAGCTGCTCGGCATTGGACGGCAAGGCCTCGCCGCGGTGAAAGCGCCCGCAGCAGGCGGCATAGTCGCCGCCGCCGCAGGGACAGGCGCCGGTGCCGGGCGCGCGCGCCTTCATCCGATCAGCCCCGGCAGCTCGCGCATATCCGTGAAGGTGCTGCGCGCGCCGGCCGCCAGCAGCGAGGCGGCATCGTTGCGCGCGGCGTAGCCGAACACCGTCATGCCCGCCGCCACGCCGGCGGTGATGCCGGCCGGGCTGTCCTCGATCACCGCGCAGCGCGACGGCTCCACGTTCATGGTGCGCGCGGCGAGCAGGTACACGTCGGGCGCGGGCTTGCTGCGCTCGACCTCGGTGGACGAGAAGATGTGCTCGCGCTCATCCTGCTGGAACAGTGCCACCAGTCCGGTGCGGCTCAGCTGCAGCTTGACCTTGACGCGGTCCGCGCCGGAGGCCACGCAGATGGGCAGGCCAGCCGCGGCGATGGCGGTGACCGCCTCGCGCACGTGCGGCACGGCCTGCACCTCGGCCTCGAGCACGGCATTGCGCCGCGCCAGCCATTGCGACAGCCAGTTCTTCGGCAGCGGCGCGCCGCGCCTGAGGGCGATATTGTCCAGCTCCTCGCGCACCGCGCGGCCCAGGAACCACCTGGTGGAATCCTCGAGCGAGATCTCGATGCCAAGCTCGTTGAGCATCTGGTTGAGCACGCGGTTGACGATGGGCTCGCTGTCGACGAGCACGCCGTCGCAATCGAAGATCACGCAATCGAAGCGGGGATGGCGGATCGGCTTGATGCTGGCATTCATGYGGGTTTCTTTTCCTTGCTGCTATCTGTGTTGCCGGGTGTGCTTGCGGGGCTGGCGGCCACCGCGCGCAGCTCCGTCGGGCGCCGGCTCTTGAGGAGGGCCTCGATCTGGTCGAACCGGTCGAAGCCCCAGAACGGCGCGCCGTCGATGATGACGAAGGGCGAGCCGAACACGCCCTTGGCCATGGCGACCTCGATCTCGGCCTTGAGCTGGTCCTTGATCTGGAAGCTGCTGGCGCCGGCGTCCATGGCGTGCGCATCGATGCCGAGCGGCTCGGCCAGCTTCACCAGCTCGGCCGGCTCGGCGATATTGATATCGTCCACGAACAGCGCGCGGTAGACCGCCTTGGCGAACGCGGTGGCGATGTCGTCGCCGTGATGGTTCTGCAGCCATAGCATGGCGCGCGCGGCCTGCGTGGTGGGCAGCGGGAAATGCGTCGGGCGCTGGTACTCGATGTCGTGGAAGCGTGCCGTGCGTTCGAAATCCAGCCAGCAGTATTCGCCCTTGAGCGGCACCTGCGGCAGCGGCGCGCTGCCCGTGGTCTTGAACACCACCCCGAGCAGGATCGGGTGCCAGGCCACGATGCGGCCGTATTTCTGCGCCAGCTCGTCGATGCGGGTGCTGGCGAAGTAGCCGTAGGGCGAGGAGAAATCGAAGTAGAAATCGATGGCGGCGCTCATGGTCTCTGGGGGGCTCCTGGGGTCTGGCCGGGGGTCGATGCTGCGATGAATCCGGTGCTTCGGTGCTTCGGTGGTGCGTTGGCTTGTCCCCGGCTTGCCGCCGGCCCGCGGGGGACAAGTGCCGTCAGGATAGCGCGCGCGCGATCAGGATCTTCTGGATATCGCTGGTGCCTTCGTAGATCTGGCAGACGCGCACGTCGCGGTAGATGCGCTCGACCGGGAAATCGCTGACATAGCCATAGCCGCCGAACACCTGGATGGCGGCCGAGCAGACCGCCTCGGCCATCTCGCTGGCATACAGCTTGGCCATGGCGGCCTCCTTCAGGCACGCACGCCCGGCATCCCTGAGCGACGCGGCGTGCCAGACCATCTGGCGCGCCACCTCGATCTTGGTCGCCATCTCGGCCAGGCGGAACTGCACCGCCTGGTGCGCGAACAGCGGCTGGCCGAAGCTCTCGCGTTCCTTGGCGTAGGCCAGCGCCGCCTCGAAGGCGGCGCGCGCCATGCCGATGCTTTGCGAGGCAATGCCGATGCGGCCGCCCTCCAGCCCGGACAGGGCCATCTTGTAGCCGGCGCCCTCTTCGCCGAGCAGGTTGGCCGCCGGCACCCGGCAATCCTCGAACAGGATCTGCGCGGTGTCGGAAGAATGCTGGCCGAGCTTGTCCTCGATGCGCGCGACCACGTAGCCGGGCGTGGTGGTCGGCACCACGAAGGCGCTGATGCCGCGCTTGCCGGCCGCCTTGTCGGTCACCGCCAGCACGATCGCCACGTCGGCGTTCTGGCCGCTGGTGATGAACTGCTTGACGCCGTTGAGCACGTAGTGGTCGCCGTCGCGCACGGCGGCGGTACGCAGCGCGGAGGCGTCCGAGCCGACGTGCGGCTCGGTCAGGCAGAAGGCGCCCAGCATCTCGCCGCGCGCCAGCGGCACCAGCCACTGCTGCTTCTGCGCTTCGCTGGCGAAGGCCATCAACATGCTGCACACGGGGCAGTTGTTGACGCTGATGACGGTGGAGGTGCCGCCGTCGCCGGCCGCGATCTCCTCCAGGATCAGCGCGAGCGAGAGATAGTCCAGCCCGGCGCCGCCATACTGCTCCGGCACCGCCACGCCGTAGGCGCCGAGCGCGGCCAGCTCGCGGTGCACGGCCTTGGGAAAGACCTTGTCGCGGTCCCAGGCGGCGGCGTGCGGCGCGATTTCCTGCTGTGCGAACTGGCGCACGGCGTCGCGGATCATTTCCTGTTCGGGCGTGAGCAGCATGTCAGGTCACTGATGGCGTTGTGGTTGTGGTTGCGGTAAGAAAGGCGGTCGCCTGCGGCGCGGCGGGCGTGGCGCTTACCACGGGATCACGCCGCCGTCGTAGTTGCGGAAGCCGCCGTTGTCGTGCCGTGTCGCGCCGGCGATCACGCGGCGCATGCCGGCAACGCTCTGCTGGGGCGTGATGTCGGCTTCCTTGCCGCCCATGTCGGTCTGCACCCAGCCCGGGTGGAAGGCCAGGCAGGTAGCATGGCGCGCGTCGAGCGAGGCGGCCTTGAGCGCCGCGTTGGCTGCCGCCTTGCTGACGCGGTAGAGCCAACTGCGGTTGCTGTCCATGGCGCCGATGCTGCCCATGCGCGAGGCCAGCACCGCCAGCACGCCGCCCTGCCCCGAGCGGCCGGTCTCGACCATCGGCAACAGCAGGGGCAACGCCATCATCGGTCCCAGCACGTTCACATGCATCACCGCGTCGAAATCCTCGCGCGAGACCGGCTGCGCGCCTTCGGTGCGCGGGCCGATCACGCCGGCGTTGTAGACCGCCACGTCGAAGGATTCGCCGTCGAGCTTCCAGCCCAGTCCGGCAACCTGGCCCGCATCGGTCAGGTCGGCGCGCAGCGCCTCGGCACCGAGCGCTTCGATGGCCGCGATGCCATCGTCGCTGCGCGCCACGGCCAGCACGCGCCAGCCGTCGGCGCGGTACTGCCGCACGAATTCGAGACCGATGCCGCGCGAGGCACCAAGGATGAGAGCGGTAGGCAAGGCGTACTCCTTCTTGTTTGTCGGGTTTCAGGCAGGCGGCCACGCAGCGGCGGGCCGCCACGTTGCCGCCGGTGCGGCGGCGCTCAGACGATTTCCAGGCCCACGGCGGTGGCTTCGCCGCCGCCGATGCACAGGCTGGCCACGCCACGCTTGCCGCCGGTCTTGCGCAGCGCGCCGATCAGCGTGGCCATGATGCGGGCGCCCGAAGCACCGATGGGGTGACCGAGCGCACAGGCGCCACCGTGGATATTGACCCTGTCGTGCGGGATCTTGAGGTCGTGCATGGCGGCCATCGGCACCACCGCGAACGCTTCGTTGATCTCGAACAGGTCGACACTGTCGGTGGTCCAGCCGAGCTTGCGGTAGAGCTTGCCGATGGCCTCCACCGGCGCGGTGGTGAACCAGCCCGGTTCCTGCGCATGCGTGGTGTGACCGAGCAGGCGTGCCAGCGGTTCCAGGCCGAGGCGCTTCGCGGTGGATTCGCGCATCATCACCATCGCCGCGGCGCCGTCGTTGATCGACGAGGACGAGGCGGCGGTAATGGTGCCGTTCTTGGCAAAGGCGGGCTTGAGCGAAGGGATCTTGTCGAGCTTGATGCGGCGCGGGCCTTCGTCGGTGTCGATCACGGTGTCGCCACCGCGGCCCGGCACCGTCACCGCGGCGATCTCCCAGCGGAAATCGCCGCGCTCGGTGGCCTGCTGCGCGCGCCGCACGCTTTCCATGGCGAATTCGTCCTGCGCCGCACGGGTGAAGCCGTACTTGGCCGCGCAGTCCTCGCCGAAGGTACCCATCGAGCGCCCGCCCCCCTTCTCGTCGCGGATATAGGCGTCTTCCAGGCCGTCCAGCATCATGTGGTCGAAGATCATGCCGTGGCCGATGCGGTAGCCACTGCGGCCCTTGGGCACCAGGTAAGGCGCATTGGTCATGCTTTCCATGCCGCCCGCCACCGCGATCTCGAAGGCGCCCGCCACCAGCGCGTCATGCACGGTCATGGCGGCGCGCATGCCGGAGCCGCACATCTTGTTGACCGTGGTGCAGCCCACGCCCATCGTCAGGCCCGCGCCGAGGGCCGCCTGGCGCGCCGGCGCCTGGCCCTGCCCGGCGGGCAGCACGCAGCCGAACACCACTTCCTCGATCTGCTCCGGCGCCAGGCCGGCGCGCTCCACCGCGGCGCGGATGGCGGCCGAGCCGAGTTGCGGCGCGGTCAGCGCGGCGAACTCGCCCTGGAAGGCTGCCATTGGCGTGCGAGCCACGGATACGATGACAACGGGATCTTGCATGGAATGTCTCCAGTGATATTGGCAATGGCGGGCGGCAGGGCCGCCCTGTCTGTTATTCGCTGGTGCTGCGCCGCGTCGCTAGCGTCAGCGGATCGAAGCCTGCGGCGGATCGCCGAACTGGCGGTAGGCTGCGTCGAGCTGCTCGTGCAGTTCGTCGTTGTTGCTGGCGGCCATGCCGAGGTCGCGCAACAGGCCGTCGGACACGCCGTAGACCCAGCCGTGCACGGTGACTTCCTGCCCGCGGCTCCAGGCGTCCTGCAGCACCGTGGTCTGGCATACGTTGCTGACCTGCTCGATCACGTTGAGCTCGCACAGTCGCGTGTGGGCATCTTCCTCGCGGGTGATGGTGCCGAGGTAGGCGCCGTGCTTGTCGGCCACGTCGCGCACATGGCGCAGCCAGTTGTCGGCCAGGCCGATGCGCTGGCGCTTGAGCGCGACCTTCACGCCGCCGCAGCCGTAGTGGCCCACCACGGTGATATGGCGAACCTTGAGCACTTCCACCGCGAACTGGATCACCGACAGCGCGTTGAGGTCGCTGTGGGCAATCACGTTGGCGATATTGCGGTGGACGAACACTTCACCGGGCGCCAGGCCCAGGATCTGGTTGGCCGGCACGCGCGAGTCCGAGCAGCCGATCCACAGGTACTCGGGCGCCTGCTGGTTGGCCAGGCGCATGAAGAAACTGGGATCCTCGGCGTTGACGCGGTCGACCCACTCGCGGTTGTTGCGGAACAGCTGGGCGATGGCATCACTCATGCGACTCTCCTTGCGGGAACGGGTTCGCCAGTGGCGGGCGGCACGTCGCCAGGCAAGGCGCTAGCGTCGGCCGTGCCGTAGCGGTTGATAAAACGCTCTTTGACATCATAGGCATAGAAATCATGGATTTGACCGGCCAGCAGCCGGTCCTTGTGAGCCTGCCACATGGCAGGATCGAAGAAATCTTCGTGGTGACGCAGGAAGGCGGCGCGCACGCGCGGGTCGCCCAGCAGGAAGGTACCGTATGTCTCCGGGAAGATGTCGTGGCGGCCCACGCTGTACCAGGGCTCGCCGGACATCTCTTCTTCTTCGTTGCGCGGCTGCGGCACGCGACGGATATTGATATCCGTCAGGTACTCGATCTCGTCGTAGTCGTAGAACACCACGCGGCCGTGGCGCGTGACGCCGAAGTTCTTGTAGAGCATGTCGCCGGGGAAGATATTGGCGGCGATCAGTTCCTTGATGGCATTGCCGTATTCGACGATGCCATGCTCCACCTGCGCTTCCGTGCCCTCCTGCAGCCAGATATTGAGCGGCGTCATGCGGCGCTCGATGTAGACGTGGCGCACCACGATCTCCTCGCCGCCGTCCTTGCCGCGCTGGTATTCGATCATCGACGGCGCATGCAGCGTGAGCTCGGCCACCAGCGCATCGTCGAAGCGCGACAGCGGGAAGGCCACGTTGGAATACTCGAGCGTGTCGGCCATGCGGCCCACGCGGTCATGCCGCTTGACCAGCTGGTACTTCGACTTGACCAGCTCGCGCGTGGTTTCCTTGGGTGCCGGGTAGTAGTCCTTGATCACCTTGAACACATAGGGATACGAAGGCAGCGTAAACACCAGCATCACCAGGCCCTTGATGCCCGGCGCGCTGATGAACTTGTCCGACGAATGCTGCAGGTGGTGCAGGAAGTCCCGGTAGAACAGGTTCTTGCCCTGCTTCTGCAGCCCCAGCGAGGTATAGATTTCCGCCCGCGGCTTGCGCGGCATGATGTCGCGCAGGAAGGTGACGTAGGCCGAGGGAATCTCCATGTCGACCATGAAGTACGAATGCGTGAAGGAAAACAGGATCAGCAGCTGTTCCTTCTTGAGCAGCACCGTGTCTAGCGAGAGCTTGCCCTCGGGCGTGTGCACGATGGGAATGGCCAGCGGATAAGTACGGTCGGCGTTGAGCACGCGGCCGATGATGAAGGCCGATTTGTTGCGGAAGAACAGCGACGACAGCACATGGACCTGGAAATTCGGCGCGATGCGGAAGTCGCCGAAGTAATCGCTGAGCGCGCGCACCACGTAGTCGATGTCGCGCCGCAGATCCTCGAACGGCAGTTCGAGCTGGAAATTGTGGACGATGCGCTCGAAGCAGGCCGCCATGCCGATGCGGCTGCCCGGGTAATAGGCGCGGAACGTGGGCCGCGTCGGCGACTCCTCGTTCTCGATGTACTCGGTCGAGATGGCCGGGCGCACGAAGATGAAGTCGTTGTTGAAGTACGAGCGGTGCAGGATGCGCGTGCACACCGAGTTGAAGAAGGTCTCGGCCAGCTCGGGCTGGTGATGGTTGGTCAGCAGGCCGATGTAGTGCAGCTTGATCTGCTGCCAGATCTCGTCTTCGATGTTTTCCGCATCGTATTCGTCCTCCAGGATCAGGCTGGTCTCGCGCACGCGTTCGTTATAGAAGGCGATGCGGTCGCGCTGGAGCTGCTGCAGGCCGTGCCAGTCCGCCGCCTCGAAGCTCAGCTTGGCCTGGTGGCTGACTTCGCGGAACAGGCGGTAGTGCTTGTCGAACCCGTCCAGCATGGTGCGGGCCACGTCGTACGCGATCTGCGAGGACAGCAGCTTGGGGAAGTGAGACATGGCACGGGCCGGTGGCGAGGAAGAGACGACGACAAGTTCCGGAGATTGTAAATTGGTTCGGGAAACCGGCGCTGGCTGTTTGGTGCGATGGCCGGCGCAATGCCGGCCCCCGGCCAGGTGTCACGCCGGCATCACATGGTCTCGGCGTACAGTTCGCGCCCGATCAGCATGCGGCGGATCTCCGAGGTGCCGGCGCCGATCTCGTACAACTTGGCGTCGCGCCACAGGCGGCCCACCGGGTATTCGTTGATATAACCGTTGCCGCCCAGGATCTGCACCGATTCGCCGGCCATCCAGGTGGCTTTCTCGGCCGTGTACAGGATCACCGCGGCGCAGTCCTTGCGCACCTGGCGCACGT